>NZ_JBITLU010000014.1:0-275281 GCF_044465525.1 Nonomuraea sp. NPDC049646 | reverse complement strand
GTAAGGCTCCCGGTAGACGACCGGGTTGATAGGCCGGAGGTGGAAGCATGGTAACGTGTGGAGCTGACCGGTACTAATAGGCCGAGGACTTGACCACAAAGCATAATGCTTTGGTGTGTGCTGCGCTCTGTTACTCTTCGCCGGGTCCGGAGCTGCGCCACACCAAGGAAATTCTTGCCCGCGTCCACTATGCAATTCTGAAACAGCAAGCGGCAATCCGCTTGACAGTTTCATAGAGTTACGGCGGTTATGGCGAGAAGGAAACACCCGGTTACATTCCGAACCCGGAAGTTAAGCTTCTCTGCGCCGATGGTACTGCACTCGGGAGGGTGTGGGAGAGTAGGTCACCGCCGGACAATCTTTCAAAGAAGCCCCACACGGATCGTGTGGGGCTTCTTTGCGTTGTACACCTTCTTCGATGAAGAGGTACGGGGCCCCGCAGCGCGCCCCTGGGGTTGGCTCTGGTGTGACAGGGGGAGCCAGTCGCGTCAATCCCAACCGGTTCGCGAACACCGCGAGCCGGTGCGCTGTAAGAGATCAGCCCCATATGTCGACGCGTTATCCGCGCCGGCAACGTTTCATTTGCTTCGTGAGCGGGCCTTGGAAGATGGTGGTGAGCTAATGGCCGTGCACGAGGTTGAACCGACAATGCCTCGCGGCCGCCTGTCCTGCAAGGAACGAGGAGCAATGCTCTAGATGGTGTTCCGTTTCCTTCCGGCGGGGTGCATCAGAGCAGAGACTTCTTTCGGCATGCCTGGCGCACAACAGTTGTAAGGTGCCACCCTCTCGCCAGCCGAACAATCGTTGCGAGGCTTCCTCCAATGCCTCCGGGGGCACGTGCACGAGAACGTCCGCCAGATACTCCTGAGGAGACTTTCGTCGCGTCTTTCTGGTGAGCGTCGTTCTGTGGGCGGTTGGTCGAATGGTCGTGGGTGGCTGGAGGGCTCGGTAACGGTCAGGGGCTTGCTAGGCTGGGGGGAGCGGGCCACCCCCACGGGTGGCCTTCGTCGCGTAAGGCCCGAGGGCGGGCGGCGACCAGCCACGGTGGACCGCCGTTGTGAGTCCGCTGAGTGAGCCAACGAAATGGACCAGAAGTGAACAGAGATAACGGATCGGACGGCGGACAGCGCGAGCGCGGCGACTACGGGGACAGGCGCTCCAGCGGCGGCAGGACTGGCGGATACGGCTCTCGCGGGCGTGATTCCGGTGGCGATCGTCCGTTCCGTTCAGAGGGCCGGCCCCGGCCGTACAACCGCGAGGACAGGGCGCCCCGAGGCGCGGAGGGTTCCCGCGACGAGCGTGCGCCGCGGCGCGAGGGCGGTCCCCGGGACGAGGGCCGCCCCTATCGCGACCGGGACGACCGCGGACCCCGCCGCGAGGGCGGCTACGGTGACCGCCGTGAAGGCGGAGGCAGCTACGGCGAGCGCCGCGAGAGCCGGTATGGCGACCGCGGGCCGCGTCGTGAAGGTTTTGACCGTGGGCCGCGTCGTGAGGGCGGTGGCTACGGTGACCGTGGGCCGCGTCGCGAGGGCTTCGATCGCGGGCCGCGTCGTGAGGGTGACGAGCGTCGTCCTTACCGGGACCGGGATGATCGTGGGCCGCGCCGTGAGGGCGGCGATAGCCGTCCGTACCAGGACCGGGGCCCGCGTCGTGAGGGTGGCGACAGCCGTCCGTACCAGGACCGTGGGCCGCGCCGTGAGGGCGGTGGCTACGGTGACCGTGGGCCGCGTCGCGAGGGCTTCGACCGTGGCCCTCGCCGTGAAGGCTTCGATCGCGGGCCGCGTCGAGAGGGCGACGAGCGTCGTCCCTTCCAGGACCGCGGACCTCGGCGTGAGGGCGGCGGCTATGGCGACCGTGGACCGCGCCGTGAGGGCGGTGGCTACGGTGACCGCGGGCCGCGTCGTGAAGGTTTCGACCGTGGTCCGCGTCGTGAGGGCTTCGAGCAGGGGCCGCGTCGCGAGGGCGGTGGCTACGGTGACCGTGGGCCGCGTCGCGAGGGCTTCGACCGTGGTCCGCGTCGTGAAGGCTTCGATCGCGGGCCTCGCCGTGAGGGCGGCGACAGCCGTCCGTACCAGGACCGGGGCCCGCGTCGAGAGGGCGGCGGGTACGGTGAGCGCCGCGACGACCGCTTCGGTGACCGGGGCCCGCGCCGGGAAGGCTATGACCGTGGTCCTCGTGGTGAGGGCTCCGAGCGTGGTCCCCGCGGTGAGGGTTTCGACCGGGGGCCGCGTCGTGAAGGCTTCGACCGGGGTCCGCGTCGCGAAGGGGGGCCGCGTCGAGAGGGCGGGTTCCGTGACGACCGCGGCGGCGGGCAGCGTCGTGAGGGGTTCGACCGGGGTCCGCGTCGCGAGGGTGGCTACGACCGTGGCCCGCGCCGCGACGACTCCTACGGGCCGCGTCGCGAGGGCGGCGGCTACCGTGAGTCGCGTCCGTTCTCGCGTGACGATCGCGGGGAGCGTCCGGGCGGCGGCACCCGCGCCAGGTACGGCCGGGACGACCGCGACGCCGACGCCCCGCAGCGCGAGAGGCTGCCCGAGGTGGCGCCGGACATCACCGCGGAAGAGCTCGACAAGGAAGTGCGCGAGGAGCTGCGTTCGCTGCCCGGTGACCTCTCCGACCTGGTCGGCAGGCACCTGGTCGCCGCTGAGCGCGCCCTTGAGGAGGACGACCCCGACAAGGCGCACGAACACACCAAGGTGGCGCGCCGGTTCGCCGCTCGCATCGGTGTCGTACGTGAGGCTGCGGGCATCGTCGCCTATCGGGCCGGACACTTCTCCGAGGCGCTCAGCGACCTGCGTGCGGCCAGGAGGATGACGGGGTCGGACGCGTACCTGCCGGTCATGGCCGACTGCGAGCGCGGTCTGGGCCGTCCGGAGCGGGCGATCGACCTCGTGCGTTCGCCGGAGGCCGAGCGCCTTGACCGGGCCGGACGCATCGAGCTGACCATCGTCGAGTCGGGCGCCCGGCGTGACCTCGGCCAGCAGGACGCGGCCGTGATCACCCTCCAGCGCCTGCCTGAGCTGCGCGACCCGCAGCCCAAGCCGTGGTCGGCGCGTCTCGCGTTCGCCTATGCGGACGCCCTGGCCGACGCCGGGCACCAGGAGGCGGCGACCGACTGGTTCGCCCGTGCGATGGCCTTCGACGAGGACGGCGAGACGGACGCGGCCGAGCGCTACGCCGAGCTCACCGGAGCCGTCATCGAGGACGTCGAGGAGGACTACGAGGAGGACCTCGACTCCGAGGACGACTTCGACGACGCCGGTGCCGCTGAGGTGGGCAAGCTGGCCGAGGAGGAGGAAGAGGACGACGAGGCCCTGGCCGAGGCGGACGACCTCCTGGAGCCCGAGGCCGCCGAGCCCGCCGCGGCTGACGAACCTGTCGAACCTGCCGAGCCTGTCGTCGAGCCGGAGGACGCCGTCGCTGCTGAGGCTGCCGAGCCGGAGGCGGGCGAGCCCGCCGACAGTGGCGAGGAAGCGGAGCCGGTGGAGGCCGGGACGCCGGGGATCACGCCCGCGTTCATCGAGCCGAACTTCGGTGACGTGCTGGAGGTCGAGACGGACGAATCCGCACAGGACCGTCCGAAGAAGAACGACGAGTAAGTGTTGCCGCTCCGCCGTACCCCTGATCCTCAGGGGTACGGCGGAGTTTTTGTGTCACATGGGGCGTGGTCGGCCGGTCGTCATCGTTCGACGCGGTTGAGCCAGTGGAGGATGCCCGCGACGTTCGACGGGGCGCCGCTCAGCAGTTCGAACTGCTCGGCCGTCACGTCGTCCGACTGCAGGGCGGTGTAGCGCTCCTTGGTGCGGTCGCGGACCATGGCGACCGCGTGATCGAGGTCGAGGCCCTCGGAGTGTGCCTGGCGGGTGAGATCCACCCAGACCCGGAGCTCTTCGGCGGATCGCTCAAGGGTCTCCTGGACGGCGCCGACCGGTCCGTAGTGGCTGAACAGCAATCGTTGCGGGCCAAGTGCCTGGAACAGGGCGATCGAGTCGAGGGCCGTCTGAAGGTCGAAGTCCGGCGGCGGCGTGGCGGGGCGCAGGTCGCCGGTCTGAGGCAGATACACGCCCGCGGCGTCGCCGACATAGAGATCTCCGGTGGCGGAGTCGATCAGGCCGACGTGGTGCTTGGCGTGGCCGGGCGAGTAATGGCTGCTCAGCGTGCGGCCGTTGCCCAGGTCGATGGCTCCGGTGTCGCCCAGGGCGACGATGCGCTCGGCCTCGGTGGGGGACAGCTCGCCGAAGAGAGTGTCGAGCTGGTCACCCCAGACCATCCGGGCGCTGGCCATCAGACGCGACGGATCGGCCAGATGGCGTGCGCCCTTCTCATGTACCGCCACCTGCGCGGACGGGAAGAACTTCGCGATGTCCCCCACACCGCCCGCATGGTCGAGGTGGATATGGGTCACCACCACCGTGGCCAGGTCGTCCGGGCCGACGCCGAGCGAGGCGAGCGCGTCGCGCACCACGGGGGACGAGGTCGAGGTGCCCGTCTCCACCAGGCACGGCCGATCTCCCAGGATCAGGTAGCCGGCGGTGATGCCCGCGTATCCGGCCATTTTGGTGTCGATCTCATAGACGTCGCCGCCTAGTGCGGTGATGTTGTCCACAGGCACTCCCGCGCGTACATCCGTCATCCCCAGAACGACGTTCGCATCGATCCGGGCTTCCCTTCATCGTAGAGAGTGATCTCCTCCGGAACGCAAACGGGAGGACGACAATGGATCGGAACGAGGTCGTGCTGGTGGGGCGGCTGTCGGCGGCGGTCGAGGAATACGCGATGCCGAGCGGCGACATGGCCACGAAGTGGCGCGTCATCGTCCGCCGCCGGCGCAGGCACCGGCGAGGCCCGGCTCTCACCGACAGCATTCCTTGCGTCACGTTCGATCCCGGGGTGGCGGAGATCGTGCGCGGCCTCGAACCGCGGGACTTCATCGAGGTGACGGGCGCGTTCCGCTGCCGGGTCTTCGGCCCGGCCGCCGCCAAGATCTGGCGGTACGAGGTGGAGGTGGGCGCCGTCAGACCTGTCGAGGAGCCGGTTCCTGAGCCGTCTGAGGAGGTGGGGCCGAGCCGGGAGCCGCGGCCGGTGGTTCAGCTGGCCGGGGCGGGGTGACCTTGCCGGCGATGGCGAGGCGCCGCCCCGGGAGAGCGCTCGGAGGTGGGCAGGGAAGGCGCGGCTACGCGGCAGGGGCGGCGTCAGTCGATGGCGAACGTGCGCAGCACCAGGCCGGTACGCGGCTTGGGGCCGAAGGAGGTGGACTTGCGGGGCACTCGTTCGCCGCCCGCGGCGACCGCCAGCACGTCGTGGACCATGAGCGGCTTCAGGATGACGGCGGTGCCGCCCGTCTGGATCGCGAGCCGCAACGCCGCCTCGGTGTCGTGGTGGACGATGCGTACGGCCCGCTCGTCGTCCTCCATGCCCCACACCTTGGGCAGGATGAACTCGCTGAGGATGGAGGTGTTCAGCGAGTTCCAGCGGTCCGAATGGTGGTCCGGCATCGCCAGGTTGAGCTGCACCGGGTCGGGGTCGGTGAGCAGATGGGTGCCGCCCTCCCCGGCGAGCAGGAAGGCGGGCTCGGCCGCGTTCTGCAGCGCCTCCAGGCCCTGCGCGAGGTCGTCGTGGTCGTGCACCTGCCAGGCGCCCCTGGCTCTGGCGGCTGCCTCGGTCAAGGGGAGACCGGGGATGACGCGGTGGATGGCCTTGAGGTCGGGCGGGTAGGCGGTGGAGTCGACGATCAGGGCCAGCCCGAAGTCCCAGGGGCCCAGCGCCTGGCGGGGTACGGCCGGGGCGGAGGCCGGCTCCTCTGACGGATGGGCCAGGCGATCGGTCAGCTCGTGCCGGAACGAGGCGACCGGGGTGGGCATGCTCGGGGGCGTGTTGAGGGAGACGTGCTGAGAGGGCTGGGGAAGTGTGGACTGGAGGGCTTCTTGTGACAGGTCGTCAGGCGTGGCCTGGTGGGGACCGCTCCGCAGGGCTTGGCGGGCGGCGTGCTCCTGGCGCTGGAGGACGCGGTAGGTGGCGTACCGGTGGTGACCGTCGGCGATCAGGGCCTGGCGGTTGCGCAGGTCGGCGTTGATGGCGTCGATCTCGTCCTGGTCGGTGATCGCCCACAGCCGGTGGGTGAGACCGTCCTCGGTGCCGGCCGTGACGAGGGGCGGTCGTTTGGCGGCCACCTCGTCCACCAGGCGGGTCGCCTTGCCGTTGTCGCCGTTGTAGAGCAGGAAGATGGGTTCGAGGTTGGCCTCGGTGGTGCTCATGAGGGCCAGCCGGTCGGCGATGGGGCCGGGCATGACGTCCTCGTGGGGGAGGATGACGCGTTCGGCGGGGTCCACCAGGCCGACGTCGCCGATCAGGCCGCGCTGGAGGACGTGCGGGCCGCTCTGCTCGTACACGTACAGGGCGGGGGTGTCGTCGGCCACCAGGACGCCGGCGTCCAGCCAGGCCCTCAGCGTGTCCCTGGCCTCGGAGTAACGGGCTTCGAGCGGCACCTCGGTCCGGTGGCGGAGTCTGGACGGGGTCCCAGCGGGGTCACGAGGGGTGCCCGGGTCGCTGGCGGGTGTCGCTTCGGGGTTGCAGGGAAGGATGAGGCGGACGACGTTGTTCGGGTGGGAGGCAAGGAGGGCTTCGACGTCCGCATCGCTGATCAGGTCGTACGGTGGGGAGGTCACCTTGGCGGGATCTTCGACATCGAAACGTACGCCTCGGAAGGGCCGTAGCACCAGTCCGTCAGGCACCGGCAGTTCAGGAGTCCCCATACCGGGCATGCTCCCATAAATGCTCGCGCCTACCAGGAGTTGCCCCAATCGTTTGCTGTCGCGCCCCTTACGCGGCGGAGCGGGAGCGAGGTTCGTCGTCCAGCGATGAAGGAGTCCTCACGCATGGTTCAGGGCGGAAACGGTCACGATGAGTCCGTGGGTGGCGTTCCCGGCGGCGGTGTCTACGACTGGTATCAGCGTGGTGTGAAGTTGCTGAAGGAGGGGAGCCCGGCGGCTGCCGCGGCGTTGCTGGAGCGGGCCGCCGCTGCTGAGCCGCAGTCCCGGAGCATCCTTGAGGCGCTGGCTCGGGCGCAGTTCAACTCCCGTCAGTACGCGGAGGCCGCGGCCAGCTTCCGGCAGATCGTGGATGCGAACCCGGCTGAGGATTATGCGTACTTCGGGCTGGGCTTGTCGTTGTGGCGTACGGGGGATCTGGAAGGGGCTCAGGAGCCGCTGGCCATCGCGGTGGCCATGCGGCCGGACGAGCGGCATTACGTGTCGGCCTTGAAGAGTGTGCGGGCGACGTTGAGGGCTCGCCGGGAGATGTAGGGGTACAGACCTGGCGATGGCGAATGTGGCCTTCCAAGTGGCTGTGCCAGGTCTTCAGAGTCTCTTCCGTCGGTGTCCGCTCGGATGAGGACCGCCCAGGGGCGTCTGCTTGCGGCTGGTCGTGCTGATCGGGTGGGGGCGCCGCAGCTCGCTGTCTGGTGCGGCACCCGAGCTGGTCCGGATGATCCTGCGCGACGCAGATGAGGTGATGGCGCAAACGCGGCAGCCCGGCATCTAGACCGATGGGCTCACTGTTGCTCACCGACCCCGGATTCGCCAGGGCGACCGAGGTGGGAGAGCGGGAGTTCGTCGTTCGTCGCCTGCACGAATGGACGTTACTCAGGTCGATCGCCCGTCAACGCCCGTTGGAAACCGGAGGATGTCCTTGCCGCCTCCGACTGGTTTCAGCGCACGGCTGAGCTCGCCGGCCATTTGGAAGGACACGACCTGTTTGCACCGCCGCCGACCACCGGCTGAGCGACGCCGATAGGTGAGTCAGGTCAGTTCAGAGGGCTTGACGATCTCTCGGTATCCCGTGCCGTACCGCCTGGCCCATCGGGTTGACCTTGTCGCTGAGGTCCTTTCAGGGCTTCGATGAAGCACTCATGCTGTGACGCATGGACGGCCCTGTACGCGCCCTTCCCAGCCGCTGACGGTGGCCGGGGGACATCACGGCACCAGCCTGCCGTCGTTTCCGCGCACCTGGCCAGCCGTGACGGCGCACCACGATGCCGGAGAAGTGGCTGCCCCAGCTCGCTTGGCGACCGACTCGGGTGGTGAGGAGAGCATGGTGATGGGCCGTGCGACATCGCACTGTGTCTCCCACGTGAGTGCTCAGGGGTGTGGCGCAGCCAATACAGCCGTCGTGGTAGCCCAGGCCGCCCCTGCCTAAGCGTGCAGGCATGCCGCGGCTGTATCCGGCTGTCCCTGCATAAGGGGCGACATGCCGTGGCTGCATATGGCGGCGGAAGGCTGGTGTGAAGGTCCTGGTCCGGTTTCTGTGGCGGTAGCACGGCGCCATGAGAGGCCATGACCCCGGTTCCGGGCCGGCCGCCGTCTCCACACACACCGGACCCCGGTTCCGGGCCGGCCGCCGTCTCCATACACGCCGGACCACGGTCAGGTGGCGGGCATCAGCTCTGGCGGGTGGCGTTGGCGAGGATGGCGGATCGGAGGTAGGCGGCGAGGCCGGGGGAGGTGCGGTCGAAGGCGGCGGTGAAGCGGGGGTCGGAGACGTACAGCTCGGCCAGGCCGCGGTGGAGGTCGTACGTGCAGTCGTAGAACCAGCGGGAGAGGTGGGCGCGGTGTTCCTCGGCCAGGTCCATCGCGAGGTCGCCGTCGGCCGGGACGCCGGCGTGCATCGCGTCGGCGAGGCGGGCCGAGAGGGCGGCTGCCTCGGCTTCGTGCCGCTGCCAGTCTTCCTTCGTGTACGTCGAGGTGCGGCGTGCGGATTCGGCCCAGGCTTGTGTGTCGCCCCAGCGTTCCTCGGCCTCCGCCGCGTACTCGTCATGGACGGGGGCGCCGAGGGGTTCCGCGTGTTCCTCGGTCGTGGGGTCGGGCTGGCGGGACATGGTCGTCCTTCCGCTGTCGGGTACGGGTTTCCCGATCCACGAGGAGAGGGCTTCCTGTGGCGGGGTACGAAGGCGACGCTAAAGTCTCACGCGGCGTGAGAGTCAAACGGGAAGAGGCGCTGTGCTGATTGACGGCTATGACACCCTGCTGCTCGACCTCGACGGTGTGGTCTATCTCGGACAGCACGCGGTTCCGGGGGCGAGGCAGGCGCTGGAGGAGGCGCAGGGCAAGGGGGTCCGGCTCGCCTATGTCACCAACAACGCCTCCCGCACGCCCGCCGCCATCGCCGCCCACCTGCGGGAACTCGGCGTCCCGGCCACGGCGGCCGATGTGGTGACCTCGGCGCAGGCGGCCGCGCGGCTGGTCGCCGAGCGGGTGGCTCCCGGCGCCACGGTGCTGGTCGTGGGCGGGTCGGGGCTGCGGGTGGCCGTACGTGCCCATGGGCTCAGGCCGGTGTCCGTCGCGGCCGAGTCGCCCGCGGCGGTGGTTCAGGGGATCGCTCCCGGTTTGTCATATGCCCTGCTGTCGGAGGGGGCGCTGGCCGTACGGCAGGGTGCGCTGTTCGTGGCCTCCAACGGTGACAGCACTATGCCGACCGGGCGGGGCGAACTGCCGGGGAACGGGGCAATGGTCCGGGTCATCGCCGCTGCCACCGGGGTTGAACCGGTGTACGCCGGTAAGCCGGATCCGCCGTTGCACCGGGAGTCGATGATCCGTACGGGCGCTCGGCGACCGCTGGTCGTGGGGGACCGGCTGGACACCGACATCGAAGGGGCCTCCAACGCGGGGGTGGAGAGCCTGCTGGTGTTCACCGGGGTGGCAACCCCGCTCGACGTGCTGATCGCTGCGCCCCGGCACCGGCCCACCTACCTGGCCGAGGACCTCGGCGCGCTGGTCCAGCCCTATCCCGACGTGCGGGACGGCACCTGCGAGGGATGGCGGGCCGAGTGGCGCGACGGGACGCTGCACCTCGAAGGCGACGGCAGCCGGATCGACGGCCTGCGCGCGGCCTGCGACGCCGCCTGGACGGCCGCGGGCGAGGGGCAGATCGGGGAGGACGCGGTCAAGGACGTCCTGAAGCGCGTGGGGTGAGGCGATCGGCGCGGGCGGGCAGGCCGCCTCGGCCCTGCTTACCCCGCCCAACAGCGGCCAGGCACCCCACGAGCCCCGTCGTGACCGGCATGCCCCACGGCACGAACGGGTTCGTACACGCCCGTGAGGCAGGGGCAGGTGGGCTTGTCGGGAAAGCGTCAGATGGGGGTAGTCGGGGGCGACGTGGCCGCCGGAGGGCGGCTCAGTCGGTCGGGGGGCGAGGGGCAGGTTCGCTGTTCGCTTGTCGCCTAACAGTTAACGCACGCGCCGAGTAGTTGCCCGACAGCGAACACAGCTGCGCAAGAACAGTCGCGCGAACGCGCACGTTGCACGGGTCAGATCAGCTTGCGCAGGCGCAGCAGGTCGCCGAAGCTCGCGTCGATCTTCACCCGCCCTCCGAGCAGCGCACGAGCCAGGTCCAGTTCGCCGTCGACCAGCGCGACCAGGTCGTCGCTCGCAATGGTGATCTTCACATCGGCCGGTTTGCCGCCCGCCGGCGGCTCCTCGGTGAACGGGTCGAGCCCCCCGTGGTGCAGCCGTCCGTAGAAGATCACGTCGACGTCGGACACCCGGGCGCTGACCGTGCGCTCGACCACGTGTTTGGCACGATCCTCCGCGCCGATCTCGTCGAACTGGGCGACGAGCCTGGCCAGTGCCGCCCGGCACTCCTCGACGCTTGCCATGTTGGGCATCCTTTCTTTCCCTTTGCGGTCGGTAGCGTTCCACATCACTAGCACCCCCGTATGAGCTTCAACGCGTGACACGCCTGCCAAGGTCCCGGGCGCTCGCCCGAGGCGTTACGGTCGAGTCATGAGTGAGCTGCCGGAGGAGACCGGTGACGAGCGGGTCGACGCCATCGTGGCCGGTCTCGGTCGTGTGGGCGAGCTGCCGGTGAACGAGCACGTGCCGGTGTTCGAGGAGGCGTTCGCCGGGCTGGAGTCCACTCTCGCGGGCGCGGGCGACGAAGCGCTGGGCGAGCGGTGAGCCGGAGGATCCGTCTCGACAGCGAGCTGGTGCGCCGCGGGCTGGCCAGGTCGCGCGAGCAGGCCGCCCAGCTCATCGAGGCCGGGCGGGTCAGCGTGGGCGGCCAGCAGGCGCACAAGCCCGCGACCCAGGTCGACACCGCCTCGGCCATCGTCGTCGCCGAGTCGGCCGACGGGCCCGACTACGTTTCGCGGGGAGCGCACAAACTGCTCGGGGCGCTGGAGGCGTTCAAGAGCCTGTCGGTGGAGGGGCGCAGGTGCCTCGACGCGGGAGCCTCCACGGGAGGCTTCACCGACGTGCTGCTGCGCCACGGCGCGGCCCACGTGCTCGCCGTCGACGTCGGCTACGGGCAGCTCGCCTGGTCGCTGCGCACCGACGAGCGGGTGACTGTGATGGAACGCGTCAACGTGCGCGACCTGACCCCCGACATGGTCGGCGAGCCGCCCACGCTGGTCGTGGGCGACCTGTCGTTCATCTCGCTGCGGCTCGTGCTGCCCGCGCTGGCGCAGGTCGCCGCGCCGCGGGCCGACTTCGTCATGCTGGTCAAGCCGCAGTTCGAGGTGGGCAAGGAGCTCGTGGGCGCGGGTGGCGTGGTGCGCGACCCCGAGCTGCGGGCCAGGTCGGTGCGCGAGGCCGCGGCCAAGGCGCAGGAGCTGGGGCTGAGCGTGCGGGGCGTGACGGCGAGCCCGCTGCCCGGTCCCTCCGGAAATGTCGAATACCTGCTGTGGCTGGGCAAAGGAGAGGGTGATCCGCCCGTCGCCGAGCTCGATGCCGAGATCCAGCGTGCCGTCGCGGAAGGGCCGCAATGAACCGGACCGTGCTGGTCGCCGTCCACACCGGGCGGGGGGCCGCCGTCGAGAGCGCCCGTCTGGTCATCAACCGGCTGGTCGGGGCGGGCATCAATGTACGCGTCCTGGACACCGAGGCGCGTGACATCGGCTGTGGCGGGGTGGAGGTCGTCCCCAGCGACGACCCCGGCTCGGCCAAGGACGCCGAGGTCATGATCGTGCTCGGCGGCGACGGCTCGCTGCTGCGCTCGGCCGAGCTGGCCAAGCCCGCCGGCACGCCGCTGCTCGGGGTCAACCTCGGGCACGTCGGGTTCCTGGCCGAGGCGGAGGTGGCCGACCTGGCCTCGGCGGTCGACAGCGTGGTCGCCGGGCGCTACGACGTCGAAGAGCGCATGACGATCGACGTCCTGGCCAGGCAGAACGGCCGGGTGATCGCCGACACGTGGGCGCTCAACGAGGTCACCGTGGAGAAGCAGGAGCGCATGCTGGAGGTGGTCGCCGAGATCGACGGGCGGCCGCTGTCCCGCTGGGGCTGCGACGGCGTGATATGCGCCACTCCTACCGGTTCGACGGCGTACGCGTTCTCGGCCGGCGGGCCGGTGGTCTGGCCGGAGGTGGAGGCGCTGCTCCTGGTGCCGATCAGCGCCCACGCGCTGTTCGCCCGGCCGCTGGTGGTCTCGCCGCGGTCCACGATGGCCGTGGAGATCCTGCCCGACACTCCGGGCGGCGTCCTGTGGTGCGACGGCCGCCGCCGTTTCGAGCTGCCCTCCGGGTCGCGGGTGGAGGTGCGCAGGGGCGCCGAGCCGGTGCGCCTGGCCCGTCTGCACGGCGTCGAGAACACCGGCGCGCCCTTCACCGACAGGCTGGTCGCCAAGTTCGAACTACCGGTTCAGGGATGGCGCGGGAGAGTGCGACCCTGAATGAATGGAGGGCGGAGCGCGTAGGATCCCATGGGCAACAGGTGTCCGGAGACAATCGACCGGCCATCAGGCACGGCAGTGACGGGAGTGGGCAGTGCGACCAAGGGTCGAGGAGGTCCGCATCCAGGGGCTCGGCGTCATCGACGAGGCCGTACTCGAGCTTTCGCCGGGCTTCAACGTGGTCACCGGCGAGACCGGCGCGGGCAAGACGATGGTCGTCACGGGGCTCGGGCTGCTGTTCGGCGGCCGGGCCGATCCCTCGCGCATCCGTCCGGGGGCCGACAAGGCGACCGTGGAGGGCACGCTCGTCGTCGAGCCCGGCGGCCGGGTCGCCCAGCAGGTCGAGGACCTCGGCGGTGAGGTCGAGGACGGCGAGTTGATCATCTCGCGCACCGTCTCGGCCGAGGGCCGCTCCAGGGCCTGGCTCGGGGGCCGTACGGTGCCCGTCGGCACGCTGACGTACCTGGCCGACGACCTGGTGGCGGTGCACGGGCAGATGGACCAGCAGCGGCTGCTGCAGGCCGCCAGGCAGCGCGCCGCGCTCGACCGTTACGCGGGAAACGAGCTGGTCAAGCCGTTGCGGGCGTATTCGCAGGCGTACAAGCGGCACAAGCAGGTCGGGGCGCTGCTCGACGAGCTGACCACCCAGGCCAGAGAACGCGCCCAGGAGGCCGACCGGCTGCGGTTCGGCCTGGAGGAGATCGAGAAGGTCGACCCCAAGCCGGGCGAGGACGCCGACCTGCGCGAGGAGGAGGAGCGCCTCTCGCACGCCGACGCGCTGCGCAGCGCCGCCACCACGTCCCACACCGCGCTGCTCGGCGACCCGATGGAGGCCGGCGGCGGCGCCCGGGACGTCATCTCGCTGCTCGGGGAGGCCCGCGCGGCCGTCGAGGCCGTGCGCGACTACGACCCTCAGCTCGCCGGCGTGGCCGACCGGCTCGCCGAGGCCGGATACCTGATCTCCGACGTCGCCACCGACCTGGCGGCCTACGCCGAGTCCGTCGAGGCCGATCCGGCCCGTCTGGGAGCCGTGCAGGAGCGCAGGTCCGTGCTGGGCAGCCTGATCAGGAAGTACGCCGAGGACAGCGCAGGGGTGCTGGCCTGGGCCCAGCAGGCCGCCGCCCGCCTGGGCGAGCTCGAAGGCGACGACGAGCGCATCGAGGAGCTCACCCGCGAGCACGAGGAGCTCACCACCGGGCTCACCACCCTGGCCGCCGAGCTCACCAAGGTGCGCCAGGCCGCCGCCGAGCGGTTCGGCCAGGCCGTGACCGAGGAGCTGACCGCGCTGGCCATGCCCCACGCCCGGGTCGTGGTGCAGCTCACCCAGAGCGCCGAGTTCGGCCCCGAGGGCGTCGACGAGGTGGAGCTGCGGATGGCCGCCCACCCGGCCGCGCCGCCGCTGCCGCTCAACAAGGGCGCCTCCGGCGGTGAGCTGAGCCGCGTCATGCTCGCCATCGAGGTCGTGTTCGCCGGTGCCGACCCGGTGCCGACGTTCGTGTTCGACGAGGTCGACGCGGGGGTCGGCGGCAAGGCGGCGGTCGAGATCGGGCGCCGGCTGGCCCGGCTCGCGCGCACCGCGCAGGTGATCGTCGTCACCCACCTCCCGCAGGTGGCGGCCTTCGCCGACCAGCATCTGGTCGTCGAGAAGGCCAGCGACGGCAGCGTCGTGCGCAGCGGTGTCGTCACGCTCAACCACGAGGGGCGCGTCCGCGAACTGTCCCGCATGCTGGCCGGTCTGGAGGACTCCGAACTGGGCCGGGCGCACGCGGAGGAGCTGCTCGGGCTCGCAGCGGCCGACAGGTGATTCTGTGTGACATAGTGGACACGCGGCGTAGTGCTTGGCCTCCGCGCTGTTTCCCTCTGGCAGGATGGTCATGATGAAGGTTCCGGGGAGCAAGATGCCGGGCCTCCGTGGCAGGAAGGTCGGTGACCTTCCCGGTGTGACGGCAGTGGCGAGAATCGACCGGCGAACCAAGAGGCTGACCAAGCGCCTCCAGCCCGGGGAAATAGCGATTATCGACCATGTCGACGTTGACCGGGTCAGCGCGGAGGCGCTCGTCGCATGCGGCGCGGCGGCTGTGGTCAACGTCGCCGCGGGCATCAGCGGCCGCTATCCCAACCTGGGCCCGCAGATCCTGCTCGACGCGAATGTGCCGTTCGTCGACAACGCCAATCCCGAGCTGTTCGAACGCGTCAAGGACGGCGACGTCATCCGCCTCCACGAGGGCGTGATCTACCTCGACGACGACGTCGTGGGCAAGGGCGACGAGCAGACGGCCGAGGCCGTCGAGGCCGCCATGGCCGAGGCGCGCGCCGGGCTGGCCGTGCAGATCGAGGCTTTCGCCGTCAACACGATGGAGTACGTTCGCGGTGAGGGCAAGCTTCTCATCGACGGAGTCGGCGTGCCTGAGATCCGCACCCCGATGGAGGGCAGGCATGTCCTCATCGTGGTGCGCGGATATCACTACAAGGAAGACATCGCCACCCTCCGCCCCTACATCAGGGAATACCGTCCCGTCCTCGTCGGCGTCGACGGCGGCGCCGACGCGCTGCTGGAGGCCGGCTACCTCCCCGACGTGATCGTGGGCGACTTCGACTCCGTCTCGACCAAGGCCCTGACCTGCGGCGCCGAGCTCGTCGTGCACGCCTACCGCGACGGCCGCGCCCCCGGCCTGGAGCGGGTGCACCAGCTCGGCCGCGAGGCGGTCATCTTCCCGGCCACCGGCACCAGCGAGGACATCGCGATGCTCCTGGCCGACGACAAGGGCGCCGAGCTGATCGTCGCGGTCGGCACCCACGGCACCCTGGAGGAGTTCCTCGACAAGGGCCGCTCCGGCATGGCCAGCACCTTCCTGACCCGGCTGATCATCGGCAGCAAGCTCATCGACGCCAAGGGCGTGAGCAGGCTCTACCGCAGCCGCATCACCACCTCCCAGCTCCTGCTGCTCGTGATCACCGCGCTGATCACCATGGGGGTCGCGCTCTTCCTGTCACCGCTCGGCCAGACCTGGCTGAACGGCCTGCAAGACGTCTGGAACGCATTCATCTTCTGGCTGGTCGGACTCTTCTCGTGATCGATTTTCGCTACCACGTCGTCTCCATCGTCGCGATCTTCCTGGCGCTGGCCGTCGGGATCGTCCTGGGCACCACGCTGCTGCAGGAGCCCGCGGTCAAGTCCGCGCAGGAGCTCACCGCGCAGCTCACCAAGACCAAGGACGAGCTGCGCGTGCAGATCGACCAGCTCCAGGGCCGCGAGGCGGGCAACGACGCGTTCGTCACCAGCGTCACTCCGAAGCTGGTGGCCGGCGAGCTGACCGGCCAGCGCGTGCTGCTGGTCGAGGCGCCGGGGTCGAGCACCACGTTCCGCGAGGCCGAGCAGCAGGTGCTGGAGGAGGCGGGCGCCGAGGTGGGCGGGCGCGTCACGCTGACCGAGAAGTTCTTCGACCCCGACCGCAGCGGCGTGCTGGACGGCCTGGTCAACCAGCTCAAACCGGTCGACATGGTCTTCCCGTCCACGGCGACCGTCTGGGACAAGGCCGGCGCGCTTCTCGCCTCCACGCTGCTCACCACCGACCAGGCCCAGGCGGGCACCCCCAACGCCGCGACCGCCGCCGTCCTCAGCGGGTTCGAGGCGGGCGGGCTGGTCAGCACCGACGGCGATCCCGCCAAGCGGGCCATGCTGGCGGTGATGTTCGCGCCGGAGAAGGCGTACGAGGGGGAGCAGGCCGACACCCAGCTGGGCGCGCTCGTCTCGGTCGCCGACCGGCTCGACGCCGCGGGCAAGGGCGCGGTGCTGGCCGGCAGCGCCGCCAACGCGGCCGTCACCGGAGGCGCCGTCAGCGCCCTGCGTGACGACGGCGACGTCGCCAAGCGCGTGTCCACCGTCGATACCGTCGATATGCCCACGGGCCGGGTCGTGGTCGTCTACGCTCTCCGGGAGCAACTGAGCGGGCGGGCCGGCCAGTACGGCATCGGCAGGGGGGCCTCGGCCACCCAGCCCGCGATGACGACCACCACACCCTCACCGACCCAGTCAGGGAGCTGACATGGCCCGTGGCCTGCTCTACGCGCTGGCCGGCGCCGCGATCGGTGCCGCCGCCGCCCGTGCCGCCTACTCCGCCTTCACCCGGAACCGCCCGGCCGACCTGGGCGGCCGATGGACGCGCAAGAACCATCGCGGCGAGCCCATCACCCTGCTGGAGGGGCCCGCGTTCGTGGCGGGCTCGGGCGCCGCGGCCGCGCTCACGCCCGGCCTGGCGCCGCGCACCCGGCTGGCCGCGGTGCTGGCCGGCGTCGGCACCGGCGCCCTCGGGGCCTACGACGACCTCTACGGCACCACGTCCTCCAAGGGGTTCAAGGGCCACCTGACGGCTCTGGCCCGCGGCGAGGTCACCAGCGGCGCCGTCAAGATCCTCGGGATCGGCGCCACCGGGCTGGGCGCCGCCGCCCTCGTCTCCGACGGGCCCGTCGACACCCTGGTCAACGGCGCTGCCATCGCGGGCGCCGCCAACCTCGCCAACCTGTTCGACCTGCGTCCCGGACGGGCGATCAAGGTCGGGCTGCTGGCCGGCGGGCCGCTGCTGGCGGTCTCGCTGCTGCGGTCCTCGCCCGCCGCCGCGGCCCTGGCCGCCGTGCCGCTGGGCGCCGCCGCCGCGCTGCTGCCCGACGACCTCGGCGAGCGCGCCATGCTCGGCGACGCGGGCGCCAACTCGCTCGGCGCCCTGCTCGGGCTGGCCGCGGTCACCAAGCTCGGCCGGCCCGGCAGGCTCGTCCTCCTGGGCACGGTCGCGGCGCTCACCGCCGCCTCGGAGAAGGTCAGCTTCACCAAGGTCATCGCCGCGAACCCGGTGCTCAACCGGCTCGACATGCTCGGGCGGCGTCCCGTCGACCACGTGTGACCCTCCGCGCGCGATTGTCGGTGGCACCTGCCAGGATGTCGGCGTGACCGGATACTGGGAGGGGGAGGCCGGGTGCGGAGCGTGACGGCGCGGGGCGTGGCGGGTGGCGCCCTGCTCATCGGGGCGATCACGGTGCTGGCCCGGATCGCCGGCTTCGCCAAGCAGTACGCCTTCGCCCAGACCGTCGGCACCAACTGCCTGTCCACCGCCTACATGACGGCCAACCAGATCCCCAACATCGTCTTCGAGGTCGTCGTCGGAGGCGCGCTGGCGGGCATGGTGGTGCCGGTGCTGGCCGGGTCCGCCGCCTCGCGCGAGCGCACCAGGCACATCAGCTCGGCGCTGCTGACGTGGGTCGTCATGGTCCTGGTGCCGCTGGGGGGGCTCACGGCGATCTTCGCCCGTCCGGTCATCGGCCTGTTCCTCGGCGAGGCCGTCAACGGGTGCGACACGACCCAGCTCGTCGCCCTCGCCACCCGGATGCTGGTCGTCTTCGCCCCCCAGATCCCGCTGTACGGCGTGGCCGTCGTGCTCTACGGCGTGCTGCAGTCGCACAACCGCTTCGCCGGGCCCGCGGTCGCGCCGCTGGTGTCCAGCATCGTGGTCATCGTGGCGTACCTGCTGTTCGTGCCGCTCAGCTCGGCGACCGTAGACCCGGCTCACCTGCCCGGGCCGGCCGAGCTGGCCCTGTCGGTGGGCACCAGCCTGGGCGTGCTCTCGCTCGTACTGACCGTGGTCGGGCCCGTGTCGCGGCTGGGGCTGCGGTGGCGGCCCACCTTACGCTTCCCCGACGGCGTGGCCGGGCAGGTGCGCAGGCTCGCCCTGGCCGGGATCGCGGCGCTGCTCGCCCAGCAGGCCGCCATGATCGTCGTCGTACTGCTGTCGAACAAGGCGATCGGCAACGGGGCCCTCACCGTCTACAACTACGCGTGGGCGATCTATCTGGTGCCGTACGCGGTGCTGGCCGTACCGATCGCCACCAGCGCGTTCCCCCGGCTGTCGGCGCAGTCGGGCGACGCGGTCGCGTTCTCGGCGCTGGCGGCGCGGACCACGCGGGCCGTGGTGCTGGTCACGGGGCTGGCGGCCGGGGTGCTGGCCGCCGCGTCGGGGCCCGGCGCGGTGGTGTTCCTAGGAGACAGGAGCGAGGTGCCGCCGCCGCAGCTCGCGCTGGCGATCGCGCTGTTCGCGCCGGGCATCGTCGGCTACGGGCTCATCGCCCACCTGAGCCGGGTGCTCTACGCGGCCGGGCTCGGACGGGCGGCTGCCACCGGGACGGTGGCGGGGTGGCTGGTCGTCATCGTCGCGCAGACCGTGCTGGTGCTGCTGCTGCCCGCCGGGTGGAAGATCGGCGGGATGGCGCTGGGGATGAGCGTCGGCATGACCGCCGGTGGGGTGGTGCTGCTCGCGGCCGTGGTGCGGACGCGCGGGATCGGTGCCGCGGCGGGGCTGCCGCGGGCTGCGGGGGCGGCGGTCGCCGGTGGTGTGCTGGGGTACCTGGCGGGGGCTGGGGCGGTGAGGTTGCTCGGGGTCTCGGGCATCTGGCCGAACGTGGGTGCGGTGGTGCTGGCGGCGGTGGTGGCCGGGGTGGTCGGGGTTGCCGTCGTGGCGGTGGCGGACCGGCCGGATGCCAGGGTGGTGGCCGGGTTGCTCCGCCGGGGCGGCTGATCCACTGCCACCGATCGTCTGCCTGGTGTCGCAGGCGGGTGGGCGGCAGGTGCGCTCCTGCGGTTCCAGTCGCGCACAGCTTCTGGGACGCGGACGGCTGGTGGCCCACGCTCCTGACGCTCGGACGACTGGTCCCCTGCGGCTTCCGGGCGCCGTACGGCTGGGTCGCGCATGGTTTTGGGGTTCGGGCGGTTGGGCCCGCCCGGCTTCGGGGCTTGCGCGGCGGGTCTCGCGCGGATTCTGGGCGCCGTACGGCTGGGCGCGGACGGCTCTGGGCTTTGGACGGCTGGTCCCATGCGGCTTTGGGGCTCGCGCAACTGGGGCCCACGCGCTTTGGGTGCCGTACAGGTGGGTCGCGCATGGCTTCGGGGGTTCGGAGGCTGGTCCCCTGCGGCTTCTGGAGCTCGCGCACTGGGTTCCGCGCGGCTATTAGGGCTGGCATGACTCGGGGTGTGGTCCATAGTGGCGCGCGGCTCTTGGATTGGTGCGGCTTCTGGTCTTTCGCGGTGTGTGGTCTGCCGTGGGTGCTTGGTTTTGTGACGGGGGTCTTCTGTGTGGGGCAGGGCTTCCTCGAAGGCTTGCCCTCCCGGGGCTGGCCAGTGGTAGGTGGCGGCCCATGCAGGGCCAGGAAGCCATCTGGGGGTGTGGCCTCTGGGAGGTTCCTGGTTTTGGAAGGGGGCAGGGCAGTGGGCGCAGGGTTCCCGTAGTGCTTGGCTCCAGGCACCTACAGAGCCGGTCGGATTGTGAAGGTGACCACATTCTGGGGTGCTTCCTCCGTGAGGCTCAGAGGCTACCGAGCTGCCCGGCATCAAGACGGTGTTATGAGGCTCGGAATCTTGGGCCCCTTGGTCTCGGGCACAGGGTCTGCAGGGTTGGTGGTCATGGCGTTCGGGCCGAGGCGTGGTGGCCGGGGGCGAGGGTCCGTGAGCGTCAGGTGCCTGTGGGGACGGTGCTGAGTGTCGGTGCGTTGTGCGGGTGAGAGCGGGAAGCTGCGGCGTGGTTCGGGTTACGGTTTCAGCTTTGAGGTGTGGCTGCGGTTTCGGCGAGGGCCTAGGAGGGGTCGTGCGGGTGGCTTTTGTGATGGGGACCACGTCGGGTGGGACCGGGCGGCATGTACGGATGCTCGTCGAAGGGCTGATGCAGCGCGGCCACCAGGTGGCGGTGGTGGGGCCGGGGAGTGTCGAGGAGGCGTTCTCCTTCCGGGCGGCAGGAGCCGCGTTCGCCGAGGTGCCCGTGTCCGACCGGCCGCATCCGCTGAACGACCTGCGCGCGGTGCTCGCGATCCGGCGGCTGACGCGTGACGCCGACGTCGTGCACGCCCATGGCCTGCGAGCGGGGGCGTTGGCGAGCCTGGCACTGAGGGCGTTCAGGACTCAGGGGACAAAAGACCGGGTGGCCCCGGTTGAAGAAGCCGGGCGTCGGGATGCGCGAGGCCGGGGGACCTCGGTTCAGGACGTCGAGAGGCGAGAGACGCGAGGCGGGGAGGCCTCGGTTCAGGGTGTCGGGCGTCGGGAGGCGGGAGGCGGGGGAGCCTCGGTTCAGGGCGTCGGGGGGCAGGTGGCGGGAGGCCGGGGGGCGCCGGTTCCAGACGTGGTGGGGTTGGAGGGGGCGGGCCGAGAGGGCTCGGGGCAAGCGTCTGGGGAACGCGAGGTCAGGGGGCAGGGGGGCTCAGGGGAAGGCGCAGGGGGGCGAAGAGGTGGTGGTCGGCTCGGGAAGGGGCCGGGGGTGGTGGTCACGTTGCACAATGCGCTCACTGCCGGTGGTTTCGTGGGGTTCGTCTACGGGGTGCTGGAGCGGATCGTGGCGCGGCGGGCCGACCGGGTGCTGGTGGTCTCGCCGGACCTGGCGGAGCGGATGACCGTCCTGGGAGCCCGGGAGGTGGCGGAGGCGGTGGTGCCCGCGCCTCCGCTCCGGCCCGCCCGGCGCAGGCCGGAGGAGGTGCGGGAGGAATTGGGGGCGGGTGATCGTCCCCTGGTGCTGACGATCGGCCGGCTCGCCCAGCAGAAGGGGCTCGACACCCTGCTGGACGTGGCGGCCGGGCCGTGGGAGTCGCCGGCGCCGCTGTTCGCCGTCGCGGGCGAGGGGCCGTTGCGGGCGGAACTGGAGGACCGGATCCGGTCCCGGAGCCTTTCCGTCCTGCTTCTCGGAGACCGGGACGACGTCCCCGACCTGCTGGCGGCCGCGTCCGTCGTGGTCAACTGCAGTCGGTGGGAGGGGCTGCCGCTCAGCCTCAGCGAGGCGCTGATGGCGGGCAAGCCGGTCGTGGCCTCCGACGTCGGCGGGATCCCGTGGCTGGTCGGCGGCGCGGGGATGCTGGTGCCGTACGGGGACGCCGAAGGGCTGCGCAGCGCGTTGCGCAAGGTCCTGGGCGAGCCGGGGGTGGCACGGACGCTGGCCGAGGCGGCGGCCCGGCGCGGACGGGAGTTGCCGGACGGTGACGATGCCGTGGAGAGCGTCCTCGGGGTGTACAAGGGGGCAAGATCGAATGGATGATGAGATCGGAGTGTCGGCGTATACTGCGTGGGTTAGGGAGGGGAGTATCCCTTCGCGACAGCCTCGTCATCACGGTGCAGCCCCGCTCCACGGGGCCCCCGGGGCTGCCGGTCCGCGTTGTTCGCGGGCGGGAGAGACCTCCGGCAATGAGTCATGCATGCCGGAGGGTTTGAATCGTGACCGTACCCGTGTGGGCCTGGATCGCCGTCATCGGCGGTCTGCTGGTCGTCCTCGCCTTTGACCTCTGGATCGTCGACCGCGGTGAAGCCCGTGAGTTCTCCATGCGGCAGGCCGGATATTGGGTCACCTTCTATGTCGCCCTGGCCGCGTTGTTCGGTGTGGGGTTGTGGGCCACCTTCGGGGCCGACAAGGCGGGGGAGTTCTTCGCCGGTTACATCACTGAATACAGCTTGAGCGTCGACAACCTGTTCATCTTCTTCATCATCATGAGCAGGTTCGCGGTGCCGCGGCCCTACCAGCACAAGGTGCTGCTCGTCGGCATCGTGCTCGCGCTGGTCATGCGCGGCATCTTCATCGCGCTCGGCGCCGCCGCTCTGGAGCGGTTCAGCTGGCTCTTCTACGTCTTCGGCGCCTTCCTCGTCTACACCGCCGTCAACCTGATCCGGCAGCACCTCAAGGGCGAGGAAGACGAGTTCAACGAGAACATCCTGCTCAGGTGGGTGCGCCGGGCGTTCCCGACCACCGAGGGGTACGTCGGCTCGAAGGTCAGTGTCAAGATCGACGGCCGCCGCATGGTGACCCCCATGCTCATCGTGATGGTCGCCATCGGCACCACCGACCTGCTGTTCGCCCTCGACTCGATTCCGGCCATCTTCGGGCTCACCAAAGACCCCTACGTCGTCTTCACGGCCAACGCGTTTGCCCTGATGGGGCTGCGTCAGCTTTACTTCCTGCTGGGCGGGTTGCTGCAGCGACTCGTCTACATCAGCTATGGTTTGGCGTTCATCCTCGGGTTCATCGGGGTTAAGCTGATAATGGAGGCGTTGCATGCCAGCGGCGTCTCCTGGGCACCCGAAATTCCCATCTGGGTGTCGCTCACGGTCATCGGCTCCACCATGGCGATCACCACGGTTGCGAGCCTGATCAAAGCCCGCATGACGAGCGGCGAAGGCGAGCACACGCACCCGGAGCAGGTCTAGCGGAACGGCTATCGAGGCGCTTTGCTTGTGTAGTTGCGCCGTGTAATAGTTGCGAGTTCCGTAACAGCATGGCAAAGCGCCTAGTCCAGTCACCACCAAAGGTTGTACGTGTCAGACGATTCTGCTAAGTCGAGCCGCGTCCGGCTCGCGCGCGGGGTCTCCCCGTGGCTCCTCCCGACGGCGGCCGCGGCGGCCGCCACCGCGCTGCTGACGCGCCGAGACCGGCGCTGGGCCCTGGCTGCGGCCCCGCTGGGTGCGCTCACGGGCGGCATGCTCTGGTTCTTCCGCGACCCCGAGCGCACTCCTGGCGAGGGGCGCATCCTGTCGCCCGCCGACGGCGTGGTGCAGAGCATCGACCCCTGGCCGGACGGCCGCACCCGCGTCGCGATCTTCATGAGCCCCCTGAACGTGCACGTCAATCGTGCCCCTCTTGCGGGAAATGTCACGTCCGTGCAGCATGTCGCAGGTGGGTTCCTGCCGGCGTTCAACAAGGACAGTGACCAGAACGAGCGCGTGGTGTGGCATTTCGAGACCGCGCTGGGCGACATCGAGATGGTGCAGATCGCGGGCGCCGTGGCGCGCCGGATCGTGCCGTACCTGAGCGCCGGGGCCAAGGTGGCGCAGACCGAGCGCATCGGGCTCATCCGGTTCGGCTCGCGGGTCGACATCTACCTTCCCGAAGGCATCTCGCCCGCGGTCACCGTGGGGGAGAAGACGGTTGCGGGGGTGACCAGAATTGACCACGGCTGACGCCGGCAGCTGGCAGGCAGGCGAGGAAGAGCCCCGCGGTCCCGTGGGCAAGGCGTTCCGCCTGTCCGCCGCGGACTCGCTCTCGCTGGGCAACGCGGTCTGCGGGTTCCTCGCCGTCTGCGTCCTGGCCTACTCGGCGATTCAGCAGCTCACGGTCGCCGACGGCAAGTTCACGCCCACGCCGAGCTACTTCGCCACGGCGATCGTCCTGCTGCTCATCGGCGCGACCTGCGACTTGTTCGACGGGCTCGTCGCGCGGCGCTTCCGCGCCTCGGCGATGGGCGCCGAACTGGACAACCTGGCCGACGTGATCAGCTTCGGGTTCGCGCCCGCGTTCATGGTCGTGATCTGGGGTGTCGGCGCGCCGCCTTCGGTGCCGTTCATCGCGGTGGTCACCGCCGCGGCGGCCGTGCTGGTCGCCGGTGTCGTACGCCTGGCGCGCTTCGCGTGCGTCAAGACCAAGAGCGGCGACTTCATGGGCCTGCCCATCCCCATGGGCGCCATGACCGTGATCTCCATCGTGCTGCTGTTCCAGCCCAGCATCTGGGCGCTGTTCGCGGTGCTCGGCGTGGCCTGGCTGATGGTCAGCCGGATCGAGTACCCCAAGCCGAAGGGTCAGCTCGCGGCGGTCGTCCTCGGGTGGATCATGGTGAACGTGGCCTTCCTCACGTTCTGGGTGGCCTGGCCGGAAGGCGGCGACCTGCCGATCAAGATCGGCGCGACCATGCAGATCGCGCTCGTCGCGGCGATCCCGCTGCGCATGTTGTTCTACAAGCGGGAGCTGCGCAAGGAAGCCGAGCGAATCGGCAACTAGGGGATTTTTCATCCATCTTCGGCTTTGATGGATTCATGTCGGCCATGCCGCGCGAGCACACGCGTACGTACTACCTCGGCAAGCTGGCCACCGAGCTGGAGCAGCGCGGGCTGACCGCCACCCTGCGGGCCAACCCGCCCGCGCCGCGGATCAGCGATCCCGACACCGCGCTGCTGGCCGAGACGATCGACTGCGTGCCGCTGCCCGAAGGGTGGTTCTACCGCTGGTCGTGGGGCGAGCTCGTGGGCCTGGCCGACGATCCCGCCCTGGCGGCCGGGCGCATCGTGCGCGTGCTGGCCGCGGGCAGGTGAGCTACCAGCCTCTGGCCTTCCACTCCGGCAGCGAGGGACGTTCGGCGCCGAGCGTCGTGTCCTTGCCGTGGCCGGGGTAGACCCAGGTGTCGTCGGGCAGGCGGTCGAAGACGCGCTCGGTCACGTCGGTGTAGAGCCGCTCGAAGCGCTCCGGGTCCCTGCCGGTGTTGCCCACCCCGCCGGGGAACAGGGAGTCGCCGGTGAACAGGTGACGACCGTCGGGGCCGCCGTCGTAGAGCAGCGCGATCGAGCCCGGGGTGTGGCCGCGCAGGTGGATGACCTCCAGGCTGACCGGGCCCAGGGCGATCGTGTCGCCGTGGTCGACCGTGCGGCCGACGGGGACGGGCAGGCCGGGCGCGTCGAGCGGATGGGCGATCACCTCGGCGCCGGTGACCCTGGAGACCTGTTCGAGGGCCTGCCAGTGGTCGCCGTGCTGGTGGGTGGTGACGATCGCGCCGAGCGGCTGGTCGCCGACGAGCGCCAGCAGCCGGTCGGCGTCGGCCGCGGCGTCGATCAGCAGCTCGTCGCCGGTCTCGGTGGAGCGCAGCAGGTAGGCGTTGTTGTCGTGGGGGCCGACCGCCAGCTTGGAGATGGTCAGGGCGGGCAGCTCGCGCACGTCGGCGGGGCCGCCGACCCGGACGTCGCCGGTGTAGGTCATGGATAGTCCTTCGGGGGCGTCGCGGGCAGATCAGCGGGAGCCGGCATCGTCAGCCACGGCGGCGGCTCGGGAAGGAGCGCGCCATCGTCACCAGGCGGCGACGGCTGTCCCGCGGGCACCAGGGTAACGCCCTCGCCCTCCGACCTTCCCGTCAACCAGGCCAGCATGTCGGCCGGCCGGCCCTGGACCGCCGGGCCGTGGCCGAGGTTCTGCCACCTTTGCCCCGGCTTGCCGGTCAGGACGACCTCGCTCACCGTGCTGCGGCCGTACGGCCAGGATCGGCGGAGGTCGTGCAGTTCGCGGTGGACGAACGTCTGCGGCCAGTCGTGGGGGCCGTACCCGGCGGCGAGGTCCACGTGGTGCATGCCCACCTCACGCAGCCGGCGTACCAGGACGTACCAGGCCGGATGCGACGGCGGCCGCATGCCCCGTACGGACGCCTGCCACGCCTCGGCGGGCAGGTCGCGGATCGCGGCGGCCAGGCGGGCGGCGCTGCCGGCCAGGTCGGCCAGGTGGCGCGCGGCCGGACGGGCGGCGGCGGCCTCGATCTCGGCGGCCCTGGCCTCCACGGAGGGGTACTGCGGGGTCTCGACGCCCGTCCTCGCCCAGGCGAGCAGGCGGAGATGGGAGCGGGCGTTGCCGGCCAGGTGGGCGAGCACGTGCCCTCTGGTCCAGCCGGGCAGCAGGGACGGGGCCGCGACGTCGGCGTCGGACAGGGACGCGGCCGTGGCCAGCAGCCGGTCGGTCGCGGAGGCGAGTTCGGCCTGCACCGCGGGTAGAACAGTCATGTCCAGATATTTCATCACTTAGGTGTCCAAGGTCGGCTCGGGCATAAAGCGGCAGGTCAAGTGGTTGACTCTCAAAGGGCTCCTGCCGACGCGGGAGATGGCCGTAACCTGTGAAGGACGGATTTTCGGGGGCCGGGGATCGGCTCGCCGAAAATGTCGGTGCCCCCGTCTACCATCCCCCGTGGACCTATCCGCCTTTCGACCTCCGGGATCGCCGTGGCAGACCGCCTGATCGTGCGTGGTGCACGAGAACACAACCTCAAGGACGTCTCGCTTGACCTGCCGCGAGACTCGCTGATCGTCTTCACCGGCCTCTCCGGCTCCGGCAAGTCGAGCCTGGCCTTTGACACGATCTTCGCTGAGGGCCAGCGGCGCTACGTCGAGTCCTTGTCGGCCTACGCCCGCCAGTTCCTCGGCCAGATGGACAAGCCCGACGTCGACTTCATCGAGGGCCTGTCGCCCGCGGTGTCCATCGATCAGAAGGCCACCAGCAAGAACCCCCGCTCGACCGTCGGCACCATCACCGAGGTCTACGACTACCTGCGCCTGCTGTGGGCGCGCATCGGCAAGCCCCACTGCCCGGCCTGCGGCCGTCCGATCGCCCGCCAGATGCCGCAGCAGATCGTCGACCGCGTGATGGACCTGGAGGAGGGCACCCGTTTCCAGGTGCTCGCCCCCGTCATCCGCGGCCGCAAGGGCGAATACGCCGAGCTGTTCCGCGAGCTGCAGACCAAGGGCTTCGCGCGGGCCAGGGTCGACGGCACGGTCGTGCGGCTGGAGGAGCCGCCGACGCTGAAGAAGTACGAGAAGCACGACATCGAGGTCATCGTCGACCGCCTGTCGGTCAAGGAGTCCTCGCGCCGCCGGCTCACCGACTCCGTCGAGACCGCGCTGCAGCTGTCCGGCGGCA
Organism: Nonomuraea sp. NPDC049646; assembly: GCF_044465525.1. Classification (NCBI taxonomy): domain Bacteria; kingdom Bacillati; phylum Actinomycetota; class Actinomycetes; order Streptosporangiales; family Streptosporangiaceae; genus Nonomuraea; species Nonomuraea sp. NPDC049646. Next base: position 248,177 of record NZ_JBITLU010000014.1, on the reverse strand, counting down.
CGATCACGCTGGAGTTCGTCGACCTGCCGGAAGACGACCCGGGCCGGGAGCGCTTCTACTCCGAGCACCTCTACTGCCCCTACGACGACCTGTCGTTCGAGGAGCTGGAGCCGCGCTCGTTCTCCTTCAACTCGCCCTTCGGCGCCTGCCCCGAGTGCACCGGCCTCGGCACCAAGATGGAGGTCGACCCCGACCTGGTGGTGCCCGACCCCGAGCGCACGCTCGGCGACGGCGCGCTGCACCCGTGGTCGGGCGGCCACACCAGCGAATACTTCGTCAGGCTGATCGAGGCGCTCGGCCACACGGTCGGGTTCACCCTCGACACGCCGTGGGAGCGGCTGCCCAAGAAGGCCCAGAAGTCGCTGCTGTACGGCCACGACGAGCAGGTGCACGTCCGCTACAGCAACCGCTACGGCCGCCAGCGCTCCTACTACACCACCTTCGACGGCGTCATCCCCTGGGTGCAGCGCCGGCACGCCGAGGCCGAGAGCGACGCCACGCGCGAGCGCTTCGAGGGCTACATGCGCGAGATCCCGTGCCCGGCCTGCAAGGGCGCCCGGCTCAAGCCGGTCACCCTCGCCGTCACGGTCGACGACAGGTCGATCGCCGAGGTCGCGGCCATGTCGATCGGCGAGTGCGCCAAGTTCCTGGCCGAGCTGAAGCTGTCCGACCGTGACATGCACATCGCCGAGCGGGTGGTCAAGGAGATCAACGCCCGCATGGGCTTCCTGCTCGACGTCGGCCTCGACTACCTCACCATGGACCGCGCCGCCGCCACCCTCGCCGGTGGCGAGGCCCAGCGCATCCGGCTGGCCACGCAGATCGGCTCCGGGCTGGTCGGCGTCCTCTACGTGCTGGACGAGCCGTCCATCGGCCTGCACCAGCGTGACAACATGCGCCTGCTCGACACGCTGATCAGGCTGCGCGACATGGGCAACACGCTGATCGTCGTCGAGCACGACGAGGACACCATCGCCGCCGCCGACTGGGTGGTCGACATCGGCCCCGGCGCCGGCGAGCACGGCGGCCAGGTCGTGGTGTCCGGCACCGTCCAGGAGCTCCTCGCCAGCGAGGAGTCCATGACCGGCCAGTACCTGTCGGGGCGCCGGAGCATCCCGATCCCGGCCAAGCGCCGCAAGCGCGACAAGAAGCGGCAGATCACGGTCAAGGGCGCGCGCGAGCACAACCTCAAGGGCGTCGACATCGAGTTCCCGCTGGGCGTGTTCACGGCGGTGACCGGCGTGTCGGGTTCGGGCAAGTCGACGCTGGTCAACGACATCCTTTACAACGCGCTGGCCAAGGAGCTCAACGGCGCCCGCACGGTGCCGGGGCGGCACTCCCGCATCAACGGCATGGACCAGGTGGACAAGGTCGTGCACGTCGACCAGTCGCCGATCGGCCGTACGCCGCGCTCCAACCCGGCCACGTACACCGGGGTCTTCGACCACGTGCGCAAGCTGTTCGCCCAGACGGCCGAGGCCAAGGTGCGCGGCTACCAGCCCGGGCGGTTCAGCTTCAACGTCAAGGGCGGGCGCTGCGAGGCGTGCGCGGGCGATGGCACGATCAAGATCGAGATGAACTTCCTGCCGGACGTCTACGTCCCCTGTGAGGTCTGCCACGGCGCCCGGTACAACCGGGAGACGCTGGAGGTCCACTACAAGGGCAAGACGATCGCCGAGGTGCTCGACATGCCGATCGAGGAGGCGCTGGCCTTCTTCGACGCGATCCCGGCGATCAAGCGGCACCTGCAGACGCTCAACGACGTCGGCCTGGGCTACGTGCGGCTCGGGCAGCCGGCGACCACGCTGTCCGGCGGCGAGGCGCAGCGCGTCAAGCTCGCCTCCGAGCTGCAGCGCCGCCAGACCGGCCGGACGATCTACGTGCTCGACGAGCCCACCACCGGCCTGCACTTCGAGGACATCCGCCGCTTGCTCGGCGTCCTCGGGCGGCTGGTCGACGGCGGGAACACGGTGATCGTCATCGAGCACAACCTCGACGTCATCAAGACCGCCGACTGGATCATCGACATGGGCCCCGAAGGCGGGTCCCGCGGCGGCACGCTCGTGGCCGCGGGCACGCCCGAAGAGGTGGCGCTGGTCAACGAGAGCCACACCGGGCGCTTCCTGCGCAAGATCCTTTCGCTCTGAGGCAGGGCACCGGCTCGGGCGCGGCCGCGTCTCACTGTGGGTCGGGTGGTGGTTCAGGTGCGGCTGGGCCGCACCCGGGTCAGGTGGTGGCTCGGGGGTCGGCGGGAGTCAGGCGGGTGGCTCGGGCGCGGCGGCGGCGCTTGGCGGCGTCGCCGCGCTCCAGCCACCACTCGGCAAACAGCAGCGGCAGCACCCAGCCCAGCCAGGCGCTCAGCGCGCCGACCGTGGCGGCCAGCAGCGCCTGGTCGCCGTGGAAGGTGGTGTCGAGCTGCGGTGACAGCGTGATGACGAACACCGCGCCCCACAGGCGGTTGGTGATGATCGACATCGTCAGGGCGAAGCTGCGGATCATCCACCTGCGGTGATCGACGAACCTGCGCTGCCTGGCCATCCGCCAGCCGGCCAGCGTGCAGCCCAGCCAGAGCAGCGCCAGCACCACCCCGCTGGCCCTGGTCACCGGGCCGAAGGGCGTGGCCAGGCTGACCACCAGGCCCAGCAGGCCGCCGGGCAGGCAGCCGCCGAAGACGTACACCCGGCCGATCACGCGGTGCGCCCGCGGATGGCGGGCGCGGAACCACGGCCAGACCTGCAGGCAGCACGAGATCATCGCGATCGAGCCGAAGATCACGTGCAGGGAGAGCACCGCGAAGTGCGGCGGGAAGAAGTCGGGCGCGGGCACCCGCGACCGGCTCGGGTCCAGCGACAGGTACGGCGGCAGCGAGAAGGCGACGAACGCGATCGCCAGCACCGCGAGCGGAGCGACCCACGGACGCCGCCACCAGCGCGGCCCGGACGTCGTGGGGATGGGAGTCTCGGTGAGTGTCATGAGCGACACGCTCGCGCCCGGCGCTGACCGCGGGCATACCGTCCGCTGACCGTGCGCGGACCGTGCGCGGACCGTGCGCCGACCGCTCGTTGCCGCGACGGTGACCGTATCGGTCACCCGATGGGCGGACCGGGGGGTGGGGCCAATAAAGTTGAAGCACGGGTAACGGCTTGACCTGCTGGGGGTCGGCGCAGACGCGAAGGGTCGGCTAATTCATGACGGTGACGAATCAGGGCGAAGCCATGCCCGAAACCGGCGGCGGCCTCGGGCGGCGCGAGATGCTCGGCGTGGCCGGGGTGGCCGCGTGCGGGCTGGCGCTGGCCGGGTGCGGGGCTGGGGACGCCAAGGCGCAACCGGCGTCGGGGATCAAGGGCAAGGTGCTGGCCAAGACGGCGGACGTGCCCGTCGGCGGCGGCACGATCGTGCAGGAGTGGCGGATCGTGGTCACGCAGCCCACGAAGGGCGTCTACAAGGCGTTCAGCGCGGTCTGCACGCACAAGGGATGCATGGTGGGCACGCCGAAGGACAACGTCATCACGTGTGCGTGCCACGGCAGCGAGTTCGCCGCCGACAGCGGCCAGGCCACCAAGGGGCCCGCGACCGCGCCGCTGACGGTCTACCACGTCAAGGTGGAGGGCGACGGCATCGTCGTGATTTGAGCGTGTGTTTGTTCTGGGTAATTGTGCGTGGTTTTCGGGATTGGGGGCGTGCAGGCTGAACCGGTGCGGGGGCGCCGGCCGTACCTGCATGTGAGACCGAGACCTGGGAGGACGCACCATGACAGAAACGACGCGCCGGACGGTCATGCTCGGCGCCGGAGGCGCCGGGCTCGCGGCGGTTCTGACGGCGTGCGCGAGCTACGGTTCGCCGACGACGGCGGCGAACGAGGCGCCGGCCACCGACGACACGGCCGCCGGGGAGCCGTCGTCGGAGCCCAAGAAGAAGGCGAAGAAGAAGGCCAAGGCGCTGGCCGACACCGGCGACATCCAGGTGGGCGGCGGCGCGGTCTTCAAGGACCAGAAGGTCGTGGTGACGCAGCCGACCGAGGGGGAGTTCAAGGCGTTCACGGCGATCTGCACCCATGCGGGATGCACGGTCGCCAGCGTCTCGAACGGCACCATCAACTGCCCCTGCCACGGCAGCAAGTTCAAGATCGAGGACGGCTCGGTGGCCGACGGCCCCGCCGGCGCGCCGCTCGCCGAGAAGAAGATCACCGTGGACGGCGACAAGATCAGACTCGCCTAATCCCCGTCTCATGAATTTCTCACCTGCCTCCGGTTGGGTGGGACGCATGGGAGATGACCTTCGAAGCCGTCGGGCAGTGATAGCGGGCGTGGGCGCGGGCGGGCTGGCCCTGGCGATCAGCGCCTGCGGCGGAAACGCAGAGACCCCGGCGGCCACCGCCCCCGACGCGGGCGGCCAGTCGAGCGCCGCCCAGCCGGGCGCATCGCAGTCCGGCGCCCCGCAGTCGAACGCCCCGCAGGCCGGCGGCGCGCTGGCCAAGACCGCCGACATCCCCGTCGGCGGCGGCACGATCTTCAAGGACCAGAAGATCGTGGTGACGCAGCCGACGGCGGGCGAGTTCAAGGCGTTCAGCGCGATCTGCACGCACAAGGGCTGCCCCGTGGGCAGCGTCGCGGACGGCGCGATCGTGTGCCCGTGCCACGGCAGCAAGTTCGACATCGCCGACGGCTCGGTCACCGACGGGCCGGCCGACAAGCCGCTGGCCGCCCAGCAGATCAAGGTGGAGGGCGACCAGATCACCCTGGCCTGACCCGTGGAGTGACCCCGGCCTGGCCCATGGCCCGGCCCGGAACGTGGTCGGTCCCGTCGTGCCGCCCGATGGCTCGGCGGGTCACCTTGTCGGTGGCGCCTACTAGTCTTTGACCGTGGCGAGAGCAGCGGGCAGCCCCTTGAGTTTCCGGCCCAGACCAGGTTCGATCCCCGAGTCCCCGGGGGTCTACCGGTTCAGGGACGCGCACGGCCGGGTGATCTACGTCGGCAAGGCCAAGAGCCTGCGGCAGCGGCTCAACTCCTACTTCGCCGACTTCTCCGCGCTGCACCCGCGCACCCAGTCGATGCTCACCACGGCCGCCGACGTCGACTGGACCGTCGTCGGCACCGAGGTCGAGGCGTTGCAGCTCGAATACTCCTGGATCAAGGAGTTCGACCCGCGCTTCAACGTCAAGTACCGCGACGACAAGTCCTACCCCTACCTCGCGGTGACGATGGGGGAGGACTTCCCGCGCGTCCAGGTCCTGCGGGGCGCCAAGCGCAAGGGCACCCGCTACTTCGGCCCCTACTCGCACGCCTGGGCCATCCGCGAGACCGTCGACCTGCTGCTGCGCGTCTTCCCGGTGCGCACGTGCAGCGCCGGGGTGTTCAAGCGGGCCGGGCAGATCGGCCGTCCGTGCCTGCTGGGCTACATCGACAAGTGCTCGGCGCCGTGCGTGGGCCGGGTGACCCCGCAGGAGCACCGCGAGCTGGCCGAAGACTTCTGCGACTTCATGGCGGGCAACACCACCCGCTTCATCAAGCGCCTTGAGAAGGACATGCGCGAGGCCGCCGCCGAGCAGGAGTACGAGCGGGCGGCCCGGCTGCGCGACGACATCCAGGCGCTGCAGCGCGCGCTGGAGAAGCAGGCCGTGGTGCTCGGCGAGGCCACCGACGCCGACGTGATCGCGCTGGCCGAGGACCCGCTGGAGGCCGCCGTCCAGGTGTTCTACGTGCGCGGGGGCCGCATCCGCGGTCAGCGGGGCTGGGTGGTCGACAAGGTCGAGGAGACCTCGCCCGGCGAGCTGGTGGAGCAGTTCCTGCTGCAGATGTACGGCGAGGCCGGCCCCGAGTCGATGCCGCGCGAGGTGCTCGTGCCCGCCCTGCCGCCCGACGCCGAGGCGGTCGCCGAGCTGCTGACCGAGCAGCGCAGGGCCCGGGTCGAGGTGCGCGTCCCGCAGCGTGGCGACAAGAAGGCGCTGATGGAGACCGTCGAGCGCAACGCCAAGGAGTCCCTGGCCCAGCACAAGATCCGCCGCGCCGGCGACCTGACCACGCGCAGCAAGGCGCTGCAGGAGATCGCCGACGCGCTCGACCTCGACCAGGTCCCGCTGCGTGTCGAGTGCTACGACGTCTCCCATCTGCAGGGCGAGAACGTCGTGGCGTCCATGGTGGTCTTCGAGGACGGTCTGGCGCGCAAGAGCGAGTACCGGCGCTTCGCGATCAAGACCAAGGAGGGCGACGTCGCCTCGATCCACGAGGTGATCATGCGGCGGTTCCGGCGCTACCTGGAGGAACGTTCGGCCACCGGCGAACTGGCCGCCGAGGACGACGACGGCCACGGTCCCATCGACCCGGAGACCGGCAAGCCGCGCAAGTTCGCCTACCCGCCCAACCTGGTCGTCGTCGACGGCGCGGGCCCCCAGGCGGCCGCCGCGCAGCGGGCGCTCGACGAGCTGGGCATCGACGACGTCGCGGTGTGCGGCCTGGCCAAGCGGCTGGAGGAGGTGTGGCTGCCGGGCGACGACCAGCCAGTGATCATGCCTCGTTCAAGTGAGGGTCTCTACCTGCTGCAACGCGTCCGCGACGAAGCACACAGGTTCGCCATCACCTACCATCGTTCCAAGAGGTCCAAGTCAGTGAAGGAGAGCGCGCTCGACGGCGTGCCCGGCCTCGGGCCGGCGCGCAGGCAGGCGTTGCTCAAGCACTTCGGCTCCGTCAAGAAGCTACGCGAGGCCAGCGCGACCGAGATCTGCGAGGTTCCCGGCATCGGGCCGGCCCTCGCCGAGGTCATCGTGTCGACGCTGAAGGGAGATACATCGTGAACACCCGCGAGGGAGCGCAGGGTGTCGGCGAACGGAGTGAGGCCATGAGCACCGAGCCGGCGTTCGTCATCGTCACCGGCATGTCCGGGGCGGGGCGCAGCACGGCCGCCAAGGCGCTGGAAGATCTGGGCTGGTTCGTCATCGACAACCTGCCGCCGGGGCTGCTGTTCGCGATGGCGGAGGAGGCGGGCAAGGTCAAGCTGGCCGCCGACAAGGTGGCCGCGGTCGTCGACGTGCGCAGCCTGGCCTTCACCACCGACCTCAACGCGGCCATCGAGGAGCTGGAGGGCCGCGGCGTGCGCGTCCGGGTCGTCTTCCTCGAGGCCAGCGACGAGGAGCTGGTGCGCAGGTTCGAGAACGTCCGCCGCCCCCACCCGCTGCAGGGCGAGGGCCGCCTGGTCGACGGCATCACCCGCGAGCGCGGCATCCTGCGCGAGGTGCGGGCCAACGCCGACCTGGTGATCGACACCTCGTCCCACAACGTCCACGACCTGCGCAACAAGATCGTCGCCTACTTCGGCGGCGAGGACCGTCCGGGGCTGCGGCTCAACGTCGTCTCGTTCGGGTTCAAGTACGGCCTGCCGGTCGACGCCGACCTCGTCGTCGACTGCCGGTTCCTGCCCAACCCCCACTGGGTGCCCGAGCTGCGGCCGATGAACGGCCTCGACGCGCCGGTCAGCGACTACGTGCTGGGCCAGCCGGGCGCCAAGGAGTTCCTCGACGCCTACGAGGAGGTCCTGCAGGTCGTCGCCACCGGCTACGCCCGCGAGGGCAAGAGCTACGCGACCCTGGCCGTGGGCTGCACGGGCGGCAAGCACCGCAGCGTGGCCATGGCCGAGCAGGTCGCCGCCCGCCTGCGCGACCGCGGCATGGAGGTCCAGGTCAGTCACCGGGATGTGGGGCGGGAGTGACCCATGAACGTATGGAGGCGGGGCTGCCCCATCCGCTGAACGGTCCCCGCGTGGTGGCCCTCGGCGGCGGCCACGGGCTCTACGCCTCGCTGTCGGCCTTACGGGTCGTGACCGACCGGCTGACCGCGGTGGTGACCGTGGCCGACGACGGCGGCTCCAGCGGCCGGCTGCGCCGCGAGCTCGGCGTGCTGCCGCCCGGCGACCTGCGCATGGCGCTGGCCGCGCTGTGCGGCGACGACGAGTGGGGCATCACCTGGAGCGAGGTCGTCCAGCACCGCTTCCGCAGCGAGGGCGAGCTCCACGGGCACGCCGTCGGCAACCTGCTGATCGTGGCGCTGTGGGAGCTGCTCGGCGACTCGGTGGCCGGCCTCGACTGGGTGGGCCGGCTGCTCGGCGCGCACGGCAGGGTGCTGCCGATGGCCTCGGTGCCGCTCGACATCGTGGCCGAGGTCGAGCTCGACGGCGTCACCTCGACCGTGCGCGGCCAGGTCGCCTGCGCGCTCACGCCGGGCCGGGTCCAGGCCATCTCCCTGGTGCCGGAAGACCCGCCGGCGCGTCCCGAGGCGGTCGCCGCGGTGCACGAGGCCGACTGGCTGGTGTTCGGGCCGGGCTCGTGGTTCACCAGCGTGCTGCCGCACCTGAAGGTCCCCGAGCTGGCCCGCGCGCTGCACGACAGCAGGGCCAAGCGGCTCGTCACCCTCAACCTGGCCCCCCAGCCGGGCGAGACCGACGACTTCTCCCCCCAGCAGCACCTGGAGGTGCTCCGCCAGCACGCCCCCGACCTGGCCTTCGACGTCGTGCTGGCCGACACCGGCGTGGTCGACGACCTCGACGCCCTGGACAAGGCCGCGGCGGCGCTCGGCGCCCGGCTCGTCCTGGCCGACGTGGCCGCGGCCGACGGCTCGCCCCGGCATGACCCACGACGTCTTGCCTCCGTCCTGGACGAGATTTTCCTCCAGAAGCGTTGATCCTGGTCGGCGTGGCGCGAAGGTGCGAGAGACTGGCGGGAGCCGGTCTGAATGGGGGAAGGACTAACGCTTATGGCGATGACAGGTGTGGTGAAGGACGAACTGAGCCGCCTGCCGGTGCTGAAACCGTGCTGCCGCAAGGCGGAGGTTTCCACGCTGCTGCGGTTCGCCAGCGGCCTGCACCTGGTGGGCGGCCGCATCGTGATCGAGGCCGAGCTCGACACCAACGCCACCGCGCGGCGGCTGATCAAGGACATCGGCGAGGTGTTCGGCCACAAGGCCGAGGTGCTCGTGCTCGCGCCGGCCGGGCTGCGCAAGGGCTCGCGCTACGTGGTGCGCGTCTACCGCGACGGTGAGGCGCTGGCCCGGCAGACGGGCCTGATCGACAACCACGGGCGCCCGGTGCGCGGCCTGCCCCGGCAGGTCGTGGCCGGCGCGGCCTGCGACGCCGAGGCGGCCTGGCGGGGCGCCTTCCTGGCGCACGGGTCGCTGACCGAGCCGGGGCGTTCGATGTCCCTGGAGGTCACCTGCCCGGGGCCGGAGGCCGCGCTCGCGCTGGTCGGCTCGGCCCGGCGGCTGAAGATCCACGCCAAGGCGCGGGAGGTGCGCGGCGTCGACCGCGTCGTGGTCCGCGACGGCGACGCGATCAGCGCGCTGCTCACCCGGCTCGGCGCGCACGACAGCGTGCTGGCCTGGGAGGAGCGCCGGATGCGCCGTGAGGTGCGGGCCACCGCCAACCGGCTGGCCAACTTCGACGACGCCAACCTGCGGCGTTCGGCGCGGGCGGCCGTCGCGGCGGGCGCGCGGGTGCAGCGCGCGCTGGAGATCCTCGGCGAGGAGGCGCCGGACCACCTGGTGGTGGCCGGGCGGCTGCGGGTGGAGCACAAGCAGGCGTCGCTGGAGGAGCTGGGCCAGATCGCCGACCCGCCGCTGACCAAGGACGCCATCGCCGGGCGCATCAGGCGGCTGCTGGCGATGGCCGACAAGCGCGCCTCCGACCTGGGCATCCCCAACACCGAGGCCAACCTCACCGTCGACATGCTGGCGCCGTAGCGGGCTGGCCGCCGTGCGGGCGCCGCGGCGCCGTTCCGGGAGACCCCCATCCCGTACGGCTCCGCGCGGTGGCCCGCACGCGCCGACGTCCCCGCGGGCCCGTCATGGCCGGTCGTGAGGGCTCATGGGCCGCTCGCCGTGACGAAGCGCGCCGTGGGCCGCCCGACGGCGACCGAGTGGGCCCGGGTCAATCCCTGGCGGGCTTGCGCGGCGTGAACAGGTCCGCGGGCGCGGCCTGCTGCCCGGGCGACTGCGCGAGCACCTGTGCGGCCGACTGCGTGGACGCCTGTGCGGCCGACTGGGTGGGCGGTTGCGCGGGCTCGAAGGGCGCCCGGTACTCCTGCCCGGCCTCCTCCGCCGCCTCCTGGGCGGCCAGGGCGGCCCGGTCGGCGCGGCGTACGCGCAAGACGCGCAGCGTGACCAGCAGGAGCGCCGCCACGGCGGCGACGGCGATGTACAGCCACATCTGCCACGTCTGCGCGAGCGGCTCGCGGTAGGCCGCCAGGGCGCGGGGAAGCCCGTCGCCGGCGTTGGCCGCCGTGATGTCGCCGAGCCGCGGGGAGAAGGGCGTGCCGGTCGCGGAGGTGCGCCGCGCGGCGCCGATCGTGATGGACACGCCCGAGATCTGGCCGCCGGCGACGGCCGCCGCCGCGTACAGGGCGGCCACCACCGGCAGCGCCCGGTTGCGCGGGCGGGCCGCGCCCACGGCCAGGGCGACCAGCAGCGCGATCAGGAGCGACAGCGTCACCGACAGGGCGTGGCCGTTGCCCAGCGTGGCCACGGCCTTCGGCAGCCGGTCCTGGAACAGCACCGCGAGCCCCAGGGCCGCCGCGCAGACCAGCGCGGCGACCAGCCCCGCGATCAGTCCAGGAAGCAGGCCGGACCGCTTATGTGACATCTCAGCCCCCAGAGAATGCACGAATTTACTCCGACGAGTCGGGCACTTTACTCGAAGCTCGCAAATTGCGCCCCCTGAACGGGGATACGCAGGGCGGTACCTGCAGTGGTCTAAACCAATTTGGGTCCGATAGTGTTCGTGGTTGAGATTCAACCGCCATCTGTTCGAGGAGATCGGTTTCCGTGAGCATCCGCGTAGGCGTCAACGGCTTCGGCCGCATCGGTCGCAACTTCTGGCGCGCGGTCGCCGCCAGCGGCAAGGACATCGAGATCGTCGCGGTCAACGACCTGACCGACAACGCGACGCTCGCCCACCTGCTGAAGTACGACAGCATCCTGGGCCGTCTGCCGTACGAGGTGAAGGCCTCCAGCGACGAGATCACCGTCGACGGCAAGGCGATCAAGGCGTTCGCGGAGCGCGACCCGGCCAAGCTGCCCTGGGGCGACCTCGGCGTCGACGTCGTGGTGGAGTCCACTGGCCTGTTCACCGACGCCTCCAAGGCCAAGGTGCACGCCGACAACGGCGCCAAGAAGGTCATCATCTCCGCGCCGGCCAAGAACGAGGACGTCACCATCGTGATGGGCGTCAACGAGGACGTCTACGACCCGGCCAGCCACACGATCATCTCCAACGCGTCCTGCACCACCAACTGCCTGGCCCCGATGGCCAAGGTCATCCACGACACCTTCACCATCGAGAAGGGTCTGATGACCACCATCCACGCCTACACGCAGGACCAGAACCTGCAGGACGGCCCGCACAAGGACCTGCGCCGCGCCCGCGCCGCCGCCCTCAACGTGGTGCCCACCTCCACCGGCGCCGCCAAGGCCATCGGCCTGGTGCTGCCCGAGCTCAAGGGCAAGCTCGACGGCTTCGCCATGCGCGTGCCGATCCCCACCGGCTCGGCCACCGACCTCACCGTCGACGTCAGCCGCGAGGTCACCGCCGAGGAGGTCAACGCCGCGGTCAAGGCCGCCGCCGACGGCCCGCTCAAGGGCATCCTCAGCTACACCGAGGACGAGATCGTCTCCTCCGACATCGTCACCGACCCCCACTCCTGCATCTTCGACGCCGGCCTCACCAAGGTCATCGGCAACCAGGTCAAGGTCGTCGGCTGGTACGACAACGAGTGGGGCTACTCCAACCGCCTCGCCGACCTGATCGAGCTGGTCGGCCGCGGCCTGTGAGCGTGGTCGAGGCCGCTGCGGGAACAGGAGCATGAGCATGCGCACGCTCGACGATCTCGACGTCAAGGGGCGGCGCGTGCTCGTGCGCGCCGACCTCAACGTCCCGCTCGACGGGGACAAGATCACCGACGACGGCCGCATCCGCGCGTCGGTGCCGACGATCCAGGCGCTGGCCGGGCGCGGCGCCAAGGTCGTCGTCTGCGCCCATCTGGGCAGGCCCAAGGGCAAGGTCGACCCCGAGTACTCGCTCCGGCCGGTGGCCGCCCGCCTGGGCGAGCTGCTCGGCCAGGACGTCGCCTTCGCCACCGACGTGGTCGGCGACAGCGCGCGGCAGACGGTCGAGGCCCTCCAGGAGGGTCAGGTCGCCCTGCTGGAGAACCTGCGCTACGAGCCGGGCGAGGAGTCCAAGGACGACGCCGTCCGCGGCGCGTTCGCCGAGAAGCTGGCCGGCCTGGCCGAGCTCTACGTCGGCGACGGGTTCGGCGCGGTGCACCGCAAGCACGCCAGCGTCTACGACGTGCCCAAGCTGCTGCCGCACGCGGCCGGCGGGCTGGTCGTGGCCGAGGTCGAGGTGCTGCGCAGGCTGACCGAGGACACCGAGCGTCCCTACGTGGTCGTCCTGGGCGGGGCCAAGGTCTCCGACAAGCTGGGCGTCATCGCCAACCTCCTCACCAAGGTCGACCGGCTGCTGATCGGCGGCGGCATGGCCTACACCTTCCTCAAGGCCCAGGGCCACGAGGTGGGCCGCTCGCTGCTCCAGGAGGACCAGCTCGACCAGGTGCGCGGCTTCCTCGCCGAGGCCGGCAAGCGGGGCGTCGACCTCGTGCTGCCGGTCGACGTGGTGGCGGCCGTCACCTTCGCGGCCGACGCCGAGCACGAGGTGGTCGAGGCCACCGCGATCCCGGCCGACCGCGAGGGGCTCGACATCGGCCCCAAGACGCGCGAGCTGTTCGCGAGCAAGCTGGCCGACGCCAAGACCGTCTTCTGGAACGGGCCGATGGGCGTGTTCGAGTTCGACGCGTTCTCCGGCGGCACCAGGGCGGTGGCCGAGGCGCTCATCGGCTCCGACGCCTTCACGGTGGTCGGCGGCGGCGACTCCGCGGCGGCCGTGCGCAGGCTGGGCCTGCCCGAGGACGGTTTCTCGCACATCTCCACCGGCGGCGGGGCCAGCCTGGAATACCTTGAGGGCAAGACCCTTCCCGGACTCGCGGCTCTGGAGGACTGAGGTGGCCCAGCAGCGCAAGCCGCTCATCGCCGGCAACTGGAAGATGAACCTCAATCACCTTGAGGCCATCGCCCTGGTCCAGAAGCTGGCGTTCGCGCTCAGCGACAAGGACTTCGACAAGGCCGAGGTGGCCGTCCTGCCGCCCTTCACCGACCTGCGCAGCGTCCAGACGCTGGTCGACGGCGACAAGCTGCGCATCGTCTACGGGGCCCAGGACCTGTCCCAGTACGACGGCGGCGCCTACACCGGCGAGGTGTCGGGCGTCATGCTGGCCAAGCTGGGCTGCACGTACGTGGTCATCGGCCACTCCGAGCGCCGCCAGTACCACGGCGAGGACGACGACCTCGTCAACGCCAAGGTGCAGGCGGCCTACCGGCACTCGCTCACGCCCATCCTGTGCGTCGGCGAGGGCCTGGCCGTGCGCCAAGAGGGCGGCCACATCGCGCACAGTCTCGGTCAACTCGACGGCGCCCTGCGCAAAATCAGCGCCGAGCAGGCAAAATCGATAGTGGTGGCCTACGAGCCCGTGTGGGCGATCGGCACGGGCGAGGTGGCCACCCCGCAGGACGCCCAGGAGGTCTGCGGAGCGTTGCGGGTCAGACTCGCGGAGCTCTACGACCCCGAAGTGGCCTCCGCGGTCCGTATCCTTTACGGTGGCTCGGTCAAGTCCGGCAATATCGTGGGGATCATGGCTCAACCCGATGTCGACGGCGCGCTCGTGGGCGGTGCCAGCATCGATGCCGGGGAGTTCGCCAAGATCTGCCGATTCTCCGAATTGCCTGGCTAACTGAGTCGTTCTGAGGGTGCGACTTGACACCAGGCCGTACCCTCAAGAGGCAAGTTTGAATCGTCACGCGTAACAGAGCACTGAAGGAACAGGCATACCGTGGAAATCGGAATCTCCATCGCCCTCATCCTGGCGAGCGGTCTCATGATCCTGCTCGTCCTGCTCCACAAGGGCAAGGGTGGCGGCCTGTCTGACATGTTCGGCGGCGGTTTCTCGTCGAACTTCGGTGGTTCCTCGGTGGTGGAGCGCAACCTCGACCGGCTGACCGTCATCACGGGCACCGTCTGGTTCGTCTGCATCATCGCTCTCGGCCTGCTCATGCGGCCCTGAGACAACTGATTAACGCGTGACAGTGATTCTCCCCCCGTGTCACGACGCGGGGCGATCGAGCGAGGAGTTCATCCGTGGGTAGTGGCAACGCGATCCGTGGCAGCCGAGTCGGCGCCGGCCCTATGGGGGAGGCCGAGCGCGGCGAGGCAGCTCCGAGAGTGCGGGTCTCGTTCTGGTGCGCCAACATGCACGAGACGCGCCCCAGTTTCGCCAGCGACGCGGCGGTCCCCGAGATGTGGGATTGCCCACGTTGCGGCCTCCCAGCCGGACAGGACGAGGAGGCCCCGCCTGCCCCGCCCAAGAACGAGCCGTACAAGACGCACCTGGCCTACGTGAAGGAGCGCCGGAGCGACAAGGACGGCAAGGCGATCCTCGAGGAGGCACTGGAGCGCCTGCGCAACAACAAGTCCCCCTGGTAGGCGAGCCGGCGGAAGGGCCCTGGTGCTGGTCACCGGGGCCCTTCGCGCGTCACCGGCCGTGCACCGCCACGCCGTCGACGAACGTCATGCGCACCCGCGTCGTCCAGATGTCGGCCGGGGGCAGCTCGAAGGGGTCGCGGTCGAGCACCACCAGGTCGGCCGGGCGGCCGGGGGCGATCACGCCCGCCGGCGAGCGGTTGATCCAGGCCGACCCCTCGGTGTACGCGCTCAACGCCGTGGCCAGGTCGAGGCGCTGGCCGGGCAGGAACGGCGTCTGCGCCGTCGGGTAGCCCGCGTGCACCGATCCGCCCGGTTCGGTACGGTTCACCGCCACGTGCATGCCCTGGATCGGGTCGGCGTCGGAGACCGGCCAGTCGCTGCCCGCGCAGAACCGGGTGCCGTGCGCCTGGAGATCCTTGAAGGGGTACTGCCACGACGAGCGCGGCTCACCCAGGAACGGCAGCGTCAGCTCGTCCATCTGGGCGTGGTGGGTGGCCCACAGCGGCTGCAGGTTGGCCGTGACGCCCAGCGCGGCGAAGCGCGGCACGTCGGAGGGCTCGATGATCTGCAGGTGGGCGATGTGGTGGCGGTTGGCCGGGTCGGTGCCCTCGAAGCTGTCCAGGGCCTCGCGCACGGCGCGTTCGCCGATGGCGTGGAAGTGCACCTGGAAGCCCAGCCGGTCCAGCTCGGCGACGTACCGCTTGAGCTTGCCGGGATCGACGTAGGACAGGCCCGTGCCGCCGCACCGGCAGTACGGCTCCAGCGTCGCGGCGGTGAAGTTCTCCGTGATGCCGTCCTGCATGATCTTGACCGAGGTGGCGGCGAACCGGTCCAGCCCCTCGGCGGCGGCCCGCCTGCGGACCAGGTCCTCGATCTGGTCCTCGCCGCGCGTCCTGTCCCACCACAGCGCGCCCACCACGCGGGCGCGCAGCCGGCCCGCGCGGGCGGCGTCGAGGTAGGTGGGAAGCTGGTCGTCCGAGCCGGCGTACGAGCCCACGATGGCGTCCTGCCAGCCGGTGACGCCCAGCGAGAACAGGTGCCGCTCGGCCTCGGCCAGCGCGCGGGCCTGGTCCTCGGCGGTGGGCCGGGGGGCCAGCAGGCCGACGAGGTCCATCGCGCCCTCGTGCAGCACACCCGAGGGGGTGCCGTCGGCGTCGCGCTCGATCCTGCCGTCGGCGGGGTCGGGGGTGTCGCGGGTGATGCCGGCCAGGTCGAGGGCGCGGGAGTTGACCCAGGCGGCATGGTGGTCACGCTGGATCAGGTAGGCCGGCCGGTCGAGGAAGTCGAGCTGAGAGCGGTGGGGGAGGCCGTTGGGGAAGGCTGACATGTCCCAGCCTCCGCCGTCGATCCACTCTTTTTCTGGATTTTTCGTGGCGTAGTCGGAGATCTTGGCAATGTAGGCGTCTAGGCCGAAAATCTCTGACAAGTCGCACTTTGCTCGTTCGAGTCCGGCTTGTACCGGGTGCATGTGCGCGTCGATGAAGCCCGGGGTGAGCAGGCCGCCGTCCAGATCGACGGTGTCGTGGCCGGGGGCGCTGCGGGACAGCTCGCCCTCCGGGCCGACGGCGGCGATCACCCCGTCCCGCACCAGCACGGCGTCGCGCCGCACGGCGCCGCCGATGAAGGCGCCTCCACCACGGAAGAGGATGTTCATGGAGGTTCTCCCTTTCTCAGTGCGGTTCTCAGTGCGGGGTCAGTGCGGGGTCAGTGGCCGGTGATCAGGTCGGCGAAGCGGGCCAGGGCCGAGGTGCGGGGCATGGAACGCTCCCGGTGGTCGGCCACCCGGTACAGGCGGTACATCGCGTGCACCCCCATCCAGCGCAGCGGCTCGGGCTCCCAGGAGCGCACCTTGCGCCCCACCCACGGCAGGGACGTCAGCTCCGTCTCCTCCCCGAGTATGAGATCACGCAGGGTGCGTCCGGCGAGGTTCGTCGTGGTCACGCCGTGTCCGGTGTACCCGCCGGCCCAGCCCAGGCCGGTCGCGCGGTCCACGTGCACGGTCGAGCACCAGTCGCGCGGCACGCCCAGCACGCCCGACCAGGCGTGCGCGACCGAGGAGGAGCGGGCCGCGGGGAAGAAGTCGACCAGGAGGCGCCACAGGGCCTCGACCGTCCACTCGTGGGTGCGGCCGCGGGCGTCGATGCGGGAGCCGTACAGGTAGGGACGGCCCCGGCCGCCGAAGGCGATGCGGTCGTCGGCGGTGCGCTGGGCGTACATGTAGTAGTGCGCGAGGTCGCCGAGCAGTTCGGCGCCCCGCCAGCCGACCTCGTCCCAGAAGGAGGCGGGGAGCGGCTCGGTGACGATCATGGAGCTGTTCATGGGCAGCCACTGGCGGCGCAGGCCGTTCAGGCGGGCGGTGAAGCCCTCGGTGGCGCGGATGACGTACGCCGCCGTGACCGTCCCGTACGGGGTCACCGCCCGGCCGGGGGCGATCTCGGTGACCGGGGTGCGCTCGTAGACCGGGACGCCGAGGCTGCGTACGGCCCCGGCCAGCCCCTGGGCCAGCTTGGCGGGCTGGATGCGGGCGCAGTGGGGGCTCCAGGACGCCGCCAGGGCGCCCGCCACGCGTACGTGCTCCGAGGGGTCGGCCAGGCGCAGGTCGGCCTCCTCGATGCCCCAGGCGCGGGCGGCGGCCACCGAGGCGCGCAGCCGGTCGGCCTGGGCGGGGGTGCGGGCCACGTTCACCACGCCGCCCTTGACGATGTCGCAGTCGATCGACTCGTTCTCGCAGACCGCGATGACCTCGTCGATGGAGGCGTACATCTCCCGCTGCAGGCGGCGGGCGTCCGAGCCGTACCGTTCGTGGGAGCCGGCCAGGTCGCCGGTCAGCCAGCCGCCGTTGCGTCCCGAGGCGCCGAACCCGGCGAACTCCTGCTCCAGCAGCACCACCCGGAGCGAGGGCCGGGCCTTCTTGAGGTAGTACGCGGTCCACAGCCCCGTGTAGCCGGCTCCGACGATCGCCACGTCGGCCTGCAGGTCGCCGTCGAGTCGCGGACCGGGCTCCGGCACCCCGGACGAGCGGTACCAGAAGGACACGTCACCGTTGACGAATCCGGACGACAAGGGAACTCGCGCGTTCATGGCCCCATATCCTGCTATATCGGGATTAGGTGGCGCATCTCACGACGAAATTCGTGATGAAACCCGTCGGTAGCGGGCATGTAACACGTCCCAGGCATGCTCCTCGTATGGGATTCTTGCGCATCCGGACCACGGTGGACGAGCGACCCGGACGGCTGGCCTCGCTGGCCTCGGCCCTGGCCGCCAGGGGCGGCAACATCCTCGGCCTGAGCGTCCAGTCCGACGCCGACGGCACGGTCGACGAGTTCGTGGCCGACATCCCGGCGAGCCCCGAGGCCGTCCGCGAGGCGCTGGAGGCCGCCGGCGGCCGCCGCGTCCAGGTGGTCCCCGCCACCGCCCACGAGCTGACCGACGAGCCGACCAGGGCGCTGCTGCTGGCCTCCCGGCTGCGTTCCATGCCCTGGCGGCTGCCCGAGCTGCTGGCCGAGCTGCTGCGCGCGGACGACGCCCGGTGGATCTACGGTGAACCGGTGAACGACCTCCCCGACCCGACCCTGCTCGTCGTGCCCGTGGCGCGGCGGCGCGCGGTCCGCCTGCGCCGCACCGGGCTGCCGTTCACGCTGACCGAGGCCGCCCGCGCGGCCTCCTTCGCCCGCCTCGCCCAGCCCGCGCCCGGCCAGACCCCGTCCGAACACGCGCTGAAACTGGCCGACGGCGCCGAGGTCACCGTGCGGCCGCTCACCACGATCTACCGCGAGGCCGTGCGCGACCTGCACGACAGGTGCTCGCCCGAGGCCCGCAGGTTCCGCTACTTCACCTCGATGCCCGCGCTCCCGCCGCGCACGTTCGACCGGCTCTGCGACCGCGGCAGGGGCTTCTCGCTGGTCGCCGGGCACGACGGTCAGGTGGTGGCGATGGCGAACCCCATGTATTAATATTCACCTAGGGCGAGACCCTAGGTGAACGCGGCACTTTCCCTTTGCACCTAGGGATAAACGCCCTAGGGGGGATCCAGATCTGCAGTGGTACGTCATACGCTGAGGCCGCCCCTCGATCACCTGACGCGCCCGCTGGAGACTGGATGCACGTCCCCCAAGGCATCTGTGCGCGCCCCTACGGCCCCGTGCGCGCCGATCGGCCCCCCGTGCGCCCCGAGAGCCGCACCGTGGGCTCTCAGCCCCTCAGTGGCTCAATCAGAGCCTCAAGCGGGCCTCCCCGCCCCCCGCGCCCACCGGCGGCCCCGGCCGCTCCCCGGCTCCCCTCGGCCCCTCCCCGCCGCCACGGCGCTGGCGCCCCGCCCGCCAGCTCGGCCGGCGCCCCCGGCCACCACCCGCCCCATACCTGCCGCAGAGGCCGCGGTGGCGGGCGGTAGCCGCCATGGCGCGACTGGAACGCACCGGCCTTCGCTGGGGCATCTACGCACGCCTATCGGCCGACAAGCGCAAGGGCACGGAGCTGGAGGAGATCGGCGTCGGCGCCCAGATCGAGGAGGTGAGGCAACGGCTCATCTCCGTGTGGGATCCCGACGGGCAGATCATCGACATCTACGTCGACAACGACGTCCCCGCCAGTGGCCGGATGACCAAGCGCAAGCAGCGGCCCGAGTACAGGCGGATGCAGGCCGACGCCAAGAGGGGCCGCATCCAGGCCGTGGGCGCCTACCACGTCGACCGCTACACGCGGCGCCCCAAGGAGTTCGAGGAGCTCGTCGACATCCACGACGCGCACGGCACCATCTTCGCGTCGCTGCACGGGGACATCGACCTGACCACCCCGGCAGGCAGGCTGTTCGCCCGCATGCTCTCCAACTACGGGGCCTATCAGGGCGAACACAAAGTCGAGCAAATGAAGACCGCATATGCGGCGCTGGCACGATCCGGGAAGAGGCATAGCGGCGGCATGAGGTGCTACGGCTATTCGGAAGACGATAAAGAACTCATCGCGGAAGAGGTCGACATTATCAAGGAGGCGGCCGAACGCGTTCTGCCGCCCAATCCGGAATCAATGCGGTCCCTGGTCCGTGAATTCGCCGAGCGCGGTATCAAATCCAGCACCGGAAAGGACTGGACCCAGACCGCGCTGCGCCGCCTGCTGGAGAATCCGCGCCTGACCGGCCGCCGCCTGTACCGCGGCGAGGTGGTCGCCGAAGAGGTCTTCCCGCGGGTGTTCACCGACGAGGAGCACGCCAGGATCGTGGCGTTCCTGACCGACCCGGGCCGGCGGACGTTCGACGAGCGCCGCACCTACCTGCTGTCCGGCGGTATCGCGCTGTGCGGCAAGTGCGGCGCCCGCCTGCAGGCCCAGCCGTCCAACAGCAAGCGCCGCGGGTACGTGTGCCGTAAGCGGCCGCCGTATGCCGGCTGTGGCGGCATACGGATCATGGCCGAGGAGTTCGAGGCGTACGTGGCCGCCGAGGTCCTGGCCCACTACGCCTCCCCGAAGGTCAGGCAGAAGATTGTCGCGGCAGCCTCGCCCGGCACCGAGGGGTCGGCGGCGCAGCGCATCGCGCAGCTGGAGGAGCGCCTGGCGGAGCTCGGCCGTGAACGAGCCCGCGGTGAGATCGACCCGATCGCCTTCCGTGCCGCGCAGAACGTGCTGCAGGACGACATCCGCAAGCTGAAGGGCAAGATCGTCGAGGCGGAGCGGCTGGCCGGCCTGCCTGCGCAGTTGCCCACCACTCCGGCCGCGCTGGCCGAATGGTGGCTGGACGAGAACACCAGCATGGAGCAGCAGCGGGCGCTCATCATGGCCGTGCTCGACCATGTCACCGTCGGGCCGGTGATCATGCGGGGCAACAACGAGTTCGAGCCCGAACGCATTAACTTCGTGTGGAAGTGATCGGGTAATCGTGAGTAATTCCCTCATGGCGAGGTGTGAAGGGTTAGCCTGATTCCGCTGTAGATCCTGGGGGAAAGCAGCGCGCCCACGAGGTCCGGAGGCCGCCCCTCCGGCATCGAGGAGTGCCGATGGTTGATGCCCGCATGCTGGCGTCGATGATCGAAAGCGCCATCGAGCGCAATCCGGAACGCATGGCCAGTGACGAGGCGATCATCGTCTTCGTCCAGACCGTGCAGGGGGATGAGTAGGCGGAGTGCCCGTTCCGCGCGGGAAACGCCCAACACGCCCAAGTTCAGTAAGGCCCCGAAATTCTTCACCAAGAGTTTCGGGGCCTTCTGTTTTCCAAGGCCAGCCCACACCTAGACCTGTCACAGGTTGCTGCGCCCCACCACCTAACCGTAGTGTCCATCATGCAAACAGGCGCGAGGCCGCCCTGCCCTCGGCCACCCCCGGCGCGGCCACAGCACCCAGCCCCGCACCAACCCCTGTACTCCGCGCTCGCCGTCCCGGCCCGCCGCACCCCGGGCACCCGTGACCAGGGAGAACGATGGCCCGCGTCATCCGCGACTTCGTCGAGGCCGCCGACCTGCAGCAGCACGACTACATCCACGACGCCCTCGCCCCCGGCCGCGTCCGCTCCGTCAACCCCACCTCGACCGGCGCCATCGCGGTCGTCGTGCGCCTGGACTCCGGGACGGATATCTTCGCCAGCCACCCCCCTACCCGGAAGCTGGACGTCAGCCGGCGCATCGCCGCCCGGCGACACCACCTGAGACTGGTGGAGCACACTTGAGCCGCATCGTGTTCCTCGCGACCACGCGCACAGGCAACGACCACCGCCGCCACGAGCTGGTCGAGCTGGCCCTCATCGAGCGCGCCGACACCGGCCGCGAGACCACCCACGCCTGGTGGATCCGCCCCACACGCCTGCCCGACGCCGACCCCGCCGAGCTGCAGCGCACGAAGTACTTCGACCGCCCCCAGTCCCAGTACGCCGAGGACGCCGTCGCCATCGACCACCAGCTCGGCGGCGTGGCCACCGCCGTCGACCCGCGCACCGTGGCCACGACCGTCTCCAAGCACCTGTTCGGTGCCACCGTCGTCACCGTCGACCCCGCCCACGACCTGCCCTTCCTGTCCCGCTACCTGACCGGGTTCGGCCAGCTGGCCGCCTGGGCCGCCAGCTACGACATGACCCCCGCCGCCCGCTGGGCCATGTA
This sequence comes from Nonomuraea sp. NPDC049646, assembly GCF_044465525.1. Classification (NCBI taxonomy): domain Bacteria; kingdom Bacillati; phylum Actinomycetota; class Actinomycetes; order Streptosporangiales; family Streptosporangiaceae; genus Nonomuraea; species Nonomuraea sp. NPDC049646. The sequence continues at coordinate 226,529 of NZ_JBITLU010000014.1, read as the reverse complement.
CGGCCTGCGCCACGGCTGGTACGCCGCCGCACGCCATGCCGGCCTCGACGCCATCGCGCCCCCGCCCCTGGACTACGACCTGCTCGACAGCCACCCCGGCGACCCGTTCGTGGCGGCCGCGATCATGGGCGTGCCCCCCGCTGAGCTGGCCCAGCCCGAGACCGCCCTCACCCGCGCCGGGCTCGCCCGCGCCCTTTGGGACCGCATCACCACCAAGCCGGCCCCGCTGCCCGACCCGCGCCCGTCCAGCCCCCCCATCACTGATCCGCCCGGCACGCGCTTGCCCGACCCGCCGGCCGCGCCGGCGAGCTCCACGGCCGCCCCGCCCCCCTCGCCCTCCGGCGGCAGGCACGGCCTCGACGCCACCCGCGTCATGGACACCACCAGCCCGTGACGCGAACCTGACTCTGCGCGAAGGGGTTGTCACAGTGAGTGCATTTGTGGTTCTCTCCTGCGAGCAGCAGATCGACGACGACGGCTCATGTACCGCCCGGTACCGCGCCGAAGTCGCCGACGTCGACGCCGCGCGCGCCCACGCCTCCCTCAAGGGGTGGACCTACGACGGCACCATCGACCGCTGCCCCATCTGCGCCCAAGCCCGCCCCCGGCCCACCCTCGCGACCACGGCCCTGTAAGGCATTCGCACTCCTCCGCCACCCCCGCCACCGCGCCGCCAGGGAAAGGGCTCGAATCGAAGAGGAGAGCATTTCCGTGAAGTACTACGTCGTCGGTTACAACCTGCCCGAAATCGAACCGAAAAAGATCTGGGCCGACGACTTCCGTATCGGGGCTGACGGCCACTGGATCGAATTCGTCTCGGGCGGAACGACGACCGCCTATGTGCGTACCGAGACCGTCCTGGCCATCGACTGCCACTGGGAGGCGTCCACGCCCGGCGAAGGAGCGCTCGCCGAGGCCCTGGGCCGGAGCGGCCCGGCCACCCCCTCCGCGTCGTCCGGCCCTGGAGCATCCCAGCCGTCGCCGGCGCCCGCCGCCGGGCCCGTCGAGGCCTCCCTGCGCAGGCCGGTCGACCTCGGCCGCCAGGTGGCGCCGGTGCCCGCATGAGCGGCATGGGAGCTGACAGCCTGGTCGGTGTCGTCCTGGCCGCCGCCTGCGGCGTCAGCTGGACGGCGGCCGTCCTGAGTGCGCGCGGCGGGGCCGTCCTGGACGGCTGGCACCTGCTGGTCACCGGCGCCCCCGGTGGGGAACGCCGCCGCTCACGGAGCCGCGGCCTGGGCATCGCCCTGCACCCTGTCACCGCGCTGGTCGCTGTCACGCTGTTCGCCGCTCTCATCGTCGGCTACCACGCGGGCAGCTTCCTGGCCCTGTACGCGGCGGGTTGTTCATGACCCTGCCGCGCCAGCGGCTGCGGCCAGGCGTGGCAGGCCGGGCCCGCCGGGCCGCCCCGTCAGGCGGCCGGCTCCGGCCGTGGCTTCACCGGTGCGCGCGCGGGGGTGCGCACCGGTGAGAAGCACGCGCCGGACGCCGAACGCCCGCACCGCCAAGGACGTGGTGCGGGCGTTCGGTGAGCTCGACCTGCGCGGTGACCTGCCTGACGGCACCGGAGGCGTCAACAACACCCTGGACTGGGACGTGGCCCGCATGGTCGCCGATGACGCTCGCGAACGGGGCGATCTGACCTGGGCGGACCTGGCCAGGGAGGCTGCCACCGCGGTCCTGGCCGAACCTCGTCCCGATCTTCTGCGAGCTGACCTCGTCCACGCCTGCGCCGTTCTGCTCGGCTGGCTCTACTGCCTCGACCGCCGCCAGGCGCTCACCGAGCCGGTCCGGGTGCCGCGGCGGCGCCGGATGCTCCAGCGCCGGGCCCGCCGCTAGATTCGTTTCATAGCCCTGTCCGGGCCGCGACCATGATGCGGCCTGGGTGGGGCTTTTTTCTTCTCGCGTCACTCAAATCCGTCATGTAGCGCAAAACGCCCGGCGCGCGTCTTTAGTGTGGACTGCAATTCCCGCGCCCCCGGCAATAGCATGCTATTGTCCGGCCCTATGAGACACCTATCAGTGAACTTCCGCCCCTCATCCGGTGTCTGCGTGCGCTCATGAGCGGCGACAGCTTCCACCTCGGCGACGTGCCCGAAGGTGCCACCGTCCGCCTGCCGCGCAAGCCCGGCGCCGCACCGCCCAAGGCCCCGGCCGGCCAGGCCGCCCCCGCCCCCGCCCCCGCCCCCGCCCCCGCCCCCGCCCCCGCCCCCGCCGCCGACACCGCGGACACCACTGGCGCCACAGCCGACCCCGAGGAGGTCGTCGAGGTTTCCCACTCCTACGCCGACGACGACCCCGACGACCAGCCCGACGAACAAGACGCCGACCCCGACGACGACCCTGACACCGGCCTGCCCATGGGACAGATCGCCATCCTCGGCGCGTCCGCAGTCGTCCTCGGCGGCTGGGCCCTGGCCGAGTACGTCGGCACCACGGCGCTGCTGTGGGCCGGAGGGGCAGCCACAGCAGGAGCCGGCGCCCTCGGCTACTACCGCCACCACCGCAACCACCCCCGCGACGGCCGCCCCGGCCCCGCCACCGGGCCGAGGCGCACCGCCCGAGGCGGCGCCGGCCTAGCGGGGCTGACCCTCGGCACCGGCCGCTCCGGCAGAGGCAACCAGCGGCGCATGACCTTCGGCAGCCCCAGCCCCAGCGGCAGCGGCACGCCCGGCCGCCGTAGCCGGTCAAGCGCTCTGGGAATGGCCGGCTCCGCCCGCCGCCGCGCGGGCGGCTCGAGCGCCAGCGGCGGCCCCCGCGCCACCGGCGGCCGCTCCGGCAGCCCCGGCCGCTCCGGCAGGGGAGGGGCCGGTGCCTTCCGCACCGCCCCCGGACCGCGAGGCCGCGGCCGATACACCTTCCCCCGCGACCCCAGCAGCCGCCGCCGCCCAGACCTCGGCCGGCCTCCCGGCACAGGCTCGCGCCAGGCCCCAGGCCGCTGGCCCCGGGCACGCCGCGCCGGCCGCGCCCTGCGGACCGGCGTCGGCCGGGCCCGCACCTACGGCCGCGCCCTGGACGCCGAATGGACCACGGCCGCCGGCCACCTCGGCCGCCGCCTGGCCCTGTGGGCCGACCGCCGCACCGGCCAGCGCGTGTCCACCGCCTGGGCACAGATCACCGCCGGCGGCTGGCGCGCAGCCCGCACCACGCTGCGCGGCCACTACCGCGCCTGGGAAAGCGAACTCCTGGCCGCGCTGGTCGGCCTGACGGCCTGGCTGTCCACGCCCCTGCGCAACCGGGCCCGCCGCACCGCCGACAGCCTCACCACCGGCAGCTCCAGTGGCAACGGCCAGCCCTCCACCGACCCGCCGGCCAACACCCCCAACGAGCCCCCGCCCGCCACCACGCACCTCGCGCCCGCCAACCCGCCGACGCCACTCACCCTCACCCGGAGGTACAGCACCATGTCCGCCAACACCCGCGTCCGCGGCGGCGTCTCCCCGCTCGTCGTCATCTCCCAGGAGATGGTCGGCGCCATGGCCAGCTACTGGCCCACCGACATGTGGGACGTCGGCGAGGACATCCGGCAACTGCACCAGGTGCCCGAGTTCATCGCCGCCGCCTTCAGGCTCTACGCCAAGAACCTGCTCGATCACTACCCGATCGAGCCCAAGGCCGTCGAGCTGCTGTTCGAGCTGTTCCAGGCGATCGCCAAGACCGGCGCCATCGCCGCCGAGCTCAACACCGTCTACCGCCAGCTCCACGCCGCCGACATCAAGCGCGACGAGAACCCGCGCACCAACGAAGGCGCCTGGAACGTCCGCCGCTGAACCGCCGGCCAATTCGCACCAGAAAGGGGGGCCAGTGCCCGCCACATCCACCAAGCGCAGGGCCACCTGGTCCCCCCAGCCCACCGGGCCGATCGCCGGATCGGCCATGGGACTCCTCGGCGTCGCAGCACTGTCGGTCATCGCCCAGGCCGCCAACCTGCCCGTGATCGTGCCCGCCGTGGCCACCGGCGTGTGCTGCCTGGGCAGCATCGCCCACTCCGCCGACATCGGCGCCCACACCCCCACCCTGCTGTACCGGCTGCTGTGCGTGCTCGGCGCCGGCAGCTGGCTCACCTACACCGTCGCCGTCGCCGACGGACTGCCCAAGACCAGCCTCATCTGCCTCGGCCTCGGCGTGCTCACCGCGGGCGTGCTGTCGCCGCTGTTCCGCCACAAAGGACCGGCCACCAGCACCGGCCGGGCAGGCGGAGCCATCCTGCACCGCAAGACCGCCGCGCTCGCCCGCGAGTGGGAGCAGCGGGTGCTCAACGTCGCACGCATCCGCATGCAGGTGCTGTCCATCCGCTGGTGGGACAGCAAGGCCGGCTATAGCATCACGGGCTTCATGTACGGCGGCGCCACCCGCGGCCAGCTCGCCAACTTCCAAGACCAGCTCGCGTCTGCGGCACGGCTGCCTGACGGGTGCGGCGTCGAGGTCGACCGGCGCGACCGCGGCCGCCGCAACGAGGTCGTCCTGCACGTGGCGACGGTCAACAAGCTGACCGAGGACGTCGAGTTCGGCCACAAGCTGGAGATGCGTTCCTTCAAGGAGCCCAAGGCGGTCGGCTCCTTCCGGGACGGCTCGCCGGTGCTCATCCGGATGCGCCAGACCTCGGCGCTGATCACCGGTCAGCGCGGCTCCGGCAAGACCACCCTGCTGCACGGCCTCACCTACCGGTGCGCCATGTGCTACGACGGGCTGGCCTACCACCTGGACCTCAACGCCGGTTCGCTGTCGCAGCCCTGGCTCCAGCCGTGGCTGGACGACATCACCGACCGGCCCGCGATCGACTGGGCCGCCGCCGACATCGACGAGGGGCTCGCCCTGGTGGCCTGGCTGCTGGACGTGGCCAAGGACCGCAAGCACACCTACCGCCACCTGAAGATCAAGCACAACGCGTCGCTCATGCCGATCGGCACCGGCGCCGCCGGCGAAGGCCCTCCCGCCCTGACCCTGTTCGCCGACGAGGGCGCGGAATTCCTCGCCCCCGGCAACCGCGACCCCGCCAAGGTCGAACTGCGCGAAATGCTCGAGGAACTGCAGCGGGTCGGCCGGGACGCGGCCGTCAACGTCGTCGTCTCCGCCCTGCGCGCCACCCAGGACACGATCGCGGCCAACATAAAGAAGCAGTCCACCTTGCGCATGGGCATGTTCGTCATGGACGAGGAAGAGCTGAACTACCTGTTCGGCTGGGGCGCCCCGATCTCCGTGGAAGACCTGTACGGGCCGGGCACCGGCTTCGTCCAGTCGCCCGAGATCGGCACCCGCCCCTTCAAGGCTGGCAACCTCTTCCCCGAAGACGTCGAGCCGCACGACCCCCGCTACAACATGGTCGGCAAGGCCGCCGTCTTCATCGCCAACAACCGGCCCGACGTGGACACCCCGGCCGCCGCGATCGGTGGCCGCAACTACGCCGAGCGGTGGGAGCGCATGCGGGTGGCCTTCACCCGATCCACCGACCTGGCGGTCACCGACGACCAGCCCCGCCCGGCGGCCGAGCGGCCCAGCACCGCGCTGACCGCCCCTGCGAGCCCGCCGGCCCAAGGCGGACGGCCCCGGCTCACCGTCGTGCCGAACAACCCCGACGACTGGCCCAACCCCGCCGACATCGCCGCGCAGGCATCCAGCCGCGCCCCGGCCTTCCCCACCGGCGGGGAACAGCCCACCTGGACAGCCGAGCAGGTCCCCGCCCCGGCCGCGATCGGCGACGGCCGCGAGCACCTGCCGCGCATCCTGCTGGCGTGCCTGGACGCCTTCGCCCAGGCCCGCGATGACCGCATGCACTCGGCCACCCTGGCCGCCGTGCTCGGCATCAGCCAGGACACGCTGGCCGACCTGCTGCGCCCCCTGGGCGTGCGAACCCTGCCCAACGCCTTCAGCCGCTCCGGCGTCAAGCTGCGCGGCTACGCCCTCGAAGACCTCCAGGACGCTACGGAGCGTATCCGTCTCGGGCAGGTCCACGTGCCTGAGGAGGTGGCGCGATGGGGCGCCGCCTGACTGCCACAGGGGAGCATGGGTCCACGTGGCAGGTCCACAGGGGGCCATGGACCCCCGTGGACGCTCCCACCAGCGCAAACACCTCACGTATGGGAGGTGTGGCAGGCCACGCGCCCCCCGGGTGCCCCCGGGAGAACCGCCGGGGACCCCCCACCCCTCGGCCTGCCACGTGGACCCACACCTCCCACACCGGCGGCCGGGCCCGGCGCCCGCCGCCCTCCAGCAGTCCGTCACCCACCGTCACGACAGGAGACCTCGACCATGCACATCTCGTACCTGGAGCCTCTGGAACTGCGCGGCCGCCTGCTGGTCGTGGCGTGGCTGGAAACGCTCGCCGCCCTCGCCTCGACCATCACCGCGGCGATCTCCGCCAGCAGCGCCCAGACCCTGGGAGCGCTGGCCGTGGGCGTCACCCACACGATGATCACCCTGGTCGTTCTGATCATCTCCGCGCTCTACGTCATCAGCCGTTCGCACACCCCGCGCACCCTGCGTCTTCTCCGGTACGCGTGCGCAGCGGCCGCCGTCATCGCTTTCATGTCCCTCTAACCGACCCCCGAGGATGGAGATGTTCCTACGCAAGATCACGCCGGAGGAGGCCGAGGCCCGGCGCCTGCGTGCGCTCGCCGACGCCGCCGAGGCGCAAGCCCGCATCGACCAGGCGCACGCCGACGGTGCCACCGCCCGAGCGCGTGCGCACGCCACCGAGGTCCATGCGCAAGCCGAGGCCGACAAGGCGCACGCCGCCGCCGAGAAGCGCCGGCTGCGCACGGACCTGGAACTGGCACCCCTGCGCGACGCGCACGCCAAGCTCCAGACCGCCCAAGCCGAGGAGGAGCGTGCTCACACCGAGGAGCGGCGTGCGCACCAGCGCAAGCTGATCCGCAAGGCCCGCGAAGCACTCACCGGACGGACGTTCGTCACCCTCGCCTTCGCCGGCGTCAACGGGGTCGCCATCTGGGGCCAGGGCAAGGCGTACGGCGGAACGTGGGACGCCTGGTTCAAGGCCGGCGTGCTGGAGTGCATCGCCCTGGCCGTGGGGTGGATCGGCCACCAGGCGCTCGTCAACGGCCGTCCGGCCCGCGGCAAGCGCCTGGCCAGCTACGGCATCGGCCTCTACATGGCCGTGGTCAACTACTCGGCGTTCGCCCACGACTGGAGGCCAACGCCCCAGGCCGCAGGGGTGGCGCTGTGCAGCCTGATGTCCCCGTGGCTGTGGGGCATGTACTCCCGCCACGTCCACGCGGACAAACTGGATGATGCGGGCGTGACCCCGCAGCGCGCACCGGACTTCCCGCCCCTGCGATGGCTGATGTGGCCAGGCGAAACCCTCGCCGCCTACCGGTGGGGCGTGCGCGAGGGAGTCAGCGACTGGCGCACGTGCGTGGAGGGCTGGAAGGCCGAGCAGGACCACAGGCGCACGGCCGAGCTGGCCGAGGCCGAGCGCGTGCGCATGGCCGCCCAGGCAGAGATCGACCACAGGCGCATGATCGCTGAGCAGATGCGCATGAACGAGGAGGGCGAGCGCACGCGTGCGCTCATCGACGGAGTGCGGCACGACCTCATGCGCACCTACGGCCACGTGGCTACCGCCGACATGATCGCCACCGCGCTGCTCGGGCCACCCCCAAGCGCACGCCCGCTGGAGGGCCCGCACGCCGACCCGCATGACCCGCACGACCCGCATGACCCGCACGACGGCGACGACGATCCCCGAGACGAGGACGATGAGGACGACGAGGACAAGCTGCCGGAGCTGCCCGCGCTGCCCGACCCGGCGGAACTGCCGGCCATGGACGACCGGCAGAAGCTGACCCGCGCCCGCATCACGGTGTTCCTGGCGCGCGAGCAGGGCATGGACCTGCGCGGCCGCGGCGCCGAGCTGGCCCGCGCCTACGCCATGCAGCCGCGCTGGGGCCAATACCGCGTGAAGGAGGAATCCCGGCCGCTGTTCGCCTTGCCCGGACACGTCGCCAAGGACGGCGACGAGCACGACGAACAGGACGAGATACGGGAAGGGGGCGGCGAGGACGACCAGGATGCCGGCCAGTGGCAGGAGGCCGCGCAGTGACCTCCACCCCGCCGCCCCCGGAGGCCGGCACCCGGCGGACGGGTATCGCGCGGTGAAGGGGGCCGTCGCCGTGCCGGACCTCTACAATCGCCCGGTGATCCCCGCGCTGAGCGAAGACAACACGGCCGCGCCGCCGTCCAGGCCGAGTGAGCAGGACTGGGCCAACGCGGCGGCGGCCAAGCGGCGGCGTGACAAGACCCGCAAGGCGGCCACCAAGGCCAAGGACCACCTGTACGAGCAGGTGCGGCGGCTCCGCGCCAAGGGCGCTGAGCGAGATGAGATCGTCAGGCGCCTGCAGGTGACGTACTCGTTCGTGCAATGGGTTGACAACTACCAGGACCAGAAGCGGCGCGAACGCAACCAGTCACGCCCCCGCCGAGAAGAGCGTGTCGTCTAGCGCCCTGCTGAGGGTCATGGCGCCCTGGTGGGGAGGCCCTTCCCGCTTCGGGGGCCGCGCACCTATCGTAGACGCGGGTACGGAACATGAACGGGCCCCCAGATGCTCCTGGGGGCCCGCATCATCTCATGGCTGTTGATCAGTCGAACTCGCCGTCTCGGACACCTGCCAGGAACGCAGTCCACTCTTCGGCGGTGTATTCGATGATGGCTTCGTCGGGCTTCTTGCTGTGGCGCACGGCGCGGCCACCGCCAGGCACCTTCGCTACCTCGACGCAGGAGCCGTTGGCTCCTGAGCTGTACGAGGACTTGTGCCAAATGAGTTCGGACGCTTGGGTACGGTCCATGACTCCTGCCTCAGTGCATTTGTCGGAACAGATCCTCCAGGTACGCGGCCGACGCGTCGGCACTGAGCGCCGATGCGCGCACATGGTCATACACCAGCGTATAGCTGGACACTTGGTCAGTCTCCTCCATAAACAGGTCGCCAGTGATCGTCTCTACGTGGACCAAGGTGGGATCCTCAGGCGTGGGGAACTTGAGAATCCGGAACGCGTTCTCCATGGCCGCGTGCGCCCCTACTGCGTTAGGCAACACCTGCACGGCGATGTTCGGCCGCCGCGCCATGGTGATGATGTGGTCGATCTGCTCGCGCATGACCTCCACACCGCCCACGTGTTTGGCCAAGGCCGCCTCGTCGATGACCGCCCACAGAGTGGGCGGATCTACCCGGTCGAGGATCTGCTGGCGTGCCAGGCGGGCCTCGACTCTGCGATCAATCAGATCGTCCATGACGACCTGACCGCCTCGAAACACTGCCGCCGCGTAGCTGGCGGTCTGCAGCAGGCCCGGCACCAGCAGTGACTCGTAGGTGAGAATGGCCGACGCCTCAGCCTCGAAGCCAGGCATCGCGCCGCCGAGCACGTCCTTGTACTCCTCCCACCATCCGCGTTGCCGCGCCTGCCGCGTCAGGGCCAAGATGGCCTCTCGCTGGGCCTCGTCGGTCACGCCGTACACGTCCAGCAGATCCCGTACGTCGCGGACGGACGGCAGCTTCCACTCGTTGCGTTCGATTCTGGTCACCTTGGACGGCGTCCACTCCAGGCGGCGCGCCACCTGGTCAGCGTGAAGGCCGGCCGCGATGCGGAACTGGCGCAGCGCGGCCGACAGTCGGCGGCGCCGCACGGTGGGGCTGTAGGACACGCAGATCTCCTATCAGGGTGCAGCGAGGCTACACCGCCGTTTCACGCAACTCCTGCCAGACACCAAAATTCTGCCTCTTCTGATTTAGGTCTTGCAAATTCGGTTACTCGCCAGCAGGATGGCCCACAGAGTTCCCACTACAGGGAGTGAAGGTCAGTGACTGTGGCGATATGGAAGCGGCTTGCCCAGTTGCGTGCCGACTTTCCCCAGTGGCTCATCTGGCGGGTCGGTGACCACTGGTGGGCCAAGGCCAAGTGGTCACCTCTCAGCGCTCGAGCCGGTAGCCCCGATGCCTTGGCGGCCCTGCTCGACACCTCCCAACCTGAAGCCGGTTTCGCCTCCCAGGCCAACCACTGCCGTCAGAGCCCCCACGTCCCTGCCCGGCTAGCCATCCGGAGCTGTCATGGTCAACCACCCCACCCCCACCCACTGGCCGCTGCCCACCCAGCGGCAGTCCGCGGGCCTGGCCAGACGGCTGGCCCGGCAGACGCTGACTGAATGGGGCGCGACCGCCGAAAAGATCGACGATGCGCTGATCGTCGTCAGCGAGCTGGTCACCAACGCTCTCGTCCACGCCCTTCCGCCCGTCGCCTTCGGGCTGGAGCGGCTGGAGGGCAAGGTGCGCGGAGAGGTGACCGACCACGGCCCGCTCGGCCTCGTGGTCCCTCACCAGGCCAGCATCCTTCACACCCGCGGCCGCGGCCTCAACCTGGTCGACCAGCTCGCAGATGCCTGGGGCGTCGGCTGGAGCCTGGAAACCGGCCGCAAGTCCGTGTGGTTCGAGATGTCCGTCTGACGGACCTCCACAAGCCCGCCACCTCCTGGTTGCCCGCGCCGGAGCGCAGACCGGCCCCTGGCCCAGGAGGTGGCGCCCCGGCCCCGGCCGCGTGTGCAGGTCGTACTCCCAGCTGAGGGGCGGGGGACGACCCGCGAGCAGGGGCCCCGGCGTCCCACCCGTCCGCGGCGGGTGGGACGCCCACACTCCCCGCCCATGCGCGCCGCTGGGCGGGCACCCCAGCCCCCGCCCCCACCTCACGGCAGCCAAGGAGGCACCGATGCCGGCCATGGACCCTCCCGCCGTCCCGCGCAAGGCCGCCCCGCGCAAGGCCAAAGCCGCCGGCGGACGCCCGCATCGCTACCTGACCTTCGCCAACGGCACCTTCCGGCACATCGCGCAGCCCGACAACCCCAAACGGAGCCTGTGCGGCAACACCGCCAACTGGGACACGAAACCGGACAAGACCAACGCCCTGTGCCGGGGATGCGCCCGCGCCGCCGGCCAGATCCCGGCGCCGCCCCCAGTACCGGAGGCCGGCACCTCACAGCCGGCCCGGCCGGCCCAGCCGGCCCAGACAGCGCCGCCGGCCGTCGCGGCAGGGCTCCTGCCGCTCGTGGCGCACCAGCACGTGCACCTCGTCAGCGAGCAGCCCTTCTCCGCCACCCTCCAGCCGTGCCGCCACCTTCCCTCCTGCGGCACCAGCCTGGCGCTGGCAGCCATCCGCACCCGCCAGCTGAGCCGGTCACAGGCGCCACTCGCCCGCCAGCTCAGATGCCCGCGCTGTGGCGCCGTCGGCACCCACCTTGAACGCACTCCCGGCAGCGAGATCTACACAGCCGAGCCCCGATGCGACCGCCACGCCGGCCCCGCCGCCGAACCCTTCACGCCCCAGCGCGTCAGCATCGAGCGCGCCCTGGCCGCCGAGGACATGGCGCACACCGAACCGGTGGAACTCGCACTGCGCTACACCACCCGCCGCGGCCGCGTCGTCGTCGTCGACCAGCTGGGCCTGGCCCACGCCCTGCACAACATGGACGGCATGGCCTACAGCCAGCGCGGCTACGGCCTGGCCGCCGACGTCGTCCTCGTCGGCCGCCTGCCCCGCAGCAGCGAAGACGACCCGTGGCACGTCATCGACGTCCCAAGTGACCGCAGCGACACCCCGGCCGCGTCGGCCTGACCGGCCCGGCGCTTCTCGCCGCCGACGCTGCCCCTCACCCCGAGGCCGCGCCCGGCCGATCACGAAGTGACATAACAGCAGCACGCCATGTCATAGGTGACATGTATTGCGTGACACTACCCCCCGAGCGTAGTGTTCATTATGCAAGCAGTGGTCGCCGCTGACCGCTCCACCGAACTGCTGGACACCACCGGCACTCGGACTCGGGTCCCCCTCCTGGCCCGGCGGCGCGTACGGCACCCACCCCGCGAAGCAGGGGGCGGGCAGGTGGCGGAATCACCGGACCGGCACAGGAAGGGCGCCCCACAGTGACCCAGCACAACCCCCGCGAACCGCGCTACACCGTGCACCACTACGGCCCCGGCCACACCCGGATCTACGACGGCCACGAAGACCGTGACGTCGCCACCCTCACCAGCCGCCGAGAGGCCCGAGCCGTGGCCAGCGGCCTCAACAGCGGCACCCTGCACCTCTCGCCGACCGGTGACATCACCGACGCGCCCGCCGGAGCCGGCCCGTGCTCGCGCTGACGACGATCGCGCTCACCTGGTCGCTCACGCTGCAGCTCCTGACGCACGCCCAACGGCAGGGCACCCCACCACAGCGCTCCACGCCGTGCCTGCCCTTCAACGCTGCCGTCCTCGCCGTGCTGCTCATCGCCGTTCTCGCCGCCGGCACCATGCTCGCCCTCGACCCCGCCGCACACACCCTGCTCCAGCTGCTCGACTGACAGGAGGACCGATGGCCACCACCATCAGCGACGACCGAATGACCAGCGACATGAGCGACACCACCGCCACCCTCATCGGCCCCGGCCGCTGGACGGTCTCCGGCCGTCCCGGCGTCTACAGCCGCGACCAGGCCGTCACCGCCATGGCGATCGCCGAGCTGCGCGCACACAAGCTGCCGGGCCCCAACGACTCCATCATGATCGATGCGCTGGAACAGGAACTCCTCGTGCCCGTCATGCCGACGGACGCCTGGGCGCTGCTGCAAACGCTCAAGGCCGCCGCGGCCGCAGTCCGCCGCATGGCAACCACCGGCCAGCTCGGCGACGAGCGGGACGGCACGCAGGTCGGCACGTGGCTGCTGCGCATCGGGGAGGCCGTCAACGACCTGGCGCCGGCCCTGGAGCCGCTGATCGAGGCCGCCACCGAGCACGTCACCCCCGAAGCCCCCGACGACCCCTGGCACTACATCAAAGACGAGGCCGCCCGCGCCAAGGACGTCATCGACTGGGGCGGCGAGGTCCTGCGCAGGCTCGGCTGGACCGCCCGCCACGCCGAGCACAACAGCCGGGTCACCGGCGGCAAGCACTGGGGCCCCATCCAACTGCCCGACGGCCGCACCGCCTACGGCTGGACCTGCGACGCCTCCCGCTACCCCCGCCTGCACGCCCAGCTCATGGCCGAGCAGGGCCTCACCACGACCGCCGTATGACACGCCGGCGCACCCGCGCCGGAACCCGCTGATCCACTCACGACATCCCCCGCACCGGCCGGGGGAGGAAGGGGCCGCCAGGATGGACACCACCAACCCGCCAGCCCACGCCACCGCAACGCACGAGCTGCCCGACGAACTGCTCGCCTACGCCACCACCTTCCGGATCGGGCCGCTGACCCTGCAGGGCCGCCCCCGCTCGGGCGGATGGATCATCACCCGGCGGGACGGCAGCCAGGCATGGTCTCCCGCCGGTTGGGTCGACCTGACCGGCCCGCGGCCCGCCATGAACGAGCACCTGGCGGCAACCGTGTGGCCCACCCGCGACGCCGCGCTCGCTCAGGTCCTCCTGCTGCTGCCCGATCCTCCGGCCGCCCGCGTCCTGGACGGCGGCGCCCTCGAGGCCGCCGAGCTGACGGCACGCGCCGACCGGCTCCTGGACGTGCTGCAGCTGGCGTTGCTGCTGGGCGACTTCGACGACGAGACCGTCCTGCTCACGTGGATGAACACCCTGCTGTGGAACGTCGGCGCAGTCCTGGACCGTACCCACGCCCGCGCCATGGCCCGCGCGGCCGACCGTGACATCCCCGCCTTCGGCCGGATGGCCGAGGCCACCGCCGACGCGGCCGAGCTGTGCGGCAGCCTGGCCGGGCTCGTCACCGCGGCCGCGGCCCACGCCTCGGAAGGACGCCTGCACCTGCTGACGCCCCCCGCCGTCCCCGGCACTGCCGGCGGCGCCACGTGACACACACGGACGTGCACCCGGCCGTCACCGAGCTGCTGCTCACCACCGGCCCCCGGCTGCCCCTTCGAGCGTGTGGCCGCGCGCTGGAGGCATGCCTCAGCCAAGCCCCCGGCCGCGTCTGCTACGACGTCTACGAGCAGGGCGCGGTCATCGCGCGCGTCGCGGCCGTCTTCGACCCTGACAGAGGCCGGGCGGCGTTCCGCGTGCCTGCCACCACCGTCGCACCCGACGGCCGCCTGCAGCCCGCCCGGCTGGTCGACGACCTGGCGCAGGCGCTGACGTGCGTCGCCCACGCGCAGCCGGGCCCGGAGCCGGTGCCATGTCCCGCCTGGTGCCACGGCCTCACCTGCACCACCGGCGCGCCGAGCCTGGAGGCCGTCACACACTCGGCCCTGGTTCCCTGGCCGGAACACCTCCGCCCCGCCCTGCGGGTCAACATCGTCCGCACCGACACCAACCACGGCCCCGGCGAGCCACGCATCACCATGAGCCTGCCGGCCCGCAAGGCCGCGACGGGCAGCGTCGAGATAGCCGCCCTCAGCGTCCATGACGCCACACTGCTCATCCACGCGCTCGAACCTTCCGCCGCTCACCGTGACGACCTGGCCGCCGCTCTCAGCCGCGCCTTGGGCCTGCTCAATGGAGAGGACTTCCCGACGTGACCGCCCCAACGACGCCCGGTGACCGCACCGCCCTGAACCCGATCGACGTTCAGGCCGCGGCGCTGCAGCGGCTCAGCGACCGCGCTGAGGCGATCGCGCGTGACGTGGCCGCCCTGACCGCGCGCCTGCCCGAGCGTGCGCGCGCCTGGTGGCGGCTGGCCGACGCCCACACCGATGCCGGCGTGCTCGCCCACAACCTGAAACGGGCTGCCGCCGAGCTGGAGACGCATCTACACGCCCACCGCCACGAGCGGGGCGGTGGGCGCCGTTCCACACGGGACGGCATGGGCCATGAGTGACGCTATACGGGAGTTCGCCCGCCGTCGGCCTGTCACCGCTGCAGAGGCGGTCGACCGGCTGGCCGGGCAACTCCGCGACGTGACCGCCCAGATCAGGGTGTTGTCGGTCCCGGCCGGCCCGCGAGGCCGGCTGCGCGCCGCAGGCCGGTTGTGCGAGCAGGCCGCCCGGCAGTTGCTCGCTGCCGCCGGCGCGCTGAACAGCCTCCCCGTGGTGAGCAGGTGCCCGGTCGGGTGGGGGCTCTGCCCTGATCACGGCGCGCGCCTGGCCTCCGCCGACGGTTGCAGCTGGTGCACCGACGACCGCTGCCA
Source organism: Nonomuraea sp. NPDC049646 (assembly GCF_044465525.1). Lineage (NCBI taxonomy): Bacteria > Bacillati > Actinomycetota > Actinomycetes > Streptosporangiales > Streptosporangiaceae > Nonomuraea > Nonomuraea sp. NPDC049646. The sequence goes on along the minus strand of NZ_JBITLU010000014.1, from coordinate 211,461 downwards.
GCGCCGCTGGCATTACGACCGGCTGGCCCAGCCCTGCACCGAACCGTGCACCCATCGGGTCATCGCCCCCACGGGGGACAGCGTCGAGATGTGCCTCGGGCACGCGCTGCGTGTGCACGACCTCGACGAGCCCGACGCTTGGCGTCTCATCCGCCTGTGAGACTCGGGAGCGTGTGTGGTCCTGGGCGGGCCGCTGACGTACCGCCGACACGTCTGCGTCCCGCCCGGCCTGGCGCATCCTTCCACATCCGGCCACACCCGGTCCTCGACAGTGGCCGGCCACGCGCGACGCGCATCCGTAGATGCACCCTGACACTCGACTGATATCCCTCATGGCCTTGTAGGGTTGTCGCACCACCAATCTGCGCCCCTGCTCCCAGGAAACCCCGTGTCTGTCCTGCGCCGCTTCGTCCTGCCCGCGGTCGGCATGACCGCCATCGCCGTGCTCGTCGTCTGGATCTTCTGGCAGTTGTGGCTGCTGCTCGAACTCATGGCCGCCCAGCTCGTCGTGCTGCTGCTCGTGATGGCGCTCGGTGTCGCAGAACCGGCCGCCTACGCGGTCCAGAGCTGACCGGGGCACACATGACGCTGACGGCCTTCCTGCTGGCGCTCGGGCTGGTGGCCCGGCTGGTGCGCCTGTTCACCAGCGATCCCGTCCTGCGGCGTGCTCGCGACTGGCTCGACGACAGGTACGGCCCGCACTCCCTGCGCGCCTACCTGCTCGGCTGTCCGTGGACCAGCGGCCTGCTGGTCGCGCCGCCCGTGCTGGCGTGGGCCCATCACGCCGGCGACAGCCCGGCCTTCGTCATCACCGCGGCGGCGGCCGCCGCCTCCTACCTGGTCGGGCTGGCCGCGATCAATCTCGACGACGACCTGCACTAGGAGCCGCCCATGCTCAACGCGTCCGCCCCGGCCGGTGTGCTGGCGCACGCTCCGCTCGGCACCCACGGGCACGTCATCCCACTGCCTGACGGCTTGGCAGCAGACTGCGGTGGCCCCCAGTCCTGCCACGTCTGCGAGGTGGAGCGGCTGCTGGTCGTCCATGCCGCCCGCGGCGCCCCCACGATGATCGCCGCCTGCGGCGGCCCGGGGGTATGCGGCCTGTGCCGGCAGACGCTGCTGGCCACCGGCATCGACCTGGACCGCTACACCCCGCCCGGCCCCGGAGCCCGTGATGCCGGGAACGGGCGCTACACCCTGGCCGAGGCTCGCCGTGAGCTGGCCCGCCGGGAGTGCGAGGCCGACGGCCACGACTGGGACATCATCTGCGCGCGGCTGCACGCCTGCGCCCAGGAGGTTCCGATCAGCATGCAGTGCGCGCGGCGCTGCGGTCATCCCGGCTACCGCATCGTGGCCGCGCCTGCCATCGGCCAGGCGGCGCCCGCCCGGATGCACTGCTCCAGCGCGCACTACGCGCATGGCTGGTGCGCTCAGTGCCCGGAGGGGACCGACCAGGAGGAGCTGCAGGCGTGGCGGGCGTGGGCCAACCTGCTGTTCGCCGCGGTCGGCGAGGGCGTGTGCGCCGGAACCGGCCCAGCCCCAGCCCCGGTCTCCGGTATGGCGGGACGGAACGCCGCCGGACCTCGGGAGGCGCTGTGAGACTCCTCCTGGACGCGTTCTGGTCCCAGACTCCCGCCTGGCCGGCCTGGCAGCCGCGCCGTCGCGGGCTGCGTGCGGCCTGGGCCCGGATCAAGCCGGCACGCTCCCGGCATGCCGCCCCCACCAGCCCGAGCCTCGAACAAGGGAGCACCTGATGAACCAGCCCTGCGATGCTGCCGCGCCCACCGTCTGCGCCATGGTGCACTACGTCTCCCACGGCACGCCCGCGAGGCCGGACGGCAGCCAGGCGTTCCCGAGCGTGTGCCGCGCGGCGATCGTGACCGCCGTGGACACCCGCCAGGACAGCCCCGGGGGCGGCCTGCACACTGGTCACGTCGGCCTGTGTGTGCTCAATCCCGACGGCCTGTACTTCGCCCGGGCGGTCGTGCAGGACGAGGTGGAACGCCGCGGCGGCACCTGGCACTGGCCAGACCATGACGGCGCCACGCCGCGGCACCGTGAGTCTGACGGCGTTCCCGCCTGGTGGAGGCGTCTATCCCTTGCACTCGGTGTGGCAGGACGAGGACGAGCATGCGCCGGGGACCTGGCGCTGGCGGCTGCAGGCCGTATCGTGACCGGCTGGGTGATGCGCATGGCCATCGAGGGGGAGGGCCTGGTCCGGGCGTGCCGGTCGCTCGGCGTTGGTGGGCAGTCGTGACGTGGTGGCAGAAGGCGCGCCTGTGGGTGGCGGTCTATCTGACGCCGGGCAATGTGCTGTCGTGCGGGTGTCACTGGAGGTTGTCCGGCGGCGTGGCCGTCGGCCCGTCATGTCGCCGTCATCGCTATGCTGACCGCCACGACAGTAATTCATGAGCAGGTGAATATTTTGCCGCCGTGAAGGTGCTGCGGTTTGATCCACCCTCTGGATCACAGCGGCCGGGAGCGCGTCTGCACCTGGATCTTGGCGTGCTCCTGGCCGCGGTTCTCCTCCAGCGAAGAACCACCAAAAGACGCAAACCTGCCCATGTATTGCCAATATGGGCAAATGAAACGGCGGGGCCACCACTGTGTAGCAACCCCGTAACACACCTCTTCCACGCTGGAACCACAACGGAAGGGGACCCCATGGCCTACATGCGCATCCGCGCCACCGTCGACGAGCGACCCGGACGCCTCGCATCCCTCGCCACCGCCCTGGCCGAGCGCGGCGGCAACATCCTCGGCCTGTCCGTCCAGCCGGACACCACCGGCACCGTCGACGAATTCGTCGCCGAAGTCCCCGCCCCCGCCGAGGACATCGCCGCCGCCCTGACAGCCGCCGGCGGCCGCCGCGTCCACGTCGTCCCCGCGGCCGCGCACGAGCTCGCCGACGAGACCACCCGCGCCCTCCTCCTCGCCGCCCGCCTGCACGCCCAGCCATGGCGCCTGCCCGCGATCCTGGCCGACCTGCTGCGCGCCGACTCCGCCCGCTGGGCCTACGGTGAGCAGGTGAGCGAACTGCCCGACCCCCACCAGCTCGTCATCCCCGTCGCCCCCAAGCGCGTCATCCAGATGCGCCGCCACGAGCTGCCCTTCACCCTCACCGAGGCCGCTCGCGCCGCCGCCTTCGTACGGCTCGCCCAGCCCCCCACCGAACCCGCCGGCGGCGACCGCTCCCTGCGCCTGGCCGACAACACCGAGGTCCACCTCCGAGCCCTGACCCCCGCCTTCCGCGAGGCCGTACGCGATCTGCACGACCGCTGCTCGCCTGAATCGCGCCGCTTCCGCTACTTCACCTCCATGCCGTCCCTGCCCCCGCGCATGTTCGACCGGCTGTGTGACCGAGGCCGCGGCGAGTCTCTCGTCGCCTGCCACGACGGCCAGGCCGTCGCCCTGGGCAGCCTCATGTACTGCGCCGACCCCGGCGCCGCCGAGATCGCCCTGCTCGTCGAGGACGGCTGGCAGGGCCGGGGCCTGGGCGGCCAGCTCGCTCGCGCGCTCATCACCACCGCGCGCGATCAGGGCTTCGCCGAGATCCGCGCCACCATGCTGGCCGACAACGCCCGCATGCGCCGCCTCATGACCGGCCTCGGCGCGGCCATCGGCTACACCGACGACCCTGGCGTGATCGAGGCCCGCCTGTCGGTCGCCGTCCTGGTGTGAAACACCGAAGGCGCGCCGCCCGCCCGGGCGGCGCGCCTTCCCTCGTCTGCCGGCGCGGTCAGAGGAACAGCAGTTCCGGAGCCTGACGCAGCGTCTCGGCGGTGCGCGCCGCGTCATCCGCCCGCACTTCGGGGGCCAGGCGCAGGAGGTTCACGGTCGCCGTGGCCACGGTGCCGATGTTGAGGCCGGATGCCCGGCACGGCATCCCGGCACGTGCACGGGCCGCCCGCCCATGCGATGGCGCCAGCTGTCACGCCGCGAGGGCAACAGCAGGGACCACCCCACACGCTGCCTCACGACCGCCTAGGGCCTGCATCAGCCGCCCGACGTCCATGATCCCCGAATCGTCGCGCGCCTCCAGCCGGATGACCATCGCATCCCAATCCAGAGGCGGCCCGATCATCAGCACCACCCGCCCGGCCCCCACCGCATCCAAGGGCCATCCGGCCAGGCTCGTCCTGCGCACCCCGTACACCAGCGGCGAAGGCACTGCCGGCCAGTCGATGCTGACCAACGGCCCGGCCTCATGGTCCAGCTCCGCCAACACCAGGCGCCAGCCCTCCAAGGCAGGAGCGATCCTCAGCCGGCCGGACCCGGAAACTTCCAGCGGCGGCAGCCCGAACGCCTGGGCGAACCGCACCAGAACCCGCGCCACCTCGGCCAGCCCCGGATCCTCTCCCGGCCTGATCGCCACGTACAGCGCAGGCGAACCGCGGTCGCCGAGGTAGAAGCTGCGCGTGTCGACGTCGACCTCGTCGGAGCCGGCGTCCTCAGGGGTGCTGCTCATGGCTGGCCAGCATGGCCGCCCCACCGGCGCGCCGCGCACCGCTCACCGAAATTGGCCAGCGGTTTGTCCCTCCCACCTCCTACCCTGGCGATAACAGGAACTTTGCACTGTCAATCCCATACAGGTGGGAGGAGAGATGATGCGCCTACGGTGCCCGTTCCCGCACTGCGTCTGCCCGCATCTGGGCTGCGTCGCCGGCTGGATCGACTTCACCGACGCGGCCGGCAACGACAAGACCATGCCCTGCAACACCTGCAGGCCAGAGGTGGCCAGCCACTTCGCCACCGCACCCGGCACGGCAGCGCAGGTCCGCCGCGGACTGCGTTCCCTGGCCCGCCCCTCACGCACCCCCGCCGCCGCCTGACTCCCGGCCCCGGCCCGCACCCATCCGGCGCGACACGACGCCAGAGGTGGCGTGAAAGTGTTGTGTGTCAAACCCGCTAGGCGTAGTGTTCGTCATGCAGCACCCGTGCGGGGGCGGAGACCTCCACCTCGCCCCCCCACCACCCCACCCACCCACCCCTGACGACAGGAGCGACCGTGACGCTCACCGCCGCCCAGGCCCTCCCGCCCACCCTCACCGCCGCGGAACTCCGCCTTCTGCGCGCCATCAACCAGCTGCCCGCCCGCACCCTCCTGCGCAGGACCGGACCCGGCAGCCTCGCTCTCACCGACTCGGGCGCCACCGCCGACTGGCTCTCCTTCAAGCACCTGGACGAACACGGCCTGATCGACGTCACGCCGCACCTCGCCCGAGACCAGCGCGGCACGCGCCTCACCCTGTACGTCGCCCCCAGCAGCCGGGGCCGCAGCCATCTCGCCAGGTACCCCGAGCCCCTCCCGCGGCCGCTCAACGCCTGCGAGAAGCAGCTCCTGCGCGCGATCGCCGCCCACGGTGTGCCCGTCCCCATCCGCCGGCCCGCCCGCGGCTTCTACGAGGTCGGACACGGCGGCCACAGAGCCCGCCTGTGCACCTGGCACGGACTGGAGGCCCTGGAGCTCATCGCCATCACCCGCACGCCGATGCTCGGCCCCACTTCCGTGATCGCGACCGAGCGCGGGCGGCAGGTCAGCGCCGCCCGCCACAGGCCGACCGCGTGAACCGGCACCGCCGGTGCAGGCACGGCCGCCGCCGGCGCCCTCGCGACCCGGTCGCCCTGCTGATCGCCGGCCTGCTTCTGCTGGCCATCCCCGCGCTGCTGCTCCTGCTGTGACAGCCGCGCACCGCCGCCGCCATTCCTGACAGCGCGCCATCCCGCCCCGCCTGACGGCCAACGCCTCCGGAGAAGGATCACATGAACGTTGTCCACGCCCGCTACACCCTGGCCATGACCACGATCACCATGGCGTTGATCTTGGTCACTGGCTTCTACGCCACCGGCAACCTCTTCCAGACCGTCCTGTGGAGCGGGATCCTCTGCGCCGTCTGTCTCTACCGGAACGACAGCGGCGTGGCCTTCGCGGTGCGAATGATGCTCATGGTCATCACCATCGTGACCGCGCTCGGCAACTATCCCGCCAACGAGCCGATGACGGGCACGTCCGGCCTGAAGGTGCTGGTCGTCATGTTGCTGTCCGTGGCCATGGTGATCCTCACCCAAGTGCGCGCCGGCATCTTCTTCAGGCGCGACTGAAGGGGCCGTCTGTGCGCGCCCTGCCGCACCAGCCGGGACCCCCTCGCCTCCCTACCACCGCAACGAAAGGACGCCATGCGGCACCCCACCCACCACCGGCCCCTAGCCCGGTTGCAGCCGGTGACGATCAGCCTGGTGACGGTGCTGATCGGCGGTGCTGTCTTCGCCACCGCCAGCCTGCTTCACGACCCCGCCACCTTCATCCAGACCTGGCAGCAGACCCACCCCCTGATCGCGCTCGGCGGCCGATATGGGTAGCCGCCGACGGCGTCGGCCGTCCCGCTCACGGGACCTGGCCCTGCTGGCGCTCGCCACACTTCTGGTCGGCGCACTCCTCGTCCTGACGGCCGCCCTGGCCGCGAACGACCCCAGCAGCGAGCACGCCCCCACCGGCACCACCGGCACCACCGCCCCCGCAGCCGGCAGCGGGCGCGCCCATGGCTGAGACCGCCCCCGAAGGCCCTCAGATGGCCGTCGCCGAAGCGACCAGCCGCGTCCGCCTCATCCTGCACGGCATGCCACCGATGCAGACCGCCGAGCGGCGCAAGAAGCAGATCGTGATGCTGCCCGTCCGGCTCGACATCTCCTACACCTACGAGCCCCGCACAGGCGCGTGGCGCACCAGCTGGGTGGCCATCGGCCGCCGCCGGCTCATCCGCTCGGGCGCCTTCTCCACCCGCGCCGAGGCATCGCTGACGAACTGGCACGTCGACGACGTCCCCGGCTGGATCACGGAAGCCATCCACCGCCACCACCCGCGCCCTGCCGCCCTGCGAAGGGCCTCGGCGTGACGACCTCCCCCCAGGACAGGAGCGCCACGGTGTCCAAAGCCGAACCGCCCATCACCATCCGCCCCGCCTCCGGCGGCTCCCCGCTGGAGACAGGTGTGGAGATCTCCATCCGCATCACCACGTCTGGGCTGGGCCGCACCACGGACAGCTACCTGGCCATGCTCTGGCACGCCATCCAAGCCACCCCGCCCGACTTCGAGCACGACGCCGTGGGCCAGGTCACGGAGCACATCGGCCGGGAGATCATCCGCCGATGGCTGCTCACCGTCACGCCCGAGATGTGGCGGCAGCAGGGCCACCAGTCCCACTGGAAGGCCCTCACCACCTTCGCCCGGTGGACCGGCACCGAGTGGGTCATGAAGGACGAAGCCTTCCAAGCCGAGCTTGAACGACGCGCCGCAGGCGGCCAGGAGGGCCGGGGGGAGGACCGATGACACTGCCTGTGCTCGACGGCCTGGTCACCAAGCAGGCCGAGCTGAAGGTAACCCTCATGGTCACCTGCCAGCCCGCCATCGAACTGAAGGCCGGCCACCACTACCGGTGCGGCTGGGTGTTCCCCACGGAACTGACCCTCACCTACAGCCGCAGCCCCGGCAGGCCGCACTGGAAAGCCAGGTGGGGCGTCCGGGGCCGCAAGCTCCTCAAGAGGGGGGAGTGGTCCGAGCACATCGGCGCGTACGTGAGCGACTGGGACGTGGACCAGACGCCCCACTGGGTCGCCGATGCGCTGCACGCTCATCACCCCGACCCGCCCAATCCGGGCAGGAGCCCGGAGCAGTGACGTCCTTCGGCTGCACCAGGTGCGGCGTCGTCGCCGCCCCCGCCCCGACCAGCCCCGCCCTCGCGCCGCAGTTCAACGCCGCGATGACGCTCCACGACCGCGCCGAGACGCTGGCCGCCGAGCTGCGCCGCTACCACCAGGAGCTGCCCGAGCGCCTGACCCCGCGCGCCCTGCGCATCCTGTCGGCGGCCTCCACCGTCGACCAGGCCGCGCAGGACATCTCCAGCCACCTGGTGGACCTGACCGAGCACCTGCTCCCCGAGCCTCCCAAGGAGAACCAGACCTCATGACCGACATGTGCGAACGCTGCGGCCACGGCCCGCACCGGCCGCCCTGCGGCCACGCCGACGCCGACGCCGTCACAGCCGTCGCCCTGGCCGCCGACGCCGACGCCCTGGCCGGCCGAGTACGCCGCTTCCACGGCCTGCTCGCCCAGGACGTCCGCGGCCACGGGTTCCGCCTCGGCGACGTCGCGGGCCTGCTCGAACGGGTCGCGCGAGACCTGAACAGGACCGCCGACGACATCGCCCGGCACCGCAACATCCCGGCCGACTCCTGTCAGTCGGAGTTCGCCGGATGTCCTGAGCACGGGCACACGGTCACCTCCGTCGGTCGCAGCTTCTGGTGTTTCGTCGGGGGCTGCCGCCAGCAGTGGGATTACGACCGCGTCAGCTTCCCCTGCGACCAGCCGCGCGCCTACCGCGTCACAGACCCCATGGGCGGCACCCGCCTGGCGTGCGTCGGCCACGCCTGGCCCGTGCGCGCCTGGGAGAGCTGGACGGTCGAGCTGCTGGACGACCCCACCGGCACGCCCAGCCCGACCAGGGCCGATTCCGCATGAGCGGCCGCGACAGGCAGCCGGCTGCCCTCACCGAAGACGAGCGGGCCCACGCCCGGCAGGCGATGACAGACATCTTGTACGCCCGCGTGGCGAAGGCCGGGTGCGAGCTCCGCGCCGCCCGCGCCCAGCTCAAGCAGTTCTCCAACACCGGCGAGCTGACGGAGCACCAAGCCTTCAGCGTCTACGCCGACATCGTCGCCACCACCCAGAAGATGGCCCGCCTGGCCCCCCACGGCGACGTCTACGCCGCCGCCTACCAGCAACAGCTCGACCGAGAACTGCTCGTAGCGCGGCACCTGCGCGAGCAGGGCAACCCCCTCATCCTCCCGGAGGGCTACTAGATGGACTACACCCTGCCCACCGGCCTGGCCGCATGGCTGCACCGCCACGACGCGCACGTCCAGGCCGCCGTCCAGCTCCTCGTCGACCATGGCCACTGGCTGAACGACCCCACGTTTGTGGCGGTCGCCATCCAGCACAGCACCACCGGCCTTCTCTCCTACATCGACTGGGACCGCGTCCAGCAGGCGATCGACGACCGCGCCTTCCCGGCCACCACCTCCGAGTTGGCCATCTTGCGCCTGGCCGTCATGCTGGGCCGCGACGACCTCAACCTGTGCACGCTCGACCAGCGCCACCGCGAGCAGGTGCTGCAGGCCATGACCTACGCCCTCACCAGGCGGCCGTCATGACACACCCCTGGCCCGGCTGGGACCGCCACCAGGTCCAGGTGCGCGACGTCGAGCCGGTCACCGGCCACCTGGAACGTGACACCCTGCTTGCCGCGCTGGTCTCGGTCGAGGCCCGGCTCGGCGAGCGCCGGGGCTGGAACCAGCCGCCCCGGCTGTGGACGCTCCACCTGCCCCACCTCGGCCAGGCCCGCATCGACCTGTACGTCATCCCACGCAGGCTCTGGAACCCGCGCGGCCACCCGGTCGACGACCTCCTCACCTACGCCGCCCGCATGCCGCGCCCACGCGACGGGCTGCCGGTGGTGGACTTCGCCGACAGCCCCGGCGGATTCTGCGGCCTGGCCATGATGACCGAAGGCTACGGCGTCGACCAAGAGCACCTGACCGCGCAGGAGATGGACCGGGCCCGCGCCGGCGAACGGGTCGCCCTGAACCATCCGGACCGGGCGGAGATCCGCTGTGTCACCGCCGTCGACATCAACGCGTACACCTACCACGTCCAGCGGTTCCGCGGACAGGAACCCACGCGGCGCGTGCTCGACAACGGCCGCGGCCGCGTGCCCTCGGCGCTCGGCCGGATCACCGCCGCCCTGCGGCCCACCCGCTCCGCGCCCCCCGCACCCTGAACCACAGCCCCCTGGAGGCATCCCGTGAACACCCCCGTCACCGGCAGCCCCGGCCTGCCCGACACCCTCGCCGCGCTGCTCGCCCAGGCGCTCGACTCCGGCCAGATCACCGGCCAGACCGCGCTGGCCTGCGAGGACCTGCTGCAGCGCAGCCAGCCCGCCCCTGCTGGCCCGCCCGCGGACGGCCCCCTGCCGTACCGCTGCTGGGTCATGAACCCCACCAACGGCGACCACGTGTCCGGCTTCGCCCAGGCCCACCACTACCGCACCAGCGCCGAGGCCGACAAGGCGCTGGCCACGTACTTCTCTGACGCCCGCCACCGCGTGACGGCCGGCCAGCTGCCCGAGCCGTGTGTGCTGATCGTCTGCTCCTGCTGCCGGCAACCATTCGACCGCCTCATAAGGCGCGGCAGCGATCCCATGGAAGCGCAGGGCTGCAGCGACGCCGCCGACAGCCACTTCACCAGCCGCGCTGCCGCCGTCGAGGCCGCCAGTGAGGCCGGATGGGTCATTCACGGCGAGCCCCTGTGCCACTACTGCAACCTGTGCACCTGCCCCTGCTCCATGGAACGCGACTACATCGCGGAGATGACCACCAACTACCGGGCCGTGCGGGAGCTGCACACGCTGCTGGGGGAGATGGCCGTGCGCGAGCGGCAGACGCGCCGCCTGGTGGAAGCGCTGGCCGGTGAAGGGCTGGACGGACAGCTCTCCACCTCCGACACCCTCGACGCCGACGCCGCGCTCGACGCGATCGCCGCCGGGCTCCGGACGCTGAAGCGCATCGGCGTGTGCCTCGACGACGAGCTGGCCCGCCAGCTGACCGCGTGCACCGGGATCCCGCACGCCCGTCTGCGCGACCTCGAACCGGCAGCACCCGAGCAGCAGCCCGGCTGACCTCGGATTCAGCAGCCGGCACTGCCGGCCGCCGGCTACCGGCAACTCTGCTCCGTATCCGAATGACTCGAATCCGTCACCTTCGCGCCGAAGAAAGGCCAATCTGACCCTTATGAGAGTCCCCACCCCGCACGCGCGCCCGGCGCACCGGGACGCGACCACTCACCACGGAGGCCGATGATGATGTCAGCGCGCTCCCTGCTCGCTGACGGCCTGCTGCGCTGCGGCGTCGACGGCCGCAACCTGCACGAGCACCTGCGCGAGAGCGGCCGTGTCTACGTGTGCTTCGCCGCCGGCACCGGCTGCGGCGGCGTCACCATCGACGCTGACCTCCTGGACAACCACGTCGCCGCCCGGGTCCTGGGCCGCTTCGCCCAGCCGCCCATCCGCGACCGGCTGTGGAGCGCCATGCAGCGCCGTCACGGCGCACCGCCCGACCTGGACCCCGACCAGTGGGTGAGCGACCTGGCCGGCTGGTGGACCAATGAGGCCACCACCACCACCGAGCGGCGCGAGCTCGTGATGACCATCCTCGACCACCTCACGGTGGCTCCCGCGGCAGGGCCCGACACCGCAGACCTGGAACGGGTCACCTGGCACTGGCGGTAGCCGGCCCCTGCCCCCGCTCCTGTCCACAACCCCCACAAGATCAACCGAAGAAGGGACACCATGCACGACGACCGGGCCACAACGGCCAACCCCTCCAGAGTCCGCACGGACCGGCCTGGAGACAGCACGCCGGGCCAGCTCCGCGCCGGCACGTGCTCCCAGCCCACCGGCGGGCCCGGCCTGGACGAGATGCGCGCCTCCCTCTACGACCAGGCGGCCAAGCTCGGCCTGCAGATCATCGACCCGAACCGGCGAACCCCCGGCACCGTCCGGCTCCGCTTCGACGGCGCGCTCGACGACATCAACGAGGCCATCGGCCTGCTCACCCAGCGCGAGGTCCACCTGCAGGACCAGTCCGCCCCCCAGGCCAAGCGCGAGTCGCGCGGCGGCGTCCTCGTCTACGCCACCCTCAACCTGCTGCACCCCGACAACACCCTGCGCGGCCAGCCGGAAAGCTGCGTCTGAGCAGCGGCTGCCCACCAGCACGGGACGCGCGGCTGAGCGGCCTCGCCTCGAGGCCGCTCAGCGCGCCGGCGCCCACCCCGCCTACCCTCCACCGCCCGAAGAGAAAGGCATGTCCGTGAAGTCCAACATGACTCCCGAGCAGCACATGGACCGCGCCCACCAACTGCTGGCCGAAGCCGCCACAGCCCAGCCGTGGGGCAAGGGCGCCATGCTCGCCCAGCTCGCGTCTGCGCACTTCGCCGCCGTGACCGCCCTGCGCTCCCTCCAGCCTCCCGGGCGCCTCAGTACGCCCGCGAACCCCCGGGGGATCGTCAGCGTCCGTCTCGGCGGCCACCCCGAGGACGTCAAGGACGCGGTCGCCCTGCTGTCCGGCAAGCACATCCACCTCGACCACCAGCAGGAGTGGCCGGGGGCGGCGGGGACCGACGTCGCCGGTGACCTCGACATCAGCGAGTGGCGCGCCTACGTCCTGGCACACCACCCGGACGTCGCCGAGCGGGTCCAGGCGGGCGCCGGACAGGACGAGGTCAAGGCGAGCGCCCCCGCTGGCGGCGTGCGGTGGGGTGACCTCGTCCGGCCCCGCCCGCCGGCAGCGGCCCCGTCCGGCGACGGACAAGCTCCAGGAGCGGCCGCAGGGAGCCCCCGGTGAACGACGACCGGCAACAGGAGGAGGAGCGCCGCCGGGCCGCGCTGATCGCCGAGGCGGCCGAGCTGGGCCTCACACTGGTCCGCCCGGCGCCATACGTGCCCGAGTACGTGCAGGTGCGGCTGGAGGGGCGGCCCCGCGACATCGAGACGACCATCGACCTGCTCGTCTCCCGCGGCATCAACCTCGCCACGCGCAGCGAGGACCGCCCCACCCGCGCCGACCGGGTCGAGACGTGGTTCACCCTGCACCTGGACCGGCCCGGCAACCAGCCCGACGACGCCATGCCCGCCTGGCGGGTGCTGTGGAAGCCCGGCGACGACATGATCCCCTGGGACGCCATGCTGCTGCGCTGGGACGACCCAGCACAACCGATCGGCCGGATCCGGCGACCGTGGCGCGACCAGCCGCCGCCCGAGACGCTGCCGGCGCCGCTGCTGGACGAGCAAGGCCGGGAAATCGGTCAAGTCCTGCAGGCCGTCGCCGAGGACGAAGGGCTGAAGATCTCCGGCCTGCTCGCCGCCGACCAGCTCCACGAGGTCATGCGCGCCGGCGGCGTCGACAGCTACTTCCGCCTCCGTCCGAGCAAGAACGACGACGACCGCCCCACCTACTGCAGCTCGCGCGACCCGGTGCGGGAGTTGGTGGACCCGTGGAGGATTCCGGCGGTGCGGTTGTCGTCTCGCGCTCCGCACGCGCGCATCAACGTCGTCTTCCCGCCCAAGCAGCCCGCCGGGCCGCCGCCGGTCCCTTCGGAGGCGGCCGCATGCCTCGAATGAGGATCGTCACCATCTGGCAGCCCTGGGCCTACTGCGTCGGGGCCGGGCTCAAGCCTGTGGAGAACCGCAGCCAGCACGCCTACCACCGCGGCCCCGTTGCGATCCACGCCGGGCTGAAGGCCGACACCATGGCGCGGATCCCCGTGCCCGCGGCGGCCGCCGCGCTGGAGGCCGCGGGAGGCCTCGACCGGCTGTGGCGGGCCGGCGTCGACGAGCCGGGCCCGCCGTTGCTCGCGCGCGGCGCGATCATCGCGGTCGCCGACCTGGTGGACAGCCACCACAGCGATCCCGGCCAGGACGGCCTGCTGAGCATGCCGCGCTGCCTGGATCGCGAGCGCGGCCTGTGCTCGCCCTGGGCGATCGCGGGCAAGGTGCACTGGCAGCTGGCCAACGTGCGGCCGCTGGCCGAGCCGATGCCGTACCGGGGGACGCTCGGCCTGCACCCGCTGCTGCCTCAGGTCGAGGCTGAAGTCCTCGCCCGGATCACGGTTTCGCCTCTCCCGGCCCCGCCGGTGTCGGTAGGGTCTACGGCGGGCCCAGGCCACGGCTGAGCCCCGCAGACCGCGCCACGCACGACCCCCGGAGCAGCAGGACGCCCGGGGGTCGCGTCGTATCCCACACGCTTACCCGGGGGACGGAATGAACCACGCCGGCGGTGCCGCATGAGGTGCTTCACCGACGTCTCGTGCAGGTTCTACCTGCGCCAGAGCGCGTCAGGCGGCTACACCTACACCGGGCTCGGTGACGGCCTGGACGGCAGCGGGGCGCTGCCGACCACGCACCCGCCTGCCGTCGGGGACCTGGTCGCGCTCGGTGGCGGCGTGTATCGCGTGGTCGACCGGCTGTGGGTCTATCCGGTCTACGGCAGCCAGTACTGGCCTGCCGCGGGGCTGGTGGGGCCGCTCGGTGTGACGGTGCTGGTCGAAGCGGCCGACGGCTTGTTCGTCCAGGAGGTCCCGGTCGAGGTTCCGGAAGCCGGCCTCGCCAGCACCACCAATACCGGACATTGTGATCTATAAAGTAAAGGCGGTCGGGCTGTGCGGCGAGTTCCTGGCAACCCCCTCGCCGGCCGCGGCCTACGATCTGTGCCCGTGACTGCCACGCTCGCCGACCTGACGCCCCTGCTGATCGCGGCTGCCGCCTGCCTCGTCGCCGCCGTCGTGCGCCTGTGCGAGCGACGGCGGCGCACCCGGGCGAGCGAGCACGCGATCGCCGCCGCCTGCGAGCACCTGCGCAGCCAGCTCGCCGATGACGCCTGCCCCACCATGCCGCTGCAGATCGTGGCCCCCGCCAGTGCCCGCCAGCCGCCGCGGCGTACCACCGCCGCCTCGCACGCGCCCGCTCGCCCGGTCTCCCGCCGCAGGCCGGCTGTTCCCGCCGGCCGGAACGCCGACGCCTTCCTCGTCTCTCTCCAGACCGGCCACCACTGGCAGGCCCCGCCTCCGGCGGCCGCAGACATGATCGCCATGACGCCCCGTGGCAGCGCCGCCGGACGGAAGGCGTCCACCGTGGGTGGCCTGCAGACCGCGTGAGCGGTCAGGGACGCGCGGCCAGGACCTGAGGCACCCGGCTGTGACGCGCCACCATGGCGGCCAGGTCGCGGTCGATGTAGCCCAGGCAGGTGAGGATCGCGTCGTGGTCGGCGACCAGGTGGCGGTGGTGGATCGCACCATGGTGGGCGATCTTGTTGCGGAAGATCCTCAGGTGGTCGACCTTCCGGTGCAGCGCCTGCCTGCGCCCTCGAAAGCCGGGAAAGGCCCGGAACAGGGCGGTGCGCCACAGCCGCTGGTCATAGCCGTTGCCGGGCCCCAGCAGGGACACGTAGAAGCCGAACGACAGTTCCTCGGTGATCATGTGCGGGGTGGGGGTCAGGCCGACCCGCAGGAGTTGCTGCTCGGCCTCGTTGACCCGCTGGCGGCCGCCGTAGGTGAGCTGGGGGCGCGGATCGTTCCACCAGTCGTCGCGGCCGAACCGGTGGACGAGCTCGCGCGTCATGGCGCTGCGCATGGCGACCTCCAGGTACTGCAGGGGCCCGAAGAACGCTTCGCTGATCTCGGTGTTCCAGCAGTGCAGCCGCAGTGCGGCGACCGGATCGCCGCCGCAGCGCAACTCGTAGTCGGCCAGGCGTAAGGGGGAGAGAAGGTCGCACAGCCGCCTGGCCTCGGCGTTATCCATCCTGGCCCGCCTCCCGGTTTCCTGTAGTTCCCTGCCAGCACACGGGGTGATACCGTCGAGTCATAAGCCCCGGTCTTGCCTCTGCATTGCACGCAGCCGGGGCACAGCCTTTTCCTGGGGGCGATAGCCGCGACCGCGGCTGTCAGAAGCCCTTGCTGACTTGGCGGTGCCAGTCGATCGGGATGCGTAGCTCCCAGTGGCCCGCGCCCTCGCCGGTCGCACCGTCGGGCCTGCCGCACGTACACGACCACGGGTGTGGCTCATCGCCGGGCAGCGGGGGCCAAAAACGCAGCACGACCGTGCCGAACGGCGCAGTCTCCGGATTCTGGGGAGCGTCTGCCAGGAAGAACTGCAGCTGCTTCGGGCCTGCCTCGAACAGCCCGATGGGGAGGCTCTGGTAGCCGTTGCCGCCGGTGAAGTGGGCTTCGCCCAGCACCCGGTAGCTCCTGGGAAGGTCGATCGTCCCGGCGAACCAGGCCCTCCCGCGGCCGTTGTCCGGCTTGTGCAGCCGGGGCTTCAGGATGCCCGGATGCGGTGGCGCCATCTCCTGGTGCCAGCGATCCAGCTCCACCCGGGCGACCTTCGCCGCCTCGTCCGCGGAACGTTCGGCGGCCGCGGCCGCCCGCTCGGCGGCGTCCGCGGACAGCTTCGCCGCGCTCGCCGATGTGGCTCCGGCGTCGGCCGACTTCTCGCTGGCGACCGCGGACCGGCGGGAGATCTTCTTCATGCCGACGTTGTAGACGACGCCGGCCAGGGCGACAGCCGCGCTGCCGAGCGCGATGTAGGTCTCGGCGTCCCAGTCCGGCATCTGCGGTCTCCTGCAAGGTGAATGGGGGGGCAGGCTGCCACCACGGCGGGGATGGGGCAGGCGAAGGTGCACAGCACACCGTACGCAGACCACCACGGGGCGCAAGACCTATAAGACAGACGAACTGTCACTGTCACACGTCATGCTGGACACCGTTCCTTGCCCCCCGCAGGCGCGCAAGCGGCGCCGCCTGCCGACCGACAAGGTGTCATCCCCCATGACGACCAGTAAGGGCCGCACGACGGCGCACAACGCCTCCCAGCTGCAAAAGGCCATGGACATCACCGCCGAGCAACTGGCCCGCGCCCAAGCCGCCGGCCTCATCCCCGACCACGACATGAAGACACCGCGCTGGTCGGGTCCGCTCGTCGACCAGCTCGTCGCCCGCAGGCAGGAGATCCTCGACGCTCTCCCGGACGACCTGTCGCAGGACCAGCTGATGCAGGCGCTCGGCATGACCTACGGGCAATGGCGGCGCGCCGAGGAGGCCGGCCTGCTGCCCGCGCCGGACCGCGGCGAGTTCTGGACCCGGCCGGTCGCCGACGAACTGATCGCCCGCGCAGACGAGCTGCGCGAGCAGACCCCGCCGCAGCCGCTCGGCGCCGCGCGCTGCGCCCAGCTGCTGAGCGAGGCCGTCGGCGTCGAGGTCGACCTCGACGACTTCCGGACCCTGGTGAAGGCCGGCCACACCGAGGCCGTCTCCTCCTACAAGAAGTGGAACCTGTACGACGTCGGCCGCCTCCACCAGCTCGTCTCCACCGGCGAGGGGCGGCGGCTCGTCATCGACGTCGTGGCAGAACGGCAGGCATGGCTCGCCGGATCCATGCCCGCCAGGGACGCAGCGCATTACCTGGGCTGGAGCGAGGAGGACTTCGTACGCGTGGCCGCCCAGCGCGACATCCGGCCGGGCCGGTTCGACCGCTACGCCCGCACCGACGTCGCCGCCCTGGCCGACGACGAGGACCTGGTCGAACGCGTACGCCGCGAGCGGCTGCTCGGCCCCGAGCAGGCCGCCCAGCACATGGAGATCCGCCGGCGGGACTTCGACTACGTGGTGGCCGCCGGCTGGGTGGCGCCGTCCACGTTCGTCGAACGGGAGCTCGGTGACCGTTCCAGGCCCTTCAAGACCATCCGCGTGCCTCTCTACCAGGTCGGGGACCTGGAGGACGCCTTGGCGACGCCGGGGGTGGACTGGGAGGAGGTGCGCGCGGTCAAGCCCGGTGCGCCCTCGCCGCTGCGGGAGCACACCCGGCTGCCGATCGCCCGCGCCGACGCCGTCCGCGCCTTCTGCGGGGACCTGAGCAGCACGTGGTCGGTGGAGGTGTGGCCACGCTGGGCCAACCGCGACGACGTCTGGCACATCGACTGGGAGCAACGGCCCGACGGCCACCCGACCAAGGCCGAGGTCCACACCGCCCTGCACGCGCACCGGGCCGCCCGCCGGCACGCCGGCCAGGTGGTGCTGTCGACGGCGGTCGGGGACGTCATCAACTGGGCACGCCGGATGCTCCAGCCGGGCGCCGCGGTGGTGCTCGACACCGAGACGACAGGCCTCGACGGACTCGTGATCGAGATCGGCTGCGTGGACGCCTACGACGGATCGGTCCTGCTGCACACGCTCGTCAACCCGGCCGGGGTGCCGGTCGAGCCGGGGGCGCGGGCCGTGCACGGCATCTGTGACGAGGACCTGGCGGGCGCGCCGCGGTGGGAGGAGGTGTGGCCGCTGCTGGCGGCCGCGGTGGAAGGCCGCCAGATCCTGGCCTACAACGCGCCGTTCGACCGCGGCCGGATCGCCGCCACCCACGCCCACGCCGGCCTGGACCGCGCCCATCTGCCCGGGCAGGACCGGTGGGCGTGCCTGATGCAGGCCCGCTCGACATGGGCCAGGATCGGCTACCGGCTGCCGCTCGGCGGAGCGCACCGGGCGCTGGGCGATGCCCAGGACGGCCACGCCGTGCTGCACGCGATGGCCACCCCCGCGCGCTGAACACCGGCCGGGCCTCGCGCGTGGGAGGGGGGATTTCGCTGCTTCCTATGGCCTGGCCGGTCGAGGGGCGACATCATCGTGGTCATGGCCCCATGGCATCCCCGGCGCGGCCCCTGCCGGGATGAGCTGTGCTGGACGTGTACCCCGCATACCGATCTGCGGGACATGATCGGTGACGATCCGTGGGGGCGGCGGATCTTCAAGGCGCTCGTGCGCGGCGGCTACACCACCGCCGCCGCGGTGCACGCGGCCAGTGACGCCGACCTTGCCCGGGTCAAGAGCATCGGCGCTGGAGCGGTCCACGTCCTGCGCGACCGCCGGCGGGGTGAGGGAGAGACGCTCCCGAGCCCGCCGCCGGAGCCTGCGCCGGCCGCTGTGAGGCTGGCCTCGGCCATCGAGCGGGCGATGGTGCGCCGCCAGACTCCGCCATCTCTGGGCCGATGACGGGTGCGGGCGTTCGGCTGCGGACGCCGGCAAGGAACGGTAGGAACGTTGTGCCGCCGCCTAGGAACTGATCACTCCCTGTTGCCCCCGCCCCTCAACCCGGCACCCCTCAGGGGCCCCGTCTACCGTGCGGGGCCCGGCGGGGTGCCGCGTGTGGCGTTTGGTGCCGGTCGTGTGTGAGCCGCTACGCTGCCAGACGGGATGGCCGATCCGAAGCCGATCAGGACACGCCATCCTGGCCAGGCTGGCCATCTGTGTGCGGCCCCGTGGCGGGGGGTTACGGGGCCGCACCCCCGTCGTCGTGGACCGTCACCTGTTAGAGGCAGACCTCCAGCAGTGGCGGTAGCTCCACACTCAACAGCCCGTCGCAGTCCTGCCCTGCCGGTTGGGCGGGTGGAGTGGTCGGCGAGGCGGGCGGGGTCGTGGGCGCGGTGGAGGGCTGGGCCGTCTGCTGCGAGCTGGTGGAGTCCTTCGACGGCGGCGTGCTGGGGGAGGGCGGTGCGGAGGAGCGGCCCGGCCGGGGACTGTCGGACGGGCTGCGCTCGTCCTTGTCGTCTTGGCCTGGCGGCTCCTGCTCGGCCGAGGGGGTTGTGGAGCGGACCGGCCGGGAGGCTGATGGCTTTCCCGCCGAGGTCATCTGGTCGCTGTCCGGTTCCGTGGTGGCCGGCGGATGGCGGTCGTCCCGGTCGGGGGGCTTGTCGTCCGGATCGGGGCTGGAGTCAGGTGTCGGTGGCCCGGTCGCAGATGTGGGGCTGGAACCCAGCGGGTCCGGGACAGGGCTCGCGGCAGCTTCGGTCCGGGGGTGCTCCTCGGGCTTGGCGTAGAGGTTGCTCAGGCTTCCGGTCAGGGCTAACGCCACCGTCGCCACGGTGATGACCACCACGGCGGCGCCGGTGGCCGCCTGTTTGGGGGCCTCGCGGGCCTTGTGCCATACCCAGGCCAAAGGGGCCGGGGCTGCCAGCCCCTGCAGGAGGGCCTTGGCGGCGCGCATCTGGCTGCGGGTCTGGCGGCTGTTGATGACCAGCGTGGAAGCGACCTGGACGGCGCCGATGGAGGAGGCCATCGGACGCAACGTCTGGCCGGGGGTGTCGCACTCGGTGGCCGCTGCGCAGATGTCGTTCCACGCCTGCAGCTCGTGCTCGGCGTCGGCGTGGCCGAGCGGTCGCAGAACTACGCGAACGGCTTGCTTGTCGACGTCGACCTGGATCGTCTGTATCTCCTCAGCGGGCGCGCGCAGGGCCTGGCTGATCTCCTGGGGAGCTTCGCGCAGCGCCATGGCGGCGTCAAGCGCACGTTCCAACGCCTCGATCTGCTGTTGAAGGCGCAGCCTCGTGGTCAGATCGGTCACGGTGTTGGCGTCGGCGTGGATGGCCTGGAGCCGTTGGATCGCTGCCTTGAAAATCTCGCGGAGTGATTCGTTGCCTGGCATAGGTGACAGCACCTCGGGGGGTCAGGAGGGGCATCGCCTAGGCTCGCCAGGAATGTGAATGTTGAACAGTCATGCCAGCCTACTGTAATCAAATGGTTACATTACGTATAGCGGTTGGCTGCAGGAAGTTGCCTTGCGGGGGTTGAGGCCGGTCTCCGGGTTCGCTTCAGGGCGCGGTAGACCTGGATGAGTGCTTCACGGTCCTCGTCGGTGAGGGCGGGGTCCGGCGTGTCCCACAAGTGCTGCGCTATCGCGTCGTCCGGGTAGCGGGCGGGGGAGGGTGTGGTGGCGTGCGCGTCGGTGGCAGGGGTGGTGGTGGGCTCCTGGCCACTCAGGAGGAGCCGGCAGCCTCCCGGTGCCCAGCCGAGTACTCGCTCGACACCTGCGTAGGTGAGTTTCTGCACGGTCTTGGCCTGCTCTACGCGCGACCAAGTCGTCGCGGACATGCCGGCTGCCTCCGCTGCGCGGTCGATGCTCAGGCCCAGCTCGAGGCGGCGGCTCTGCACGCGGTCGGCGAGGGCTGCCAAAGGCTCCACGGCGCCAGTCTGACAGAACTCAGGAAGGCTGTCCCGTTCTGGGTCATTGCTGGGGCCTCGGGCAGCCTTTAAGGACCCATAGTTGTGGCATTTCACGGCAACCTGTGCCATTCTATGGGCTGTGCGGGGAGTCCTCTGACCCCCAGGTCCCACCGCGTTAGGCGCTCGGGCTACCCGTACATCCGATCGAGATGCCTGATGGAGGGGACGGCATCTCGATCGGACTCGCGCCCCCGCCAGCCGGACCGCCGCCGACGGGGGCGCTCACATGTGCGTCCCGGCCGCCGATGGCGGGGCCGGCTGGCGTGTGGACGGCAGGACGAGGCTCGGAAACTTTGTCGTACTCAACTTGACTTCGAGCGTCGAGCCTCGCAATACTTGGTAGTGTTCAACACATCAAGATTGCTGGTGTCCGGACAGGCGCCATGTCGATCCCACCACCCCCCTCAGCTGCCCCCCGAAGGAGCGCAATCTCATGAGCGACAGCCTCCGTGACCGCCTGGCCGCCGCCGACGCCCTCTCCGGCCAGGCGACCGGCCCCGCCGACCCCCTCCACGGCGAAGCCATGGCGATCGCCGCCGACGTGGCACGCCAGGCCCTGCGCGACATCGCGCGCGCCCTCAAGGCGGACCGCTCGTGACCGAGGGCCGGCGCGGCGCCCAGGACCTGTCGGCGCCGGATCGGCCGCAGCACTCGCGGCTCGTCGTCGTGCCGTGCGGGAGCCGCAAGAGGGACACGCCCGTCCCCGTCCCTGCCGGTGACCTCTACGCCGGCTCCTATCACCGGGCCTGCCGCCGCGCCGCCGACGCCCTCACCGGAGCCCTCGGGGCTGGCGGACGCGTGCTGATCCTGTCGGCCCGCCACGGCCTGCTGGAGCTGCATCACCCCGTCGCCACGTACGACCTGCGCGCCGGCCGGGCGGGGACCGTGGGCGCCGTCGCGCTGTGCGCCCAGGCCGACGCGCTCGGCGTGACCGGGGCGCACGCCGTGGTGCTCGCCGGTCGCGCCTACGCCGAGCTGGCCCGGCTGGTCTGGCCGGACGCTTGCCTGCCTCTGGCCGGGACACGCGGCATCGGCGAGCAGATGTCGCGCCTGGCCGCCATCCGCGCGGCCGCCATCTGTCCGGCCGGTGTCCACCGGCTGGGGGAGGGCGCCGGGGAGAACGGCTGCTGCAGGCGTGCCGAAACTTCGTAGTGTTCAGGTTGACATCGTGAGGATGGATGCCGATACTTAGTAGTGTTCAATACGTCAAGGAAATGGGGGCTGGATGACCAGCAACAGCGAGCAGCTGATCAGCAAGATCGACAGCCTCATCGGCGGGTTCGTCGACCACGACGACACGGTCAGCCCCGTCGCCATGCGCTGCGCCCCCCAACCGGTCGCCTCCGACGGCAACCCCTTCGCCGGCCTCACCGTCATCAGCGCCTACACCCGCGCCGACATGATCGCCGACGGCCTCCTCATCGAGGTCCCCGCCCACCTGGTCCGCGAGGTCGCCTTCCGCGCCCCCGTCGCCATCACCTGCGCCGCCTGGGAGGACTGCGTCGCCTGGACCTGCGACGACAACGCCCGCAAGGGCATCTGCAACGACGAGACCGGCCGCCTCTGGGACGTCCTGTGGATGGCCCGCATGGCCGTCCGTCGAGCATCCGGCGACGCCTCCCGCGTCCGCTTCTCCCTCTACCGCGTTCCCCGCCCCGGCTCGGCCCGCGCCCCCCGCCAGGTCTGGCTCGACATCGTCGCAGGCCCCGGCGACCACGGCGAGCTGGTACTCACCATCATGCGCCCCGACGAGGACTGACCCCTCCTGTCCGCCCAACGCCCGAAAGGAAGACCATGACCACACCCGAGGCTCGCGTCCGCCCCGCCAAGTACTGGGTGAGCTGCCTGCCCGACACCCACAAGATGGCCTCCGCCTTCACCATCGTCGTCAAGTACGTCCCCCACTACGACGGCTGGGCACTCATCCACCGCGGCACCCACCTCGACCGCGACGGAGTGCCCTCCTGGGGGCCGAGCTGGCCCGGCGACGACAAGGAGCCGGAGACCGAGGAGGAGGAGCGCGCGGCCGAGGAAGCCCGGAAGGCGTGGGCTGCCGAGCACTACTTCCCCCACGACACCGCGCTGGAGCTCGCCCGCACACTCGCCCCCGGCGTGGAGGTGGCCAGCTGGACCGCCACCATGGTCGCCGCCCGCGACGCCGAACAGGCGGCCGGCCCCGACACTGCGCCCTGACCTCCCCTGCCACCCCCCAGCCGGCCAGGCCGGCCCGCCACGGGCCCGGTCCGGCCGGCCCCGCCCCCATCGCCCGTCCGTGCTGACAGGAAGGCCCGCTCGATGCTCGCCCGCTACCAGCTGCCCGCCTTCGCGGGGGGCCGCTACCGCCTCGTCGTTGACCGCGTCGCCCCCAAGCGCGCCGAGGTTGGCCTGTACGCCGCCGATGAGCGCTGCCGCCTGCTGGCCTCCGCCGACGTCCATCCCCACGACATCCCCGCCACGGTGCGCCGCCTGGTCCGCCAGGCCGACGCCGCCGGACCCGACGGAGGCCCGGTCGCGGTCGCCGCGCAGATCGCCGAGCTCGCCGACCGGCTGACGCACATCGCCTCGCCCGTGGCCGCCGGCCCTGCCGAGCGCGCCGGCGTCGCCGCGCACGTCCGCGACGCCCGCCTGGCCCTGCGGCTGCTGGCCGAGCGTCTGGCCGAGGGCGGCCCGATCGCGCCTGGCGCCGTAGCGGAGGGAGGGGCCTCGTGAGCGGGTTCACGGCCGAGAAGGTGTTAGGCGAGATCTCGCCGCGCCATAATCCTTGTATGGCTGAGGCTGACGTGGACATGAACGCCGACTACTGGACCATGGCGGACATCGCGTCCTATCTGGACGTCAAGCAGCGCACGGTGCACACCTATCGGCTGCGTGGCCAGCAACTGCGTGAGCGCGCCGAGGCGGGGGAGGAGCTGACCGAGGAGCAGCTTGCCGTGGGCCTGCCCAAGGAGGACAAGATGCTGGGCCGTACCCCGGTGTGGAAGCCGCAGACGATCATCCGCTGGCCGCGCCCGGGGCAGGGGGCCGGCGGTGGCAGGCCGGTTGGCCGGGCCAGGTCCTGACGGCAGGGCCGGTGCGGGCGGGCCGGTGCCCGCGAGTGTGATTCCGCCGGGGCGGGGTGTCGAGTGATCGGCGCCCCGCCCTTCGTCGTGTGGCGTGGGAGACCTCCCAAAACTTTGTAGTACTCAGCTTGACTGGGTGGTGCGGTGCGAGCATACTTAGAGGTGTTCAGCACTACAATGTTAGGAGCCGAGATGGCCGCCGCCACCCAGCACGCCACCCCCACCAGCTGCCTCAGCTGCGGCCGCACCCTCCGCTCCGCCGCCTCCATCGCCCGCGGCCGCGGCCGCACCTGCCACGCCCGCGTCGTCGCCGCCGCCCGCACCGTTGACCTGCCCGGCTACAAGCCCGAGGCTCTGGCCAAGGCCGCCGACCTCATCGAGCAGGCCGCGATCGTCCCCACCCGCCGCCCCGGCCTCTACACCGCCGTCAGCTCCGACGGCACCGTCACCTACCTCGTCCACTCCTGCGGCTGCACCTGCCCCGCCGGAGTCCGGGGCCGCCGCTGCTACCACCGTGCCGCCGTCGAGATCCTCACCGCCGCCGCGCCCGCTCGCCGCGCCGCCTGACCCTCACGACCGGCCTGGGTCGCCCGCCCAGGCCACCCCGCCACCCAAAACGGAGACAGATCATGCCCTACCTCACCACCCCCGACGAGCGCCGCATCCCCTGGCGTGAGGGCGAACCCCTCGACCTGGCCAGCGAAGCCGCCTACAGGGACGAGTGCGACGACTACGAGGACTGACCCGCCCTGCCCGGCCGCCCGCGCGGCGGCCGCCCCTCTGCCCAGCACCGCAGCACCCATGCCCCACTCTTCGACCCGATAGGGAGCCCACTGTGAGCAGCAGCAATCTGATCGTCTTCTCCTACCTCACGCACGATGACGAGCGGGTCGTCGAGGTGCGCAGCCGGACGGAACTCACTCCGCAGCACGTGGCCGGGCGGCTGGCCGGCGCGGTCCAGGGGGTGCGGGACGGTGAGGCCGTCCCCGCGATCACCTGGGGGATGATGCGCGCCCTGGTGGACGCCTGCGGCTCGCACGGCCTGCCGATCGGCCCGGACGCGCCCCGCCTGCTGGACGAACTCCGCTCCCTGTGCCTGGCCTCCTAGCGCTTCCCCGTCCGGCCGCCGGGCGTCGCTGATCGCCCCGGCCCCCTCGCTCTGACCGGTTCCCCAGGGCGGAAACCGACCTAACCTTGTAGTATTGAAGTTGACTAAGACGGGTCCGGTCGTCATACTTAGACGTGTTCGGCACGACAAAGATTGTGGAGGTGGCGATGGACGCCAAGCTCGACGTCGACCAGGTCAGGTACCAGATCGCCCGCTGGATGACGAAGCGCGACCTGTCCCTGCGCGAGGCGACCATCCAGTGCGCCGCCACGTTCACCCGCGTGGCCCGCGACAACGGACACGACGCCCGCCTGTGCCTGCTGCTCGGCGAGACCATCACCCGCATCGGCGCCGAATGGGCCGCCGAACTCGTCGCCCTCACCCCCCGCTAGAGCCCGCACGCCGGGGCCGGACTCACCCCCCGGCCCCGCCCCTCACCCCTCCCCCCTCCGGCACGGGGCCTGCCGGCCTCCATCCCGATCACGGCCGCTCCGGCGGCACTCGCGAAAGGCGCCACCACATGCTCAACTCGCTCGCCGACATGGCCGTCCTGGGCCTGCTCGCCGCATCCCACGAGGGGGAGATCGCCACCCTGAAGGCCAAGCACGGCCCCGCCCCCCGGCTTATCGTGGACTGCGTCGGCCTCAGCCCCATCACCCGCCAGCCCTACATCCGGCTGTCCTGCACCGGCCAGACCTGCACGTTCTGGCTCGGATTCGGCGAGGACGCCCCCTTGGACTCCATCGAGAAAACCGCTCACGCCCACCGCGCCACCTGTCCGGACGGCGGCCAGGCCGACGGTCCCGCCGGCGCGGCGGACGGCCCCGCGGGGGGCGGCGACCCCGGGCAGGGCGGGAGAGAGGGGCGGCAGCTGGTGGAGACCGGCGAGGGCCGCGCGCGCGTATTGCGCGTGATCCGGGGCGACGAGGCCTGATCGGCGGCGACCGGCCGGGAAGGGCCCGTCAGGTCGAAACTTTGTAGTGCTCGGCTTGACTACCGACCTCCCGTCGAGCATACTTAGTAGTGTTCAACACGGCGATGATTTTAGGGGGTCACATGTACGGCGACGACGGCACCACCCACGGCCACTGCCCCACCTGCGCCACCACCCGCCGCCTCCTCCTGCTCGCCTCCCAGAACATCGGCATCCTCCTCATGGCCATGTGCGACCACTGCGACACCGAGTTCGTCCACACCCACACCGACACCGCCGCAGACCTGCGCGAGTGCCGCCGCGGCTACTGACCCCTCCGCCGCCCCGGCCACCCGGCCGGGGCACCCCGCCCCAACAGCCCCGCCACAACCGGAAGGACAACCATGAGCCACCACGACGAGGCCACCACCTACTACGCCACCCGCGGCGCCGTCGCCCTCCACCACTACGACCGCCAGCGCATCCTCGACATCGCCCGCGAAAGCCGCCGCCGCATGGACGCCGAGAACCCCCAGGCATCCCAGCTGATCGACACCTACGTGGCCGCCGTCCGCCAGCGCCGCGACACCGACCTCGGCCCCACCCCCGAGCCCGTCGACGTGCTGCTGCACGCCATCACCTCGGCCGCCGCATTCGCCTGCGAAGGCGCCGACGCCGGCACCGTCCTGACCATCCTGACCCGCATGGCCTCCGACATGGAGCAGCAGCACCCCCGATGACCCGACGCCCGGCCCGCCCAGGCGGGCCGCCCCGCCCTCCACCGTCCCGCCCCACCGCCGCCGAAAGGCCGCCCCATGAACGTCATCACGCCGCCCACCGGACTCGCCGCCGACTTCCTGCGCGCCTACCTCGACACCGTCGAGCAGGTCACCGCCATCATCGGCGACAGGAACCAGGCCGCCGAACTCGTCCTCCACCACCTCTACGACCGCTGACCGCGCGCGGCGGCCCCACCCAGGGCCGCCCAGCACGACTCAACAGACGGGCAACACCGCACAGACCCGGGGGAACCTTCCATGCGCCACCAGGCCGCAGCCCAGCTCATCGGCGACCGCACGCACCAGTGCGACGCCACCGCCACCTACACCGACCCCACCACCGGCGCCCGCGCCTACGTCCTGCTCGACGGCATCGGCAGCAACGCCCTGGTCCAGACATGGACCCGCTCCGCCGCCCGCCGCCTCGCCCGCGTCGCCGCCATCCGCGCCAGCGCCGAGGACGGCCTCCGAGCCACCGCCGCCGTCACCGCCGCCGAAAACCTCCGCTACGACTGTGACGACGTGCTGCCCCTCGCCTGCGCCGTCGTCGCCGTCACCGCCCCCGGCGGCCCCCTGCAGATCGCCTGGTGCGGCGACTGCCGCGCCTACCTCCAGCCCTTCGGCGGCCCCCTGCGCCGGCTCACCCGCGACCACAACATGCGCCAAGTCCTCCTCGACCAGGAACAGGAGCCCAGCATCGACGCCCGCAACCTGGTCACCTCCTGCCTCGGCCGCCGCCCCACCCCCCAGATCGGCACCCACACCGTGCAGGCCCCCAGCGGACGGCTCCTGCTCGTCTCCGACGGCGCCTACGAACCCCTCGAAGACTCCGGCATCGACCTGGCCGCCTACCTCTCCGGCAGCCCCCGCACCGCCGCCCACGCCCTCACCGCCGCCGCTGTTGCCCACACCGACGACTACGCCGACAACGCGTCCGCCCTCGTCGCCGACCTGCCCCGCGCCACGCCATAACCTTCCCCCCGGCTCACCCCTCCGAGCCGGGTCGCCCGCACCACACCCGCCCGCGCCGTACGGTTACCGAATCATTACCGAGCGTCGCCATATCCTTCTGGCAGAAGATCCGCAACCAGGGGGAAGCATGACAACTGCCGAGGTCGGCTATCTGCGCACCGCCCTCATCCCGCTCGACGAACTCACCCCGTACCCCGGCAACGCCAAGCGCGGCAACGTGGACGCCATCCTTGCCAGCCTGCGCCGCAACAGCCAGTACCGGTCCCTCGTCGTCCGCGAGCTCGAGCACGGACCACTCATCGTCCTAGCCGGCAACCACACCATGCAGGCCCTGGCCGCCCACGGCCCCGGCGACTGCGGCCAGACCACCACCACCCCAGACGGCGGCCGCCAGTCCTGCGGCATCTGCCGCAACCAGCCCTGGGAACCCGCCGCCCGCGTCGAAATCATCACCTGCGACGACGCCACCGCTCGCCGCATCAACCTCGCCGACAACAAGACCGCCGAACTCGGCGGCTACGACACCGAGGCCCTGGCCGACCTCCTCACCGCCCTCGACGGCGACCTCGAAGGCACCGGCTACACCCACACCGACCTCGACGCCATCCTGGCCGCCGGCGACAGCGAACCGCTGCACACCGCAGACCTCCTTGCAGGCACCGGCGACTCCTACCGCGAGCAGTACGCCGTCATGGTCCTGTGCGGCAGCGAAGGCGAACAAGGATCCGTCTACGCCCAGCTCCAAGACCTCGGCTTCGACTGCAAAGTGGTGACGACCTGATGCGCATCACCATCGACCAGCACACCATCAACGCCACCAGCTACCGCGCCGCCCGCGTCAAGAGCCTGTTCAACTGCGCTGACGGCAGCCGCTTCACCCACACCGCCGACCTCGACATCGACGACCACGACTGGCGCATCGGCGTCATCGTCGGCCCCTCAGGGTCCGGCAAGACCAGCATCGGCCGCGCCCTGTGGGACGGCACCGCCTTCTACAACCCCGACGGCTGGCCCACCGACGCCCCCATCGTCGACGGCATCAACCCCGCCGGCAGCTTCGACGACGTCTGCGCCGCCCTCGGCGCCGTCGGCCTCGGCGACGTCCCCACCTGGCTACGCCCCTACCAGGTCCTGTCCAACGGCGAACGCTTCCGCGCAGACCTCGCGCGCATCATCGCCGAAGCGCCCCCGCGCGTGGTGATCGACGAGTTCACGAGCGTGGTCGACCGCCAGATCGCCCAGATCGGCGCCGGAGCGTTCGCCAAAGCCTGGCGCCGCACCAGCGGCCAGGCCGTCCTGCTCACCTGCCACTACGACGTGCTCGACTGGCTCGAACCCGACTGGATCTACGACACCCTCACCGGCCAGTTCGCCAGGGGGTCGGTTCAACACCGCCGCCCTCGCCTCCAGCTCGAGATACGCGAAGGCGGCTGGGAACTATGGCCGATCTTCAAGCCACATCACTATCTAGACGCACCCCCCATGGTGGCCGCCCGCTGCTACGTAGGCTTCATCGACGGCGCCCCCATCGTCCACGTCGGCGTCAGCACCAAGAGCGTCATCACCAAGGCCGGCACCGCCGTCGAGGCCCGCGCCTGCCGCCTGGTCGTCCTCCCCGAATGGCAGGGCGCAGGCGTCGGCATGCGCTTCCTCAACCACGTCTGCGAACTCCAGCGCACCGGCCGCGGCCGCCTGCCCGGCCGCCGCATGACGACCATCTTCCACACCTCCCACCCCCAGCTCGCCGCCGCGCTCCGCCGCGACCCGCGCTGGCGGCAGGTATCAGCAGCCCTCCACGGCGCCAGCAAGGCCAAGTCGGCCAAGAGCATCAGGGTCGCCGAGCACCGGCCCGGCGGCTCCATCGTCACCCAGGCCACCGGCTACGGCGGCCACCTGCGCGCCGTCCAGGGCTTCCGATACGTGGGCCTCCAGCAAGGAGCCGCATCGTGAGCCTGAACGTCTACGTCAGCGGCCAGCGCGCGTTCGGCGCCGCCGTCGCCGACCTCGTCATCAACGAAGGCCACCACCTCGTCGGCGCAGCTTCACCCGCCTACGCCCCACCCGACCACCCCGTAGCCGACGCCTTCGGCCACCCCGACATGCGGCACGACCTGCTCCGCCAGGCCGCCTACCGCCACCACGCCCCCTGGACCGAGGCCGCCCGGCTCAACGCCACCCACATCCCCGACAGCACCGACGTCATCGTGGCCGCCCACTCCCACACCTTCCTCGGCCGCCGCACCCGCGCCCGCGCCCGCCTGGCCGCCATCGGCTACCACCCGAGCCTCCTGCCGCTCCACCGCGGCCGCGACGCCGTACGGTGGACCATCCGCGACGGCGACCGCGTCACCGGCGGCAGCGTCTACCACCTCACCGACGCCGTCGACGGCGGACCGCTCGCCGCCCAGGACTACGTGCTCGTGCCGCCCGGCTCCACCCCGCGTACCCTGTGGCGCGAGCACCTGTTCCCGCTCGGCCTGCACCTGCTGGCCCGCGTCCTGGCCGACATCGACGCCGGCACCGTGGCCTACGTCCCGCAGGACGAGGCGTGCGCCACCTGGGAGCCCTCATGGCAGCGGCCGCGGCTGCACCGCCCCGAGCTCGCCGAGCTCCCGCCGCCGGGCCCGGCCGGGGGACTGCGCTACGTCGCAGACCCCGCGCTCGCCCGCGCCCGGACCTCGCGCCGCGCCACGTACGGGGCCGCCGTGCCGTAGCCGCCGACCCCGCCCCCGCGGAGGCGGATGACCAGTGAACGTGGCCCCATGAAGAACGTGGCCCCGAACGCCACACAACGTGTCCCGGACAGGAGGTGACCGTGCCCGCATCCAAGGCCCAGCAGGCCGCCACAGCCGAACGCCGCGCCAAGGCCATCAAGATGAAGCTCGCCGGAGTCGACTGGCAGACCATCACCGACCAGCTCGGCTACAAAGACCGGCACACCGCCTGCAGGGACGTCCGCCGCGCACTGGAAGCCATCCGCAAAGAGCAGGACAACGAGGCCGCGGCGCTCCGCCAGATCACGGTCATGCGCTACGACCGCCTGCAGGCCGCGTTCTGGCCCGCCGCACTCGGCGGCGACACCAAGGCCGCCGAGGTCGTCCTGAAGTGCCTGGCAGGCCGCGCCCGCATCGAAGGCGCCGAAGCGCCCACCCGCGTCAATGTCGAGGCCCAGCAACTCGGCGAGGAGATCGCCGCCCTACTCGACCAGGCCGTCCACACCCGCCGTGACGACACCGGAACCTGACCTGGACCGCATCCGCGGCCAGCTGGATGAACTGGTGCGCGCCGGCGACGTCCGCCGGCTGCGCGCGCTACGCGACCAGCTCACCGAGCGCTTGGCCCGCCGCCGGGTCAGCGACCAGGCCGCCCGCTACCTGTACGACCCGGCAGGGTGGGCGCGCGACTGCATCGACTGGCCCGACGGGCAGGCGCTGACGCCGTATCAGGACGACGTGGTCGGCGCGCTGCCCCGGCGCCGCCGCGTCGCCGTTCGGGGTCCGCATGGGCTCGGGAAGACGGCCGTGGCCTCGATCGTCGTGCTGTGGTTCGCCACGACCCGTGAAGCTGCCGGTATCGACTGGAAGGTCCTCACCACCGCGAGCGCCTGGCGGCACCTGGCGGTCTACCTGTGGCCCGAGATCCACAAGTGGGCGCGCCGCATCCGCTGGGACGTGCTCGGCTTCCCGCCGTTCAGCGACCGCACCGAGCTGCTGGCGCTGAACCTCAAGCTCGCCCACGGCGCCGCCTCGGCCGTGGCGTCGAACAAGGCGGAGCTGATCGAGGGCGCCCACGCCGACTCCCTGCTGTACCTGATCGACGAAGCGAAGATCGTCCCGGACGCCACCTGGGACGCCATCGAAGGCGCGTTCTCCGGCGGCCGCATGGAGGGCCTGCCCGAAGCCTTCGCCCTCGCCATCTCCACCCCCGGCCCGCCCGCGGGCCGCTTCTACGACATCCACCGTCGCGCCCCCGGCCTGGAGGACTGGCACGTCCGCCACGTCACCCTCGCCGAGGCCATCGCCGCCGGCCGCATTTCCCCGGACTGGGCCGAGCAGCGTAAACGCCAGTGGGGCGCCGAATCCGCCCTGTACGCCAACCGGGTCCTGGGGGAGTTCCACGCCTCCGACGAGGACGCCGTCATCCCGCTGGCCTGGGTCGAGGCCGCCATCGAGCGCTGGCACGCCTGGCACGCCCTGCCCGACGCCGAGCGTCCCCAGCTGGCCGGCCGCCGCGTGCTGGGCGTCGACGTCGCCCGCACCGGCGGCGACTCCACCGCCTTCGCCCACCGCCACGGCCCCGCGGTCCTGCGGCTCGACCGGCACGACGACAAGGACACCATGGCCGTCACCGCCCGCGTCCAGGCCGCCCGCGGCAGCGGCCGCGCCGAGCACAAGCCCGTGCCCGTCGTCGACTCCGTGGGCGTCGGAGGGGGAGTGGTCGACCGGTTGCGCGAGCTCCGCGTCCCCGTCCTGGCCTACACCGGCGCCGCCGGCACCCGCGCACGCACCCGCGATGGCGAGTTCGGCTTCAACAACGTCCGTTCGGCCGCCTACTGGCAGCTGCGCGAGCTCCTCGACCCCGCCTTCGACAGCGCCATCATGCTGCCGCCGGACGACCTGCTCGTCTCGGACCTGACCACGCCGACCTGGCGGATCACGACCGGCCTGCCGCCGAAGATCCAGGTCGAGCCGAAGGACGACGTCGTCGCCCGGCTCGGCCGCTCCCCGGACGCCGGCGACGCCGTGGTGATGGCGTTCTGGGCCGAACGACTGGCCACCTCCAGCATCCGTAACCCAGCTGCGGGGCGGCAGCCTGGCAAGAGGTCTGCCGCCGCCGCCCGCTATGGCCGCAGCACCACCGCCGGAGAGCCAGGCCGCGGCAGCCACCGCTGAGAAGCGGCTAGACGTCGTCTACGCGGGTGAACGTCAACTCGACGTCCGGGCAGTCGGCGGCGAGGTCGGTGATCGTGTGCTGTTCTGCAAGGTCGGCGGCAAGGTCCCACCGGAGTTTCACCGTCAGCCATTCGCCCAGGTAGCGGCAGTGCGCCCCCTGGTGGGGCGGGAGCCATTCGGCGGGGTCTCGATCGGCCTTGGACTGGTTGGTCGCGTCGGTCACCGCCACCAGTGCGACTGGCTCGTCCAGGTCGTTGGCGTAGCGCTTGCGGCGCTCGTCGGTCCAGGCCGACGCTCCGCTGTCCCACGCCTCGGCGAGGGGAACCATGTGGTCGATATCGAGCCGGCTGGTGTCTGTCACGGTGGCATCGTCGTAGTAGGAGTACCAGGCTCCGCCTGCGAGGCGGCAGCGCGAGCCGATCTCCGGTTTCTGGACCGCCTCCTCGATCAGTACTTCCTTTCGGGTGTCGCAGCCGTTGTGGTTTGCGTCGATCCAGTGCTGGAACCGGTCGCGGCTGTAGCCCGCTCTGCTGCCTTCGTGGGCGTCCCGCAGCAAGGCCACGGCCTGGTGGAGGTGGATCGTCTGCGCCCGTTGGGGGAGCGCGGAGGCCGGGA
This sequence comes from Nonomuraea sp. NPDC049646, assembly GCF_044465525.1. Taxonomy (NCBI): domain Bacteria; kingdom Bacillati; phylum Actinomycetota; class Actinomycetes; order Streptosporangiales; family Streptosporangiaceae; genus Nonomuraea; species Nonomuraea sp. NPDC049646. The sequence continues at coordinate 178,473 of NZ_JBITLU010000014.1, read as the reverse complement.
TGGCCGGCGCGCTGACAAGCAGGGCCATCGCGGCGGCGGTGAGGAGCATGCGGCGGACGGGGAAAAGCATGCGGCACTCCTGTCACGTTGCGTCACCAGTCTTAACGGAACGTAACAGCAAGGCAGAGGGACGGCGCTCTCAGTGCGGTGACAGCTACCTCACCACCGCAGCGGCCAGCCGACCTCTCATGGCAATGACCAGCGCCGAGATCGTGTCCGGTTGCGAGACTGCTGGTGTTGGACGTCAGCCGCCACGCTCTCGAGCGCCAGCGCCGAGCTGGGCCGCGCCCGCCCCACCGTGACGTACGCGTCCTGCCGCCGGCAGGTGCGCCCGACGACTTCGCGCCGTGCCTCATGACCGCCGATCCTCCGGATTGCCCGGCGCCACGGCGCCGAGCGCAGCACGATTGGCCCCATGAGTACCCTGACTCACTCGGCCCTGTGGCCGGTCGCCCGCGACGACGTCGACGCCCGGGCGTTCGTGTTCTCCGCGCCCCCCGCCGGCTGGCCCACCGCAGTGCTGTACGTGTCGCTGCCGTTGCTGGACCGCCGCGTCGACGTCTTCGTCGAGGCGATGCACCGGTGGGGGTCCCCCGCACCGAGACCTACACCGGCGATGACGGCGCCCCCGGCTACCAGATGCAGCAGGCCCGGCCCGGCTGGCGGCTGGGTCTGTCGCAGGCACGCCGCCTGGTCGTCGCCGGCCGCGGGCAGTGCCTGGTCGAGGTCGCCAGTACCAAGGCGCCGAATGAGTGGATCGACGCCATCAGGCGCGAGCGCCAGGTCTACGTGTTCGCCGGCGGCCCCATCCCGGCCATCGCAGGCACACACGAGGCGTTCAGCAGCCTGCTCGACTGGGTGTGCTCGCACCCTACAGTCGGCGGCCTCATGCCCGCCGTCAAGATCCCCTGAACGAGCACACCGCCGCGTGCTAGCGTGGCCGCTGTGTAGAGGCTGGCTTCGGGCCGCTCTGCGCCCCGCCGTGGAGGCTGGCTCTGGGCCGCTCCACCGCCAGGGACGCACAACGAGCGCCAGGAGACTCTTATGGGCCTTGCCTTCACCATCTGTTCGGACTGCCACGTCAACCCTGGGCAGCCCCACGCGGCCGGTTGCGACGTAGCCCAATGTCCCGACTGCGGACGCCAGCGCCTGGACTGCGCACAACACACCTCCACCAGCCCCGCGATCTGGACCGGCCTGTTCCCTGGCCTCATCGAGGCCAGCCGCGAAGGCTGGTGGCACCGCCCGGACGCCGACCAGGGGTGGGCCGAGTGCGCGTGGGACGCCCCCGGCGCCAGACCGAACGTCGCCCGCGTCGTCCGCGAGGCAGAAGCTGGCACCCTCCGGTGGGACCGGGCCGCCCAGCTCTGGGTCCGGCCCACATCCGAAATTCCGCCGCTGGCGTGCGAGCGTGATGCCGTGCGCCACGCGCTGGAGACGCTTGCGGGAAGCACCGGCGAGTTCGACCAGATCCTGAGGGACGCCGAGCGGAACGTGCTCAGCATCCGCCGCGTCGGCGCCTGGCAGTACGTCAACCTCTGGTTCAGTCTTGACAGCAGCGATAAGCCGCACCTGGTGGAGACGAACAACGGGCCGGCCGCCGATTCGGCCGTGCTCTGGCAGAATCCGGACTGGTGAAGCCGGAACGGATGCCCATCGCCATGCCCGCCCTCGACGCGCTGGAGCGGGCCGACGAGCGGATGCGCCCTCACGGGTTCTGGGCGTTCGACCCCGGCTTCGAGCGGGAGATCACGCACATGCGCCCGTCCAGCGTGAACTGAACGAATGGCTGGCGCAGAGCTGGCTGGACGGGCGCATGGCCTCTCACGGCCTCGGAATCTGATCAGGCTGGTTGATCGTCCGGGCCGGTCTCGGCCGCCAGCCTCTGCGTCCGCTGCCGGCTCACCTTCCCCCTCTGGGCCTGTTCTTCGCGCTCCAGGCGCTCAAGGGCTTCGCGCGCCAGCCTGATATAGGCATCGAAGCTCGACTCGGCCTGGTCCTGATCGGGCATGGGAATCTCCCTGGGGGGGAGGATGACATGGCCACGCTATCCGGCTGGGTCGACATCCCGGGCGTCACAGGCCCGTTCAGCGAACACCGGGGCCGGCGCCCGCCGTGGCCGGGCGCCGGGTCTACCCGTGGTGTGTTGTGAAGCCGGGGAGACAGGGACCCGCTCTCTGAGCTGCGGGCGCTCGCCAGCTCTACCGCCACGGTGGGCTGGACCCTCCCATCCCTGAGCGTCCCCCCGTAGTGGGAGTCGGGGTGGCACCTGGGGCCAGGCACCCGAGCTACCGATCACCGGCCCTGAGCTGGTAGCACTTTGCCCTGTCTCGGTATTGTGTTCGAGTCGGGGTTCGCGCGTGGGGAAGCGTCGCGAACCCCGGCCCCCTCCACGTCAGCCCGAACGCCACGCCAGCGACAGCCGACCCGCGACGTCGAATCCCGGTCCATCGGCAGGCTTGACGACGACGTGGTCAACAAGCAGAGCAAGCAACTCCTTCTGCGCATCGGGGTCCGCGCTCGCCCACCAGCTCTCCACGGTCGTCTTGTCCGGCGGCACCAACTCGGCGCCGCGGCGGTGCGCGAGCGCCAGCAGCAGATCAGGCGCCGCGCCGGTCCGCAACGGCTCCAGCACCTGCTGCACCACGGCAGGCACCAGCACGCGCGCCGCCACGCGCACCAGACCGCAGTCGTCGGCCGGGCACGCAAAGGTGACGACGCCAGCAGTCATATCGGGAGTCATGTCGCCGCCGCACCCGCCGCAGGTCATCAGCCCGGCGAGGACCAGGTCGGCCCGCCAGCCGTACTCGGCCGTCGTCTCCTCGCGGCCGGGGAGCGCGGCGATCATCTCGACGGCCTGCTCGGCGGTCACGTCGCCAGCGGCGTACGCGGCATGCATGAGAGCGACCTCGTTCCCGGCATCCCCAGGCGCGAGCTGCGGCGGTGCGTCTTCGGGTGGGGCCGGTACGACGGTGAAGCGGCGCGGGGGAGTGGCGTCGCCTGGGGGCTGGTCGGCCATGGTGACTCCTGGGGGAAGTAGTGCGCCCCAGCGTAGGCACCGGCACCTGGGCGCGTCACGCGTTGGGAAGTGGCCGGGACCGTCCGGCGGCGTTAAAAGTTCTTCGACATCGCTCGGCAACATTTGGCAACTCCGGCGCACGCCAAGCTCCGCGCGCCCGGCGAGCGGGCCAACGCACAACTGAAGGCATGGAAGTTCCTCAGCAAGCTCCGTTGCTGCGCTCTTCGCACCTGTCAACTCGTCAAGGCCGTTCTCGTCCTTCAGGGCTGCGAAACGCGATGAGAACCCTCAGCCCTTCAGAGGGCCTGCCGACCAAGCTGGAACCCCAGCTTGGTCAAAAAGTCAATATCCCGTGTGGTGCAAGTTCAGTGACTGTGCAGCTTTGGTGTCATTCGGAGGACCGAATGTGCTGTTACGGGTCAGTCATCCACTTTGCGTGGACGGCAAGTTGGGGTTGCTTTACGACACCTGAGGCCAGTTCGGAGGCGAGAAATGTGATTTCCGTGAGTGTGCCGATGCATTATGTCACTAGAGCGTACACGATGTGATACATGTCACAATTGACCCAAGTTCTAAAGAAGTGTCAAGGTGATCATGTTCTTTCCGGCCCGGCCTCGATAGTCGGAATATGCCGGATGTCAAAATCGAGCATGGTTGGAGACCTGGTGTTCTCGATTTCCAAGTTGGCCCTAAAGGCCGCGCTCTGCGTCTCGATGGCCGTCGTGGGTACCGGATTAGCGGGCGCGGCGGCGTACGCTGACGACAATCCGCGCTACCAGGAGCCCTCTCAGGTCGAGACAGGGCCGAACTCTTCGCGACCCCTCAGCACCCTGTCTCTACCGTCCCAGAAGTGCACATCGCTCTCCAACGGGGGCCTCTGCATTACCATAAGGCAGGGATCGTCGGGGTCGAGCTACAAGAACATCAACGTCACCTACGAGAAGACGAGCGGCTCTCAGATCCACTCCTACATGGGGTGGAACTCTGGCGGCACAGAAGTTGTTGGGGGGTACTTCTACCTCACTGCCGGAAATTACGAGTCGGACAGCTGGAATAACAACTACCTTCCGGGCTGCCCCTCCGTCTACGGCTTCCTCTACACTGATGGTCAGGGTCGCTTCCAGACACCCTCAGCGGCAAGCTGCTGATTGACCAAGGTGGCGCCGTGCGACTTATGTGCCGCTCGGCGCCACCGCCGTTTCATCGCGAGGAAGAGAAATGCTGCAAGCCGTCCTTCGGGGCAATGTGGAGCTCTTGGTAGGCAGCCTGCTACTTGGGGTACTTTTCGCGCTTGGAGGTGCGTCGTGGGCGAAGAGGAAGGCTATTCCCGCCCCTCTTGCGGTCCTTCTATCCATCTCGGTGGCGGCAATCGTCTCCGTGACGCTTGCTCCGGTAGGTGATTCGGCTCAAACCGCGGGCTTCTGTACGATCACGCCCATATCTGAAGGCGTTCTGGGCGTCTCGGGGATGCTCAATATCGGACTATTTGTCCCGTTTGGTTTTTTTCTTGCATTGCTCTCGCGTCGACCATTCCTCGCCATGGCCAGCGCCGCTGCTCTCTCAGGTGCGATAGAACTCCTCCAGGGGGCAGTCTCGGTGCTTGCTCGCCAGTGTGACACCTCGGACCTGATCGCCAATTCCCTCGGTGGCATCGTTGGCGCAAGCGTCGCCGCTGGGGTGATGCGCTACTTCAAAACTGATCGGCCTGATGGGTTTCAGTGGAGAATATGGTCGATGGTGATCGGCGTCGCTTGTACTGTCAGCCTTCTCGCGGGGATCGGACTTGAGTGGCAAGCGACATCGGGCTCCTCGACATCGCCCTGGAGGCCGGCAAGCCAGGAAGAACAGGAACGCGGAGAGCGTATCGCCAAGGGGTTGCTCGGGGACGACGTAAAGATAACTCAGATTCAGCTTGCTGAGGATAACCTCCCGGGTCTTGGCCTCAAGCCGATTGCGGCGGTCCGATTCGACGGCGGCCTTCTGTACATCGAGTGGAGCGCGGGAAACCCGTTCTATGGGCAGTTTGGGTCGTCCATTGGGCAGCGTCCCATCACGTCTTTGGCTCCCGTTTCGGGTGGCCTTCAGATTGACAAAAACACTGCAGAGAGTCGTGCCAGGGATTTTGCTAAGAAACTCAAATGGGCTTCGATAGCAGGTCTACCCGCCGTGATTGGCGGCGATTCGAGTCGGAATTTTGTGGCGAGCTGGAGGAAGCGAGACAGGGGCATCCTTCTGCCCTTTAGGTTGGACGTCACGATTAGCTCATCTGGTGAAATTCAAGGGTTTGATGGTGCTCCCGTCGAGATTACTGGGAAGCTTCCCTCGGTGGCCGTGTCTATCGACGAGGCCAAATCGCTCGCATCGTCGAAAATTCCAACGCACAAGATCGGATCCGTCGAACTTCTGGCCGAACAGATCGCTGGCGAATGGACGCCGGTATGGGCCATTGGTTTGACGCTAGACGGAAGCGCGGCCGGAAATCGAGATCGATGGGTCGTTGTAATCGATGCCACCAAGCCTCACATAATCCGGACTATCGACCCCTCCGGTGCAGAGGTCTGACCGACTACTGAGCCATCTTCCAACCTGATGCTGCAGTTCACAGAGGCCGCCGGGCCCGATTGAGATGCGACCTCGGGCCCTGCGGCCTTTCTGCTGACTTAGCGGTGGAAGCGGTTCGTGGCGTCGCCGGGCAGCGCGATGCGCACCAGGCCGCAGTTCTGCGCCGGGCACGCGAAGGTGACGACGCCGGCGGTCATGTCCGGGGCCAGGTCGCCGCCACAGCCGCCACACGTCACCAGCCCCGCCAGGACCAGGTCGGCACGCCAGCCATGTTCGGCCGTCGTCTCCTCTCGGCCGGGGAGGGCGGCGAGCATCTCGGTGGCCTGCTCGGCGGTCAGGTCGCCGGCGGCGTATGCGGCGTGCACGAGGGCGACCTCGTTCCCTGGGTTCGCTGGCGTGAAGGGGGCATTGCGTCTTCGGGTGGGGCCGGTACGACGGTGAGGCGACGCGGCGGAGAGGTGGCCTCTGAAGGCTGGTCGGCCATGGTGATTCCTGCGGGGGAAGTAGTCGCCTCGCCAGCATAGGCACCGGCACCTGGGCAGGTCATGCATTCGCAGACGGCCGGGACCCTCCGGCAGTGTTCGACGTCCTTCGACATCTCTCGGGAACGTTCGGGAACATTCGGCGGCTCCCTCGGCCGGGGGCCGGTGAGGCACCCATGCGGCAGGGATCTACCAGGGAAGATCTGCGAGTGCGCCGAGCGCCGCGTCCGCCAGTGCTACCGCATGCTCGTCGGCCGTGGCCGCCACCTGCCCGGCCACGCGCCGGCGCACCTCTGCCACCGCGGCGCGCCGTGCCGCCGCGCGCCACTGCGGCGGCAAGCCGGTCTTGCCAGCGCCCGGGGCGTGCTGGGGCGGTGTCCAGTCGGCGACCGGCACCTCCAGCTGGACCAGCGCACGCGCGCCGCACCGCGTGCACGTCAGCAGCTGGCCGCCGGTTCCCGCGCCCGGCCGCGCCGAGCCGCGATTCACCGTCCACCGCATCCCGCTCATCTGGTGGGCCATCCGCAGCCCGCAGTGCCACACCTCGACCGCGCCGCCGGGCAGCGGCGGCATCTCGCCGTCGACCAGGCGGCCACTCAGCGGCTCCGGCCCGGGGGTGGCCAGCTCGTCAGACGTCACCGCGCACCGCTTCCGTCGCCAGAAGCCGGACCAGCGCCGCGTGCTCGCCGAGCTCGGCGACGTGGGCTGCGAGCGTGTCCGCAGCCAGCCAGGCCGCGCGGTCGGCGCGCTCCTTGGCGGTCCCGGCGCCGACGTCGCCGGTGACGCTGACCGTCCAGGCGTACTCGCCGAGCCCTCGATCCTTCAACCCGCCACCGGTGGTCAACGACTCACGCAGCGCGGCAGGCAGCTCGGAGTCGTCCCAGGCGAAGCAGAGGCGGTGCGTCCAGGTCTCTGTGCCTTGTCGAGCCTTCACCCGCGTCACGCTATCGGCACGGCCGCAGCCGCGCGGGGAGCTGTGCTGGTTGACCTTAGCGACTGAAACGGCTGGTGGCGTCGCCGGGTAGCGCGAAGGGCAGCAGGGCGAGATGAATCTCCCGGTCCACATCTCCGTTGGCGTGCAGGACGAAGTCGGCTCGCTCCACACTGTCGTGCCGTCCCCGGCGCTTGTAGTTCGGGTGTGCCTCGACCGCCTCGACAGCAGAGCGGATGGCGGCGCTGACGTCCTTGTTCCTGATGAAGACCAGGAGTGCTGCCTTGGTGTCGCGCCACGCCATGTAGCGCAGCACCTGGTCTAGGGCCCCTGAGACGGTCTTGGGCCCTGCCCAGATCTTGCACTCGCCGATGAAGACGTTCCCGTCGCGCTCGCGGATCAAGATGTCGGTCTTGCCGTCGCAGTTGAACACCTCACCGCTGGCCGTCCCCTCGAACTGGGCATTCAGGAAGACCAGCAGGAGGTTCCGGAACGTCTCCTCGTCCATCCCGGCCGCCAGGGACGGTGTGCGCTCCAAGGCGTTCCGGGAGTGTCGCAGGACCTCAAGGGCGGCCTCGTAGTCCTGCTCAGTCAGGACAGGTTCAGGAACGAACCGCGTGCTCTTGGCGGGGGGTGCGCTGGACGCAGGGCGGAGCGTACGCCGCTTGACGGGAACGCTGTAGGCAGCGGCATCAGCGCGTTTGCGAATCGGGTACCCGACTGCGGCCTGCACGTCACGGATGGTCAGCAGTTCGGCGCGCCGGCGCGCAACCACGCCGGGCACCGTGTCCCTGATCTTGGCGTTGTGACGGTCGATGTCCTCGCGTGCCCATCCCAGCCACTGCTCGATCCGGTCCAACTGCTGGTCGAAGTTCGCCCGGACCTGGTCGCCGTCGACCAGCTGGCCCTCCACAGTGATATGTAGCTGGCCAGGGGCCAGACGCTCTACGAGCGGCGGGCTGCTGGAGACGGTGGACGGCTTCGTGCGGAAGACATCGCTTTCGCCGTCGAAGGGGACGACCAGGGTGAGGGCAGGAACGCGCCGCTCAATCTGGCGCCCGAACTCCATGAACTGCTGGGTCGTTTCCTTCGGCCTCTCCATCTCCGCCTCGTCACGTCGGAGACGCGGGCATTCCACACTTCCCAGGTCGGTCAACGTCTCTACGACGTCATGCTCGGAGGCACTGAGCAGCGCGTCTTGGTCCCACGACTCAAGGCGATTCAGCATCTTCTGCTCGGTAGACCTCAACACGGAGAGGAGGTCGTATTCCCAGAAAAGGGGGGTGAAGGTCACGGGTATAGCTTGCCGTGCTGAACCGACAGAATCGAAACGGGCGCAGAGGGACGGTTGGGCGTTGGTAGGGCATAGGGGATAGGACGTGCCGCCGCACACCTCACCTGCTACACGGCCGCTGCTCCCCCTCGACGCCGTGGCGTCCGCACCACCTGTAATAGCTCTCGTCCACGTTCCGGCTGCGGCTCGCCCGCCCATGCGCGGCCTGCCAGCCGTGCCAGTGCCGCGTGTTGCACGGGCTGCACAGCGGTGCCCGCACGAGCCCGTGCGTGTGGCAGTGGTCCCACACCTGAGCTCGTTCGGTCGCGCAGCAGGCGCACATGAACGTCGCGGCGCTCGGCCAGTCCCGCCGGCTGTTGCGGTCTGTGCGGTAGGGGCGGCCGGCCAGTTCGCCGCGGTAGAGCTGAGCGTCGCCGTCGGCGCCGCACGGACCGTACATGATGGCGCTGCGGGTGAACTCGCCGCGGTCGGACACCACGGCGTCGCCGTGGCGCTCGTACCAGTGGGGCGAGTTCTCCCCGTGGTGGGCGCCCATGCAGGAGCAGCTGCACTCGCCGCCCGTCGCTTCCTGGCATCTGCGGTCGCACCGGGACAGGGTCGCCATGTCCCGGACAACCGCGACGTAGCCGTAGCGGTCGACTGCAGCGGTGATCGCCCGGGTGAGGCAGTTGCGTGGCAGGTGCCACCGGTTCTCGTGCCACAGCGGGCGGTGGTAGAGGTCCAGGGTGGTGATGAGCCAGCGTCGGTTGTCCTTCGCCCACGGCAGTTGCGCGAGGACCTGGCCGTCGACGGGGAGCCGGAGCACGACCTCGGGGCCGGGGATCATCACGAGATGCTCGCCGTGGAAGCGGATCTGTGGCATGCGGTCCATGGCGCCACGGTGGCATGGGGGATTGGCGGTTCGGGGGTGCATGGGGAAACCGGCATGGGTGATGGGTGGGCTGTAAGCGTGTATGGGGGGCGTTGTCGGGCGTATGACCGTGGTCGCCCCTATATATAGGTGTGCGCGTGATCCGTGCTTGGTGTGCTCTTGGTGCTGGGGCGATTGGCCTGACCTGATCTTTGTACCCGCGATAAGGTGGCTTATCACGGGTACACGACCTGGCCAAGGAGAAGCGGTTGGAACTGGTCAAACGCGACACACCGGCTATCGCCCCCACCGAGTCGCAAACCACCTACACAGACGCTGACTTCGCAATCTCGGACAGCACGCGCGTGCGGCTCGCCGACAGCGTCCCCGCCAACACCCGCCGCGCCTACGAACGCCAATGGCGCCTGTTCACCACCTGGTGCGCCCACCCCGGCCACGGAAACGGACGCGTCCCCCTCCCGGCCACCGCCCAGACCTTCACCGACTACGTCACCCACCTCGCCGACCAAGGCAAGGCCCCGGCAACCATCGAGCAGGCCATGGGCGCCATCCGCACCCACCACACCCACGCCGGCCACGACGGCCAGCCACACGGCAAGGCCGCCCTGCAGGTCTTGCGCCAGTACAAGCGGCAACGCGCCGAGAACGGCCAGCGCGGCCAGCGCGAAGCGCCGCCCGTCACCATCGACGTCCTGAAGGCCATGGTCGGCACCTGCGACCCCGGCACTCTGGAAGGCATCCGCGACCGCCTGGTCTTCGTCCTGGGCCTGGCCATCATGGGCCGCCGCTCCGAGCTCGTCGCCCTCAACCGCGACGACGTCGTCCTCGCCCCCGAGGGCCTGGAGGTGACGATCCGCACCAGCAAGACCGACAAGGACAGCCGCGGAGAGACCGTCGCCGTTCCCCGCGGCGAGCACCCGATCACCGACCCCGTCGACGCCTACCTCGCATGGACCCGCGCCCTGGACGAGGCGGGCCAGCGTGGCGGCCGCCTCCTGCGCCGCCTGTACGTCCACGACACCATCGGCCGCTCGCTCGGCGCGGACGCCGTCAACGAGATCGTCCGGGCAGCCGCGATCAAGGCCAAGGTCCCGCGAGCGGAGGAGTACACCGCGCACAGCCTGCGCGCCGGCGGCGCCACCGTCGCCTACGCGGCCGGCATCCCGGTCTCCACGATCGCCAAGCACGGGCGCTGGTCACCGACCTCGCCGGTCCTGCTTCGCTACATCAGGCCGGTTGACCGCTGGCGCGACAACGCCATGCGCGGCGTCGGCCTATGAGCAGAGTGTAGGGCTTCAGTGATCTTGGCATCGACATGGCACATATGTCAGATCGGCGAGAAGGCGTCTGTGAACCACCGGCCTCCTGATGGATCTTGGCCTGGGCCGACAATGACCCAAGAGTCTAGGATGATCAGCTACTTCAAGATCAAGCGTTCCACCGGAGGCGATCATGACGGGCTCGATCCGGCGCGTGCCGTTCGACCTAGAGATCTACAGCCGGCGTTCCCAGACAGGGCCATGCTTCATCTGCGGAATTGTCAATCATGATCCCAGTCAGCCGGAAGAAATCGTCTACGACGATGGCAGGCACATCGGGTTTCTCGCGCGCTTCGCCGCACTGCCCGGGTATGTCCTTGTTGCTCCCAAGCGCCACATCGAGCACGTTGTCCGAGATCTTGACGTGGATCAGTTCATCGACGTGATGCATGTAGTGCGTCGAGTCGCTCTCGCCCTGGAAGCAAGCGTGCCGTGCGAGCGGACCTATCTACTGTCCTTGGGCAGCCAGCAGGGAAACGCCCATCTGCACTGGCATATCGCCGCTTTGCCTCCCGGTGTCCCATACGAACAGCAGCAATACCACGCCCTTATGGCCGAGAACGGCATCGTCGAGCATACGCCTGAGGAAGCTGCAGCCCTGGCCGCGAAGATCATGCTTGCCCTGAACGCCCAGCGTTAAGCGGGCGTTACTGAGACAGCAGCCGTGTGCGAGCAATCTCGCGCGAGGCATTCGCCTCCCTTTGTCTTAATGTGGCGTCTCGGAGCTCGTGACGTTGCCGCTGACGGCGCGGGAGCTGGCAGGTTGACCGGGAGCCGTGCCGTGAGGCGCGGCGCCATGGCAGGCAGGCCGGCGCAGGGGCGGGGGTCCAATCCGCTCGCCCGCGCGATGGCTCCGCCTGGGGGCGGTTACTCGCCGTACTTCTTGGCGTAGAGCGTGATCAGCGTGCTGGTCGAGATGTGCTTGCCGGCGGCTGGGCTCTGGCGGACGACCTTCCAGTTGCGGTCGAACACCTGCAGCCTGCCCTGGCCGGTGGCGTCCTGGTCGTCGAGGACGTAGAAGCCGGTGGCCTGCAGCTTGTCCTGGGCGGCCTGGAGGTTCATCCCTGTGACGTCGGGCAGCAGCTTGCGCCTGTCGGCGGGGGTGGACCGTTTGCGGGCGACGGGTGTCTCGGTCGTCGGTGTCGGGCTGGCGGTGACGGTGACGACGGCGGGTTGCGGGGTTGTGCTGCCGCTGCTTGTGCAGCTGGTGGCCGCGATGGTGAGGGCTGCGGCCATGGCGAGTGCTGGCGTTGGGCGCATGCGGGGCTCCTGGGGATGGTGAGCCGGTTTCGTCACTGCTTGCGCCCGCGAGGCTACTCTCGGCCTCTTGCGGGCGCGGGTGGTTCGGGAAAGTTCGGTCGGAGTCGAGGCGTTCGTGCTGGTGGTGCGCGGTGGCTGGAGCGGGGGGTGGAGGGGCGTCCCGAAAAACTTTGTAGCATTCGGCTTGACAAGGTCTGGCGGGGGGCATAACTTTGTCACATCTGATCACGAAGTTTTCGGAGGGAAACAGATATGAACGCGCAGCCCGCCACCGCCCTGGCCGCCACCATCCCCACCGGCCGCCTCGCTCAGGGCGAGTTGCGCCGCCAGGTCGCCGCCCACCTGGCCGCGAACTCCGGCACCTGGCACACCGTGGGCGCCGTGGCCACCGCCCTGGGCGGCCGGTCGAGCGGCGCGGTCGGCAAGGCCCTGGAGATCCTGGCCTCCGGCGGGCACGCCACCAAGAGGGACGGCAAGCCGGTCGCCTACCAGGCCACCGCCACCACGGCCGCGCAGGCCACCGAGGCGTCCGTCCGCCGCGCCACCGGCACCGGCACGAGCGTGCGCTGCACCACCACCACCACCACCACCGCCACCGCCCCCGCGCCGCTCGCGGCGGCCGCGCTGAACCTCAAGCTCATGCAGACGCCGGTCAACGGGCCGGTCGCCTGCCCGGACGGGCGGGAGTACCACCCGCGCACCCTGGCCGGGCTGCCCGACGTGACCGCGCTGCGCAAGCTCCGTGACGCCGGAGTGCCCGCCCTGCTGTGGGGCCCTCCCGGCACCGGCAAGACCACCCTCGTCGGGGCCGCCTTCCCTGACCTGATCACCGTGGCCGGTGACGGTGACACCGCCGTGGCCGACTTCGTGGGCGAGTATGTCCAAACGCCCGGCGGCGGTTACGACTTCGTCTACGGCCCGCTGATCCGCGCGATGCAGGAGGGGCGCGCGCTGCTGATCGACGACGCGACGCTCATCTCGCCGAAAGTGCTGGCCGTGGTCTACCCGGCCATGGACGGCCGCCGCGAGATCGTCGTCAAGGCGCACAAGGGCGAGGTGATCAAGGCCGCGCCCGGGTTCTACGTGGTGGCCGGTCACAACCCCGGCGTGCACGGCGCGATCCTCACTGAGGCCCTGTCCAGCCGGTTCGCCGTCCAGATCCAGGTGTCGAGCGACTACGACCTGGCGCTCAAGCTGAACATCAACGTCAAGGCGGTGCGGGTGGCCAAGAACCTGACGCTCCGCCAGAAGAACGGCGAGGTGGGTTGGGCTCCGCAGCTTCGCGAGCTGCTGGCCTTCTCCAAGGTCGAGGAGGTGCTGGGCCTGGAGAGCGCGGTGTCCAACCTGGTCGGCATCGCCCCGGAGGAGGACCGGGAGGTCGTGGCCGAGGTGGTGCAGACGGTGTTCGGTGCCGAGTTCGCGCCGCTGGCCCTGGGCAAGCAGTTGTGAGGCCGAGGGGTCGCGCCGCGCGGCGCGGCCCCCCTTCCGGTGGGCCGGCGGAGTTGGCACAGAAACCTTGTAATCGAGCTTGACAAGGTTTCTGTGCCCCCTTAACCTTGTAACAAGTAACGACGAAGTTTTCGGGGAGACGACATGACGGCCACCACCCACATCAACACCGCCACCACCCGCGCCCCGCGCGCCACCCGTGGCTGGATGCAGTTCTCCGCCGCCCTCACCGACATCGTCCCCGACCTGGCCGACCGCGACGACCTCACCGTCTCCTGCGCCCCCGGCGCAGGCCGAGGCGCCCCCGGCTGCTTCCTCCCCAACCTCGGCAGCATCGAGCTCGACGGCCACCGCCTCGGCGTCGACCCCGCCACCTGCAACCCCCACCGCATCGGCGACCGCACCCGCTACGCCGCCATGTGGGGCGTGCTCGTCCACGAGGCCGCCCACGCCCGCCACACCCGCTGGACCGCCCACCTCACCCGCCAGCGCGGCGCCCACGTCGAGGCCGCCATCCTGCTGGAGGAGTCCCGCATCGAGGCCGGGCAACTGCGCCGCCGCCCCGCCGACCGGCGCTGGCTGCGCTCCTCGGCCACGCAGATCGTCATGGACGGCCTGAGCACCAGCAGCGCCACCAGCATGGACGCCTGGCAGGCCGCCCACACCGCCGCCCTGCTCCTGGGCCGCCGCGACGCCGGTGTGTTCCACGCCCGCGAGGTCAAGGATGTCGAGGACCTGGTCCTGGCCACCCTCGGCGCATCCACCCTGGCCGACCTGCGCGCCATCTGGAACGCCGCCCACGGCACCGCCGACGACGACCACGCCGCGATGCTGCGCCTGGGCCGCCGCTGGTGCAAGGTCCTGGGCGTCGACCCCAACAAGCCGAGCGACCCCAACGCAGGCCAAAACCAGCAGGGGCAGGGCCGGGGGCAGGCACAGGGCTCCAGCCAGCCGGGCCAGCAGGGTCAGCCGGGCCAGCCCGGCGGCGAGCAGGCCCCCAAGGAGCCCTCCCCTCTGGAGCAGGCCGCGCAGGCCGCCGCCTCCAGGGTCGCCGCCGCCGAGGACCGCGCCAGCAGCGCGGAAAGGAAGGAGGCCGAGAAGATCGCCCGCCAGATCGCCGAGGAGCAGCAGGCCGCCAAGAACGCCGCCAAGATCTTCCAGCAGGGCGCCGCCGCCCCCGGCGGCAGCAGCAAGGGCCCGACCAGGATCACCGGCACCCGCAAGCCGACGACCCGCGAGCAGGGTGCGGCCCGCGCCCTGGCACGGCTGCTGCGCAACGCCGCCCACCGCGAGCGCGCCGTCACCGTCACCACCTCGGCCACCCCTCCCGGCCGCCTGCGGATGCGCGGCGCGCTGGCCGCCGACGCCCAGCGCGCTGCCGGACAGATCCCCACCGCCGAGCCGTTCCTGAACGTCCACCGCCGCCACGTCCCCAACCCGCCGCTGCGCGTCGGCGTCCTGTGCGACGTCTCCGGCTCCATGCAGGCCCTGGCCGGGCCGGTCGCCTCCGCCGCCTACATCCTCAACAAGGCCGTCTCACACGTCACCGACTCCACCGCCGCGACCGCCATCTTCGGCAAGCAGGTGCGCGCCATCACCGGCCCCGGCCAGAACCCGACCGAGGTCCGCCAGTTCGAGGCCAACGACGGATCCCACGCCATCGGCGAGGCGGTGCAGGCCGTGAACATCGCCCTCGGCCTCGACCAGCCCGGCGCGGCCCGTCTCCTGGTCATCATCTCCGACGGCAAGTACGCCACCTGGGAGCGCGAGCCCGCACAGAAGGAGGTCACCCGCCTGATCAAGTCCGGGTGCGCCGTCCTGTGGCTCGCGCTCGGCGAGGGGGCCACCCCCTTCGACGGCGCGCAACTGGTCACCCTGACCGACCCGGCCCAAGCCGCCACCGCGATCGGCCAGGGAGCCATCCGCGCCCTGCGGGCCGCCTGACCCCACCCCTCGCGCCCGTGGCCCCGAAAGGAGGGGACACGGGCGCACCCGCTCCCCGGCCCGCCAGCCCCGGCCAGGCGAGCCGACCGTCCGAGAGGAACCGCCCGCCATGACCATCACCGTCCCTCCGCCGCGCAACACCGCCCGGCACACGCGGCACGCTAACCTCGTCAGCATGAGTGACAAGGGAGCTGCCGACAGCCCGCAGAGTCCCCCGGAAGAGGCCCTCGGCGCTGACCAGTTGCGGCCCGCCCGCTACCTCGACGCAGCCGGTGTCGGCCGCTGGTTCAACGTGCCCGGCACCACGGTCAATCAATGGCGACACCGGTACGACAACACCCCGATCCCCGACGTGATCGTCGGCGAGAACGGCAACGGCTGGAGGCCGGACCGTGAGGAGGAGTGGCGGGACTGGCACAAGCGCCGCATCGGTCAGGGCAAGGGCGGCGGCCGCCCACGCAAGGCTGGCACTGGTGGCGCCTGACCGCTCCCAGCCGGCACGTGGACCCAAGAGCGGCGCCCATCCGCCAACCACGCGCCGCCCGGCGGCCGAGAGCATCGTCAAGGAGTGGCAGGAAGGCGACGTCGTCCCCGACCTTCACGACTGACCGGCCCTCCGATCCGCCCCCGGCTCCCTAGGCTGGTGTGACGGCGAAACAACCCCCATCCTTGCCCCGACCCGCAGGAGACGCCTTGACCGCCACACCACAACGCTGGGCCCTGTACGCCCGCGCCGCAGACATGAACGGCATCCGCGCCCAGCTCGCCGAAATGCGCGCCTTCGTGGAAGGCGAGACCGACGGCATGGTCGTGGCCGAGTGCTCCGATCTCGGACAGCCCGGCTCAGGGCTCCAGGCGCTGTTCACCCTCGCCAAGGCCAGCGCCGTCGAGCAGGTGGCGGTGGTCAAGATGCAAGCCTTCGGTGCCAGCGAGCCCGAGATGGGCGACGCGATCGTCAAGATCGGCAAGACGGGTGCCGGGCTCAGCGTGCTGGCCAGCCTCCGCGAGGTCCTGGGCACGCCCGTGCCCGACCAGCTGGAGCAGCAGGTGCGCGACGTGTTCACCTCGGCCGGGATCGGCCCCGACGAGCTGGGCGAGCACGCCCCCACCTGGTACCACGACGGCCAGCTGTCGCTGTTGCGCAGGCAGTTGCGCGCCGCGCACGCCGACCTCGACAACGCCGAGGCAGACGGTCCGCCCGGGTTCGGGGTGCCGCCGGCAGTGATGCGGGCGCGCATCGCCGCCGCCCAGGCAGAGCAGGCGTTCGCCGAGCGCCTGATGGAAGTGGCACGGGGGCAGGCATGAGCGAGCACAGCCCCTACGACGTGTGGACCGCTCTCCAGCACGCCACGGCGTTCGACGTACGGCCGGAGCACATCGCGCTGCTGCGCCACGCGCGCAGCTCCTGGCAGGGCCACAAGGAGACCGGCGCACCCGGCCTGAACGCCCGAGGCCTCTTCGGCGGCGAGGACCCCTACGCCGACATCGCGGCCATCGTGGACGGCCACACCGGCGACGACTACGACGAGGCCGACGAGCCGCGCTACGTCCAGCTGTTCGGGGAACTGGCCCTCGTACTGGAGATCGTTCTGCAGTCGGGCAGCTTCGAGCCCGGCCGCTACGTCAAGCCGTCGCCCGAAGGCGCCTGGCAGCCCGCGGCCGCGGATGAGGGCTGACCCGCGCCTCGGAGAGGATCACAAACCGTAGAAATCGCCCACGCGGAGGGTGACCGTCTCTTTATGCTGTACGGATGACATCGCCTTCGGCTCCGGCCTCACCGCGCTGGGCGTTGTACGCGTACTCGGCTGCGGAGAACGGCCGCTTCTGCGGGATGCTAACGATGCCCGGCTCATCGCGCCCGCGAGGGCATCCTGGGAACTGCTACATCGTTCCCAAGAAGGAGGACAGTTCACTTTCATTGAGCGGAGGCGGTGGCTGATCAATCAGGTAGTAGCCGATTGGTTCATCGTCTCCCCAGATGAGGTCATCGGACAACTCCTCGCCCGACAGCCGTTCTAGGAGCAATATGGCGGCTTCGCGTCGATTGGCTTGCCAGGGAAGATCGTTGGACAGCCGTGCAAGTGCAGCCGTGTCGTGCCCGATACGGTCGACTGTAAATCTGGGATCGAAGGCCACGGCGAGCTGACTGTTGTTGACATAAGCTATTACTCGGCGCCAGCCATTCCAGCCCGGGAGCGGCCGACTCTGCCAGCATATAGCAGCTGCCTCGTATCCCGCGCGTGCGATAGTTGCTAGGGTGTTAATTTGTGCGCACTGGCAACTTCCGTTCGTTTCTGAAACTAGGGTTCCCTGGCCCCACTTCTTGACATTCGCAAGCCTTGGGTCTTCTGACCAGTCGCTTTGAGTTATGCCATCCCAGATGGGCTCGTATGTATCTAGATCCAAAGGGTGTGCGCCGATAAGTCGAACTGTATCGTGAGCGTTCGCGTTGGCCACATATAGGAGGCACAACTGTTCGACCGCCTCTGTCTGGACTTGCATTCATGTGTCTTTCTGGTGGCTGATGAGATGGCGCAGGGGCAGAAGATCTGCATCTTCCGCCCCTGCGAATATGCGATACTACTCGTATCTGGGAAGGACTCTGTTGGTGGTAATGACATTCCAGAAGGGGTCATCATACAAGACCCGATAGCGCCAGAAGAACCAATTTAGACTGGTTCCAGCGGACTGATTCTGGGTAGTATTTACGCGCTGTACAGAATAATTGTTGGTAAGCTGTCTGGTTTTATAGACACGACCCGATCCTTCCCATGAAGAATGGAACGGGTATTCATCACAGTCAGTGCCTGCCTGTGGGGGAAGGGTCTGGCATGTGGCCCAAACCCGATCTTCAGTTTCCTCTGCAATGTCGCTCTCTGTATCCACTCTATGCAAAGGCTTGTGGCGGAAGCTGTAGATGTTGGCCGCGATGTTTCCCGGTACCTCTTTCCCGGACTGCGTCGGCGCGGTCTGGTCAGGATTATTAAACGCTTTCTGAATGTGTTGGGCGATAAGCCCGTGACTGGTGCTTGCGGTGTCGTACGCCATGATGCGCTTGGAAGGATCGGGAAGGATGCACCCACCAAGGTGCCGGGTCATGTAGGGAACTTCGTCACACCGGACGACGGGAGGGTTATCCCGATAGATCCAGAAACTGTCGGAGCCGTACTTTGACCTGATGGTGATTTGAGGGCTTATTGTGCAAGTGCCGACCTGGACAGACCCTGGGCCTCGGTCAACGTAAGAGCTCAGAGTGAAGTCTGCGCGGGCATCACTCTGCCAGTCCGCAAGGCTTCCCGATCGCCGCGGCTCCGAGGGGCCGAACTGGTCACATTGGCGAGAAGAGGGCGAGCCGGCTCGGCGTACTGAGACCTCGATCTCCACACCTGTAGTGAGCCCCGTCCACCTCAGATCGCGGACTTCGTTCCGCACGTCGATTTCATTGTAGAAATGCGCTTCATCGTCGCGGAAGGCGCGAATACTGTTAAAGCTACCGATGCGCGTGTGAACGAGTGACGTGGCGCGGAACTGTACCCAGCCCAGGGGCACCTTCGACGTCTTGTCGTACAGGGTGACCCCGTACCAATGGGTGTAGCACCAGTTGAAGGTATTAACGTTGTACCAAATTCCAGCCTCTTTGATACAATCGTTAAACCAGACCCGCTTGTAACTAAACTCAGTCTCAGGTGGGGCGCTGGCCGTCTTCGCTTTTGCTTCACCTGTTGAAGGCGCCCGCCGCGAAAGCACTGATGGTTCCATGCCACACGGGCCGAGGTCGCGCCAGGCGGAGTGGACACCGGGCTCATCCCCGGGATCTGCCCATTCTTGCACGACTTCCCAAAGGTGGCCGTTGTGCGTGACTTTGTCGCCGTACCAGTACTCCGTCACTCGAGCCCATGCGGGTGCGGTGCAGTCGTTGGGGTCGGGGTCGTTTCCGCCGCAGGCGCCGAGATCCACCCAGGCAGGGCTGACGCCTGGTTCGGTGTCAGGCTGAATCCACCCTTGGTCGGCTTCCCACTCGTGGCCATTGTGTGTGACCTTGTCGCCGGCAAAATAGTTGGTTCCTGGCGCCCATGCGGGTGCGGTGCAGTCGTTGGGGTCGGGGTCGTTTCCGCCGCAGGCGCCGAGATCCATCCAGGCAGGATGTATCCCAGGTTCCTGTCCAGCTTCCGCACCTTCAAGTACGACTGCCCAGAGGTGGCCGTTGTGCGTGACCGTGTCGCCGTTGGAGTAGGTGGTTCCTGGCGCCCATGCGGGTGCGGTGCAGTCGTTGGGGTCGGGGTCGTTCCCGCCGCAGGTGCCGAGGTCTTTCCAAGCAGGGTGAACGCCAGGTTCGTTGTTAGGCTCTGCCCACTCGGAGGTGACCTCCCATTGATGGCCGTTGTGTGTGACCTTGTCGCCGTACCAATAGAATTGCCCTGAGGTCCACGTAGGCGCAGTGCAAGGTGTCGCGGCGACTGTAGTAAATGTCCATGTATGAGGCGCGCTCATGACGTTTCCGGAAAGGTCTCTGGCGCCGCTGACCTCTGCCGTATACGCCGATTTCGGCGCTAATGGCTGATTGGGAGTGAAGGCAATGGCTTGACCACTCTGTTCGCTGGCCGTTGTGCCAGGGACAAGGGTGCCAGCCGAGTTCTTGAGAGTTAACTGAGCTCCGTCGACCACCTCATTGAAGATGGCCTGCACGCTTGTGACGGTTGGAGCATCCGTGCTTCCAGAAGCAGGGGTCGACTCAATTACGGTAGGAGGAGAGGTGTCAGGTTCCGGCTCTGCGGAGGGCAAACCATCTGCTTCAACAACAGTTCCTGCCTCTCTATTATCTCTGATCTCCTCCGCTCGGGACCGTAGTTCGTCGACCGTGACAGGAAGGGGATCGAGGTCCTCTGGGACAGTGTCGACCCGCATGGCCAGCGCGCTTTCATAGGATGGCGGCTGGGTAAGTTCTGGGCCTTCATAGGAGTAGACGACAACCTCTGGCTCCTCCGGGGCATCGTAGGAGACGAAAAGCACGGGGCCGCGCCCGTCGACACCAGCCCATTCGGAGCTAAGGTATTCGCGGAAGTTCGACGTGCCGCTAGTATCGCCGTAGGCCGCGATCTGCAGGCCATAATTGGGGGCGCCGTTGGCCCAGGACCGAACGATTCCCTCGATGCTGTAGAAGAGTTCTTGTGACGACGACGAGCAGTAGACGTAGGATCCGTTGGCCTTCCTGATGCGGCCAACGCCACCACCTTTGAGAGCCTGCCCGGTGTTCGTGGTGGATGGCTGCCGGTCCCAGCGCAGGGCAACTGGACTGGACGAATCTAGCGACCAGTCAGTCGTGATTTGCCGCACAACCATGTTCGGGGTTTGGCCGTCGCCCCCGCAATGAGTTGTGATGTAGTTCCAGGGGCGTACATCGGCGTTCAGGATGGGGCGACCGTACCATGGGGCGTTGCTGAGGTTGTATTTCAAGTAGGAGCGGTAAATGTAGTAGGCGCTTGCGCCGTCATAGTTGTTTCTGCCGGCGAGCAGGCCATCCATGTATTGTTGATTGCTGCCTACAGTGTATCGTGAGTCATTGCTCACGAATGTGTCTGTCGGATACCCGGCTCCATACCAGGGCGTGGGGTTGGAAAGCAGCGTTACGGGATATGTTGTTGTGGGATTAGCCAGGATGGCGGCATCGGGCTTGTAGATCAGACTTGCGCCATCAATCTTGGGGCTAACTGTGCTGACGTTTCCGTCCGCAGGCGAGGCGCTTGCGGACGCATCCATCATCACCGCTGGTGTGAGGTCGGCGATCTTCTTGCCGTCATCGGTGACTTCAGCGAGCCCCGATTTGCTGCGATACTCCAGACCGCCGTCCAAGTTGACGGTGGTCTGGAAGGCAAGCTCTCCGCTCGGGCGCTGCTTGATAGAGATCTTTTGCCGGACCCCTGCAGGCGTTACTTCGAGTGTTAGGTCTATTCCCTTCCCGAGAGCGTCGGTGTACGTAGCTGTGTTGCCAGAGAGCGTCGGTGATGGCAGTTTTGTTGTAGGGAATATCTGTGCCAGACGATCGCCGGATTTGATGCGTAGCAGTGCGCCCTTGCCGCCAGCGGAAAGCCGAATTGCGTCCTTAACCGCATTTGGCCTAATGCTGTTTCCTTCGCGGACTAGGGTAGTGTCGATCTCCTGCCATTTTCCATCATCCGCTTTGAAGCGAACGGGTGTCTGGTAGACGTAGGTGCCGACCGTTTTGCCGTCCGGATTGGCCACGGTCGTCATATTCTCAGTGTGCATACCGGGAATCTCGACTGGCTTGCCCACGCTCTTTGCTCTGGCCAATGCGCCCTTAATAGGGCTCGTGGATAAATCAGTGCGCGTGGGAGTAGGTGACGGGTCTGCGGTCGCAGGAAGAGCGACCATCGCTGAAGTCATCAGGGCGAGGGTCGATACGAGTGCCGCACGGCGTCTAGATATCAGCCGGGGTAACACAGCCTTCTGGGTCATCTGTGCCCTTCATGAGAAGTCGTTGAGCAGAGTGATCTTCGCATAAGAGCCATATAAAGACAAAGGTCTTGTTGTGTATCGGGATGGTTTCACTCCGTCTAGAAGGCATCGCTGCCATACGTGAGAAAGTAGGAGTGGTGGCCCTTCACAGGAGTTGCTCATCCATCACCGTCGCCCGTGTTGGCGTGGCGACGGATGAAACTGCTAGCGATGCGACGAGGCTCTCCTGCGGTGTTGGATGTGCTACCGGATGGGCTGGCCGCCGACTCTCCGGTTCTGCTGACCGACTTTGGCGCCTGCCGGGAGCGCAAGCTGCTGGTCGAGGCCGGCCGGTGGGACGCCATCCTGGCCCGCTGAGCGCCGGGCACCGTCATGCGCCGTCTCGTGGAGGGCTACCGTCGCAACCTGCTGGCCACCATCACCGGATAGGGCCCCATCCGCGCAGGTCCGGGGCCCGCACGACCTCAGAGCGCAGACGCTCCGATCGGCGGCGTGCCGACCGCCAGCGTGGGACGGACCGTCCACCCGTCGTCGCCGTGGTGCAGCTCGGCCGTCATCTGGTCCAGGCCGGGCCTGCCCTGGTCGCGCCACTCCTGGGCCCAGCCCGCGAGCAGGTCGCTGGCGCTGTCGTCTCCGGCGGCCACCTGCTGGTCGGCGTCACGAGGGGTGATGAGGGCGATGCCGGCGGAGGTGGAGGCGCCGATGCGCCACACCGGGTCACCGAGCGCGGCCGTGGTCAGCCCCTCGGGCCGGGTGGCCAGCAGGAAGGCGTAGAAGTCGCCGGGCTCCTCCCCGGCGACGAGCGGCCCCTCCACGGTGCGGCCGGACGTCTGAAGCTCCTGCAGCAGGCGCCGGCCGGTGTCGCCGTCGCCCGAGCGCAGCCACGAGGCCGACAGCCACCACGGCTGCCCCTCACCGTCGTGGACGAGCGCGTCGACGTCGCGGGGCGGCACGATCCACTGGTCCAGGACGTGCGAGGTGGCCTCGACGAACCCCGCCTGCAGCAGCTCGTCCACCTCCAGCGCCTGGCCGTGCCCGACGTGAACGCGGACGACGAGGAAGGTCTTGGCCAGGTCCGTCACCTGGACGGGAACCACCATGACAGCCCCGGGAGCGGCGCGGCGAACCCACCCGTCGGGGATGCGCTCCACAGTGGCCCAGGCGATGACGCGGTCCACCTGCTCCCCGTCGTCGCTGGTGGCGCCATCGGCGGCCCGCAAGGTGACGTTGGCGCGGCCGTCGGCGCGCAGCCGCTGCCTAGCCCGCCTGATGAGGGCGGGGTCGATGTCGCTGGAGGTGACCCAGCCCTTCTCGCCAACCAGATGGGACAGCAGGGCGGTGGAGAAGCCGGAGCCGGTGCCGACCTCCTTGGCGCGCTGGCCCGGCTGCACGTCGAGCATGTCCAGCATGGTGGCGATAGTGCTGGGCGCGGAGGTCTGCGGCAGCTTGGAGCCGTCGTCCTCCAGGGTGTAGTGGATCTCGCTGACGTGGTCGAGCGCGTGCTGGACGGCTGGGCTGACGGTCATCGTTACGACGGTTCCCCTCTGGTCGTTGGTCATATGCGGAGCAGCAGGTGGTACGGCCGGTCAGGATGCTGCGATTCGCCTGCGGCTCCTGTGGCGGTCTCGATCCAGGCGTGGGTGGCGTAGGGCTGCATGCGTGCCCCGATGCACACGTACACGCGCCGGCCCCGGACAGCCGCGGTCAGCATGGCGGCCACGGCGTTCTCCAGACAGGCGGCCCGCCCCGGCATCCAGTGTCCCGCCCATCGGGCCGCCTCGGCGGCGATTTGGGCTTGTGTCGGGGTGGCCGCGTGCTGGCAGCGCCCGCCGAGCGTGCTGAGGACTTCGGATAGGACCGGGAACGGGAGCCGGGTCAGGCCGGCGGCGAGGACCTGCGCGGCCAGTGCCGAGAGTCGGTCGGCGAGGGTGAGCCGGTGCTCGACCGGCGGTAGGACCATGTGGCTCGTCATGGCCGCTCCTGCAGCAGGCCGTGCCCGACGAGCAGGGCCAGGTGGGCTTCGGCGTCCCGGCGGGCGGTGGCCGGGTCGATGGCGAAGCCGGCGAGCAGGGCCGTGGTCGCGATGTCGGAGGCCGCGGCCGCGTCGGCTCCGTCGGCCAGGGCGTGCCAGATGACGGCGGCGGACGGGTTGAGGCCGTAGACGCGGTCCCCATGGGTGTCCATCAGGACCGCTCCCTCGGCGTCGGCGGTGGTGCAGCGGACGCCTCTACGGGCGTGCAGGACGGGCATGAGCAAGCTCCTGAGGTCGTTCGAGCGGGGAGGTGGCCGGGCCCCACAGGCGGGGGCGAGGGGCTGCGAGCTGGCGGAGCCACAGCTCGGTGGCGAGCACGTCGCACACCGCGGACATCGGCCCCTCGGCGCCGTCCAGCAGCAGACCGGCGGCCTGGCGGGCGGGCGCGGCCTCGATCAGGCCGAGCTCGGCCAGCCGGGGCCGCTCCAGCAGGTCGAGCACGTCCGGCGCGGCCCGGCGCAGCCCCGAGTACAGGCAGGCGGTGAACGCTCCCTTGGTCCGGCGGGCGAGCAGTTCCGCGGGCACCAGCCCGGCCAGGGCGGCCCCGAGCAGCGGCTTGGGAGCCCGCGTGGTGGTGCGGTCGATGACTGGAACGGCGGAGCAGGCGGCGATGACCTGGTTGTCGAGGTAAGGGGTGTGCAGGTCCACTCCGAAGCTGGCGCCGACCTGCGCGTACGGGCGGGCGTCGGCGCCGGCGGCGCGTACCAGCCGCAGTGCTTCGGCATCGGCTCCGCCCTCGGTGGCCAGGTGGCCGGAGCGATCCGCGTGCACCAGCCGCTCGAGGTGGGCGGCCAGCTGCAGGCGGGCCTGCCGGGTCGCCCAGGCGGCCGCGGGGCTGAGAGCGCACCAGCGCAGCGCGGACTCCACGCCCCGCCGCGGCGGCACGGTCCCGCCGCGTAGTTGCCCGGCGACGGCGGCCAGGGCCTGCGGGTAGCTGGTGCGGGCCATGCGCAGCGCGGCTCTGACGACGGCATGGGCAGGGCGGTGACGCAGCCGCGCCCAGGCCGCGGCTTCGCTCAGGAAGCGGCCGGCGGTCGACGGCCGGGCCAGGTCGGCCAGGTAGGCGAGGGGACCGGCAAGGACACAGTCGCCGCCGTCGCCCGTCATGTGCAAGCCTCCGGCCGCGGGTGCGAGCAGGGCCTGATCGCGGGCCCACATCAGCACGTCCTGGGCGGGCTCGTCCAGCAAGGGCGCCCGGTCCAGCCGGGCCAGGGGCAGCGCGTCCGGGGGCGGGCAGATGACGATGTGCTCCAGGCCGGGGTCGGCTCGCGCGCACAGCAGGGCGTAGGCCAAGTCGTCCTCGCCGCCGCCGACCGGATCCACGTAGGTGATGGCGGGCACGGGGGAGGTCCGGTAGCGGCTGGCCAGCAGGGCCAGGCTGGAGGAGTCCAGTCCGCCGGACAGGTCGCTCGACAGGCTCTCGGCGCGGTCGGCTCGGCCGCGGACCGCGGTCAGCAGCGCGTGGCGGAGCTGTTCAGCGCCCTCGGCGAAGGGTAGCCCGCCCAGGCGCATGTCCACGGGTTGCTGGCGTGGTTCCTGGCCGCCGAGCAGCACCATGTGGCCGGGCCGGGACCGGCTGATACCGGCGAACGCCGACCGGCCGCCGGTCGCGTCCGGGAGGCCGGCGGCCATCAGGCGGGCGGCCAGCCAGTACGGGTCGGGTCCGGCGCCGGTGAGGTCGGCGAGCGGAAGCGGTGAGGAGCAGTAGGCGATGCCGCCTGCCCAAGAGGTGAAGAACAGGGGCCACGCCCCGGCCAGGTCCGGGACGACCAGGACGCCGTCGGCGCCGGTGCGGACGGTGGTGAAGGAGCCGGGCAGAGCGGCCAGCTGGTCCCAGGCACCGGTGCGGGCGGCCCGCCGCAGCGCGCTGGCGAGTTCGTCGTCGCTGGCCAGGCAGGCGCCCAGGATTGTGACCTGCCAGTGTTCAACGGTCAGGGTGCGTACCTGCCAGCCCCACTCTCCGCAAGCCCACAGCGGCGGCCGGTCCGACAGGATGCGGCTGCCGTCCGGGCGGGGCGGCGGAGCCGCGTCGTTGTGATCGCTCTGCGGGCCGGGGCACCATCCGGCGTACCAGCGCATGACGCTCCTTCGTCGTGCCGGGCCTGCTGCCCGCGCGGGGGCGGCGGGCAGCAGGAGCTGGCGGGTTAGTTGTAGTACTTCTTCTTGTCGGCGGTGTCGTTCTCGGAGGAGCCGAGGGTGACGGCGCGGATGGTGCCGAGGTCGTGCAGGGCGGGTGCGGTGTAGGGCTGCGCCTGGGCGGGCTGGGTGGTGTCGTCGAACATGAGCGTTCTCCTTTCGGCCGGGCCGTGCGGCCCGTCGCCCTCTACGACAGCCGAGGGGGCAGGCTTCGGCGAGGGTGTGCGCGCACCCTGCAAGATCATTTGCATACTGCGCAAGTCGCACACCGTCGCGGCGAGATCACCTATGGTGGCCACGCACGGCTGAGCTACGCTGAAGTCCCCCGTCCAGGGCCGGTGACCTCGATGCTGGATACCCCCCACAGCCCCGCACGTATCCCCACCGCACTGCTCGCCGCGGTGAAGGCCGCGGACTACCCCCTCGTCGTCCGGCTGGCCCGCCAGCGGGCCGGCCTGACACAGGAGCAACTCGGGGCCGAGGCCGGCTACTCGGCCGCCACGATCTCCCGCCTGGAGACCGGCCGGCAGCCCCTGCACGACATCGCCACGCTGCGCCGCCTCGCCCAGGCCCTGGCCATCCCCTGCCAGTGGCTGGGCCTGGCCGAAGAACCATCCCCCGGCCACCCGCCCACCCGCACCGTCCGCGCGTTCACACCCGCTGCCGCAAACCCAGCGATTAGGGTGGATCCTTCAACGGCAGGGGAGGAACACAACGTGAAGCGCCGTCACTTCCTCGCCAGCGTGGCCGGGCCCGCGCTCTTGAGCGCCACAGCCTCCGACACGGTCAGCGACACCATCACCGCACGCCTGGAACGGCTCCTGACCGACCCCAACACAGCCGCGCCCACCAGCCTGGCCACCCTGAACGCCCAGCTCGGCCGGGCCCGCGCTGCGCTCGCCGCCACCAGCTACAGCGCGGTGTCGGTCATGCTGCCGCCCCTCATCCAGGCAGCCGAGACCACCGCCGCCGACGCCGCCGGCCGTCTCCGGGGCCGGGCGCACGCGCTGCTCGCCGACGCCTACGTCCTGGCCGCCATGCTCGCCACCAAGGCCCACACCGACGCCGTGGCGTGGGTAGCCGCCGACCGCGCCCTGCGCGCCGCCCGCACCTCCGGCGACGTGCTCACCGTCGCGGGCGCGGCCCGGGAGGTGGCGATCGCCATGCGCCGGCAGGGACGCCACGCCAGCGCCACCGCCCTGCTGGCCGACACCGCGGCCCGCCTGGACGCCGGCACCGGCCAGACCGACCCCACCGTGCTGGCCCGCTACATCAACCTGCTCTGCACCGCCGCCTACGCCAGCGCCCAGGCCGACAAGCCCCATGACGCCGAGACCTTCATCGGCGAGGCCGAGCTCGCCGCCCGCCGGCTCAGCGCGTCTCCGCCCGCCCTCGGCATCCCCACGCCCGCCAC
Source organism: Nonomuraea sp. NPDC049646 (assembly GCF_044465525.1). Classification (NCBI taxonomy): domain Bacteria; kingdom Bacillati; phylum Actinomycetota; class Actinomycetes; order Streptosporangiales; family Streptosporangiaceae; genus Nonomuraea; species Nonomuraea sp. NPDC049646. The sequence continues at coordinate 151,286 of NZ_JBITLU010000014.1, read as the reverse complement.
GGTGGCCGCCTACCGGATCAGCATCCACAACGCCCTGGGCGACCCGGGCAAGTCCCTGACGGTGGCGCGGACGGTGGACCCCGGCCAGTTGCCGACCTCCGAACGTTACGCGCGGTACTGCATCGACACCGCCCGCGCCTGGGACGCCTTCGGGGACCGCGACCGCGCCGTCGACGCGCTGCTGGCGGCCGAGCGGGCAGCCCCGGAGGAGGTCCGCCGGCCATCGGTCACCGCGTTCATCTCCGCCATGCGGTACCAGCCCGGACGGGTCCCGCATCTGCTGCACGAGCTCGCCGCGCGCACGCAGAGCGTTTAGGTCCCACCGGGTGCCACAGCCATCATCTGACGTGACGCCGGTGGGCCGGGACGCCTGGCGCTCGGCCGGCCGTCACAGGCCGATGTTCGCCTTGGCCCCCATGTAGTTGCCTGCCCCGGGCCAGCCCCGCTGGGCCAGTGTGACGAACTGCTCGGTGAACCCCAGCGCGCCGAGCTCGTCCAGGGGAACGAAACGCACGCCGCGGATCGGCATGGTGTCGGCGCCCGCCGCGGTGTCGCCGACACGGCCGCCGACGCGGATGGCCTCGAACGTCATGTGAATGACCGTGGGTGTCGCCGCCGGGCAGGTGATCGCACACGTACAGCAGCCGCCCCAGCGCGACGTCGAGGCCGGTCTCCTCCCGCATCTCCCGCACCAGCGCGTCGCCGAGCGTCTCGCCCAGCTCGACCTTGCCGCCGGGCAGAGAGTAGCGGCGGCCGGAGTCGGTGTCCTGGTCAAGGACGAGGATGTGGCCGTCCTCAATGAGCACGCCGGTGACCCGTACCTTCATCACCTGCGCACGCTATCGCCATGGCGTGTGTTCCGGCGCCGCCTGGAGAACCACCCTCACGCATTGCTTTAAATCTTCCTGCAAGACGTCTTTCCGGCGAAAGATATTCCTGCATTCCGGCCTATGATCGGCGCATGGCGGGAGATCTTTCGGCAGGAGGCGTCTGTTGATCACACCGATCGAACTGGCAGTACTCGCGTTCGCCGGCTACCGCGCGACGCAGCTGATCGTCCACGATTCGATCCTCGACAGACCACGCGACCTCGTCCACGCCTGGCACCAGCGCCGCCCCACCTCCAGCCTCCGCACCGGCATCGTCACCCTCATCTCCTGCGTCTACTGCTCCGGCTGGTGGATCTCCGGCCTCCTGCTCGCCCTCTACCTCACCGTCGCTGACCTCTGGCCGGCCGCACCCATCGCCGTCCACCTGATCGAATGGGCGACCGTCGCGGGCGCCGCCGTCCTGCTCAACCGCCTCGACGACACCATGGGCAGCCTGCAGCGGGCGGCCGACCAATGACCGCCCCCACCCGAACGTCCACCCGGACGCCCGCGCGGACCGGGCTCACCGCGGCCGCCGCCCGCTTCACCAACCGCACCCTCAAGGGCGCCCTGCAGCGCATCGACCAGTCCTGGCAAGAACGCGCCTGGGCCTTCTACGACACCACCCCCGAAGTGCGCTTCGCCGCCACCTGGATCGGCAACGCCCTGTCCGGGGCGCGCCTGTTCGCGGGACGCCGCGCCGACGACGGCACCATCGAACCGGCCCCCGACGACCACCGCGCCACCGAGCTGGTCAGCGGCATCGCCGGCGGCCCCGAAGGCCAAGCCCAGCTCCTCGGCAACTTCGGCCCCCACCTGACCATCGCCGGCGAGGGCTGGATCATCATCCGGCCCAGCCCCGACGCCCAGGAGGGCACTGCCAGCCACACCTGGCACGTCCTGTCCGTCGCCGAGGTCACCCAGCAGGGCGGCAAGCTCACCGCCGAGATCGACGGCGTGCCCGTCATCATCCCCGCGCTCGACCCCGACCAGGCGGCCGACCCGGCCGACCCCATCGCCATCCGCGTGTGGGCGCCGCACCCGCGCAGGCACCTTGAAGCCGACAGCCCCGTACGCTCCAGCATCACCCTGCTGGAAGAGCTGCACCTGCTCAACGCCGCCGTCGCCGCGATCGCCCGCTCCCGCCTGACCGGGCGCGGTGTGCTGCTCGTCCCCAAGGGCGCCCGCTTCCCCGCCACCCCGGGCCAGGACGGCGCCGAGGACGACCTACTAGACGTGTTCATGACGGTCGCCGAGACCGCCTACCGCGAGCCCGAGAGCGCGGCCGCCACGGTCCCGATCATCCTCGAAGTGCCCGCAGACCTCATCCCGCAGATCAAGCTCATCACGTTCGAGAGCAACTTCGACGAGCTGGCCCTGAAATTGCGCGATGAGGCCATCCGCCGCTTCGCGACCGGGCTGGAGATCCCGGCCGAGATCCTGCTCGGCATGGGCGACATCAACCACTGGGGCGTCTGGCAGCTCAGCTCGGAGGCGATCCGGCTCGGCATCGAACCCAAGCTGGCCAACGTCGCCCACGCCCTGACCACCCAGTGGCTGCGCCCCATCCTGCAAGACGAAGGCGTCCCCGACGCCGACGAGTGGCTCGTCTGGTACGACACCAGCCCCCTGCGCGTCCGCCAGAACAGGAGCGAGACCGCGATCAAGGTGTACGAGCTGGGCGCCATCAGCGACACCGCGCTGCGCCGGGAGACCGGCTTCGACGACGCCGACGCCCCCGCCCCGGGCGAGCGCCCTGCCGCCCGCCAGGCGGCTCCTGCAGGCGAGGGGGATTTGCCCGTCGAGGAGACCAGCGCTCCGCCCGGCACCGAGCCCGCCACCGCCGCCGCGGCGCCACCCGCCGGCGGGCAACCCGGCGACGGGCTGCTCGCCGCCGCCGACGGCCTCATCTGGGGCGCGCTCGCGGCCGCCGGCGAGAAGCTGCTGCGCACCCCGGCCTGCCCCCGCAGCGAGCGCGGCCGCGCCAAGACGTTGCAAGGCCGGGTCCACACCCTGGTCACCGTCACCTCCCAGCAGGTCGAGCAGTGGCGGCTGCTGGACGGCGCCTGGGCCCGCGTCCCGGAGATCGCCGCCCGCTACCGCCTGGACCCCGAATGCCTCACCGCCGCGCTGGACTCCTACTGCCGGGAGCTGATCGCCGCCGGCGTCGAGCACGCCTATGAGCACACCGGCAGCGTCCTGCACACCTCCTGTCTGGCGGAGGCCGCGTGAAGCTCGCCCTCACCCTCGGCAAGCCGTCGGTCGAGCAGTGCGGCCGCTGCGGCCGCCTCCAGGTGCTGACCGTTCCCATCCACCAGGTCGACCCGAGCGGAGATCCCGGGCACCAGGTGCTCCTGGCACGCCACCAGGTGTGCCCCGCCTGCGGCGTGCTCCTGACGGTCGCCTCGGCGCTGTTCAGCAACCGTTTCACCCTGATCGGCGACTCAGGCGGCGGCGTCGCGCTGCGCTGCACCGCCGAGCCATGCCACGACGGCGGCCGCCCGCTCGCCTACCTCCCCGGTACGGCCGGCCATCCCGATCCGCGGGTCCCCGCCGTGGCGGCCGTGTTCGAGCTCGCCGGCATCGCCGTCGACCATCTGCGCGACGTCCACCCGCAGGAGCAGCCGTGAGCGAACCCCGCCCCACCGAGCAGGTGGTGCCCGTCGTCTCCGACCAAGGCTACGAATGGTGCCGCCGCTGCCAGGCCACCACCGTGGCCACCGCCACGATCTCCGCCGTCACCAGCGAGCGCACCTACACCATCGGCGGGTACGCCATCTGCGAGCAGTGCGGCTGGTCCCCCTACGCCGGAAACGCCGCGGCTGGCGATGGCTGAGCGCGACCCGCGGCAGGTGCAGCGCGACTCCGCCGACCGCGCGCTGAGCACGCTCGAGGACGGCCTGCAGCGCGTCGTGCAGCAGGCCCTGGACCGGGTCGCGCGCGACTTCGCCCAGGCGGTCACGGCCGCCACCCGCACCGCCGCCGCAGCGGAGGGCCGGCCCGCGCTGACCGCGCTGACCGCGGCCGTCGACGACGCCCTCCTGCGACAGCTGGCCGCCCTGTGGACCACGAGCCTGCCCGACCTCCTGGCCGCGCTGCTGCGCATCTACGCCGCGGCCGCCGCCGCGGTGTGGCGCCGCTTCACCTCCGGCCCGCCCCCGCCCTACCTGAAGAACCTGCCCGGTCAGTGGCGTGAGGACCCGGCCAGCGTCCCGGACCGGGTCCAGGACTACCTGCAGCAGGCCACCAACCGGCTGACCGGCGTCGGAGACCGGCTGTGGGAGGCCGCCCGCGCCGAGCTCGCCGAGGGCACGCTCGCCGGGGAAGGCGTCGACCAGCTGGCCCGCCGCCTCCAGCGGGTGTTCGCCGACGACGGTGCCCAGCTCGGCCAAGCTCGCGCCCGCCGGATCGCGCGCACCGAGACCGCTGCCGCGTGGAACCGTGCCGCCCTCGACCAGGCCCTGGCCCTGCCTGAGACCGCTCGGCCTTCCTACAAGAGCTGGCTGGCGACCGCCGACACGCGAACCCGGCCCGAGCACTGGGAGGCCGACGGGCAGACCGTTCCCCTCACCGCGCCGTTCACCGTGGACGGCGAGCAGCTGCAGTTCCCGTGCGACCCGACCGGGTCGCCGGCGAACGTCGTCCAGTGCCGCTGCACCCTCACCTTCGGTGACGAGCCGGAGCCGCCGGCCGACGACGGACGCCAGTACCTCGACGACGCCCAGATCGCCGAGGTGATCGCATATTTCGAGGAGCAGGGAATCGTGCGTGACGCCCACCCCCAGCAGAGCCTGTCGGCCGCATCCAGCGGACCCCACAGCGGAGCGATGATCGCCCTGGTCCCGTCCCAGGCCGACATCGAGCGGCTCGCGCTACCCGATGGCGAGCCTGCCGAGGAACTGCACCTCACGCTGTTGTTCCTCGGCAAGGCCGACGACATCGATCCTGACATGCGCACCCAGATCATCGACACCGTGACCGCGCAGGCAGGCGCCCTGCGCGGGGAGGACGGCGTGCCGCTGCCGGTCGAGGGCAATGCCTTCGCCGTCAGCGTGTTCAACCCCAGCGACGACCCGGACGCCGAAACGTGCATCGTGCTCGGCGTCGGCGGCGCGGACCTGCAGACCGCCCAGCGGATGATCACCTACGGCGTGACCGACGTGTTCGACCTGCCCGAGCAGCACCTGCCGTGGGTGCCGCACGTCACCCTCACCTACACCCGCGATGTGGCCCAGCTCGCCCAGCTCGTCGACCGGGTCGGCCCCATCACCTTTGACCGGCTCCGCGTCGCCTTCGGCGGCGAGGTCACCGACATCCCGCTCACCGCGCCCATCATCGCGCCCACCGCAGGAGATGACATGCCCGCTCCCGACGATCTGCCGCCGCGCCGCTGGTCCACCCCCGGAAACCTCGCCATCGCCTTCGAGAACGTCCAGACCGGCGACGGCCGCGTGTTCGCCCCCGGCGCCCTGTACTGGGAGGCGGGGCCGTGGCCGCTGCAGTACGCCGACGAGATGCTCGGTGGCCACGACGGCGCCGAGCTTGCCGGAGCCATCGAGACCCTGTCGCGCGACGGCGACCGCATCCCGGCCGCGGGCGTGCTCTACCCCAGCCAGTCCGCCGGCGCGAACGCCATCCGCCTGCTGGAGGAAGACGCACCCCTCGGCGTCAGCGTCGACCTGGACGACGTCGACATCGAGTTCCTCGACGCCCGCCCGGCCGACCAGCGCACCGCCGGCGAGGAGGCCGACGTCGTCCTCATGGCGTCCCTGACCGCGGCCAGCGTGCTGCGCCTGGCCGACGGCCGGTGGATGGTCCGCGCCAGCCACGTCGTCGACTGGACCGCCTCCAGCCACCCCCACGGGCAGGATGAGGCCGGACAGGAAACGGGCGGGCAGGTGCGCGCGATCCACACCGTGGAGTGGACCACCACCACGCGCGGCACCGTCGCCGCCACCGGGCTCCGCGCCCTGGCCGCCGCGGGCGCCATCACCGCCGCGGCGGGCGACCCCATCCCTGACGACGGCGAGGTCCTGTTCAGCGAGGCCAGCGGGGACTACCTCATGCGCATCACCCGCGCCCGGCTGCGCGGCGCCACGCTCGTGGCGATGCCCGCCTTCGCCGGCGCCCGCATCCTCCTCGACCCGGTCGACGCCACCGCCGCAGGAGACTGTCCGGAGCCGCTGGCCGGGCGCATGCGCGAGGTCATCGCCTACGTCGCCGGCAGCCCGATCCCGGTCGGGGCGGGCGACGTCGCCGTTGCCCTGTCCATGACCAGCGGCACGGCCCGCGACCACCTCCTGCGGGCCGCCAACGCCGGCCACATCCGCAGCCTGACCCGCGGCCTCTACGTCGCCGCCTCGACGCTCCCGGAGACCGCGCCAGAGCTGGCGGCCGCCATGTCCGGAGACCTGCAGCTGCCGCTGCACGAGGACCGCGACACCGCATGGGACGGAGGCCAGGCCGCGTCCCGCGTCCTGGCCTGGGCCACCGACGACCAGGACCGCGTCGACGCCGACCGGCTCGGCCGCGCGTTCCTGTGGCGCGACCCCGACGCCGACCCGGCCACCCTGGCCGCCTACAAGCTCGGCATCGCCGACGTGTTCACCAGCGACGGGACCGAACGGCTGGAGATCGTCGCGGCCGGGGTGTTCGCCGCCGCCGGAGCGCTGCAGGGCGCGCGCGGCGGCGTCGACATCCCGGCCACCGAGCAGGAGGAGCTGCGCGGGCGGCTGGACGACCTCTACGAGCGCATGGCCGAGTTCTACGAAGACCCGGCTCTGGCGCCGCCGTGGGAGGGCGGCGAAGGCATGGACGACCTCGAAGCCTCCGCCTGGCAGGAGTTCCAGAACCTGCCGCCGCTTCCGGCCGCATGGTTCGCCGAGCCCACCGTGAAGGAGCTGCCGCCCGACTCCGGCGGCGTGCACATCCGCGACGGCCGCATCTACGGCTGGGTCGCCCAGCGCGGTGTGCCGCACGAGGCGTTCCCCGGCCGCAAGCTCACCGTCGAATCTCTCGGCGACATCGACTTCTCCACCTTCCTCCGCTCGAAGTTCCAGCTCGACGACGGCAGCGTCATCCGGGTCGGGGCGATGACCATGAACGCCGGCCACCATCGAGACGGCGCCGAGTGCGAGACCGCCAGCTGCCAGTTCGACGACACCCGCACGGTCGCCGGCATCGTCACCGTCGGCATGAGCGCGGGCGGCATGTGGTTCTCCGGCGCGGCCGCCCCCTGGCTCAGCGACTGGGACCGGATGGTATTCGGCGCCTGCCAGCCCAGCTACCACATGCGGCAGCTCCCGTCCGGCCGGTGGTCGCTGCGCGCGGTGCTCAGCGTGCCGGTGCCCGGCCACCCGTCCCGGCTGGCGGCCTCGGCGGTAATCGACCGCGCCAACCTGGCGCTGATCGCCGCCGCCCCCGCACGGCCGGGGGAGGAGGCACGTCCCGGCGGGGAGCTGGCGATGCTCGCCGCCGCGGTGGTCGACGAGATGGAACGTCGCGCCAGCGTGCGCGCGGAGATTGCCCGGCTGGCCGATCAGGTCGCGCCGGCGCGGGCCGAGGTGGCCGCCAGCCTGGCGGCCCGAGTGACAGGGGGCCAGTAGATGGGATGTGGGTGCGGTAAGAACCGGCAGCAGCACGAGGTCGTGAACGCCGACGGCAACGTCGTGTTCACCGGAACCTCCGAGCACACGGCCAAGGCGGTCGCCCGCCGCTACCCCGGTAGCACGGTCCGCCCGAAGGGCGGCGCAGCTCCGGCCGAGCAGCAGACGACCGCTGCGGGCGACTCCCCGGCCGTGCGGGGAGCGGAGTCGAAGCCAGGCGCCTGACCCAGATGGGGTGCTGTGGTGCTCGACGACGTGGCGGGCCCGGCGCGCTGGGCGCCGGGCCCCGCTGACCGTCAGAACAGCGTGGCGTGCACCAGGACGGGGAGCTGACTCCTCGCGATGATGCGCAGGCAGCGGCGGCAGTTGACCGGAGCCTCCGAAGGGCGCAGGCGGCGGGGGTCCCATCCTGCGATGCCGGTGTGGCAGGCCGGTGCGGGCAGCTCGACGTCATATCGGTCGACGCTGGTGCCGGCCAGGTGAACGGTACGTGAGCCTTCAACGCGTAGGCCACTGATCTCCACAGATCTAACAATACCAAGATCGCATTTGCTGGTTCATGGCTTTCCGTTGAATGGTGCGTCGTTTTCTAGAGCGCATGCATCGTTCACATTGTGTCATTCGAATTACCGTGCATGCGTGTATCCCTTCCGACGAAAAAGCCACTCGGCGTCCCCGAGAACCGCAAGTGACCTGCGGATGGTTCGGCGGGTGGCCGGTCCCTCTGTCACATCTGGATGTCGGGCGAGAAGCGGCAACGCTTGTGCTCGTGCCGTCGGTATGCATCTTTGTTGAGTGCATCTCGCCGGGGCATAGAGCAGCGCGCCTTGGATGGTTCATCCGCCGGGGCTGGATGATCAACGGCGGATGGCTGTACTCCTAGCCTGTAGTCGCGATTTTCGCGCTTATCTGTCAATGGCTGGCGCTGCGATGCAGGCCACCTGGGTCGTGGGCGCAGGAGAAGAGGTACGACACCCTCCGCCAATAAGGGAGCACAGATCGTAGTGCCAGTTCGAAAATATACGTTTCCCGTTTCGGGGACTCGCGCGTCTACCCGTCATTCTGGTTTCTTATCCACCAGTTTCATTGTGATACATGTCACACGTCAACCATTTTGCAATGCATGGATTCGCCCGATTGGCCGGGTTATGTTCGATCGGTGCCCGGAGGCCGGTTTGGCGGATGTCAAACTGCCTCGCATCCATTCATTCACCGGAGGTTGTACGTGCTTAAATCGCGTCGTCTCGTTCTCGCTTCGGCGGCTGGCGCGGCCGCTGTCGTTACGGCTCTCGTAATGGCGCCGGCGGCTACGGCCGCCAGCCCCTCCCCGATTCCGTCTTCGGCCGACACCTCCGCGCTCAACTCCCAGCAGTTGGAGCTGTTGAAGTCGGACACCCCCAAGACGATCGCGGTGGACCCCAGCACAGGCAAGGTGCTGTCGGTAACCGAAGGAACTCCCGTGACGACTAACATCAGCCAGCACGGCGTCTGCAGTTCGGGAGACTTCTGCTTCAAGTCGGGACAGGTTCCCTACGCTGACCAGGGTTTCTATGGCAGCGCAGGGACGAAGACCGGCTCCTGGCCCGCCCGCAGCTATTTCGCGACCGGCAGCTACACCGGCAGGGGATGCTGGACCTATGGCGGGTCGTCGTCCTGCAGTGGTCCTTGGGGCCCCGGTAACGTCATCACGTTCGCGGGACAACTCGTCACCGGTACCAGCGTTACTCTCTACTAGGCAAGGCGCGGTCCGAGGTCGTCACATTAAAAGGCGGCTAGGGCAATAGCTTGCAGGAAACTGAGAGCGGGAAGGCGATCGCCCTTTCCGCTCTCAGCGTATGTCACCCTCTTGGCGAAAATGGAAATAGGCAGAGCCTATTTCGTAGGAGTCACCGAGATGATCTGGCCAGTGCGCGGGTCCAGATCGATGGTCTGTCCATGTGAGGCCGAATCGGTTCCTTCTGCCACCGACAACACCTTCCCTGTGCTGGGGTCCACCGCGATCGTCTTGGGGGTGTCCGACTGCAATAGCTCCAACTCCTGAGAGTTGAGCGCGGAGGTGTCGGTCGAAGGCGGGATCGGGGCAGGGCTAACGGCCGAAGCCGCAGGCGCCAGGACGAGCGCCGTTAGCACAGCGGCCGTGCCAGCCGCCGAAGCGAGAACGAGACGACGCGATTTCAACACGTATAACCTCCACGGAGATGCGGGCTGTAGGGGCCTGATATGGCGTCCCGACGACGGAAACACTCGACCATAGCCTGACACCATCGTGACCCGGATTGGGCGGAATTGGAAACACACCTGTGACGGTGCCACGACACACCAGCTCGTCAGCCGAACAGGTACCTTCGCCGAAGATCAAGCGCCCCTACCTGCGCGTCAGCGCTGGCCAGCGGTGTTGCCGCTGCGCCATGCAGAAACCCTTGCGCTAGCATCGAACGCATCGCCGCTGGTTGTGGGCCGGGCTCTCACCTCTCACCGAGAGAGAGCCGCTCGTGGATCAGTTCGAGCTTCCCGAGGACATCACCGCGCTGGGCGACGACGAGCTCGCCGAACTCCTGGACGGCGCGGTCGCCGCCTTCGACGCCAAGTCCAACGCCCAGGCCGTCACCAGTGACGACCTCGCCCAGCTGCGCCAGCTGGCCCAGGCGGTCAACGACATCCGCACCGAGCAGGCCAGCCGCCGCGAGGCCGCCGAAGCCGCAGCCGCCGAGATCGACGCCCTGGCCGCCCAGGTCCGCGGCGACAGCGGCGACCCCGAGCCGGAGCCTGAGACGCCGCAGGAGCCGGAGGCCGTTGCCGAGCCGGAGCCGGAGCCCGCCCGGGAAGCAGAGCCGATCGCGGCCTCGGCCGCCGTGGCGCGGCGTCCGGCGCTCGACCTGTCCAGCGTGCGCCGCCGGCAGCCGCGCGTGCTGCCGCCGGACCCGAACCCGCGCCCGGAGATCACCGCGTCGGTGGACGTGCCCGGCTACCAGCCCGGCCAGCCGCTGGACATGGAGGGCGTCACGGAGGGCATCATCCGCCGCGCCAACGCGCTGAAAACGGCAGGTGGCGGCGTCGGCCTGTGCGCCAGCTACCGGCTGCCGTTTGAGCGCAACCTCATCGTCAACGACAGCTCGTCAGGCACGGAGGGCACCCGGGCGGTCATCCTGGCCGCCGACCAGTCCCGCCTGCCGAACAAGGACATCGTCGCCTCCGGCGGCTGGTGCGCCCCGTCGGAGACGGTCTACACGCTGGCCGACATCGCGTGCCCGGAGATGCTGTGGGACGCCCCGGAGATCCAGCTCGCTCGGGGCGGCCTGCGGTTCTTCCCCATCCCGTCCCTCGACGTCGGCGCGATGACCTGGGTGCACACCGAGGCCGATGACATCTCCGGCGCGACGAAGCCGTGTTTCAAGATCCCCTGCCCCGAGCCGGAGGAAGTGCGATGCGACGCGGTCGGCGTCTGCCTCGAGGCCGGCATCCTGACGCAGCGGCACTTCCCCGAGCTGGTGGCCTGGTACCAGCGCAACACGATGGTCGCCCACGAGCTGCGCGTCCGCCAGGTGCTGTTCGACCAGGCCGTGGCGGCCGCCACCCCGGTCACCATCGCCAAGACCTTCGGCGCGTTCTCCGCCATCTACGCCGCCGTCGCGCTGCAGGCCGCGGACATGGTCGAGCGCCACAGCCTGTGCGACAGCATCAACATCGAGGTCGTCTTCCCGTGGTGGTCGCGGAACATGTTCCTGGCCGACATCGCCCGCCGCAACGGCACGTCCTGTGACGAGATCGACGTGTCCTGCGTGATCAACGCCTTCGCTACGCTTGGCGTGCGCGTGCAGTGGGCCCGCGGGCTGGCGCCGAACGTCCCCACCAACATCGGCGGCCCGGCCCCGGCCGTGGACTGGCCTGACACGATCCCGTTCCTCATCCACCCCGCCGGCGCGCTCCAGATCGGCCGCGGCGGCGAAATCTCGCTGGGCGTGATTCACGACTCGACGAAGTTCTCCACCAACGACTACACCGCGGCGTTCTCCGAGGAGTGCGTGGCGCTCATCAACCGCGGCCCCGAGGTCCGGCTGGTGACCGTCCCCGTCTGCCCCGACGGCCGCACCGGCGAGCAGCTCGGCGTCACCTGCCCCATCGCCTGACCCTCCCCACCCAGATCGCGCCAGGCACGCCGCCCGTCCCCACCGGACCGTGCCTGGCGCCCCCGCACCACAGTGAGGAGGTGGGCCGATGCCGCCCGCAGGCATGCGCCGGCGCGTCAACGCCATCCCAGGGACGCCGCTGCCCAACGGCATCCTGGGCGGCTGCTCCACCGTCATCGACGTCACCGACGACGACATCCACCAGCTGCTCGGCGTGGAATGGCTGGCGATGGGCTGCTGCCCCGTCCACTCCACCGACTGGTGCCCGCCCGACGAGTCCCCCGGCCTGCCCGCCGGCAAAGAGTTCTGCCGCCCCGAGAACGAGCACGCCGACGCCGTCACCCTCTACGCCGGGATCGAGTGCTCCACGATCGGCTGGTCGTACGAGGAGGCGGTCGAGCATGTCCGCCAGGCGCTGCTGCTCGGCGAGCAGCGCGGCCTGGAGGAGTGGTTCTGGACTCACGTGATCGCCCCCGAGGCCGTGGATCTCACCCCGGCCGCCGGGCCCGTCAGCATCGCCCAAGGGGTCGCCGCGCTGGAAGGCTGCCTCGCCGAGTCCTACGGCGGCGTCGGCGTCCTGCACATCCCCACCGGCGCGGCCGCGCTGCTCGGCTGCTGCAACATCGCTCACCTGCAGGGCTCTCAAATCCGCACGCTGGCCGGCAACTGCGTCGTCCTCGGCGCCGGCTACTCGGCCCTCAACACCGGCCCGGACGGCGTCCCCGCCGAGCCGGGGACGGCCTGGCTGGCGATCACCGGCCCTCTGCAGATCCGGCGCGGGCCCCTCGACATCGTCCCTGACCGGGCCGGGGCCAGCGTGGACTACCGGTTCAACGACCGGCGGGTGCTGGCCGAGCGCACCTACGTGCCGGCCACGACGTGTGTGACCTGCATGATCCAAATCGAGGTGTGCCCGTGATCATCCGTGTCCGCCCCGCGCCCGAGCTGCGGCGCGACTTCGCCGCCTGGGCCGTCGACCAGCAGCCGAAGCTCCGCACCGTCAGCGAGGCCGAGTTCGGCGTCCCCGACGATTTGCTGCCCGACATCCCCGGCCACCTGCTGCACGGAGCTCTCATCGACGGCCGCCCGCTCTGCGACCCGCCCGTCCTGCCGTTGCTGGAGGCCGAACCGGGCCAGGCGCTGCCAGAGCTCGACCCCGCCGCGTACGGGCCCGATGCGGCGCCGCTCGACCCGTCACCGGTCGCCAGCGGACAGGAGGAGCAGCCACCCACCACGGAAGGCGCGGCGGAGGAGCCTCAGGCCGCCACCGAAGGGCCGCCCCCTCCGGACGACAGCAGTGTTCCGTGCGGTCACCCCGGCTGCGGCAGGACCTTCGCCAGCGACCGCGCCGCCAGCGCCCACCGCCGCCAGGCCCACGAGAGCAAGGGGTAACGCGGATGCCGATCGAGCCTCTGCCGTGTGCCGATGGAGGCGGCGGGCCGGTAGAGGTCACCACCTGCTGCTCCCCGGCCATCGCCGCCACGCCGCTGTGCCGGGCGGACGGCAGCCCGTTGCTGGTCGTGATCCGCTCCGGCTGCGCCGAATGCGACGCCACCGCACCCGACCCCGCCACAGCAGGATGGATCGACCCGGTCACCGGTGCGTTCACCGCCGGGCCGCCGCCCGCCGACGCCGGCCCCTGCCCCGAAGCCTGCGCAGCCGTCACCACCGTCGAGCTGTGTGACCTGCTGCCCGGCGGCGGCTGCCAGACGTTCCTGCGCCACCTGCTGCGCGACTGCGACGGCACCGTCACCAGCAGCACCGACACCGCCCTCGACGGCCTGACCTCCTACACCGTGACCGGCACCGCGGCCGACTGCACCGCCTGCTCGGCAGGCTGCCTCGACACCCTCTGCGTCCAGCGGTGTGACGACACCGACGGCGACGGCGCCGCCGACCAGACCTTCAGCGAGCTGTGGTGCGTACACGCCGACGGCAGCACCGAGCTGCTGCTCACCTACAGCGGCGACCCCAGCACGCCGTACACGCCTGTGGCGCCGGTGGAGTGCACATACGGGTGCCCCGAGTCGGAGACGGTGACGCTGTGCGACGCAAGCGGGCCCTTCCTACGCCGATACACCTGGCTCGACGGCACGGCGACGTACGTCGACTACGCGCTCGACGGAAGCACGCCGCACGTCGTCACCGGCACCGTCGGCGCCTGCGCCGGAGACGACACCGGAACCGTCACCGGCTGCTGTGCCCCCTCGATCGCCTCTGCCCCGCTGTGCCGGGCGAACGGCACCAGCGTGCTCCTGGTCGTCCGTTCCGGCTGCGTCGCGTGCGGCTCGACCCCCGACGATCCGACGGTGGTCGGCTGGATCGACTCCACCACCGGCGTCTTCACGGCCGGCCAGGCTCCGGCCGACGCCGGCCCCTGCACCGCGGGCTGCCTGGACACCGTGTGCCGCACCCGGTGCGACGACACCGACGGCGACGGCGAGGCGGACACCACCTACAGCGAGCTGTGGTGCATCGCGGCGGACGGCACGGCCTCCCTGCTACTCACCTACCAGGACAACCCGGCCACCCCGTACACGCCCGTCGCCCCGGTGGCCTGCTCGTACGCCACCGAGGCCACCGAGACCCTGACCCTGTGCGACGACGCCGGGCCGTTCCTGCGCCGCTACTCCTGGCTCGGTGACATCGCCTCCTTCGAGGACATGGAGCTGGACGGGGCCACCCCGCACGTCGTCACCGGCACCGTGGGCCTGTGCCTGGCCGAGACGCCGTGCCAGGCGCAGACCACCCCGGCGGCCACGCTCGGCCTGTGCCTGGCGGACGGCACGCCCATCGCCGTCCTGGTCACCCGCGACTGCGACGGCGAGGTCACCCAGGACGGGTGGCTCAACCTGACCACCGGCACCTACTCCGCTGGCAACCCGCCCGTCGGGACCATGGCGTGCGGCCACCCCCGCAGCATCACCACCGCCGGCACGTTCTGCGACGTGGACCCCGCCACCGGCGATGTCCTCGGCCTGGTCCTGATCGAGTACACCTACGGCGCGGACGGCGCGGTCGCCTCCGTGCGCCTGGTGGACGCTACCACCGGCCAGACGTACACCCCGCAGGGGGAGGTGACGACCTGCCCGGCCGGCGTCGAGCAGCCAGAGCGGGACCTGGTGCAGCTCTGCGACACCGCCGCGGGCGGCGCCGTCACCCAGTTCGTCCGCGACTACGCCCGCGACGAGAGCGGCGCGATCACAGGCCACACGGACTACCTGCTGGACGGCACCCCGTACACGCCGACCGGCACCGTCGGCGTCTGCTCCCCGGCCGCCGAGCCGTGCCGCAGCTCCAGCTCCCTCCTGTTGTGCGACTTGCCCACCGACGGCGCCCCTGCGCCGACCGTCACTGACACCCCCGGCGGGCCGTACTACCCATACACCACCGGCGTGGCCACGCCAGGGGCCCAAGCCCTGTGGGACGGCGGCACGCTGACCCTCCCGGACGCGGCGGGGCCGCAGCCGGGCACGGGCGGAACCGTCCGCACCGCCGCCGCGATCATCCAGGCCCCGCGGCCGGTCTGTGACACCGGCACCGCCCACGTAACGGCCCAGGTCGACGTCACCCAGCTCGGCCCTGATGCCGGCTGCCGCATCACCGGGTTCCTCGGCCTCTACAACGGCCCCGGCGACGCGAACCGGGTTGCCATCGATCTTGCCCCGCCCGACACCCCGGTCGGCTGGTCCGGGACGCTGACCGTCGAGGCCGACGTCCCCGCCGCCGACCTCGCCGCCGGGAACATCGCCGTCCTGCTCGCGTTCGACGCCTACGACGACAGCGGCGCCGCCTGCCCGCCGCCACGTCACACCGGGTGGCAGCTCTCCGCGTTCACCGCCACCACGGCGTACGACCAGACCGGCTGCGACACCCAGTTCCTGCGCACGGTTACCGTGGACTGCGAGACGGGTGCGGTCACCGCCGTGGTGGACACCACCATGGATGGCCAGCCGTACACGCTCACCGGGGAGCCCGGCCAGTGCTCGGCCACCGGCGGCTCCTGCTGCCCCGAGCAGCCGTGCCCGGCCCACACCGTCCTGCAGGAGTGCCGCTGCGACGACACGGACGGGGACGGCCTGCCCGACGTCGGGTATGTGGAGCTGCTCGCCGTGGACTGCCAGGGCACGGTCACCAGCCTGGGCACCTACACGGACGGTATCACCGGCCCCTACACCCCCGTGGCGCCCGTCTCCTGTGACGCCGCCGACGAGGCGGAGGGCGCACCCTCGGCGTTCGGCGTGCAGGCCCACCGCGTGGAGCTCGCGGCCGGCGCCGGCTCCTGGGACGCCGCGGCGATCCCGGCCCTCCAGTCCGTGACCGCCGTCGCGCACGGCGGCACCGGAACCATCACCACCGTGGACGGGGCCAGCACCCTGCACACGGGCGAGGCGGCCACCTGGAGCGTCGCCCGCGACGAGGACGCGGCCCTGACCGGTCCGCTCACCATCACCGCCGACACCGGCACCGTCACCGTCACGTGGACCCGAGGAGTAACCCTGTCATGAGTGGATGCTGCGGGCAGGGGCCCGTCATCGTCTCCGGGGCGGCGGCCACGCCCCGCGTGGACGTGGAGACTGTCCTGCTGTGCGACGTGCTCGCCGACGGCACGGTCGCCGGCGTCGCCCTCGTCGAGCCGATCTACGACACGACCAGCGGCGCCCGCGTAGGCACACGTACCGTGACCCCGGTCACCGGCGCCGCCTACACCCCGCAGGGCGTCCTGGGCCCGTGCTCGGCGGACGGCTGCAACGCCACCACCGCCACCCAGATCCTGTGCGACGTAGCGGCGGACGGCACGGTCGCCCAGTTCGTGCGCGCCACCACCTACGACTGCCAGGGCGCCGTCCTCGCCACCGTGGACCGCACCCTGGCAGGCGCCGCCTACACGGTCACCGGCACCGTCGGGCTCTGCCCCGCCTCCCCAGACTGCGAGCAGCCGACCACGCCCACCGCCACGGTCGGCCTGTGCCTGCCGGACGGCACACCCATCGCCGTCACCGTCGTCCGCGACTGCGACGGCACGGTCACCTCCGAGGGATGGATCAACCTCCAGACCGGCGCCTACAGCGCGGGCGCGCCGCCGGTCGGCACCGTCGCCTGCGGCAGCAGCCAGTCAGTCCAGGTCTCGGGCACGTTCTGCGACGTCCTGGCGGACGGCACAGTCGCCGGCCTGGTCCTGATCGAGTACAGCTACGCCGCAGACGGCACGATCGACAGCGTCCGCCTGGTCGACGCGACCACCGGAGCCACCTACACCCCGACCGGAACCATCACCACCTGCCCGGTTGGCGTCGAACAGCCCGAACAGGACGTCGTCCAGCTCTGTGACGTCGCCGCGGACGGCACCGTCACCCCGATGGTGCGCGACTACCGGCGGGACGAGACGGGCGCCATCGTCGGGCACTCGGACTACCTCCTGGACGGCTCCCCCTACACGCCGACCGGCACCGTGGGCGTCTGTCAGCCTGAGTCGTGCAAGGACTGCGAAACGCTGGTGCTGTGCGACCGGCCCACCGCCGCGCCCGTCACGATCACCGGGACCGCCGCATCCGGCACCCTGTCCAACGGTGTCGGCTGGACGTCCACCGGCGCCACGAACACCACGGCGATGGCGCCCAACATGAGCAACGCGGACGGCTCCTGGTGGGGACTGCACACCTTCCCCCACGCCGTCACGGCACCGACGAAGTGGACGTTCTCCCGGCCCTCGATCGTGGAGTTCTCGGTATACGTCCGCTACTTCGCGACGGACCCGACGATCAGCCACACGCAGCTCCCGCCAGGGCTGGAAGTCGTGAGCCTGCCGGACGGCTACACCTACGACGAGACCACCGGAGTTCTGACCCGCACCTCCGACGCTGCACCGACCGACCCGTGCTCGTACGTGACGGACCCGCGGATCGCGAGCAGCGCCCGGTTCCGTACCACCAGCCCGGTCACCTCGTTCACCACCGCACCGGCGCCGAACAGCCGCATCGCCACGTGTGGCGTGTTCTTCACCTACTGGGCCGGCGCCGTGTCGGTGGTCCCCGCAGGCCCGTTCCTGCGGCAGATCTGCCGCGCCTGTGACGGCACCGCCACCGTCACGGACACCCTCCTTGACGGCACCACCCCCTACACGGTGGCCGGGACCGCCGGGGTGTGTGAGCCGCCGGAGCCGCCCGAGCCGGAGTCTTGCTGCCAGCCGACCCAGGTCTGCATCCAGCAGGACCCCACCCAGAGCGTCGAGTTCATCTCCAACGAGGCCCACCTCAACGACAACTCGGTGGACCCGGTATGGAAGTGGACCCCGGACCTGACGGCGGCCAACCCGCCCTGGTATGACATGTACGAGTACCAGTATTCGACCGCCTGGTCGGTCACCGACTCTGACACCGCGCGCCCGGCCTGGTGGGTGAGCCCGCACCCGAACGGCACCTCGGCGCAGTCGAGCCCGGCACAGCCGAACGAGGGCCCGTCGCTCCTCAACACCCACTGGTTCCCGCGCGCCTACTTCGACCTGCCAGACAACGCCGACCCCGCCACCATCCAGATCCAGGCCACAGTGTTCAACGCCGACCAGATCGGCCGCGCGTTCCGGCTCAATAACGGTGCCTGGCAGGCCCTGCCGGCGACGGCCACGCACAACGGGACGACGTACACCTTCGGCCCCGCCACCATCCCGGGTGCCCAGGCCGGGCGGAACTTCCTCTACCTCGACGTGGAGGAGACCGTCGGCGGCGGTGCCGGCCTGATGGTCCACCTCAAGGTCACCTACGACGTCATCCCCGAGACCCGCTCCTGGACGCGGATGGTCTGCTGCGATGACTCGATCTACTACCTGGACGAGGACGGGCAGCGCCAGGATGCCATCCCGGACGGCTGGCACGTGGCGCCATGCACAGGCGCGGCAGGCAGCAGCACGGACTGCGCCAAGCAGGTGGTGGAGCGGTGCGGCTGCGACGACACCACCGGCGACGGCATCGGCGACGTCACGTACACCGAGCTGTGGGCCGTCGACCCGTGCGACGGCGCCGCCCCGACCCTTCTGGGCACCTACCTGGACGGCGACCTCACCCAGCCGTACACGCCGACCGCACCCGTGGAATGCACGGCGGCGGAGGCCCTGCCCGGACCGCTGAGCACCGGCGTACGGGCCGTGACCGGTACCGCGGCACAGAACCTTGCGGGCAGCTTTCCGGGCCTGCAGAGCGTCAGCCTCACGGTTCTCGCCGGCGCGGTCAACGTCACCATGTCGGACGGCGCGGCCGTCGCGGTCCCGGCCGGGGTCACGATGACGTGGTCCGTCGCCCAAGACAGCGACACCGCCCTCGCCGCGGCCTCCTTCGCCGGGGCGACGGCCGCAGCGAGCTACCTCCTGAACTGGACGTACCGCTGATGGCCGCCCCTCTTCCCAGACCGCTGACCAGGAGGCACCGATGAGCGACGACACGACCGAGACCACGCCCGGCCCGCGCTACTTCACCAAGGAGGGCCAGGGCGTGCAGGTCGTCTACAACCTGAAGGACCCGGCACCGTACGTGGAGCTGGGCTACGAGGAGGTGGACGAGGCGGCCTACCTCGCGAGCCTGCCGGACGTCTTCTCCTCACCGCTCCCCACGCCCCCGGAAGGTGACTGATGGCGGGTAACTGCTGCGGGTCAACCCGGGTCGTCCCGCGCCTGGATCCGGCGCCGTGCAACGCGCTCACACAGGCGGCGGCCGGGCTCCTCGTGCCGCACACCGAAGTCGCCGGGACCGCTCCCGGCGGCGCGGTCTCGGCGACCCGCTCGGTCGACGTCGATGTGCAGGCACCGGCCGCCGGCGTCTGCCCGAAGACCTGGACCGTCGGGGCACGCCTCACCCCCGTCAGCGGCGAAGCGCTCGGAGCGGACGCGGACCTCCGAGCCGCTACCTCCGGGGCGTGGGTGGCCACCACTGCCCAAGTCGTGCTGCCCGAGGCCGGGACGTACGCCCTGTCCGCAGACCTCTACTCGCACATCGCCGCGACCACGCCGTGGGCGGTGGCGATCAACGCCCGCCTCGTCAACGTCACCGCCGGGGCACCCTTGCCCAGCACCACCAGACGGATCCAGTTCGGCAACATCAACGATGGCGGGGGCACGGTGATGTCCCTCCAGAACGCCGGCAGCATCAACACCTTCCTCACCGTCACCGGGCCCACGACGGTCCGTGTGGAAGGGCAGCGACAGCACGTCGGCTTCACCGACGCCACCCAGGCGATCCTCGGAGGCCCACGCCTCGGTTTCGTGAAGGTGAGCGACTGATGGCTGGTAGCTGCTGCGGGCGTACGTATCGCGTCGACGTGCCCGTGGACCCTGCGCCATGCAATGCCCTCACCCGGACGGCGGGCGGCCTCCTGGTGCCGCACACGGCCCTCCAGGGCATCGCCCCCGGCGGCGCCGTGTCGGCGGAGCGCTCAGTCGACGTCGACGTCACGCCGCCAGCCGCTGGGGCGTGCCCCGAGACGTGGCAGGTCGGTGCTCGGCTCACGCCGGTCTCCGGGCAGACATCGGGGGCTGTGTCCCTGGACTCCGCTCCCGCCAACACGTGGGTTCCCGTCACGGGGGCGAACCTGCTGCTGCCGGAGGCCGGTGTCTACGAGGTGGTCGCCGACGTACAGGGGTCCATCGGGTGGGCGGCCGGCGTCGGCAACGCGATCATCGACGCCCGAGTCTTCGACGTCACCGCCGGCGCCCAGGTCCCGCTGACTGCACGGCGAATCATCCTGTTCACCGATCAGACGGCCACGGGTACCACCGGCGTCCAGGCCAACGCCTCGGCGTCAGCGCTGTACCAGGTGCCCGGCCCGGCGGCGATCCGCGTTGACGGGTCCTGGCGTACCGACGTCGGAACCACCTTTCAGAAGGTCGTCTGGGCCACCAACTTCCGCTTCAAGAAGGTGAGCGACTGATGGCGGGTGCCTGCGGCCGTACGTACCGCATCGACCCCAAGGTTGACCCGGCGGCGTGCAACGCCCTCCAGCAGACGGCGAGCGGCCTCCTCGTGCCGGGTACGGAGGTCACGGGTATCGCCCCCGGAGCGGCGGTCGGCACAGAGCGATCGGTCGACGTGGACGTGATGCCCCCGGCCGCCGGGGCGTGCCCACAGAACTGGCAGGTGGGGGCCCGACTCACGCCGGTGTTCGGTTCCCGTATCGCCGGCATGGCGGACCTGCGCACGTCGGCTCTGGGCGTCGCTGTCACCCTGCCCAACAGCCAGGTCGTATTGCCCGAGGCAGGCGTCTACCGGCTCACCGCCCACCTGTTCGGCCTCGCCACCTGGAACTTCAACGGCCGGCACATCGCCTCCATCTCGGCCTACTGGTTCAACACCGCTACGAATGCCCTGGTGAACGGCAGCTCGCGGTGGGTGCTCCTCCACGACGAGCCCGGGACGGTGAACGGGGCGACCGGTCTCAAGAGCATCGGCGGGAACGCGGTGAGTGAAGCGTTCGTCACCGTCACAGCTCCGACGACGTTCGAGATCCGGGGATTGCGGGGCACTGGCGACGGGGGGACGCAGGCCAATGCGAACCTCCAGCACTACCTGACCAGCGGCATCCCGCAGCAGGGGATCATGTGGCAGAAGGTGAGCGACTGATGACCGGAACCGCTGCCAGTCTCGACATCCGCGCTACCGGCTTCGCTGTGCTGCCATCAGGCGTCGACCTCATGCCGGGCGCCTCCGGGGCGTGGGTCGATATCGCGTTGTCGCTCGCGCTCCCCGCGGCCGGCACGTACCACCTGGACGCAGTTGTCCGGGGCAACATCGGCCGCATGACGACGGGTGAGAACGCGTACATCGGCGCCCGGCTGTGGGACGTCACTGCCGGCGTCGTCGTACCGAACTCGGAAGCCATCGTCGTGCAGATCGCAGAGTTCGCTGGGGGTGGCCCAACGGCGTTGCAGTGGAACGGCTCGGCTGCAATCAGCGTCGAGTACGCGGTCACGTCACCGAGGACGATCCGCCTCCAAGCCAACCGGGTCGATATCTCCGGCACCACCGAGGTGGCCGGGCTTGGGTCCGGTGGCATCCAGCAAACCACCTTGCGATACGCCCGCGTCGCCTAACTCCTCACCCTCTTGGAGGTCTCCTCATGTCCGGTACCAGCGGCAGCGTGGCAGCGGCCACGCCCGATGACGAGTACGAGATTCTGTGTGACAGCGTCGGTAGCTTCCTGCGGCGCTACGAGACTAAGGACGGCGTCACGGTCGTCAAGGACACCATGCTGGACGGCACGACGTCGTACACGCCCACGGGCACGGTGGTGCGCTGTGACACCGCGCCAGCCGCCAACCCGCAGATCGACTCAACCATCCAGCGGCAGACCGGCGCGGGCAACGTCACCATCGCGGCCGGCGCCCGCTCGGTGACGGTGATCGTGTACGCCGGATCTCCGACCGTCGCCATTGGCGGTGGGACGGCGGTCACCCTGGCGGCCGGGACCTCCCTCACCTGGGGCGTGGACCGAGGAGGCGATGCGGGCGAGCAGCTCCAAGACGCGTTCGTGTTCACCGGGGTCGCCGGGTCCGACTTCCTCGTCACCAGCACCCGGGAGGTCTGAGGGTGACGGGCACCGCCTCCACGGTCAACGCCCCCGTCGACGGCGCCTGGATGCAGTCCGCCGTGACGGCATGGAACCACGCCCTGATCGGCGCTGACCGGGTGTGGGAGGTCATCACGGAGCTGCCGGCCATCACGGTGCCGCGTGCTGGCTTCTGGGCGGTGTCCTTCCAGGCGCGGGGCGTCGCACAGCTCCCGGCCAACATGAGCGCGGCCCAGGGCCTGGGCGTGACTGCTGGGCTCTACAAGGACGGCGCGCTGATCCCCGGCTCCGAGGTGATCGCCGCGTTCGGGGCCACCGGCGCCAACGCGCCCTTGATGCAGATTCAGGCGACCGGCGCACGAGAGTTCGTGCACTCTTTCACGGCCGGGCAGACGGTACAGCTCGCCGCCTACCGCATCGGCGCGGTCGGCTCGGCTGTGGTCGTGAGCAATGGGGACGGCCGCAGCTATGTGACTGCCCACTGGATCGGCCCGGCCGGGGACGGGCCGGCATGAGCACCGTAGGGGACTTTGAGGCACCGCAGCGGAGGCAGGAGCGGGCTACTGCCGTCACCGATGGCAGTGGCATCGCCACCTTCAGCTGGCCGGCCGGTGCGTTCGCTGCACCTCCGGTCATCAGCATTGCCGTGGAAGCCGGGGCGGGGTTCCGGTCGGCGCGGATCGCCTCCAACACGGCTGCCCAGACCACCGTCCACGTCCTGGCCGCCGCGGGGGTCACTCTGCTGGGCATCGGTGTGCTGGCGGGAGGCGCGAACGCGGCCGGCGTCACCGTGCACGCGCACGCTGTGGCTCCTTGAGCGGCGTCGGCCGTAGCGGGTGTGGCTGGGGTCAGAGGAAGCGCTCGCGCTTGTCGTCCCAGCGGGCGTTGTGGGGGGTGGCGTCGCGCCGTGAGGACGGATCGGAGCTGTCGAACCAGGCCCAGAAGATGAAGCCGGCGATGACGGGCAGAGCCAGGATCGGGAGGGCGATCTTCCATCCACCGGGCACGAAGATCACCAGGATGAGGCAGAGCATCAGCGTCCCGAAGAGCGTCAGCAGGCCGATTCCGAGCTTCTTCCACAGAGGCATGACCAGGATTGTCCCGATGATCCGCGCTGGATACCACCGGTGATCCGAAGGTGCTGGCTGAGGTCAGTCGAACACCGTGTCGATACACAGGCCGGCGCATGCCGGCTGGCAAGGTGAATGCGGGCCTTGACTGCGCAAGGGCCCAGGAAGGGACGCGGGCATGGCGATGACCGCTATCTCAGCATTCGCGGGCGTCGGCGGTTTTGATCTCGGGTTGGCCCGGGCCGGTGTGAGCGTCACGGCGGCGATCGAGGTCGACGCCAAGGCGCGCGGCGTCTTGAAGCGGCATTTCCCCGCAACCTCCCTGCTCAGCGACATCCGGGAGATTACGGGTGAGCAACTTCTATCAACGGGATTCAACCCAGCGAGCGGCATATTGGCCGGGGGTTGGCCGTGTCAAGGACACTCCGTCGCCGGCCTCCGCCACGGACTCGACGACGACCGATCCGGACTCTTCGACCACCTGGTACGTCTCGCCCAAGAGCTGCACCCCAGGTGGCTGTTCTTCGAGAACGTGCCTGGTCTGCTCTCCTCGCGAGCCGGCCAGGACATGGGACGAGTGCTCCGGCAGCTGGTCGAAATCGGGTACGGCGTTTCCTGGCGGGTACTGGACGCACAAAGGTTCGGAGTACCCCAACGACGCCGTCGCGTCCTACTTGTCGGACATCTTGGAGACTTCCGAGGTCCCGAGCAAGTACTACTTGAGTGCGAGAGCGGCCTCCGGCATCTTGAGGCGGGCCGAGCGGCGGGGCCGCAAGCTACCGCCGCCCCTGCTGCAGGCGCTGAAAGCCGTGGCAGGGCCTACGGACTCAGCGCGGCCACCCCCGACGTCGCCGGACCGCTCGGCGCCAACCAGGGCGGTCACAGGTGCGACCTGGACGGCTCCGGCGCCTACGTCACCAGCGTCCTGGGCGACATCACGCACACCCTCACCGCCGAAGGGCACGACGCCAGCGAGGACGGCACCGGCCGCGGCATCCCCGTGGTCGCCTACGACCTGGCACAGGTCACCTCGCCCGAGAACCGGGCCAACCCGCGGCCCGGCGACCCGGCGCCGCCCCTGTGCGCCACAGGGCGCCCCAGCATCGCCTACCCGGTCGCCCTGCGCGGCCGCGACGGCGGCACCCAGATAGAGACAGGACCTGCCGAGGGGCCCGCGTACGCGCTGCGGGCCGCCTCCGGCGGGGCCTCCGCCGCCATGGTGGTCACCAACACCCTGACCGCCAACTACGGCAGCCGGATCGACAGCACGGCATCCTCGCCGCTCGTCACCGAGGAACTGGCCGTGCGGCGGCTCACCCCGCGCGAGTGTGAGAGGTTGCAGGGGTTCCCGGATGACTGGACGCTCTACAGCGGCGACCGGCAGCAGGCCGACTCCGCCCGCTATCGCCAGATGGGCAACGCCGTCCCCGTCCCGATGATCCTGTGGGGCGCACGGCGGATCGTCGCCATCGAGGCCGCCCGTACTGCCTCGGCCGGTTAGGCGCTGTCGCGCGTCGGTGGGCCAGCTGATTACTGTGCCCTGAACCACTCCCAGATCATCAGAGAATCAGTCGCCCAGGCGTTATCCGGGCAGTCTCTCAGGCGAAGATGTTCGGGGTCCTCGTAGATTTGTGCTTTGCTCAGGCAAATGTCTGGACCCGAAGGACTGCGAAGTACGAACCTTTGCCCGCCCATGGGCTGCCAGTACCACAGCGTGCCGGGGTCGCCGCATGGTGCAAGGAGGGCGCCTTCACCGCCGCGCGGCACGGGGAGCTCTCGCTCGGCAATGCAGGTGTGGGTGAGTTTATTCGCGACCCTGACCTTGCCCAGGCTTCCCGATGCAGGAAACCGGACGGTCCATTGCTGTGAGGCTCCCCAGTTGCTATTGGAGTTCAGTCGGACGAACCCAGTGACTTCTACCCTGGTCGGATTATCGCGCGGCAGGTCCCACGTCGCATCCACTACTCGGCGAGAGAAGGGTGCGAACGGATCCTCTGTGGAGCCGTATATGTAGAACGGTCCATCAGGCCACCTCGCGGATTGAGCGTTGGCCGGTGCCGCCTGTTGCAGCGCTACCAGGAGCATCCCGGCAAGGAGCCGCATGGCTTTGGCTGGCCATCTGCACCCGCTCATAGTCACTCTCCGTTTCTCGGCCAGATTCGTCGAAGATGGCCGGGAGCTGGGAATGAACGATCGCTGGTCAACTGGTTAGCAGATGGCAAGAGTCTATCGATGGGAGCGTATTTGGTGATTGACGTGCGGATCGAGGGAGTACAAATTGTGGGCAGGCGCTGAGCCGTAGAGTTGTGATTGAGTCCCAGCGCAGCTGCACGCTACGCTCTACGACGGCGCGGCCGGGCCGCCGGAAGCTAGGCGCTCTCCCGCTCCTCCAGGCCCACAGCGTGCCGAAGCTCGCGCACCGCCCGCGCGTCGGCGTCGCTGTCGGCCATCAGCACCGCCAGCGCGCAGGCGATCGCGTTGAGCTTGTGCTGTGCCGCGGCGTCCGCCCTGGTCTGCGTGTTCTGGATCAGCGCGACCAGGAGGAACGTGACGATCGTGGTCAGGGAGTTGATGATGAGCTGCCAGGTGTTGACGTCGCCGATCACCAGATAGGACGGCGCCCACACCACCACCAGCACCACGCACAGCGCGAAGAACCACGGCTTGGACGTGAACCGCGCCACGGCGCTGGCGAACCGGTCGAACACGCCCAGATGGCCGTCGACCTGGGTGGGCATCACGGGGGCGGCCGGACGGTACGGCATGGCCCAATCGTAGGCGGCGGCTGCTCGGCAGGCCCGGAGCGGCGCGGGCCCGTCCTGTGGACTGCCGGTAGGCCGTATGAGCAGGTGCTCGTGCGGGGGCGATCTATCACTTGGAGCCGCTGGTTAGAACGTCCCTGGAAATAGGCATCCAGGGGCGTTCGAGTTTCCGGGCGATGCGCGCGACCTGCCTGCGGCCCCGGTACGCCATCTGCGTTTTCGGTGAGCGCGCGTTCCGTGGCACCTACCTGTTGGAGTGGGCTGCCAGGAGAACGGCCGCCCAGCTCAACCACGCGGCCGCCTGGACGCGGGTCGGCGAACCGTACGACGTCCACCCGCAGGCTGATTTCGACGAGGACGGGCTGTGCCCGCACGGCCGCGCCCAACGAGCCCTGCTGGCCCGCGACCCGCGGTTGCTGCGCACCGCCGCAGAGGAGGCGCGGGTGAAGCTCGCCGCAGCGCGGGCGTACATGCGCGCATCAGGGTGGAACGCGATGTAGGGAGATGAAGGCCGGGAAGTGCGCGCCTCCGGGGGTGTTCGGGTTTCGGGACGACGTCGCGGGGCCTCGGCCGGGGTGGTGCGCTCCCCGCCCGGGCGCGGCACCGCCACTAGACTGATCGCGAGAGTGAGCCGCTGGTTGTGGGCCGGGCCGTTCAGCGCCTGGTCGTGACCATCGGCCTCCAGGCCGTCGCCGGGGTCCGCCCTCATTCGATCACCGCCAACAGCGCGACGCAGACGAGGGTCAACGTCCTGGCGAGCGCCGGCGTGATGCTCCTCGGCATCGGCGTGCTCGCGGTCGGCACCCCGGCCGCCGCAGTGACCGTGTCCGCCGTCGCCGTCGCGCTCTAGATGCCGCGGAGCCTTGATGCGTGTTCTTGTACTGATTCCGGTGTACAGGCTGGACGCGCCCACGGGTGCGGTCATTACCACCCGCGAGTACCTTCGGCATCTCGCCCGATCCGGGCATGTGGTGGACGTGGTGACCACCATCAAAGAGCCCGGCGAGGTCCGCGTCGAGGATGGCGTGCGGGTGTGGCCGCTCCGCGCGTGGCGGCGCGCGGTCCAGGCCGCGCGGCCGGAGCTGCTGATCTCCCACCACGGCGACCGGCGCGCGGCGCGGATCGTGCCCCAGGCCGGCCGGGTTCCGCACCTGCTGATGGTGCACGGCATGGCAGCGGACCGCGAGCTGGGGCGTGCGCGGCTGGCGTGGTTCCCGTCGCGCGCCTGCCGCGATCACTACCCGTCCTACCAGGGACCGGACTTGGTGTTGCCGCCCCCCATCGATCCGGCGCTGTACCGCACCCTCCCGGGCGGCATGATCACCCTGAACGGGGCGACGGTCGCCAAGGGCGCCGACGTGCTCGCCGAGATCGCCGCGCAGCTCCCCGACCTGCCGTTCCTCGTGGTGAAAGCCGCCGGCCCCGCGGTCGGCCTCCAGCTGCCCAACATCGCGGTTATCGACCGGATCGATCCGCGCGAGCTCTACACCCGGACACGGATCCTGCTCATGCCGTCGGCCACCGAGTCCTACGGCCGCGCCGGCATCGAGGCCATGCTGTCGGGCATCCCCGTCCTCGCCTCCCCGCTGCCGGGCATGCGTGAGGCATTCGGGAACGCGGCCACCTATATTCCGCGCGAGCACGTCGGCCGGTGGGTGAGCGAGATCCGCCACCTATCGAACTCTGACGCCTACGCCGCGGCGTCGGCTACGGCCCGCGCGCACGCCGCTGGCCTCGACTATGGGGGGAACCTGCGCCGGTTCGAGGAGGCGTGCCAGCGGCTGGTCCCGCGGACCATGCGGGCCCGGGGGCCACGCCGGGCACCCGCCGCCCTACCCCTATCTGCTCCCGCCGGGCCTGCTCCGGCCCCGACGCTGGCCTCGCAGGTTGCGGACCGGGCGGTGGGGGTGGTGGCGTGGGTGCACTACGGTGTGCCGTACCGGCGGGCCGGGTCGGAGACGATGCTCCACACGATGATGCGCGCCCTCCACCAGGCCGGGTTGCGCACTCTCGTGATCGTGTCCGAGGTGCCGGAGGCTCCCGCTCGCTACCAGGTCGACGGGGTCGGCTACGCCCAGCTGCCCCCTGAGCAGGCCGTGGCGGAGATCCGTGCCATCAGCCCGCACGTGGTCATCACCCACCACTACTACGGCCACCAGGCCGTCACCCTGGCCCGGCAGGTGGGCGCCCGCTCGATCCTCATCCTCCACAACGACCACGACCAGCCGGCGCTCGCCGCTGGGCCTGACCTGTGCGTCTACAACACGGTCTGGGTCCGTGACTCCCTCGGCCTTCGCTACCCGGCTGTGGGCGGCACTCCGTCGCTGATCGTGCACCCGCCCGTCCTCCCGAAAGAGCACGCTGCGGCCCGCACCGGCAGGCATGTGACGCTTGTCAACCTGAACCGGGACAAGGGCGTCGACACGTGGCGAGCTGCGGCCCGGCTCGTCCGCGAGGTGCCGTTCCTCGGCGTGACGGGCGCCCACGGTCGTCAGATTCGCCGCCCGCTCTTGGCCAACATGCGGATCATCGGCCAGACGTCGCGCATGCGGGAGGAGGTGTGGGCGCGCTCTCGCATCGTGCTGGCGCCCAGCATCTACGAGTCGTACGGCATGGCGGCCGTCGAAGCGCTCGCCTCCGGGCTGCCGGTCATTGCGCACCCGACGCCCGGCCTGCGCGAAGCGCTCGGCGATGCGGCCACGTTCATCGACCGCGCTGATCCGTCGGCGTGGGCGGCCGCGATCCGTGACCTGTACCCCGACGGCCGGCACCGCGCGGCCGCCTGCTCTGCCGCCCGCGCTCGCAGCCGTTTCCTGGCCAAGCAGGTCCGTGCAGAGCTTGCCGCGTGGGTCGACGCGGTCACCGTGTTGTGCCGCTCCTAGATCCTCCGCCAGCGGGGGTGGCTATGCTGGGAGAGCGCCGCTGGTTGTGGGCCGGGCCTCCAAGATCATTGGAGGTTGTGGCATGTCCTGCCCGCTGATCGCCAACGCCAGCGTCATCCGCGTCACCCGGGTCGACGGCTGTGGCCGCCCTGTCTGCGGCGACGACAATGGTTACGTCTTCGACTGCTTCGCCAGCCTGGCGATGAACCGCAACGTCGAAGAGGGGACCGACGTCGAGTACAAGGCCGCCAACGGCCGGGTGTGCGGGTTCAAGCGCGGCTGCCCCTCCTTCCGGGGGTTCGACGTCGAGCTGAACTTCTTCGCTGTCTCACCGGAGCTGATCGAGATCATGACCGGCAGCCCGGTCTACTACGACTTCGCCGGCAACCCGATCGGCTACGACGACTGCTCCATTCAGTGCAACTCCGGGTTCGCCCTGGAGCTGTGGGCCGAGGTCCTCGGCGAGGACGTCTGCCCTGAGGAGGCCACCGGCGACGGCGCCTGGGTGTACTTCCTTCTGCCGTGGGTCACCAACGGCCAGCTCGGCGACCTTGAAGTCGGCAGCGAGCAGGCGTCGCTCACCCTGAGCGGTTCCACTCGAGCCGGAGGCCGCTGGGGTGTCGGCCCCTACGACGTGCAGGCCATCGACGCCGCGGGCACTGCCGGGCCGATGCTCACCCCGCTCGGCGCGAACTGTCACCGCCGCACGTTCATCACCACGATCGCACCGCCCGAGCAGTCGTGTGAGTACCAGCCGGTCACCGGCGAGCTGTGCCTGGCCTCCTGATGGGGCTGCCGGACCTCGTCATCCCGGTGCGGCAGGGACAGTTCAACGAGCAGCTGCGCTACGCGCTGCGCTCGATGGACGCCCACCTGCCGCACCGGCGGGTGTGGATCGTCGGCCATCGGCCCGCCTGGTTGACCGGTGCCGAGCACATCCCCACCGAGCAGAGGGGCAGCAAGTACGCCAACACCACCGCCGCGGTGCGCGCCGCCTGTGAGCACGACGGCGTGGCCGAGCGCTTCCTGCTGTGCAACGACGACTTCTTCATCATGCGGCCCCACCCCGAGGGCATGCCGGTGCTGCACCGCGGCCCGGTCCGGCAGGTCGAGGAGTACTACGCCGCCCGCGCCTCAGGCGCCTACCTGCGCGGCATGCGCGAGACCCGCGAGCTGCTCGCCGAGCTCGGCCATCCCGAGCCGCTGTCGTATGAGCTGCACGTGCCGCTGCCGGTCGACAAGACCGGCATGCTGCACGCCCTGGATGCCGGCCGGGGCCTGGACGTGCTGCACAAACGCACCCTGTACGGCAACCTGGCCGGGCTGGGCGGACGGCAGGCCGACGACGTCAAGGTCCTCGTGCGCGGCCCCAAGTTCCCCCGAGACTCCCACTGGCTGTCGACCATGCCCGACACCTTCGCCTCCGGCCACGTCGGCGCGTTCATCCGCGAGCGCTTCCCCCACCCGTCACGGTATGAGGCGCGCGGGCGGAGACGCTGATGCCGCTCCAGATCGGGCCCTGTGAGCCCTGGCCAGTCGATCTGTGCTGCAAGCTGCCCGACGACCTCGACCCGGCCGTCATCGACCGCTGGCAGCGCGTCGCCTCCCAAATCCTGTGGCGCATGTCCGGTATGCGATGGGGTCCGTGCCCCGTCACCGTACGGCCATGCCGGAGGGCGTGCCTGGAGTCCTTCCCCCTCACCGTGTGGTGGGGCACGGCCGGGCCGTGGGTGCCCTACATCGGCGCCGACGGGCTGTGGCGCAACGCGTCGGTGTGCGGCTGCTCCTCCGGCTGCTCGTGCGGGGAGCTGTGCGAGGTGTACCTGCCCGGCCCCGTCTACGACGTGACCGAGGTGACCGTGGACGGGCAGGAGCTGGTGCCGGAGGCGTACCGGGTGGACGCGGCCGGGCGGCTGGTACGCACCGACGGCGAGTGCTGGCCGCGCTGCCAGGACATGGCCGCCCCGTGCGGGGAGCCTGGCACGCTGTACGTCACCTACCGGTGGGGCCTGCCGCTGGACGAGTCCGCCATCGCCGCGGTGTCGGAGCTGACGTGCGAGCTGATCAAGGCGTGCCCGGAGGTGGCGGGGGCGTGCGGCACCTGCCGGCTGCCGGGCAACGTCACCAAGCTGGTCCGGCAGGGCGTGCAGGTCGAGATGGCCGACCCGACGACGGTCTTCGCGGAGGGGCGCACCAACCTGCCGCTGGTCGATCTGTGGCTGCATGCCGTGAACCCGTACCGGCTCAACTCACCGAGCCGGGTGTTGTCGCCCGACTTCCGGCGCCCGCGGACGACGACATGGCCCTGACCTCGGAGGGCCTGCACGACCTCATGCGGGTGATGCTGGCCTGCGTGTGCGAAGCCTTGGACGAGGCCGCCCTCGCCGTGGAGGGGCACCCTGGCTGTCCGTGCCGGGCCTGCGTGGTCGCCGGGCCGCCCGCGTGGGACCAGTGCACCGATCCGTGCGGCGGGGACCAGGTCGGTGGCCAGCTGACGGTGCACCTGGAGCGCATCTTCCCCTCCACCGAGTTCCCGCAGGAGGACCGGCAGGTGCGCGGCACGCCCGGCTGCCGCGCGCCGGCGACGACCGCGGCCGAGATCGTCGTCACCCTGCTGCGGTGCGCCCCTGTGCTCGACGAGCGGGGCTGCCCGCCCGCCTGTGAGGTGCTGGAGAGCTCGGCGCGGACGGTGCACGTGGACGCCGCGACCGTCTACAGCGCGCTGATGTGCTGCCTGCCGCACACCGCCGGCAGGCGCGGCCGCCGTTTCCTGATGGGGCGCACTCGCGTGCTCGGGCCGCAGGGCGGGTGTGTCGGGGTGGAGACCCGGGTGATCGTCGCGCTGGCCGGCTGCGCCCCGTGCCCGGGGGACATCTCGTGAGCGTCCGGGTCACCGTCCGGATCGACGAGGGCGAGCTGAAGCGGATGGCGCTGTCGCCGACAGGCGAGATCGGCCTTCAGGTCGAGGCGCGGGTGCGGCAGGCCCAGACCATCGCCAAGGTCCTGGCGCCGGTCGACAGCGGCACTCTGCGCAGGGAGATCTACATCGACGGACCCCGGATGGGTGAGTCGACGACGTCGTGGGAGGTGGTCGCCGCCGTGGCCTACGCGCTGTGGATCATCCGCGGACGGAGGGAGTACCGGCGCGGGACCGGCCGCATCATCCGCGCCAGCGCGGGGCCGCGCCCGTTCCTGCTGGACGCTCTGCAGCAGGTGTTCGGCTAGCGATCGCCGCGGTGAACATGGCCGCGCGGACCTGACGAGGTGTCCAGCGGGCCGGTGCAGCAGGGTGAGGCGGGGCAGAGATGCGTACGCCGTGATTGGTGAACCGGGCGGCGATCTGCTCGAAGGTCAGCCCCGCTCGGATCAGGCCGCTCGCATCGCGGGCGACCTGTTCAAGGCCGGCGTTGTCGGAGGTCTCCGAGACGGTCGGCGGCGGGCTGTCGAGGTAGCCGGGCACGGTCATATCTCCACGGTAGAGGCGGGTTCGCCAGGGGTGCTGTTGTTGACAGAAGCTGACAGATGTTGCCGGAATCTGGCAGCGGGAGCTGGGTCAGGCCGGCCACCAGTAGCCGCAGCCCTCGCTGGTGAACCCCTCGCCCTTGTAGACGGTGACCTTGACGCCGCGGGGCGCGTTCTGGACGAAGGCGTTGCTGATGATGTCGCCGCCGCCGGTGCTGCGCGCCCAGTAGCAGTCTTCGATGCGCTCGTGGGTGCGGTAGGTGCCGGGCTTGATGCCGTCACCGACGGTGTAAGCGCCGTCGGTGAAGCCGTTCTTGCCCTTGGCCAGCAGCGGGATGTACTTGGGGCACAGGTGGCGGATGGCGAGAATGATCAGCTTGCCCGGAGGGTCGCCGTAGTCGTTGTGGTAGGCGTCGACGACGTCGTTGATGGTGGGCGGGTCTCCGCCGTCGTCGCCGCAGACCACGCGCCCGTCGTCGAGTGTGCCCAGCTCGTCGGGCTCGTTGCTGAGCGCGGCGATGAAGGCGCGTTCGGCGTCGCTGGTGGGCGTCGCGGACGGTTCCTCAGTGGGGGTGTCGTAGACAGGGGTGTTCTCGAGCGTCAGGTCGGTGGGTTATCTTTGGTGGCTCTCAGTCGTGCGACAAGTACTTCAAGTAGTGCGGGCGGCTACTTGACGCACAGTATCTGGGGGTCCGTACGGCATGTGGGTCACGTCAGGTGCGTGGCCCTCGGGGGGGTCGGGCACAGCGCCATCCTCGAACAGGAGTCCACGAAACGTTTCGACCGAAACGTTTCCGGTGCAGCAGTGCACGCTCGTGAGCGCTGCCAAGCGTCGTTCCCATAGCTTCTTCCGTGAGCCTTGCTGGCTCGATGCCGTGGGCCGACAAAGGAGGTCCGCGGCGGTGATCGCCCCAGCCACTGTCGGAGCCCAGCTACCGCCGGCGATCGTCACGGCCTCGGCCAAGCTACGGAAGGTGTTTCGGCCGAAAAACCTGGACGCATGTTCGAGGCAACATGCCTTACTAATCGACGGCGCGCTGGCCTGCCGAGACATTCGGATAGCCAGATAAACCAGGACGCGCCGGGGACATGGTGTTGCGTGAACCTGTCCCACGCGCTGCTGGGCAAGGCCATGTCGTACGGGACGGCCTATGAGTTGTTCTGCCGCCCGCCCAGGGCCGCTTTGAGCTTGGGTCGAGCTCAGTCAACTTGGCCTACGTGAAAGAAGAGATCACCATCCTCTGACCTGCTGGAAGGGTCCTCCAACCCTAGATAATCCACGGGAGCGGTAGGTGCGCCGGGTCTCATCCGACAGCGGCGCGCGCTCCAGCGCCGCGGCGTACTCGCCGAACACGGTGCCGTAGAGGGGCGAGAGCCGGGTGGGGCGCGCGCCCGGACGGCGCTTCGTAATCTCCCCCGATGGGCATGGCCTCGTCCTGCTGATCGAGGTCACGGCGCCGTGGTGTCGAGGCCAGGAGCGGTCCTGTCGGGGCATGCGGTCTGAGAGGCGTGTGCGGCGGCGGAAAGCTCCCAGCGGTGCGGGGGTTGTGCGCCTTCCCGGGTGGTGGCGAGTGCGCCAGCGAGCACTGCGCGGGTGAGGAGGCGCCGCAGCGCTTCGGGGTGGTCGGGGATGTGGGCGCGTGGGCGCCGCCCAGCCTCGGTGCGGACGAGCCCGTCCAGGAGCGCCGCCTGGAAGGCATCGCCGGCGCCGACGGTGTCGACGACCTCGACCGAGGGTGCCGGCACCGACACCTGCGCAAGGGCCGTGTAAGCGGTCGCTCCGGCGGCGCCGCGGGTGAGAACGACCAGCCGGGGACCGAGGGACCGAAGCCGTCGGGCACTGTCTTGCGGGTCATGTTCCGGCCACAGCCAGCGCAGGTCTTCATCACTGGCCTTGACCACATCGGCCACCGCGACGAAACGTTCGAGCGCCGACCGGTAGGCGCGGTGGTCTGGTTGCACGGCCGGGCGCACGTTGAGGTCGATGCTCACCGTGCAGCCTTGCCGGTGGACTTGTATGCACAGGTTGAGAACATTTTGGGCTCCGGGTTCAACGGCCACTGCGAGCGAGCCGGTGTGCAGAAGGATGACGTCCTGGCTCAGCGTCGGCGTTTCGGGAGCCCAGTGAGGGACGAACTCATACGTTGCGGAGCCAGTGTCGGCATCGAGGTAGGCCAGAGCGACCGTTGATCTCCGGGACGCCTCGGCAATCCGAACGACGTCGAGGCCGGTGTCCGCCAGATAGGACTTGATCATCTGGCCGGGCGGGTCGTCGCCCCAGCAGGTGAGGAGGCTGACGGGGCATCCCAGACGCCGTAGCCCGAGGGCCACATTGGCCGGGCTGCCCCCGGGAGAGATGCGCAGCGTGTCCGTACCGGCTCGCCACAACAGGTCCACCAGTGTTTCGCCCACCACGACAACAGGTGCGGTGGAGATCGTCATATGGCCGTCCTTAGGGTCAGGCTCTGATCGCGTCGGCTCCGGTGCTCTCACGGAGGGATCGGATCTCGCAGGCCAGGGTCACAGCGCGGGTTCGAGGCCGCCGACGGTGTAGCGCACGGGCATGGGGTCGCCGAGTTCGCCGGCGAAGCGCCCGTCGCGTTCCTCGACGAAACCGATGAGGTTCCAGGCGCCGTCGGTGTCCTGTACCAGGCGGGTGGCGTAGAGGTTGGAGACCGGGACGGGTCGTGCCCGCGAGAGATCCCACGGGCCGGTGACCGAGCGGCCGGGCACCGCCCAGATCTGCTCGGGCTCTGTCCGCTGGGTGAGGTTGCTGCAGAACAGCAGGAGCGGCTGGCCGTCGACGACGGCGCTCTGGGGGACTTCGAGGTGGCCGAACCCGGCGGGTTCGGTCAGAGGAGGTCGGACCTCCCAGTGCAGGAGGTCGGGTGACCAGGCGTGTCCGATGACCCCTCGGCCGCCGGCCGGTCCTTGCCTGGCGTGGGCGGTGATGAGCATGTGCCAGCCGTCGCCGGTGGGGTCGGCGAACACCCACGGGTCGCGCCAGGCCTCGCCCGGCCAGTCGGTGGAGTCGGCGTGCTCGTACCAGGTGGGGTCGGGCTCGACCAGGGGTTTGTCGCCGAAGCGGTGCCAGGTGTGCAGGTCGTCGGAGGTGGCCAGGCCGATGCGCTGGACGAGGCGGCCGGCGGCATGGCCGACTCCGGTGTAGAACATGTACCAGCCGTCCGGGCCGCGCACGACGCTGCCGGTCCAGGTTGCGAGGCCGTCCCATGCTGGGCCGTCGGCCGGGACGAGCGCGTCGGCCCGCAACTCCCAGGAGCACAGGTCGCTGGAGACGGCATGTCCGATGGAGGCGCGCTTGTGGCGGCGCTCAGGATCCAGCAGCGCGCGGGAGGCGCGGAGGAAGAAGGCGTGGAAGCGGCCTTCGTCGTCGCGTGTGTACCAGCTGTCCCACACCCAGGCGTCGGGCAAGCGCAGCATTCGTCACTCTCCAAGGCTAAATCGATTGAGCAACAGGGGGGCGAACACCGGTCGGTTCGACCGGTACCACGAGATCAGGCGGTGGGCGCCGCTATAGAGCCTCGCTCGCGCAGTGGCATCGGCACCCATCGAGTTCCGGGGCCGGCGTCCTCGTCGAGCAGGAGTTCGGCCGCGAGGCGGCCCATGTCCTCGTGGGGCAGTGCGGCGGTGGTCAGGCCGGGGCGCATCCATGCGGCCATGGGTTCATCGTCGAAGGACACGATCGAGATGTCGCCGGGGACGGTGCAGCGTGCCTCGGCGGCGGCCTGGTAGGCGCCGAAGGCGAGCCGGTCATTCATGCAGATGACCCCGGAGGGCCGGTTGGGGCGGCGCAGCAGGGCGTGCATGCCGGCGTATCCGCTCTCGACCTCCCAGTCGGCCGTCTGCTCACCCGTCGAGAGCCGAAGGCGCTGCCCGGTAAGCGCCCGGCGGATGCCTCGCAGGCGCAGCCCCGCGGCGAGCGCTCTGTGCGGTCCCCGCTCGACCGACTCGGTCCGGCCGAGCACGGCGATGCGCCTGTGCCCGTGAGCGATGAGTGCGGCGGCGACGGCGTATCCCGCGTCCTCCTCACCGGGCAGGACGGACGGGAGCCGGTGTGCGCTGGTGGCGTTGAGCAGCACCGTCCGGACCGACAGCAGCGGCGGCGGGACGGCGAGGTGGCGGCTGTACATGGCGGCGTAGATGACGCCGTCGACCTGGCGGTGCAGCATCGCGTCGATCACGTCGCGCTCGAGGTCCGGGTCGCCCTGCGTTTCGGCGATCAGCAGGACGTGGTCGCGTTCGCGGGCGGCGTCGAGCGCCCCGCGGATCATGCCGCCGGCGAACCGGGTGGTGGCGACCGTGTCGGAGATGAGCGCGATGGTCGCGGTCTTGTGGGTGCGCAGGCTGCGCGCCGCCACGTTGGGGCGGTAGCCAAGCTCGCTCGCCGCGGCGAGCACCCGCCGCCGGGCGTCCTCCGACAGCCGGGTCCCCTCGCGCCCGTTGAGCACCCGGGAAGCCGCCGTCGTGGACAGGCCAGCGCGCCGAGCCACGTCGGCCAGCGTCACTCTGCGTTGAGACATGCTCTCCTCCCCGGGGACACGGGCTCCGTCGTCTGATCATCGTAGGGGGGCTTGACACGGCGCATACCGGGACGCATCCTTTGCTAAATCGTTTGCGCAACGATAACACGTCCGACGGTGTCGTCGGCAGCACGAAAAAGTCGCTGGTAGACGCCCTAACCGGCGCTCTGGCCGGCTGTCACAACGCCTCGATCCAACCCTGCAGTGCCTACTTCGATCTGGAGATGAACGTGTCCGGCCTCCTATCCCACGGCTGGTCGCCGCCCCGGTGGCCGCGCCTGAGCGCCGCCATCGCCACCGCGGCCGTCACCGCGCTCGCCGCCACCGCCTGCGGGACGGGCGGTGCGAAGAGCAGCGGCGGACAGGTGAGCGACCAGTTCACCTTCGGCTTTCCTGCGTCGCCGCCGAGCCTGAACCCGGGGATCGGCGATCCCTCGTACTCGGCCTTCTACCAGTGGGCGTACGACCCCTTGGTCGTCATGAAGCCAGACGGCACGTTCGGGCCGGGGCTCGCGGTCAAATGGGGCTACTCCGGCAAGGGCAACCGTGTCTACGAGCTGACCTTGCGCGAAGGGCTCAAGTTCAGCGACGGCACCGCCCTGGACGCCCAGGCTGTGAAGACCTACCTGGACTATGCGCGCGGCCAGAAAATCGGGTCGCCGGCGCAGTTGCTGGTGAGCGTCTCCGAGGTCGAGGTCACAGGGCCCCTGACGGTGCGGCTGAACCTGAGAAAGTCCGACCCGAACCTGACCTTCGCCTTCGCGCAGGCGTTCGGCGGTGGGGACATCGCCAGCCCGAAGGCGGTGGCCGATCCCGCGACCCTGGACAAGGGAACGGCGGGGGCCGGCCCGTACATGCTGCAGGCATCGCAGACCGTCGTGGGAGACCACTACACGTTCGTGCCGAATCCGCATTACTGGGACAAGAGTCGGCAGCGCTGGAAGTCGGTCACGATCCGCGTGATTCCCAACCCCTCGTCGATGATCCAGGCGATGCGGGCCGGGCAGGTACAGGCCGCGCTGGGGGATCCGACGACGCTGCAGGCGGCGCGCGGCGCCGGGCTCACCGTCTCGGCCCCGCCGCAGGCGCTGACCGGGCTCAACCTGGTCGACCGGGCGGGGGAGCTGGCCAAGCCGCTCGGCGATGTGCGGGTCCGGCAGGCGCTGAACCACGCGGTCGACCGCGCTGCCATCGCCAAGGCCCTCTACGGCGATCAGAAGCTGACGATCAGCCAGTACGCCCTGCCGGGGCAGGCCGCCTACGATCCGTCGCTGAACTCTGCCTACGCCTACGACCCGGGCCGTGCCAAGCAGCTGCTCGCCCAAGCGGGCTACCCCGACGGGTTCACGTTGCCGGTCCTGGACACCTCGCTGTCCGGGATGGACAAGATGATGCAGGCGGTGGCGGGCCAGCTGGCCAAGGTAGGAGTCAAGCTCCAGATCACGACGAAGGCGGTGGCCAACGACTACTTCGTCGCGATGCAGTCGGGGAAGTTCCCCGCGGCGGCCATCGGGTACGGTTTGGCCAACATGGCGTCGCTGTACGTCGGATTCGTCAACCCGCAGGGCCCGTTCAACCCGCTCCACACGGTCGACCCGAAGCTGGAGGCCTTGTACGGGCAGTACTTCGCGGCCGGCGAGCAGGACGGCGCGGCCATCCAGAAGCAGATCAACGCCTACCTGGTGGATCAGGCCTGGAGCCTGCCGGTGGTGGGTGCACCGCTGAGCTACTACCTGGTCAAGGGCCTCACCGGGCTCGATGCGACCACCGCCAATGCCGGTGTGCCATGGCTGACCGAACTCCGGCCGGCCGGCTGAGGCAGCGCACCCGAGCACGGAGACAATGATGCTGAAACTCATCCTGCGCCGGCTGGCGTGGTCGATACCGCTGGTGCTGGTGGCGTCCGTGGTGTCGTTCGCCCTGGTGGCGTTGCTGCCGGGTGACGCCGCCCGTTCATTGCTGGGCCCCAACGCCACGGCGGACCAGTTGGAGGCCGCACGCCAGGAACTCGGGCTGGACCGGCCGCTGTGGGTCCAGTACTGGAACTGGTTGTCGGGGGCGTTGCACGGAGACCTGGGCAGCTCACTGATCAACCGGCAGCCGGTCGCCGGGCAGCTCGGCGACCGGCTCGGGCCCTCTCTCTCGCTGATCATCGGCGCCGTGCTCGTCGCCACGGCCGTGGGTGTGCTGATGGGTGTGCGGGCGGCACGCCGGGGTGCGGTGGGCCGTCTCGTGCAGGCCGGTTCCATCATCGGCCTGGCGCTGCCCGACTTCTGGCTGGGACTGGTCCTGGTCGTGGTGTTCGCGGTCAAGCTCGCGGCCTTCCCGCCCACCGGATACATCCCGCTGGGCCAAGATCCCGCAGGCTGGCTGAACTCGCTGGTCCTTCCGGTCATCACGCTGGCGGTGCCGGCCACCGCCACTATCGCCCGGCAGGCACGCGACGCCGTCTCGGCGGCCCTGGACCAGACCTACGTCCGCACGCTGCGGGCGGCCGGCGTGCCGGAGCTGTCGGTGGTCTACCGGCACGCGCTGAAGAACGCCGCGGTCCCGGTGCTGACCGTCATCGGGATGGTGTTCGTCGGCGCGCTCGGCGGAACCGTCGCGGTGGAGTTCATCTTCGCCATCCCCGGGCTCGGCAGCACCGCTGTGCAGGCGACCTCCGCCCACGACCTGCCGCTCATCCAAGGAGTGGTCGTGTACTTCACCCTCATCGTCGTCGCGGTGAACCTGCTTGTCGACGTGGCCTACGGCTACCTCAACCCCCGGGCGCGGCTGTCATGAGAACCTCGATTACCGCACTGCGCCGCAGACCGCTGGGGGCCATCGCGGCCGCCTACCTCGTCCTGCTGATCGCAGCCGGTCTGCTCGCCCCGGCCCTCGCGCCGCATCCGCCCCAGGCACAGGACCTGGCCGACGTGCTCGCCGGGCCTTCGGCCGGTCATCTGCTCGGCACCGACACACTCGGCCGCGACGTGCTCAGCCGGCTGCTGTACGGGATCACCCCGTCGCTGGTCAACGTGGTGATCGCGCTGGTGGTGTTCCTCGCGCTCGGCCTGCCCCTGGGGATCACGGCCGGTTACCGGGGCGGCTTGATCGACGCGGCGGTCAGCCGGGCCACCGAACTGGCCCTCGGCATCCCCTCGATCATCCTGGTGCTGGTGGTCCTCGCCGTTTTCTCCTCCAGTCCGACGGCGGCGATGGTGACCCTCGGCGTGCTGGGAGCCCCCATGCTCACGCGTGTCGTGCGTGGCGCGACCCTCCTGGTCCGCGACGAGCTGTTCGTCATCGCCGCACGGGTCGCCGGTGTCCGTCCCTGGCGGATCATGACCGGTCACATCCTGCGGCGCGTGCTCGGTCCCGTGCTGGTGCAGGGATCGGTGTTCGCGGGAGTGGCGCTTGCGTTCCAGGCCGCGTTGGCCTTCCTCGGCGTCACCGCCGCCGGCAACCGGCCCAGCTGGGGCCAAATGATCAGCGAGGCTTCGTCGGTCATCACCACCAGCTCATGGCTGCTCGTTCCGCCCGGGGTGGCGCTGGCACTGACCGTGCTCGCCTTCGGCGTGCTCGGTGACACGATCCGCGACATCTCATCCGGCGAGCGGCTGTCGGCCCGGCGCCGACGCACCGGCGCGGAACCGGCCACGACTCAACCCGCTACCACAACCGACACCAGCGATGCTCTGTTGAAGGTCCAGAACCTGGCGATCAGCGCTGACGGCGGGCCGCTGCTCGTCAGCGACGCGAGCTTCACCGTCCGAGCGGGTGAGACCGTCGCCGTCGTGGGCGAATCCGGCTGCGGCAAGACGATGACCGCACTGGCGGTCCTCGGCCTGCTCCCCAGCGGAGTCCAGATCACCTCAGGGCACGTGGAATTCGCCAGCATGGACCTGGTCGCCGGCGGACCGAAGGCCTACCGCGCCGTACGGGGCTCGGGCATCGCCTACATCGCGCAGGACGCGCTGGGCAGCCTCGACCCCACCCACACCATCGGCAGCCACCTCATCGAGGTCATCCGC
Organism: Nonomuraea sp. NPDC049646; assembly: GCF_044465525.1. Classification (NCBI taxonomy): domain Bacteria; kingdom Bacillati; phylum Actinomycetota; class Actinomycetes; order Streptosporangiales; family Streptosporangiaceae; genus Nonomuraea; species Nonomuraea sp. NPDC049646. Next base: position 110,401 of record NZ_JBITLU010000014.1, on the reverse strand, counting down.
TGTCGCGATGAGCTGTCCCGGCGGGACGCCCGCGCCCGCGCGATCGAGCTGCTGCACCAGGTCAAGCTCACCGACACCGACCGGGTCCTGGCCGCCTATCCGCATCAGATCTCCGGCGGCATGGCCCAGCGCGTCAACATCGCCCTCGCGCTCGCCGGACGGCCGCAGCTGGTGATCGCCGACGAGCCGACCACGGCACTCGACGTCACCGTCCAAGCCGGGATCCTGCAACTGCTGCGGGAACTGCGACACGAGACCGGGATGGCGATCCTGCTCATCACCCACGACTGGGGCGTCGTGGCGGACATCGCCGACCGCGCTGTCGTCATGTACGCCGGCGAGGTCGTGGAGAAGGCCGACGTTGAGGCGCTGTTCCGCGCGCCGCGCTTCCCTTACAGCGCCGCCCTACTGGCCGCCGACCCCAGCAATGCCGCCGAAGGGGCTCGTCTGCCCACCCTGCCCGGGCGTGTACCACCGCCCGGCTTCTGGCCGGCGGGTTGCCGGTTCGCCGGACGTTGCGCCCACACCACCGATGCCTGCACGACGGCGCCCATCCCCCTGGTCCAGGTGGGGGCTGATGCGGCGACCCGGTGCAGCCGCGTGGACGAGCTCGTCCAGGAAGGAGCACTACCGCAGTGACCGACACTCCCGCGCTCGCGGTCCGCAACCTCGCCGTCGGCTTCCGGCGCCGGCGCCGTGACCCGATGTTCTGGGCCTTGGACGACGTCACCCTCATCGTCCCGCAGGGAAGGACCATGGGCCTGGTCGGCGAGTCCGGCTCGGGAAAGTCCACCCTCGCCAAAGCCGTTCTCGGCCTCGCGCCCATCGCCTCAGGCGCCGTGCAACTGCTCGATCAAGACATCACCCGCCTGCGGCCGGCCCAGCGACGCAAGCTCGGCAGCACGCTCCAGGCGGTGTTCCAGGACCCGAACAGCTCACTCAACCCCTCCTACACCATCGGCCGGTCCCTCGCAGAGCCACTGCGAGCACAGGGAACGCACTCTCGCCACGACATCACCGGCCGCACCACCGCCATGCTCAAGGACGTCGGCATGGAGCCCAGTGCCGCGTCACGGTTCCCACGCGACTTCTCCGGCGGCCAACGCCAGAGGATCTCGATCGCCCGCGCCCTGATGACCGCGCCCCGCCTGGTCATCTGCGACGAAGCCGTCAGCGCACTGGACCTCTCGGTCCAGGCACAGATCCTCAACCTGCTCGCCGACCTGCAAGACCAGCACGGGCTGAGCTACCTGTTCATCTCCCACGACATGTCGGTCGTCCGGCACCTGTGCCACGATCTCACCGTTCTGTACCGCGGCCAGGTCATGGAAGCAGGCCCCACCCACCTGGTCGCCCGCTCCCCGGCCCACCCCTACACCCGGGCGCTCCTGCTCGCCGCACCAGTCGCCGACCCCACTACGCAACGCCGACGCCGCCCCGCTGCAACGGTCCCCGAGAACTCCACCGGCGCCCAGGGCGGCTGCCCGTTCGCGCCTCGCTGCCCCTTCGCGACAGACCGCTGCCGACAGACCCGACCCGAAACCCGTCACCTCGACGACGGGCGGACCGTCGCCTGCCACCACTACCCCCAATGGCAACATGACGCGCCCGACCACGGGGCCGCGCCGCTGACCACGACCTCCAATGGAACGGAGACATCTTGAGCCCGCGCCCGCAAGGCCTCGTGACCCCCGGATTCGAACCGGTCGCCGAAGCCTTCTCCGACAACTTCGACCAACGCGGCGACACCGCCGCATCATGCGTCGTCTACATCGCAGGGCGACCGGTCATCGACATCTGGGCCGGACGGAGCGGACGCGGCGCCTGGACACCCGACACCCGCAGTGTGGTGTTCTCCGTCAGCAAGGGCGTCACCACCATCTGCGTCCTCATGGCCGCCGAACAAGGCCTGATCGATCTCGACGCCCCCGTGGCCAAGTACTGGCCGGAGTACGTCCAGAACGGCAAAGAGGGCACCACCGTCCGGCACCTGCTCGCCCACCAGGCCGGACTCGTCGCCCCCGACCAGGACCTGACGGCCGAGGATCTGCAGTCCTGGCATCCCGTGGCCGAGACCCTCGCCCGCCAAGCGCCCGCCTGGCCCCCCGGCACCGCATTCGCCTACCACGCACTCACCTTCGGCTGGCTCGTCGGCGAAGTCATGCGCCGCGCCACCGGCCACAGCGTCGGCGACTGGTTGCGCGACCACGTCACCGAACCACTCGGTCTTGCCATGACCTTCGGAGCCGACCCGGCCGCGGCCGACTTCTCCCCGATGCTCCAACCGCTCCCCATCACCGACCCCGCCGCCGCCAAGGCGATCGCCGCAGTGCTCGCGGACCCGACGGCGGTCCGCGCCATGAGCCTCGGCGGCGTCTTCAACGCCGGCGACATGCCCGCCTCCGCCAGCACGCCCGAGTTCCTCGCCCCGGAACTCCCCGCCGCGAACCTAGTCACCAACGCCCGCAGCCTCGCCCGCCTGTATGCCGCCACCATCGGCGACATCGATGGCATCCGCCTCCTTAGGCCCGCCACCATCCACGACGCCCGCGCCGTCCGCTCCCAAGGCCAGCCTCGTATCGGCCTCGACGAAGGCAACCGATGGGGAACCGGCTTCATGCTCCACTCGACACGGCGCGGCATGGCCGGGCCCGGCAGCTTCGGCCACGACGGCCTCGGCGGCCAGCTCGCCTTCGCCCACCCCGAATCCCAGACGGCCTTCGCCTACCAGACCATCCGCCCCGGCGGAATCCCCGACGACCGCGCCGAAGCCCTCTGCCGCGCACTGCGCGCCTGCCTGTAAAGCTGCACTCCAACCCTAAGGAGACGACACCATGCCGCTCGACCCGTTCCTCGAACCCCTGCTGGCCTCCCTACCGCCCTCACCGGAGGAAATCGACGACTTCGCCGCCTTCCGCGCCCAAGACCAAGCAGGCAGCGAAGCGCTCGTATCCCAGCTGATGGAGCCGGCCCCGCCCGTGAGATCACGTCAGGCCGTCACCATCCCTGTCAACCAAGGGACCATCGACCTGCACATCTTCACACCCATCGCCGCCGGCCCTCACCCCGCGCACATCTACCTGCACGGCGGCGGATGGATCGGCGGATCGATCAACAACAGCGCCATCGACATCTTCTGCGCCGAACGCGCAGCCGGAGCTGGATGCGTCGTCATCGCGGTGAATTACCGCAAGGCGCCCGAAAACCCCTTCCCAACCGGACTCAACGACTGCTACGCGGCCCTGCTTTGGACGGTCGAACACGCCGACGAACTCGGCATCCGACCCGACCTCATCACCATTGGCGGCGGCTCCGCCGGCGCCAATCTCGCCGCCGCGGTCGCACTCAAAGCCCGCAACGAGAACGGTCCGGCGCTCGCACTGCAACTCCTCGAAGTACCGGCCCTGGACCTCACCTTCAGCCTGCCCTCCCATCAGCGACTCGCCACCGGATACGGACTCACACTCGCCACCGCCACGATGTGCGCCCGGTACTACCTCGGCGGGCAAGACCCGACGAACCCGTACGTCTCTCCCCTGCTCGCGGCAGACCTGTCCGGCCTGCCAGCCGCCTACATCATGTCCGCCGAATACGACCCCGTGCGCGACGACGGCGAACGCTACGCCGAACGGCTCAACGAAGCTGGAGTCCCCGCAACCTTCTCCCTCCAAAAAGGGCACATCCACATGTCGTCGGCCTTCACCAAAGCCATGGCCTCCGCCCGCGCCTGGCGCAACGAAGTCCTCACCGTCCTACGGCGCACACACCAGCAGGCGACCGCAGCCGGCTGAGCGCGTCAGCGACCGGGCTTCCCTGGACGTACCGCACCGGCGCCGCAGGCCATCCGCACTGGACACATTGGATTCGCGTCCGCGGCGCGGAGTTCGGCGCACTGGCCACCGGACCGGGCACGGGTCGGGGCGTGCTGGCCTGTCCTAACCGGCGATGCCCTGGGCGGCGCCGAGCGACGATGAGGGGCGGTGGCGGGTAGTAGTGCGGCGCGCGGGTCGATCTTCAACGTCGAGGCGAGGTCGTTCGTAGTCGGTGGACACCTGGATCTGCGCGGCGAACCGCGACGCCAGCGCCTCGGTCTGGACTGCGCCGTGCACACCGGGGTTGTGACCTGCGACCACATAGACCCCCTCGGCGGCGGTGATCGTCTCACCCCGGTGGGCCTTCACGGTGATCTGACGGCGATGCTGGGGTCTACTTGCCAGACGTGAAAGAAGAGATCATCATCCTCTGACCTGCTAAAAGGGTTCTCCAACCCTAGATAACAGTAGCGTGGCGGGCATGGCGGGGCGCTCGTCATGCTGGCCGGCCAGCGTGATGAGCACCAGGGTGCCCGCCACCAGGAGTGTGCCGGCGACGGCGAAGGTCGTGAGCGGAGCGCTCTTGCCGTCCTCGCTCGGAGAGCCGGAGGGGGAGGGGGGTGGGGTGTCGGGCATGGGGTTCTTTCTCGTGGCCGGCTGGGTGTGTGGCGACAAAGTAGCAGTGCGTGTGCGGCTCGTTACGCTGTTCCTCGCCGCTGGTTCTGGGCCGGGCATCGAGCACGTAGGGGAAGACCAGGGGGACAGGGGTGGCCAAGCAGAAGTTCGCCATCAACACCGAGCCGCACGTCGCAGAGATCGGCGACGACATCGAGCTGCTATTCAAGCCCGAGACCATGGGCGATGAGTTCCTGGACGCGTGGCACAGCCTGCAGGAGACATACCGCGGTCTCGGCATCGACCCGGCCAACATCAAGGACTCCCCGGCCGATGTGCTGCGCATCGCGGGAACTGCCGTACGGCGGTTCATCGCCGGGTTCATGCTGCCGGACTCCGCCCGCCTGTACGCCTGGTGGGAGGTGCAGGACAAGACCGGCAAGGTGGTGTTCGACACCGGCGACCCGGACGAGGCGGCCACGCACGCCGAGAAGCTGAAGGGCGCCACCGTGGTCGACGTCGGGCTGAAGTTGCCCGAGCGGATCCACATCCAGCTCATGCAGTGGCTGATGGAGGTCTACGGGCAGCGCCCTACTATGCCGTCACCCGCATCTGCCACTCCATCGCCGCCTCCTGGACCTCCTGGGACGGTCACCTCGCGCTCCGGGGCGTCGACCCGCGCTCGTGGACGCTCCCGCGCCTCCTGAACGCGGCCGAGGCCGCCATGGACGCCACAGCGGCCGACGACGCCGAACGGGCCCGTAACCGGGCCAAGCTGTACGCTCCGCCCGTCGACCTGGCGGCCGGGCGAGGCCGGCGGCAAGCAGCCGCGGCCGGGGCTGGCGCTGGGGCTTCCTCCAGGGCGGCAGGCCCGGGGGCGGGTCCGGCGCCGGGCGGGATGACCCGCACCCAGGCACTGGCCATGATGGCCGACCTCAACGCCGAAGACGCGCAGCTCAGCTCCCGGGGCCGCACCCGATAGTCTGGGAACGCCGCTGGTTTTGGGCCGGGCAACCTGCACACCTCGTGAGGTTGCCCGGTGGCCGACGAGATCGTCGGCTCGGCCCGCATACGCGTCGAGCTGGATGACAGTGGCGTCGAGCGGCAGGCCCGCGCCACCGGCCGCCGCCTGTCCAACTCCTTCAAAGGCTCCGGCGGCGATGCGGCCGATGAGTTCGTCCGCGACGCCCAAGGCAAGCTACGCGACAGCCGCGGCCGCTTCGCCGCCGAAGGCACCCAGATCGGGCGAGCGATCGGCCAGGGCGCCGGACGCGGCGCCAACATCCTCGCCACCGCCCTCGGCGTCGCCGCAGGCGGCCTGGGCAAGCTGGTGGCCGGTGCCGGCGCCGTCACCGCCCTTTCGGTGGCTCTGGCCAGCACGACGAACTCAGCCGTCGGGCTGGCGGCCGCCCTGGCCCCCGCCGTCGGGATCGTTGCCGCGCTCCCGGCGGGGGTGCTGCTGCTGGCCGGCGCGGCGGGCACCCTCAAGCTGGCGCTGCTCGGCGTGTCCGATGCGTTCGAGGCCGCGCTCGGCGAGGAGGCGGCCAAGTTCGGGGAGAGCCTTGTTGGGCTGTCGCCGGCGGCCCGGTCGGTCGCGCGGGAGCTGCACGGGGTCAAGCCCGAGATCGACGCCCTGCGGGCCGCAGCCCAGCAGGCGCTGTTCGCGCCCTTCCGGGGCGAGATCACCGAGCTTGTCGACGCCCTGGAGGGGCCGCTCGCCGCCGGCATGACGGCTACCGCCGGGGAGCTGGCCCGGCTCGGCCTGCAGGTCACGCGGTTCGCCAGCTCGGCCGGAGGCGTCGGTCTGGTCGACGCCGGCTTCGAGGCGCTGCGGTCCACACTGGCCTCGATCGACTCCACGACGATCGAGCGGCTGCTGTTCGCGGCCAGTGGGTTCGTCACCTCCAGCCTGCCCGGCTTCGACGGCCTGGGCGGCGCCATCGACTCCGCGCTCAACCGGTTGTCGGCCTTCCTCGAGGAGGCGGTGCTCGCCGGGAACGCGACGGTCTGGGTCGACCACGCCCTGAAGGTCTTCCAGCAGCTCGGCTCCGTCGTCGCCGACGTGGGCGGGATCGTCGGCGCCGTCTTCGACGCCGTGGAGACCAGCGGCCAGGACGCTCTGGGCTCTATCGATGCCGTCTTGGAGCGGGTCCGTGAGTTCGTGGAGTCCGGTGAGGGCCAGGCGGCGCTCGTCGAGACCTTCCGCGCGCTGCGCGCGGTCGGCGGCGAATTTGGGGACGTGCTGACCGAGCTGCTGACCCAGCTCGGCAGGGTCGCCCCGATCGTGGCCGACCTGTCGGGGTCGGTCGGTGATGGCCTGGGTGAGGCGCTGGCCGTGGTCGGCAGCGGGCTGGTCGCCCTGGGGCCTGGCGTGGTCGCGACGTTCGAGGCGATCGAGTCGGCGATCGACCGGGTGTCGGAGACCGATGCGCTCACCTCGCTGGCAGGCGGGGCGTCCGACCTGCTGGAAGCGCTCGCCCCGCTCATCCCGGCGGCCGTGAACGTCGGGGTCGCGGTCGGGGAGCTGGGGCCGGTCGCCTCCGCGCTGAGCGTGGTCTTGACGCCCCTGGTCAGCCTGGTCAGCGGGGTGGCGCTCGCCTTCACCGACATGCCGGGGCCGCTGCAGGCCGCCGGGCTGGCGCTGATCGCGCTGGTCGCGCTCCGGTCCCGGGTCTCGGCCTTCGGTGAGACGCTGGCGCAGCTCCCGCAGCGGCTGTCGGCGCAGGCGGTGGGTGCGGCCACCCGAAGCGTGAGCGTCTTGCGGACGGGCCTGTCCGGGCTGCTCGGCCTCGTCGGCGGGCCCTGGGGTGCGGCGATCGCCGTCGGCGTGACGGCCATCAGCTTGTTCGGGCAGCGGCAGGAGGAGACCGCGCAGAAGGTGTCCGACCTGACCTCGACGCTGGATGAGCAGACCGGCGGCCTGACCGACAACACCAAGCAGTGGGTGGTCAACGAGCTGCAGCAGCGCGGGACACTCGACCTGGCCAAACGGCTCGGCATCGACACCGCGCTCGTCACCCAGGCCGTCCTGGGCCAAGAGGGCGCGATCAAGCAGCTCAACGCGGCCCTGGACGCGAACGTGAAGGTCTCGGCCGCCCGCTCGGGCAGTGACCTGACCGGCGCGCTGCAGGGCGAGCTGGTCAACGCGGGCAACCTGCGCACCGCGGTAGGGGAGCTGTCGGCCACCTACCAGCAGGCCAGCGGGACCGCGAAGCTGAAGGCCGAGGCCTCCCGCGAGATCACCTTCGCTGAGCAGGGCACCGCCGCGGCGGTGCGGGATGTCACTGCGGCGATGAAGGCGCAGGCCGACCAGTTGCGCGGCCAGGTGGATCCGGCGTTCGCCTTCCAGACGGCGCTGCAGGGGGTGGCCGAGAAGCAGAAGGCGTACTCCGAGGCGGTGGCCGAGTCCGGCCGGAACTCCCGGGAGGCGCGGCTCGCGGCGCTGGAGCTGGCCACGCAGAGCGCCGAGCTGGGCACGGCCGCCGCGGCGCTGGGCGACACCTTCAGCGGCAAGCTGACGCCCGACATGCGGACCACGCTGGCGGCCGCGGGCCTGACCCGCGATCAGATCGCCGCGGTGGAGCGGTCCCTACGGGACACCAAGAAGGCGGCCGATGACTACGAGGGCGACTACCGGGCCGACGTCCAGGTACGTGGCGCGGAGGCGGCCGAGCGGAAGATCCGTGACCTGAACGCGGTGATCGCCGACGTCGAGCGGAGCGTGACCATCGGCATCGTCGCCAACGTGCGCGGCCTGTCGGGGCTGCCCGCGTTCGGGGCCAACGCCGACGGCGGCATCATCACCAGCCCGATGGTGTCGCTGCTGGGTGAGGGCGGCAAGCCGGAAGTGGTAATCCCGCTGACCAAACCGGCGAGGGCCCGCCAGCTGGCCGAGCAGTCCGGCCTGACCAGCATTCTCGCCGGCGCTGGCGGCCGCCGCAGCGGGGCCGGTGGCGCGCTGGGCGAGGGCGGGTCCACCACGCACAACTGGCACATCTACGAGGCAGGCGACGCCCACCTCACCGCGGAGCGGGTCATCACCCGCCTGGTCCTGGCAGATGGAGGCTTCTGATGGCCCTGGAGTGGTATCTCCGCGTCGGGGAGACGGAGATCGCCAACACGGCCCGGCTGGCCGCCTACCTCGACAGCGTCGGCTCGCCCCTGACCAGCGTGGACGCTGCTGGATGCGGATGCCCCACCCTGACCGCCGAGCTGCTCGGCGACCTGCCGTACACCAGTCCGCAGGAGGACCGGGCGCCGTGGTGGGATCCGGACGTGCCTGAGTCGGCGGAGTTCGCCGGCGTGATGATCCTGTCCGTGGCCGGCGTCAACCGGCACCCGGTGACCCGGGCAGTGACCGGCGCGGTCGCCGGCGGCGCCGCGCTCGGCCCGGCCCGGGTGCAGCCGCTGACGATGGTGTTCACCGCGCTGCTGCTCGGCTCGTCCTGCTGCGGCGTGGAGTACGGGGCGCGGTGGCTGGCCGCGGCACTGGAAGGCTGCACCGGCCAGGCGTGCGGCGGCGACTGCGTCACCCTCTACAACTGCTGCCCGGCCGAGGACCTCGACCCGGAGGTGTTCGCCGAGCGGCACCGCCGCACGCTGCGCCGGGTCGCGCTCACCGACGGGCCCACCGAGATCGCCCGCGCCGGTGACGGGTGCGCCGCCGGCGGGGCGTGCGAGGCGGCCGGAGCCGACATCGTCACGGTGGAGTGGACGCTGGTCGCGGCGACGCCGTGGCAGTGGACCGACCCGGTGCCGATCCTGCAGGCGCCGCTCCCGGCCGACACCGGGGAGGAGTGTGTGACCTGGTGCGTGCACGGCGGCCCTGGTCAGCCGGTCGCCGAGATGGTGTGCTTCGACCTGACCGAAGACGCCTGCAGCCCGGGGGCGGCGGCGGTGGAGTTCACCGCCACCAGCTGCGCCGGGCCGGGCTGGCCGGCCTTGGACCAGGTGCCGGTCGATCCGTGCGAGGCGGCCTGCCGGCTGGCGGCCTGCCCCGGCGAGGAGTCGCTGTGCGCGGACCCGTCCTGCCGCACGCCGACGCCGCCGCAGCCTTCCCCGCCGGAGACGTGTTACTGCGCGGCGCTGGCGGTCAACACCGCCTGCTACGACCTGGACCTGTCCGGGCGGGCCGGGTGGTTCGCTGACGCCCCGATGATCACCGTGTCGGCCGGCAGCAGCGAGCTGCGCCGGCTGACGATCACCTTCTACGAGCGGACCGACGAGCACGACGGGCTCACCTGCGAGGAGATCGCCGAGCTGGAGCGGTGCAACCCGCACAGCGTCTACCACGTCTCCTACGTCCCGGCCGGCGGGGTGCTGACGCTGGATGGGCAGGTCGGCCGCGCGATGGTCGAGTGCGGCGGGGTGTGCGAGACGTCGTCGGACGTGTTCGGCCGTGACGGCAGCCCGCCCTCGTGGGCGCTGCTGGACTGCGACCGCTACTGCGTGTGCATCGACAGCGACGCGCTCGTCCCGCCGGCAGCGGACGCCACCATCGAGATCGCCGTGTCGGGGAGGGGCTACTAGTGGCCGTCGGGTGCGGTGTCCACGCCGCGGAGATCTTCGACCGGGACGGGGCCCGGGTCGCAGTCGCCGAGAAGCTGATCGAGGTCGAGTGGACGCGGGTGCTGGACGGGGTGTCGTCGGCGCGGGTGTTCGTCCAGCCGGACGACGACTGCTGCGAGCGGCTGGGCCGGGTGCGGAGCTGGCGGCACCGGCTGGTGATCTGGCGGGACGGCGAGCCGGTGTGGGAGGGGCCGGTCCGGCGGCCGGTGTGGTCAGCGGCGGGCGTGGAGATCCCTGCGCTGGACATCCTGTCGTGGCTGGACGTCCGCGTCCCGCACGAGACGATCTCGTTCCGGGGTGAGGACCTGATCGACATCGCCGCCTGGCTGATCCGGGACGGGTTCGCCCCCGACGACCCTGGCCACCAGGTGCAGATCGTCGGCCCGTCACGCATCCTGGGCGACCGCGACTACACCCTCGACGTCGGGCAGACCGGTGACCACCTGCGCGACCTGGCCGCCACCGGCATCGACTACACCGCGGTCGGGCGGACGATCGTGCTGCTGCCCGAGGACCACTGCGCCCGCGTCGGCAGCCTCACCGACGCCGACTTCCCCGACGGGCTCAACGTGGCCGAGGAAGGCGGCGCGCTCGCCACCCGGTGGATCATCCACGGGCACGAGGACGTCAAGGGCACCGCGGGCGGCACCCATCCCTACTACGGGCTGCTGGAGCGTGTCACGGACGAGACCTCTGTGCTGGACGACGCCTCGGCCGCCGCGGCCGCGCGCGCCCGGCTGCGCGCCTCCAGCCCGGCGCCGGTGTTCCTCGACAGCAGCCAGACCACGCTCGCCCCTGATGCGGGGGTGGACGTGCCCAGTCTGGTGCCCGGCTGGTGCGTGGACGTGACGACCACCGCGACCTGCCGCAACATCGCCCAGTCCCTGAAGATCCTCGGAGTGCGGGTGCGGGAGACCGCGGACGGAGAGAGCGTCTCGGTCCAGCTCGCGCCCGCGGGAACGGAGTAGCCGACGATGCCGTGGAGAGGGACCGCCGCCCGCCGCTCCCCGTACGGGGCCGTGCCGGGCATGCTCAGCGACCTGGACCGGCGCGCCCGGTCGATGGAGAACTCCCGGCGCCGCGCCGGCCTGCAGGGCGAACCCGGCCCGCCCGGTCCTGCTGGGCCGCCAGGGGCTGATGGGCCGCCCGGCCGCGGCGTACTCGCTGCGGTCGTCATCACCGACGAGCACGGTCGCGCCACCTGGCAGCTGCCCACCCTCCTCACCTGCGAGCCGGTGGTGACCGCGCTGCCGGTGGCCCGCGGGGAGCTTGTGCAGGTGTGCCTGGAGACAGCCACCCGCGAGCGCGTCACCGTCCGCGTCTGGCGCATCCCCCTGCCCGCCGAACCCGGCACGCCACCCGCGGTCCTACCGGCTGCGGGGGTGCAGGTGCACTTGACCGCAACCCCATCCCAACCGACCGACCTTGGAGGCGATCATGGCTAAAGCATGCGTGTGCGGCGAGCGGCTGGAGGTGAACGAGGACGGAGAACTGTGCGTGAAGGCCGGCAGCCTCGGTCTGCGCGCGATCCTCCACTACGCCAGCCCCGGCGTGCACCAGTTCCAAAAAAGTGCCTACCCGTGGCTGGCACGGGTGCGGGTGCAGGCCCAGGGGGCCGGAGGCGGAAGCGCCGGCGCCAACGCCGCCGCCAACCAGCTCATCGCCCGGCCCGGAGCGGCCGGTGGCGGCTGGTCCGAGAGCCTGATCTCGGCATCGTCGCTGGGCGCGGTGGAGAGCATCGTGGTCGGAGCCGGCGGCAAGGGCGGCAACGGCAACAACGCCGGAGCCCCCGGCGGCTCCTCCAGTTTCGGCGGGTTCGTGATCGCGCCGGGCGGCGACGGCGGCACCGCCAACATGACCTCCGGCACGTCGCCGGCCACCGCCAATGGCATCCCCGGCCCCACTGCGGGCACCGGACAGCACATCTCCGGTGGTGGCGCGGGCGGCACCGCGATCCGGATCAACGGCGTCGACGGGGTGGCGGGGCAGGGCGGCGAGTCCCGGCTCGGGCATGGCGGGTTCGCGCGCGGCTCGGAGGGGGCGGGCACCGTGCCCCGCGGCCGCGGCGGCGGTGCCGGGGGAGCCCTGTCCACCGGCGCCAGCTTCGACGGCGCCGACGGCGGTGACGGCATCGTGATCGTCGAGTTGTATGGGTAAAGCTGTGGCGAATGGGAACATTCGTGCCAGTGGGGCGGGCGGTCGGGCCGAATCCCCTCCCGGCCCGGCCGCCACACCGCCCCACACACCACCCCCGCCGCCCCCGGACGTGTCGGCCATGCTGCGCCTATGCTCGCTCGCCGACGACCTCCTCATCGATGAGCTTGGCTTGGAAAACCGCAGCTACAACGCCCTGCGGCGCGGCGGCCGCCACACCATCGGCGATCTACGCCAGGGCGATGACCTCGGCCTGGCGTGCCTGCGCGGCTTCGGCGCCCGGTGCATGCGTGACCTGCGGGCGCGGGTGGCCGCACTGATGGATCTGCAAGGGCCGCTACCCCTGGCCCGCGAGATCCCATCCGGATCCTCCGCCCGCCGGGAGACCGGCGGGCGCGCTCGCCAGGACGCGGCTCACACCAGGGCCTGAAGGAGGGGACGGGATAGACTCGCCCCTGTCGCTGCTGGTTATGGGCCGGGCGCTACCGCTGGTTGTGGGCCGGGCAAAGCCCACTCCCTTCACGGAGGCCCCTGTTGGCTCGATGCGGCTGCGGTAACACCCGATGCTCCTGCGTGGTGACGGCTGGCGAGAACATCGCCGTCGCAGGTGACGGAAGTACCACCAACCCCTACGTGATCTCCGCCTCCGCAGGTGGCGGCACGGTCACCTGCGACCAGGTCAGGCCCTGCCTGTCGGCCGGCACCGGCATCGCCTACGACCCGGCCACAGGCGTCATCTCCAGCACCCCTGCGAGCGTGGACTGCTCCCAGGTCCGGCCCTGCCTGTCGGCCGGGCCCGGCGCCACCTACGACCCGGCCTCCGGCGTCATCGGCGCCCGGCTGTCGACCGATCCCGGCAACAACCTGGCGCTCGGCGGTGACCAGGGCCTGTACGTGCCCGCCGGAGCAGGCTCCACGGTCATCACCGGCGACACCCCGTGCATCGCGGTCGACGGCGATGGATCGGCTGGATCGCCCATCACCGCCACCCCGCGCCTCGACCCCGCCCCAGGCAACCAGCTGCAGTGCGGCCCCAACGGCCTCCTGGTGGCGGCCACCGCGGCCGCCATCACCACCGCGTGCGGCCTGGCCGGGGACGGGTCGGCCGGCTCCCCGCTGGCGGCCAAGGTCACGGCCTGGCCGTACGCCGCCTGCGACGTGACAACGCAGGCTGGCCGGGTGTTCTGCGACGCCAACGGCACGCTGCGCTCGGAGCCGCGCGGGTACGTCTCGGCCAGCAACTCGCCGACCGCCAACCAGTCGTATCCCGACGTGGCCGTTCCAGCGGCTCAGGACACGCTGGTCGAGACCCGGACGTTCACGATCACGAACCCGGACCCGTGCCGCGACTCCTACGTGATCGTGGAGATCGAGCTGGACGTCGATTTCGTGCTGCCCGCCGGTGCTGGAGCGGCGGTCGGAATGTACACCGACGAGATGATCTACCACCGCAACACCGGGTCGTCGACGGAGAACGATTTCCACATCCAGGTCACGAAGGTCCTCGCTCAGAATCCATTCGTCCTGCCGCCCGGCGGCTCCAACGCCTTCGGCCTCGACATTCGGATGGGGCGCGGCAGCGCCGGCGCCACCTACAACCGCATCCAGACATTCATCCGGGCATTTCAGTGGATTCTGTAGGAGAGGGCCCCATGACCAAGCAGCCAACCGATGCCGTCGACCGGTACTACGTCATGCCTGGCGGTGCCGTGGGGCAGGCCACCGGCGACGGCAACACCACGTTCGTCCTGCCCGACGGCGCCCGCGAGATCAACGCCGCCGAGTATGAGACCGCGCTCGCCGACCTGCAAGCCGCTCACGAGCGGTACGTCGAGGAGCTGCACGCGGCCGACACCGAGCGGCAACGCCAGGTCTACGAGGCGCTGATCGCGGTCGGCGTCTCCGACCAGGCCGCGCGGCACCTGTCCGGCTACACCGATACCGACGAGCAGCACTAACCAGGGCCAGCCCCGATGAGCGAGGAGGCCGCGTCCCTCGCGGAGGTCATGCGCCGCCTGGGCGACCTGCGCACAGACATCCGCGAGGACCTGGCCGACCTGCGCCTGCGCCAGGAGCGCGAGTGGACCGCCGTGGCGGCCCGGCTGGACCAGCTCGTCACGCGCGACCGCTACGAGGCTGAACGCTCGGCCATGCTGGACCGCCTTGCCAAGCTGGAAAGCGGGCACGACAAGCTGGCCGACGCCCTGGAGAACGCGGCCAAGCAACGCGGCACCGACTGGCGGCAGCTCATCTACTCCGCTCTCATCCCCGCCGCGATCTTCTTGTGCGGGGTGCTCGTGCAGGTCCTCATGGCCCGCGGCGGCAAGCCGTGACGCCCTCACGCGCCGGCATGGCCCGCCTGGCCCGCGTAGCCGTGCTCGCCGGGGCGGTGCTGCTGGTCCTGGGCCTGTTCATCGCGGTATCGCTGCAGCTGCACGAGCTGCGGCGCGACTTCGAGCGCACCCAGCAACAGCGCGACGTGCTCGGGGAACAGGTCGAGGATCTCGGTGGAGTGCCCGCGGTCAGCTTCACCCCAGGGCCGCCCGGCGAGCGCGGCAGCGACGGACCCGCGGGCCCACCCGGCCAGGCCGGGCCTCCCGGCTCGGCCGGGCCGCGAGGTCCTGCAGGCCCTCCGGGACGAGACGGAAGGCCGGGCCGCAGGGGCCCGCCAGGGCCTGCGGGTCCGGCGGGCGAGCGGGGGCAGCGCGGCGAGCCAGGCCCGCAAGGTCCGCCAGGTCGTGCCGGACCGCCAGGCCCGCCCGGGCCGCCCGGTCCTGCGGGGCCCACGTTCACACCCGACCATCAAGGGAGCCCGTCATGACGCTGGTCACCCGCACGGCCTGGCACGCTCGTGCCAGCCGCGACCGCACCGAGCTGGACCGCCAGCCCGCCGGAGTGAAAATCCACTACGTCGGTTCGCGCGTCGATCCCGCCACCGCGGACGACCACGACCTGTGCGTACGGCTCGTGCGCGCCATCCAGGAACAGCACATGGACGCCAACGGCTGGAACGACATCGGCTACACCGCCTGCGTCTGCAGCCACCGCCAGGTGCTGATCGGCCGAGGGGTCGGCGTGCTGCCCGCCGCCAACGGTCCCGGCCTCAACACCGACCATTACGCGCTCTGCGCGCTCGCCGGCACCAGCGGCCTGGTCGTCCCTCCGGCCGGGATGCTGCACGGCCTGGTCGACGCCATCGAATGGCTGCGCCAGAACGGCGCCGGCCAGGAGGTGAAGGGCCACCGGGACGGCTACGACACCGACTGCCCCGGTGAATGGCTCTACGGCTGGATCCAGCGAGGGCACCTGCGGCCCGGCCAGAAGCCGCCGTCAGCGCCGCCGTTCCACCGGGTTCTGCACTACCCGCCCTTCATGACCGGGCAGGACGTGCGCACCTGGCAGGCCCAGATGGCCCGCAGGGGGTGGCAGATCGTCGTCGACGGCTTGTTCGGGCCCGGCTCCCAGGAGGTGGCGGCGGCCTTCCAGCAGGAGAAGGGCATCGCCCCGGTCAACGGCCGGGTGAACAGGGAGACCTGGGAGGCGGCGTGGACCGCGCCGATCACGTGAGCGGACACCGCCGGGCGGGGCCGCCGCGGCGGCTGGCCTCGATCGAGTTCTGGACCGACGCCGTCGAGCGCGCCGTGCGCGCGGCCGCGGGAGGGGCGCTGACGGTGCTGGCCGGCAAGGAGCTGACGATCGTCCCGGCCGCGGACTGGCGGCTGGCCGCGGGTGCGGCGTCGGCGTCGGCGATGGTGTCGATCCTGGTGTCGGTCGTGGCCGGGGGCGTCGGTGATCCTGCCACGGCCGGGTTCGCTGCGGGGTTGCCTCGTCGCCAGGTGCCGGTGGCCGCCGCTGACGGGGCAGGCAGCGGAGCGGCCGGGCGAGGAAAGGTGAAGCGCCCGGCTCGCGCGCCGGGCGCTTCACACCGCACTCCGTGAAAGGGCGGGCCGCTCGCCCCAAGCGAGCGGTCGAGGAGAGCATACGGGGCACCGCCGGTGGTGACAGCGTCATCCCACAGGTGTAGTGCTCATCTTGCACGCAGGTCACCGGGTGTGTAGTGTTCATCTCGCAACATCGTCGGCAGCCTCGAAAGGAGGTGAACAACATCATCAGCACCGACATCGACATCGGCACCGTCCGGCTCATAGGCGTCGGCGGCGTGATCGACCTGTGGGGCATCAGCCGTCCACAAGCCTATTCGCACAAGCGTCGCGGCAAGTGGGGGCCGCCAGACTGGATCGCCAGCGGCGCCGACGTCTGGCTCGCCGAACGCTTCGGCCCAGAAGTGGGCCAGGTCGACCTCACCCAGATCGACCGCGACGCCCTGCCGCCCCTGCTGGGCAACAAGGAACTCGCGCTCTGCTTCAACGTCTCCGTCCGCACTGTGGAGACGATGCAGACCCGAGGCCGCCAGGACGTCAAGACGCCGGAGCCCTACGACCGCATCGGCAAGACGCCCGTGTGGTGGGCGCCGCCCTGGGAGGAGTTCGCGCGCCTCACAGGACGCAAGTTCAGCCTCGCCAGACTGCCCCCGCAGTCGCAGCGACCGGGCTTCATCCCGTACCCCAAGCCGGGATGAGCCCCCTGCCACCCGTGATCCACATGGGCGGCTCGGACTCGTAGGGGTCCTCTGAAACTGCACCGCACACTCTCACCTAGGCCCATCGCACTCCGTGAAGGGAAATCCCATGCCGACCCAGCAGCGCCATGAGGCGCCCGCGGCCACTCCCACGCCCGAGCAGACGGCTGCCGCGATTAATGCTCGGCCGCCGAACTGCCTGGTCCCGCCACCGTCCATCTTGATCGAGGGCGGTGAGAAGAGCGGCAAGAGCTGGCTGTGCGCTGAGCTCACCGCCAGCCCGCTCGTCGGTGACTCGTTCTGGCTGGACCTGGGGGAGGCCGCGGGCGACGAATACGGCGACGCCATCACCGGTCAGATCACCTACCAGATGCTGCAGCACGACGGGTCGTGGCACTCGATCATGCAGCGCGTCCGCGAGGTCCACGCCCACGCCGCCGCTGTGCGGGCCGCCGGCGGCAAGCCCGTCGTGCTCGTGGTCGACTCGGCCTCGGCGATGTGGGACATGCTGAAGACCTGGGCAGACGTCCGCGCCCGGTCCAGCAGGAAGAACAGGGCGATCCTGGAGCGGGACCCCAACGCGGAGATCACCGTGCCTCCGAACGTTTGGACGGATGTTCACCACCGTCGGCACATCGAGTTCCTCAAGATGCTGATCACGTTCGAGGGCATTCTGCTGATCACCGCCCGAGGCCGGGAAACGGCCAAGATCGGGAAGGACGGCAACCCGGTCGTCGGCGAGACCGACTACAAGATCGAATCCCAGCGTGACATTCCCTTCGCCGTGACCGCGCACGTCCGGATGTTCCGCGACGAAGATCCCGTCATCATGGGCTGCCGGTCCAAGCACATGCGCATCGGTCAGAAGTTTGAGCAGCCCCGCCGGGTCGGTGGGTTCACCCTGGAGCAGTTCATTTTCAAGGGCTTGCGCTTCGACCCTGCTGCGACAGCACGCCGCGACTACGTCGAGTGCGGCAGCGAGCGCACACCTGAGTCGGTGCGCGATGATGCCCTCGCCGCGCACCAGGCCGGCGACCGCGAGAAGCTTCTCGAACTGCTCGCCGAGGCCGGGCACCCGGCCCTGATGTCGACGACCGTCACCGTTGACGGCGGCGACGAGGCCGGCGAACGGCTGCTCGACCTGATCGTGAGGCTGGGCCGCGCACTCGACGCGCCGCTCCAGCAGGACGAACAGCAGGAACAGCGATCCGCCCAGGCGCGGCCGCCGATCGCCCCAGGCAACCGCTTCGCACGCCTGCAGGCCGACCGGTCCGCCCAGGACGTCCCTGCCGCTCCCGCCAACGCCGGCAGCTCGCCCGACGAGCGCGCGGACGGCGCACTGCTCGACCGGCTGGACAAGGCGCTCACCGCCTGCGACACCAGGGGGGCCGCTCAGCTGGCGGTCTGCTCCGCCCTGGTCGGCCACCAGATCCGGCAGCTCCCTGACCTCACCCGCTCTCAGGCCAACCGAATCGGCCAGTACGCCCAAGCCGCGCTGGCCCAGGCGAGCCAGGTGAACAAGACGCCCCGTGAGGTCCTGACCGCCATGGTCGGCCAGGCCCTGAAGAACCGCCAGCAGGCCCAGCAGGGCAAGACCGGAAAGGCAGCCTGACATGCCCGATGTGTGGACCCCGGACATGGGGCCGGGAATGTACGACTTCGAGACGGGGACGTTCACCCCGGCCCCGCCAGCACAGGACCTGCCCGCCCCTCCGGCGGGGCACACCCCGCTGTTCGAGGGTGGCCCCACCATGGCCGAGCTGTGGAACGAGCAGCACGCCGAGAAGGGCGCGACTGAGTTCCTCGTCGGCGACGCCAACGGGGTCGGCGTGGGTGGCGACTTCGGTTTCGGCATACTCTCTCCCGCCGAGGCCGCCGAATTCGTCGCGGAACTCCAGGCGGACGGCGTCGACGTCGAACGGCTGCAGGAGAAGACGCCGAGCACCACCATCCATGGGGTTCCCGGCGCTGACGGCCCTGTGACCTACACCGGCGATGACGCGCTCCCGGGGTTCGAGAACCTGCACTTCGCCGAGCTGACCGCCATGGCGATGGGCCCCGCCACCGAGCCGGACCCGTCCCTCGCGCCGACGGAGGAGGACATCGCCCAGGCCAAGCAGTTGCTGGCCGACGCCGAGGAGCGCGGTGAGGGCGTGCAGGAGCTGGGCCACGCCGTGGCCTACCTCGACGTGGTCCGTCAGGCCATCGCGGCGCAGCTCAAGCTCACCCGGCAGCGGGCGGAGCAGGTGTATGCCGCTGCCCAGCTGGTGCACGGCACGAAGTCCGTCGGGGTCACCTTGGACGATGGCGGGCCCGCCGTGGCGACCGTCCACATCCAGGAGCCCGAGCCGGAGATCGTCTGGAACGCGAAGGGGGTGCTCGCCTTCGCGCGGCGGCACGCCCCGCATCAGGTGCGCGAGGTGATCTCCGAGAGGGCGCTCGACCTGCCCGACGTGCACGCCTACATCGCGCAGCTCCATCCTGAATACGTTCGGACCGAGGTCTACCCCGTGTACCACACGCTGCTGAGCGAGCAGCTGACCAGCGACGGTCATGTGCCGGATCCGGATACGGGTGAGCTGGTCAAGGTGGCCGCGATCCGGCCTCCGGTGCGCACTGGCCAGTTCCGGCTGGCGTACACCAAGCCGAAGGGGCACGACCCGGGTAAGAAGCGGATCGAGAGCATGTTCCGGCAGGGCCTGCTCGGCGACATTCTCTCGCTCGGTGCTCAGCCCGACCCTGAGCCCGGCGAGGCCGGCGCCTCGTCGCCTTGATCATCCTGGCCGCCCGGCGCGCCGGGCCGGGCGGCCCCCACAGATCACCTCTTCAACCCCCCTTGGGCACCTGTGATGCCCCCGACCAGGAGCGTGACGTGAACATCACCGAGGCCAACCACCTCAACCAGCTGCTGAAGTACCTCCTCGACCCCGGCACCCGCGTGCCGGAGGAGGCGGCCCGTACGGCTGCGGAGAACCTCGTCAGCCGGGCGAACCAGAAGCTTCTGACCGGTCTCACGCCGGAGCACGTGGGGGCACTGTGGGAGCAGCGCGTCCGCGGCGCCGAGGGCGAGGAGGGCGAGGAGGCTGCTTGCCGTCTGTGCGGCTGCACGGAGAACGCCGCCTGCCAGGGCGGCTGCGCGTGGGTGCCCAACCCGCTCGGCGTGGACGTCTGCACGGCATGCGTGCACGTGCTCGCCGTGGTGTACGCGGGCCTAGCCGGCGGCATGCCGGTCGCCGACGGAGAGGCGCGGGCATGAGCAAGCCGAAGAAGCCGTCGGTGAAGATCCGCCGCGTGCACGCCGACGACACGACCTGCACCCATCGCCTTGGTCCGTCTTCCCAGCCGCGTGAGCGTCAGCAGTGCCCCGGCGCCACCGGTTACGAGGCCGCCTGTGGATGCGGGTGCGGGTGGAAGACGTACGCGGGCATCCGGGCGATCGTCGAGGACGCTCGCCGCACCTACCTCGGCAGGCACCCCGCGATCGGATGACCACTGCTGCTCGCCCGGGCCGCCCCGCCGGCGGCTCGGGCCGGGCTCGCCGGCGGCCGCTCGGGGGCGGCCGGTGAGCACCCTCATCGCCCTCTACCTCGGCCGCGCGCTGGTCGGCCGCTGCGACGCCAACTGCTACAACGGCCTGGACCTGCGCTGCACGTGCGTGTGCGGCGGCGCCAACCACGGCGTCGGCCTGGCGGCCGCGGTCGCGCAGACCCGCCAGATGGTCGCCTTGTGGCTGGACGACCGGCGCGAGGACGGTTGGGCCTTCGACGACGTCGAGTACGGCCTGGCGATCCTTCACGACGCCCTGTTCTGACCACCCTCATCCTCTTGCCAGGAGATCGCCATGACCCGTCGTCGTCGTACCCGCCCTTCCCAGGTGGCCTATCAGGCTGCGCAGGCCGAACTGCTCGAACGGGCCCGCCCGTACCTGCCCCGCATCCGCCAGCTGCTCGCCGAGGACCTGGCCGACGAAGACCTCTGCCGCGCTCTGGCGGCCTGGGTGGCCGCCTACCGGCAGCGAGAGGGGATCGGGCCGACCTGGCGCGAGCTCGCGCTGCAGGCCCGGCCCGACCTGGATGAGGAGGTCACCCCGGGCCGCTACGAGCCGGGAGTGCGGCGCCTGTACGCGCGTGAGCTGTGCCAGGCGCTGGAGGCCGGCGGTTGGCTGGTGCTCGGGCGGCGGCGCGGCAGCATGGCGGCCGGTCCCGCCCACCTCGTTCCGCCCCGCCAGGCGGGGCGGTGAGTGGCGCTGCTGGACACGTTTCCCGCAGGCGCGGAGGGCTCGAGGGTGATCAGGCTGCAACTGGTGCCCGTCCGCTTCAGAGAGGCATGTGACTTCGTCGCGGTGTGGCACCACCATCCCCACCACCGCCGGCCACCGCGCGGCCACAAGTTCTCCCTCGGCACCGCGCTGGGGCGGCGGCTGATCGGTGTGGCCATCGTGGGCCGTCCGATCGCGCGCTTCTTGGACAACGGCGAGACGCTGGAGGTTCTGCGGCTGGCCACCGACGGCACTCCGGGTGCCTGCAGCTTCCTGTACGCGCGCGCCTGGAAGGCGGCCAAGGCGCTGGGCTACACCCGCCTGGTCACCTATCTGGAGGCCGGTGAGGCGGGCGCGTCGGTGCGCGGCGCGGGCTGGCGGGTGGTGGCGGAGCGGCCGCCGCGGCGCGGCTGGGACACCCCGTCCCGTCCCCGGACGCCGACCGGCGGTGAAGGGGTCGCTCGGACCCTGTGGGAAGCCCCTGACGAATGAGATGACCGCGGCCCAGCGGCGCAGGCGCGCCGGACACGATGGGCGTGACTAGTAGCCCTGTATGCCATGACAGAGCTATGTTTCCAGGGCATGGTTGCCGCCGTGTCGTTCCCTCGCGCAGGTGGCGGCCATGCCAGAGCTAGGCAATTCCCCTCAAATGAATAAGTCCCGTCGCCCGGCATGGCCGCCAGGCGCGGGACGTAAGTGCAGACCAATCCGGATCAGGGACTAGGTGGTCTACGTGTCTTCGATTTTACCTTCCCCGTATGGGGTGGCACAG
The DNA here is from genome assembly GCF_044465525.1 of Nonomuraea sp. NPDC049646. Classification (NCBI taxonomy): domain Bacteria; kingdom Bacillati; phylum Actinomycetota; class Actinomycetes; order Streptosporangiales; family Streptosporangiaceae; genus Nonomuraea; species Nonomuraea sp. NPDC049646. The sequence continues at coordinate 88,643 of NZ_JBITLU010000014.1, read as the reverse complement.
GGGTTCGGGGCCAACTCGGTCTCGCAATTTCTGGGCCCTGCGGTCCCCGCGCTGACCGCTGATCCGTCGCCGGCAGCTCCGCGCGCTCGCCGGTTCCGACGATGACGGCCCAGCTCGCCGCTCCGCCCGCCAGGTCCTGGCGGCCCGCGGCTCTCTCACCATCCGCATGACCGTCGCCGTGCCCGCATGAGGGTGCGCCGATCGCCATAGATGATCCAGGAATCACTGATGATCAAGAATTGTGTGCAGTTCCCCCCGGCGTGCTGTGGCCAGGCCGGGGCGGCGGCCAGGCAAGGGGGGCGCGCATGACGCTCCCGGAGGACTGGCCCGGTCAAGAAGGGCCCGAAGGGGTGGAGCTCGGGTACGAGCACGCCGACGAGGAGCCTGACTACTTCGCCCGGGTCGCGTACTTCGTCCTGGATTTCCCGGGGCTCAGCCGGCGCGCCAAGGACGCCTACATCTGCCTGGTTCGTGGCCTCGAATGGGGCATGCGCAGGCGGAAGGAGCAAGTCAAGCGGCAGGAGCTGGCTGCTGTGATGTCGATCAGCACCGACACCTTCGACCGGGGCGTGAAGGAGCTGGAGGAGAAGGGCATTGTGCGGGTCAACCGTCAGCGCGACCCGGCGACGGGCAATTGGCTCGTTTCCAGCTACTGGCTCAAAGACACCAAGGGTGCCCGTATGCGGGCGAGGATCCTTGAGCTTGAGCATGCTCTCGGTAAAGCGGACGGTTCGGAGGAGCAATCTCCGCAGGTCGAGGCCGGTCCGCAAAATGCGGCTCGGACAGAGGAGGACAAGCCGGGCGGGGAGGTCGGGGCCCAGTCCGCAGATTGCGGAGTGGCCGCCACCAGCGAAGACGCCGCAGCGCCGCAGGTTGGCACCAGTCCGCAAAATGCGGAACCGCCGGTCCGCACATTGCGGACCCGCCGCTCCGCAGATTGCGGACATACAAGAGAGGGTTTTCTAGAGAAAGAAAAGAAGAGAGAAGAGAGTCAAGATCAAAACCCCCAGGTTCCCGCCGTAGGCGGGCCTGCGGACCGTAACGCGCGGGCGTGCGAGGCGCCTTCGGCGCAACCGGACCGGAAGAAGTCGATTCGAGGGCGAGCCATCTTGGCCCAGCTCCGCCGCTACCGCCTGGCGCCCGGCTGGGTGCGCACCCGGCACCTGGTGCCGATGACCGTGCAGGCCCTGGAGCACTTCGGCGCTGATGCGATCATCCGCTACGCCGTCATGGTCGCGGCCGAAGACCGCTACGCCGAGCACCAGCACATCCCCGAATACCGGGAGGTGCTGCGCCGCCTGGGCCACGACGTGATGCTGGGCACCGTCTGCGCCGAAGACGGCCTGGACCCCGCCGCCTGCCCGTGCGACGCCCCGCTCTTCCCTCCAGCCGATCGTCCCTGGACCGACGCTGACCAGCAAGATTGGGAACGGGTGCTGGAGACGTTCGTGCGCCTGGAGCAGATGTACGCCGACGACGACGCCCGGGAAGGTGAGCCGTGACCCCCTTCGACAAAGAGCTGTCCCGCTGCACCTGGCCGGACGGCGGCTGCAACCGCAAGATCCTCTGGACCGTCACCGAGCGCGGCGAGCGCCAGCCCCTGGACGCCAAGCCCGACCCGGCCGGAAGCGTCGCCGCCTACCGCAAGGGCCCACGGCACTGGGTGTCGCGATCGCTGCTCGGGGCGGGCGCTCTCGCGCCGGCCCCGCAGGAGACGCGGTTCACCCCCCATCACCAGACCTGCCCGAAGCTGCAGCCGGGCGAGCCGACGCCGGAGATCCCCGGCCTGTTGCCGCTGGCGACGGTGACGCCGATCAGCCGGGCCCGACGCCGGCGCCGGGCGGCGCGCGGCGGGTGAGGCGGGCGGCCCGCACGGGAGCCGGGCCGGAAAGCCGATCAGTGGGCGAGCCCCGCACCGCATGCCGGTGCGGGGCTCGCTACGTTCCGGGGCATGGACGGTGAGCTGGTCCCGCTGCCGCGTCCCGCGTGGTGGCGGCGTTGGATATGCATCGTCACCTTCGATCATTTCTGGTGGCCGATGGAGGGTGACCCCGAAACGCTGCGCTGCCGGGATTGCGGTTGCGCGCGGCCCGCCGAATAGCGCTGTAGTTCTCACGCGGAATGATGAACGCGCACAGAAGAACCGGGCAAAACTGCTCGGCGGGTTATCGGGGACGTGGTCGAGCCGCAGGTCGGGCCCTATATGACAAAGGCGAAATGGGAAACCTCATGTTCACCCCCGACCCCGGCATCGCCGAGATGGCCTTCCTGGTGGAGGACCGCTGGCAGGGGCGTGGTTTGGGCACCGTGCTGGCCCGGATGCTGGTGCGGCAGGCGCGCGACCTCGGGTATGCCGAGGTCAGGGCCACGCTGCTGGCCGACAACGCGCGGATGCGCGGCCTGCTGACCACCCTGGGGGCCTCCGTCGGCCGGACCGAGGACCCGGGCGTCGTGGAGGCGCGGCTGCCGGTCGGCGCGCGGGCCTCAGCCTAGGCCCTCCTCCTCGGGCTCGCCGGGCCCGCCTGGCCCGCCGGAGTCGGCTGGGGCGGCGGCCGGGCCGATGCCGAGGTGACGCTCGATGCGTTCCAGGCTCTCCTCGATGCGGGTGAGCCGTTCGGCGAGCACCGAGCCGCCGCCGAAGTACACCTCCGTCGGACGTTCCCTGGTGCCGCGGCCCACCCGGTCGAGCAGGCGCTGCCGGACGTCGGCCAGGTCGGCGCCGGTCTCGGCCAGCGCCTGGGCGGCCAGCCCCTCGCCCTCCCTGATCAGCCCGAGCAGGATGTGCTCGGTGCCGATGTAGTTGTGGCGCAGCTGCAACGCCTCGCGCAGGGACAGCTCCAGCACCTTCTTGGCGCGCGGGGTGAAGGGGATGTGCCCGCTCGGCGAGCTGGCCCCGCGGCCCACCTCGCGCTCCACGAAGGCCCGTACGTGCTCCAGCTCCACGCCGCAGCCGTCGAGCACCAGCGCGGCCAGCCCCTCGCCCTCGTGGATGAGGCCCAGCAGGATGTGTTCCGTGCCGATGTAGTCGTGGCTCATCTGCCGCGCCTCCTCCTGGGCGAGCACGACGACCCTGCGCGCACGGTCGGTGAAGCGTTCGAACACCGGGGGCCTCCGTTCGACTGGGGCTGCCTCCACTATGCGCTACAAACCACGCCGTGTGGGGTATTTGTCCTGTGTGGATCTTGACGAGGTGGCCGGCCGCCTCTACGCAGTCCCGCCGGCGGAGTTCACCGCCGCCCGCGCGGCCGAGGTCCGCGCGGCCAAGGAGGCGGGCGACGTACGGCTCTCGCGCGACATCGCGAAGCTGCGCAAGCCCACCGTCTCGGCCTGGGCGGTCAACCGGCTGGCCCGCGAGCACCCCGCCGAGCTGGCCGAACTGCTCGGCGTGGGGGAGCGGCTGCGCGCGGCCTGGCAGGCGCAGGACGCCGGAGCGCTGGCCGAGCTGACCCGGTCGCGCGGCGAGGCGACCGCCAAGGTGGCGAGGCTGGCCAGGCAGGGCGGCGGCCTGTCGGCGGCGGCCGCCTCGGAGGTGGACCAGACGCTGGACGCGGCCGTCGTGGACGCCGGCGCCGCCGACCAGGTGCGGGCCGGCCGCCTGGCCAAACCGCTCAGCTACAGCGGCTTCGCCCCCGCCCCCGCCCCCGCCACTGCCCCTTCCACCGCGCCCGCCACCACCCCCTCCAGCGGGCCCCGATCCAGGGCGCGGGGGCGGGCCGGGAAGGACGCGGCGGCCGAGGCGCGGGCGGCGGCCGAGGCCCGGCAGGCCCGAGAGGCGAAGGAGGCGAAGGAGGCCGAAGAGGCGAGGAAGGCGAAGGAGCGCGCGGAGGCCGAGGCGGCCCACCGGGAGTGGGCCGAGGCCCTGGAGTCGGTCACCCGCGACTACGACGAGCGCGCCGAGAAGGTCGCCCGGCTGGAACGCAAGCTCGCCAAGGCCCGCAAGCGGCTGGAGGAGGTCCGGCAACGTCTGGAGGTCACGCGCCGCGAGGAGCGCCACGCCCGCCGCCGACTGGACTAAGGTGCACGAAAACGCGTTCGTACAGCTGCAAGGAGGGGCGATGGCCCCCTGGACGCCCGCCGACATCCCGGACCTCACCGGCACAACGGCCGTCGTGACCGGCGCCAACAGCGGCATCGGCCTGCCCACCGCCCGCGAGCTGGCCCGGCACGGTGCCCGCGTCATCGTGGCCGCCCGCTCGGCGGACAGGGGCGAGGCCGCCGTGGCGGAGATCCGGCGGGCGGTGCCGGGCGCCGACGTCGTGTACGGCGCTCTCGACCTGGCCGACCAGTCCTCGGTCCGGCGCTTCGCCGACACGATGGACAAGGTGGACCTGCTGGTCAACAACGCCGGCATCGGCCTGATCCCCCGCCGGCTGACCAAGGACGGCTGGGAGTTGCAGTTCGCCACCAACCACCTCGGACATTTCGCGCTCACCGGGCTGCTCCTGCCACGGCTGCTGGCCGCCCCGCACCCTCGGGTGGTCACCGTCTCCAGCGACGCGCACTCCATGGGCAGGCTCGACTTCGACGACCTCGCCCTGGAACGCGGCTACGGCCGGATGAGCGCGTACGGACGGTCCAAGCTCGCCAACCTGCTCTTCACCCTGGAGCTCCAGCGACGGGCCTCCAGCGCCGGTACGCGCCTGATCAGCGTGGCCACCCACCCGGGCGCCACCGCGACCCGCTTCGTCAAGCTGGGGCCCCTGCAGCCCCTCCTGCGGCTGTTCCTCCGGTCGGCCGACGCCGGCGCCGCCCCCTCCCTGTACGCCGCCACCTCGCCGGACATCACCGGCGGCGAGTTCGTCGGCCCCCGGCTGAAGCTGCTGACGCCCTCGGAGACGGCCAGGTCCGAGGAGGTCGCCAGGCGGCTGTGGGAGGTGTCCGCGCAGCTCACGGGCGTACGGTTCGAGGAGATCGCCCACCGCTGAAGCACGTGCCGCAGCCCGGAGCGCTCACCGGGTGCGGGGCGCCTGAGGCCCGTGGTGTGGCTTCGCCGGGCCGCCGTTCGGCGAGGATCGGTGGACGACGTGCCCTGGCCCCGGTCAGCGCAGGCCGCGGGCCAGGTGGGCGCAGACGGGGAAGCCCGCGCCGGCGTACGGGGCGGCCAGGCGGTCGTAGCAGGCCCGGACGCGGGCGTAGGTCTCCGGCGGCTGCCGGGCGACCGTCTCGAAACGCGGGCCGCCCGCCTCGACCACGCCGCTCCACCAGGCGGCGACGTCCACGCGGTGCCGCCAGCGCAGCGTCCGCACGTCCACGGCCGTGAAGCCCGCCTCTTTAATGAGCCCGGCGAAGCGTTCCGGCCGTTCCACGGTGGCGAAGGGGCGGACCGGGGGCTCGTACGGCACCCCCGCCGCCGCCAGGGCCTCGGCGAAGACGTTCGTGGCCGTCATCTCGTCGGACTTCCACCAGGTCAGCGCGACGGCGCCGCCGGGACGCAGCACCCGGCGCAGCTCCGCGAGCGTCGCCGGGACGTCGGCGACGTGGTTGACGACGAAGTTGCCCGCCACGGCGTCGAAGCAGGCGTCCTCGAACGGCAGGACGGGCAGGGTGGCCCGGCGGACCGTGGCCGCGGGGTGGCGGCGGGCGACCAGCTCCAGCATGGCGGCATCGGCGTCCACAGCGGTGACCTCGGCGCCGGCCGCGAGCGCGGCCGCCGTGACCACGCCGGTGCCACACCCGACGTCGAGAATCCGCACCTGACGCTGTCCCGGACCGCCTGCCTCCGGGCGCCGCCCCGGACCGCCTGCCTCCGGACGCCGCTCTGGACCGCCTGCCTCCGGACGCCGCCCCACCCGGCCGTCCAGGCCCGGCGTCACGTCGGCGCCTCGGGTCACGGCGGCGAGCAGGGGTTGGACGGTGTGCGAGCTGAGCCGCGCGAAGCCGCGGTCGTAAGCCTCGGGATCCCTCACAGGCCACGAGCCTACCCGCGCCGCCCTAATCCTGACATCTTCAGGTGAAATTTCACCCCGTTCTCTGTCTTAGGACGAAATCTCAGGCTTATGGTCTTCGCCATGACCATCGACGCCTTCATCGACGCGCTGCCCAAGGTGGAGCTGCACGTGCATCTGGTCGGTTCGGCCTCGGTCGACACCGTGCTGGAGCTGTCCCGGCGGCATCCCGGCAGTGAGGTGCCGACCTCCGAGGAGGAACTGCGCCGCTTCTACACCTTCCTCGACTTCCCCCACTTCGCCCGCGTCTACCAGGCCGTCAACAGCCTCGTCCGCGAGCCCGAGGACGTCGCCACCCTCGTCCTCGGGCTGGCCAGGGACCTCGCCGGACAGGGCGGCCGGTACGCCGAGCTGCAGGTCACCCCGTACGCCCACCACATGGTCGGCATGCCCATGCGCGAGGTGACCGAGGCCCTCGACCTGGCCGCCCGGCGCTCCCTGACCGACCACGGCGTGGAGATGGCCTACATCTTCGACATCCCCGGCGAGTACGGCGAGGAGGCCGCCCGGATCACCGTCGACCACGCTCTGCGCGAACCTCCCGCCGCATTGGTAGGTTTCGGCATCGGAGGCATCGAACAGGACCGCCCCAAGTACCGAGACGCCTACCGCGACGCCTTCACCGCCGCACGCGCCGCCGGCCTGCACAGCGTCCCGCACGGCGGCGAGATGAGCGGCCCCGAGACGATGTGGGAGGTCATCGAGGGTTACGGCGCCGAGCGCATCGGCCACGGCATCAACTGCCTGTCCGACCCCCGCCTGGTCGCCCACCTGCGCGAGACCCAGCTCCCCCTGGACGTCTGCCCCACCTCCAACGTCTGCACCGGCCAGGTGCCCGACCTGGCCGTCCACCCGCTGCCCCGGATGCTGGAGGAGGGCCTGTACGTCACCCTCAACAGCGACGACCCGCCCATGTTCGCCACCACGCTGGCGGGGGAGTACCGGGCCGCCGCCCACGTGCTCGGCCTGGACGCCCCCGAGCTGGCCCGGCTCGCCCGCAACGCCGTCAACGCCTCCTACCTGGCCGCCGACCGCAAGCAGACCCTCCTGAAGGAGATCGACACCCTGACCGCCACCCTCTGACGGCCAGGCACGTCGCGTCATGCCGTCCTCACCGAACGGCGTGACGCGACCGGACTCTCCTGGCATCGTGGAGCACGGATCGAGCCTGAGGGGGCGCGGCGTGCGTACCACGGTCGGTGGGAGGTTCTCATGACTACTCCGGCGGACCTGCTGGAGGCTCAGCGCCGCGTGCAGGCGCTGTCCGACCGGCACTGGCACTGCCTCGACGAGGCCGTGCGCCAGATGACGGACGGACGCACCTGGACGGGCCCGGCCGCCGACGCCTTCGCCCAGGACCTCGCGCGCCGCAGGCTGGAGGTGTGGCGCGGCCTGCGAGAGATCGTCGAGGAGCTCCGCGAGGAAGCCGCCCGCTACTCCCTCGACGAGCGGAGGAACCTGTGACGTTCTCCTCCCTCGACCCGCGCGAGATGCACCGGCTCGGACAGGGCGTGCAGGAGGCGGGCCAGGCCCTGACCGGCTGCGCGGGCGAGCTGCGCGCGATCCTGGCGGGGATCAGCATGAGCCACCCGGGGGTCGCCGTCATCGACCGGGCGGCCCGCTGGCTGACCGAGCAGGCGCCCGACCTGTACCGGCGGCGCGACCTGGCCTACGAGACCGAGCAGGTCGACACCGACGTCTTCGGCCACCCCGTCCCCGGTTCCGTGGTGCCGTCCGGCGCGGTACGCATCGACGAAGGGCGGCTGATCCCGTCCCAAGTGCGGGTCGAGGCAGAACAGGCCGCCGGGCTCGTCGCGGCGGCCGGACGCGGCGACAAGGACGCGCTCACGAAGCTCGCCGCCTTCAAGGGCAGGCTGAACGACCCCCGCTTCGCCACGGCCCTGCTGGACAAGCTCGGTCCGCAGGCGCTCACCACCCTGCCCGTGCAGTTGTCGGCCCGCGTGCGCATGGCGCTCGACCAGGGCCCGGAGCAGGCGCGCGAGCTGCGCGAGCAGCACCAGGAGCTGCTGTCCGTGCTGGCCACGGCCCTCGCCCACGCCACCGTCGCCAAGGAGGGCACTCCACGGCTCGGCACCCGCTTCCTGGACGACCTACGCAGACGCGGTCGCGAGGAGACGCCGGCGCCCGGCATGGGCGGGCTCACCGCCCCCGGTTACTGGGCGCTCGGCCAGGTCCTGGCGGCGGGGGAGCGGGAGGCGTACAGCTCGTGGTTCATGCGTACGATCGGCCGCGACATGATCCGCTGGGACCGCGACCACCTCAAGGAGCACGGGGTGCGCTTCCTGCCCCGTGACACCGACGTCTACAACCTGCCCGCTCCCGCCGCCTCGCAGCCGTTCCAGGACACCGACGAGATCGGGGCGGCCGACCCGATCGGCGCGCTGCTGGCCGTCGCGGCCCGCGGCAGGGAGCCGGCCCAGGCGTTGCTCGCCGACCGCGAGCTGCTGACGTACCTGATGCATGACCGCCGCCCGCAGTGGGCCATGGGCGACCACGGCGAGTCGCTGGGCCGCGCCATGGAGGCCGCGATGAAAGGCCAGGACGACCTGTCCAAGTCCCTGGCCGTCCTGGCCACCCAGATCTACGCCGACGACGTGCGGCCCCACGTGACGCTCGACGAGACGGGCAAGGTCGTCTTCGCGGACCCGTCCGAGCTCGACGACCTTTCGGGAATCCGCGACAACATGGGCCGCATCCTGGGCGACCACGCCGACGACCTGTCCGCCGCCTTCTACAAGAACGCCCCCCGGGCCGCCGCCGGCGAGCTCACCAGCGTCAACGCGGGGCACTCCATCGGCCGGTTCGGCGCCGCGGACCTCGATCTGGTCACACTCGACCTGGCCGCCGACGACAGGGCCTACGACAACCTGCTCATGGGGGAGATCGGCCACATGCGGCGCGATGTCGACGAAGCGATCATGACCGGCAACGAGACGATGCTGAAGAACGTGGTGACCAACGACGCCCGCAGTCTCGGACACCTCATGGAGGCGCGCGGACAGGCCCTGATCGCCCGAGGGCAGGAGGCGGACGCGGCGGACGCCGAGCTCATGAAGCTGGTCGAGATGGGGATCGGCGAGATCCCCGTGCCCGGCGCCGGGCTCGTGGGGAAGGCGGGCATCGAGGCGGCCAAGGCCGCGTACGAGAACTTCGTGAAGGACGGCTACACCAGCGCCGGGAAGTGGATGGTCGATCAGGCCGGGCACGGCGGCGGGCACACCGTCAGGAACGTCGCGGAAGGGGCCGAGAACGAGGAGGTCGTCGACCAGCTGGTGAGACAGATGCTCGAATCCTCCGCGATCACGCACGAGCACTACGACCACGAGCAGTTGGAAGGGCAGCCCTTCGTGGTCGGTGACCCGCCGCGGGTCAAGCCGCCGGCCTCCATGAACCACGACGAATACGACGCGTTCCTGCAGTGGATGGAACGGCACACCACCATCCCCAGCGACTTCGGCGACGCGCAGGGGATGACGAGGACCGGCACCGGCGAGTTCACCAGCCACATGAGGAAGCCCGAGAAGCCCGGGGAACACCATGGCTAGGCCGCTGCCCGCGCTGCTGTGCCTGCTCCTCGCCGTCTCGGCCGCCGCCTGCACGCCGGACCGGACGACCACGCCGACGGGGACGCCCGCACCGGTGCGGCGGCCCGTCACCGACGTGCCGCCCTACCTGTGCAACTTCGTCCCGCGCGCCGCGCTCGCCGAGCTGACCGGTTACACCGGCTCGTACAAGGCGGGGCCCAACAGCAGGCACCCGGTGGGGAACACGTGTGTGGTGTCCAACGACGAGCGCAGCATCGTCATCACGAGCTACGACGTGTCGGCTCGCCCGGAGACCTTCGAGACCTTCGCCGCCCACGGGAAGGACGGCTCTCCCGTGAAGCTGCCGCCCGAGCTGGGCAAGGGGCAGATACACGACTTCGAGGCCCGGCTGTACCCGTTCCGCAGCGCGGGCGTCTGGTTCCGGTGCGGGGACGCGAGCCCGTTCATCGGCATCACGATCATGAGGAACCCCGCACGGGACCAGGACGACGATCTCGTTCAGCTCGTGCGGATCGCGCAGCGCCGGTACGGCGAGATGTTCGCCTGCACCCCCGCCGCCGACCCGCGTTGAGCGTCAGGGGGAGGCCAGGCGGCCCAGTTCTGGGGGGATCTTGGCGGCGGCGGCGCGGTCCAGGAGGAACAGGGTGCCGGCTCGGCCGCGGGCGCCGGCCGCGGGCACCTGGACGTGCCCCGAGTCCGACAGCGCCAGGCGTACCGCGCCCGACTTCTCCTCCCCGGCCGCCACCACCCACACCTCGCGCGCCGCCTGGATGGCCGGCAGCGTCAGGGAGATGCGGGTGGGGGGCGGCTTGGGGGAGCCGTGGACGGAGACGACCGGGCGCGTGTCGTACAGGGCGGGCATGCCGGGGAACAGCGAGGCCACGTGCGCGTCGGGGCCCATGCCGAGGAGCATGACGTCGAAGGCCGGCACCGGGCCGTGGTCCTCGGGGCGGGCCGCGGCGCGCAGCTCGGCGGCGTACGCCTCGGCCGACTCCTCGGCCGTCATGCCCGAGTCGGGGCCGCGCATGACGTGGATCCGGGCGGGGTCCAGGTCGACGTGGTCGAGCAGCGCCTGGCGGGCGCCGGTCTCGTTGCGCTCCTTGTCGCCGGTGGGCACGAAACGTTCGTCGCCCCACCAGACGTCCAGGCGCCGCCAGTCGACGGCGTCACGGGCGGGCGTGGCGGCGATGGCGGCCAGCGTGGCGATGCCGACCGTGCCGCCGGTCAGCACGATCGAGGCCGACCCCTTGGCCGACTGCACGTCGACCAAGCGCGTGATGATGCGCGCCGCCACGGCCTTGGCCAGGACGTCGGCGTCGCGGTGCACGACAACGTTGGGAACGCTCACGACACTTCTTTCTCAAGTGGAGGGGGGTCAGCCCTTGTACGTACGGGCGAAGCGCTTGACGGCGGCCTCGTAGACCTCGTCGCTGTCCAGCCGGCGCAGCTCCTCGGCCATCAGCTCGGAGGTGTGCCGCCTGGCCAGGGCCACGTTCCGGTCGGGCTGGCCGGGACGCGACAGCGTGGCCAGCCGCGCGTCGGAACGCATGACCGACAGCTCGCCGTCGCCGGTCTGCAGCCGTACGGCGGTCAGGCCGGGACCGGCCGACTCGCCCACCTTGACCGGCGCGCCCAGCCGCTCCGACAGCCAGGCCGCCAGCAGCGGCGCGCTCGGGTGCCCGGCGCTGGCCTCCACCACGCCCTTGCGCACCTTGCCCACCGGCTGGTCGAACGCGGCGGCCAGCAGGCTGCGCCACGGCGTCAGCCGGGCCCAGGCCAGGTCGGTGTCGCCGGGGGCGTACCCCTTGGCGCGGGTGACCAGCGAGGCGGCGCCGCCGTTCTCGAAGCCCTTGGCGTCGGTGATGCGCCGCTGGGCCAGGGCGCCGATCGCGTCCTTGGACGGCACGTCGGGGGCCGCGCCCGGCCACCAGGCCACCACGGGGGTGTCGGGCAGCAGCAGGGGGCTGACGACGGAGTCGGCGTGCTGGGTCAGCTCGCCGTACAGGCGCAGGACCACGACCTCGCCCGGGGTGTTCTCGCCGATGCGCAGCTCGGCGTCGAGGCGGTTGGGCTCGGCCTCCTCCCGCTTGATCACCACGATGATGCGCGAGGGGTGCTCGCGGGCCGCCTCGGTGGCGGCGCGCAGCGCGTCGTACTGGTGGCGCTCCTCGGAGACCACCACGAGGGTCAGCACCATGCCGATGGCGGGCGCGCCCATCTGGTGGCGCAGCAGCATGAGCTGCGCCGAGATCTTGCCGGCCGTCGTGTCCGACAGCATGAAAGTCGTCACTAGAGTCTCCTCCACACGCGGCCGTCGCGCGCCATCATCGCGTCGGCCGACTCCGGTCCCCACGAGCCCGACTCGTAGGCCTCGGGCTGTCCCTGCGTGGCCCAGAAGTCCTCGATCGGGTCGAGGATCGTCCAGGACAGCTCGACCTCGCGCTGGTGCGGGAAGAGCGGCGGGTCGCCGATCATGACGTCGAGCAGCAGCCGCTCGTACGCCTCGGGCGAGGACTCCAGGAACGACTCGCCGTAGGCGAAGTCCATGGACACGTCGCGCACCTCCATGGCGGTGCCCGGGACCTTCGACCCGAACCGCACGGTGATGCCCTCGTCCGGCTGCACGCGGATGACCAGGGCGTTCTGGCCCAGGATCTCGGTGTCGGTCTTGCTGAAGGGCAGGTGCGGCGCCCGCTGGAACACCACGGCCACCTCGGTGACCCGGCGGCCCAGCCGCTTGCCGGTACGCAGGTAGAACGGCACCCCGGCCCACCGCCGGTTGGCGATCTCCAGCTTGATGGCCGCGTACGTCTCCGTGATCGACTCGGCGGGGATGCCCTCCTCCTGGAGGTAGCCGACGACCTTCTCACCGCCCTGCCACCCGGCCGCGTACTGGCCGCGGGCGGTGTTGAGCCCCAGGTTGGACGGCAGCCGCACCGCCTTGAGCACCTTCTCCTTCTCCCGGCGCAGCGCCGAGGCGTCGAAGGAGGTCGGGTCCTCCATGGCGACCAGCGCGAGCAGCTGGAGCAGGTGGTTCTGGATCACGTCGCGGGCCGCGCCGATGCCGTCGTAGTAGCCGGCGCGCCCGCCGATGCCGATGTCCTCGGCCATGGTGATCTGCACGTGGTCGACGAAGCTGCGGTTCCAGATGGGCTCGTACAGGTTGTTGGCGAAGCGCAGCGCCAGGATGTTCTGGACCGTCTCCTTGCCCAGGTAGTGGTCGATCCGGAAGATCGAGCTCTCCGGGAACGCCGACGTGGTGATCTCGTTCAGCTCGTGGGCCGACTTCAGGTCGTGGCCGAACGGCTTCTCGATGACCACCCGCCGCCACGACCCCTCGGGCGCGTCGGACAGGCCGGTGCGCTTGAGCTGCTCGACCACCACGGGGAAGAACTTGGGCGGGACGGACAGGTAGAAAGCGTAGTTTCCGCCCGTGCCGCGGGTCTGGTCGATCTCCGCCAACGCCATCGCCAGCGCGTCGAAGGCTCCGTCGTCGGAGAACTCGCCCGGCACGAAATGGATGCCTTCGAGGATCTGCTTCCAGACCTCCTCGCGGAACGGCGTACGCGCGTGCGCCTTGACCGCGTCGTGCGTCAACTGCGCGAAGTCCTGGTCCTTCCAGTCGCGCCTGGCGAAACCGACCAGCGAGAAACCGGGCGGCAGCAGGCCGCGGTTGCCCAGGTCGTAAATGGCCGGCAGCAGCTTGCGCTTGGCCAGGTCGCCCGTCACGCCGAACAGCACCAGCACGCACGGCCCCGCCACCCGCGGCAGCCGCTTGTCACGCGGGTCGCGCAAGGGGTTGGCCTCGGCGACCTCCAATGTCGTGGCGGTGTTCGCCACGGCCGCCGCCACCGCGACGACCTCCTCCTCAGGAGATGCTTCGTCAGTCATCTCAAACCTCCTGTGCGGCTGCGAGCAAATGCGCGACACCCGTCGCGCGGTCCGTCAAGTGCAGGCGTACGGCGGGCCGCCCGCGCGTCTCCAGCGCGGCCAGGTCGCCCAGCGCCTGCGCGAGCTGGAGCCGCCCCAGCGTGTACGGCTGCCCGGGCACGGCGACGTCGTCGGTCACCGCCCCCGTGATCTGCAGGAACACGCCGTTCTGCGGCCCGCCCTTGTGGTATTGGCCGGTCGAGTGCAGGAAGCGCGGCCCCCACCCGAACGTCACCGGCCGGTTGGTGCGGATGGCGAGCAGGGCGCGCAGCGTGGCCGCGTCGGCCATCATCCACGCGTCGGTCATCTGCTCGAAGTCGGCCCCCTCGGGCATCGGCGCGTCGAAGGCGGCCAGCCGGTCGAGGTAGGCCATCACGGCCAGGTAGCCGTCGTGCGGGATGGCCTTCAGCAGCTCGGCCAGCACGCCGGGCAGGTCGTGGGAGCGGACCGCGCCGTAGACCTCGACGGGACCGTCGACCAGCGTGGGAGCGCCGAGCGGCAGGTCGGGCAGGGCCAGCAGGGCCGCGGTGTTCTCCTTGGACTCGGCCACGTTCGGCTGGTCGAAGGGGTCGATCTCCAGCAGCAGCCCGGCCACGGCGGTCGCGTACTCCCAGACCAGGAACTGGCCGCCGAGCGGCCCGTCGACGCGGACGGCGCCGTCGTCGGACTCGATCGCGACGACCAGCTCGTCGCCGGTGTGGTTGGGGTCGGCGTTGACGATCGGCAGGATGCCCCTGCCCTGCTTGCCGGTGGACTCGGCGACGAGCTGCTCGATCCAGTCGGGCAGCCCGTTGATGCCGGAGAGCTGGTCCTCCAGCACGAGCTTGTCGCGCCCGGCCAGCGCCGCGCCGCCGAGGGCCGCGCCGAGGTCGAGGCCGGGGTTGCCGGTGTCCTGCGACAGCAGCGGCAGCACCTCCTCGGCGTCGTCCAGCAGCCGCTCGACGTCGGCCCCGGCCAGCGCGCTCGGCACCAGCCCGAACGCCGACAGCGCCGAGTAGCGGCCGCCCACGTCGGGGACGGCCAGCACCAGGTGGTAGCCGCCGTCGACGGCCCGCTGCTCCAGCGGAGAGCCGTGGTCGGTGACGACCACGATCCGGTCGGCGGGCGAGATGCCCGCCTCGGTGAAGATCTGTTCGTAGATGCGCAGGTGGCAGTCGGTCTCGACGGTCGAGCCGCTCTTGCTGGCCACCACCACGACCGTGGACTCCAGCAGGTCGCTCAGCGCCCGCCGGACCTGCGCGGGGTCGGTCGTGTCCAGCACGGTCAGCGGCACGTCGGCGGTCTGGCAGATCACCTCGGGAGCCAGCGACGAGCCGCCCATCCCGGCCAGCACCACGTTCGTCAGGCCCTCGGCGCGCGCCCGCTCCACGAGCTTGCCCAGCTCGGGAAGGAGCTCGCGGGAGGTGCGCGGCAGCGTCAGCCAGCCGAGCCGGACCGCCGCCACCGCCTCGGCGTCCTCACCCCACAGCGTGGGGTCGCCGCCGGCCAGCCGCGCGGGCACGCCGTCGGCGACGAGGCGCCCCGCGACGGAGGAGGCGGCCGCGGCCACCCCCTCCTCGCGGTAGGACACCTCGATCATGGCACCAGATTCTTGGTGACGCTCTCCAGCAGCTCGTTCCAGGACGCCTCGAACTTCTCGACGCCCTCCTCCTCCAGCACCCGCACGACGTCGTCGTAGTCGATGCCGGCGTCCTTGAGCGCGGCCATGGTGTTCCAGGCCTGCTCGTAGAAGGGACGCACGGTGTCGCCGGTGACCTGGGCGTGGTCGGCGGTGGCGTCGAGCGTCTTCTCCGGCATCGTGTTGACGGTGCCGGGGGCGACGAGCTGGTCGACGTACATGGTGTCGGAGTAGTCGGGGTTCTTCACCCCGGTCGAGGCCCACAGCGGGCGCTGCGGACGGGCGCCCGCGGCGCGCAGGCGCTGCCAGCGCTCGGAGCTGACGACCTCCTCGTAGGCGGCGTAGGCCAGGCGCGCGTTGGCGATGCCCGCCTTGCCCTTCAGCTCCGGCTTGCCGAGCTTGTCGAGCCGCTTGTCGATCTCGGTGTCGACGCGGCTGACGAAGAACGAGGCCACCGACTCGATCGTGGCCAGGTCCAGGCCCTTGGCCTGCGCGGCCTCCAGCCCGGCCAGCCAGGCGTCCATGACCGCGCGGTAGCGCTCCAGGGAGAAGATCAGCGTGACGTTGACGCTGATGCCCTCCGACAGCGCCTGCGTGATCGCGGGCAGGCCCTCAAGGGTGGCCGGGATCTTGATGAACAGGTTGGGCCGGTCGACCATCCACCACAGCGCCCTGGCCTCGGCCACGGTCTTCTCGCTCTCGCGGGCCAGGCGGGGGTCGACCTCCAGCGAGACGCGGCCGTCCACGCCGCCGGTGGCGTCGTAGACCGGGCGCAGCACGTCGGCGGCCCAGCGGATGTCGTACGTGGTGATGGCGCGTACGGCCTCCTCCACGGTGACGCCGCGCACGGCCAGGTCGTGGAGCTGGGAGTTGTAGGCGTCGCCCTTGCTGAGCGCGCTTGCGAAGATCGTCGGGTTGGAGGTGACCCCGACGACGTTCTTCTCGCGGATCAGCTGGTCGAGGTTGCCCGTGCGCAGCCGTTCGCGGCTGATGTCGTCGAGCCAGATGGAAACGCCCTGGCCGGACAGCTTGTTGAGGTTCTCGCTCATCTTCTTCTCAGTTTCCCGTCGTCTCGCCCTTGTCCTGACCCAGCTTGGCGAGGCTCGCCTTGGCCGCGGCCGCCACGCGCTCGGCCGTGAGCCCGAACTGCTCGTACAGCGTCTTGTACGGCGCCGAGGCGCCGAAGTGCTCCAGGCTGACCACTTCGCCGCACTCGCCGACGAACTGGTGCCAGCCGAGCGCGACGCCGGCCTCGACCGCGACCCGAGCCCTGATCGAGCTCGGCAGGACGGTCTGCCGGTAAGCGGAGTCCTGCCCGTTGAACCACTCGACACACGGCATCGACACCACTCGTGCCGGGATGCCCTGCGCCTCCAGCAGCTCGCGGCCCTGCACGGCCACCTCGACCTCGCTGCCGGTGGCGATGATGATCACGTGCGGCTGGCCGTCGGACGCCTCGCGCAGCACGTAGCCGCCGCGGGCCACGCCGTCGGCGTTCGTGCCCTCGTAGACCGGTACGTTCTGCCTGGTCAGAGCCAGGGCGGCGGGACGGTCGGTGTGCTCAAGGATCGTCTTCCACGCGTAGGCGGTCTCGTTGGCGTCGGCCGGGCGGACGACGTCGAGGCCGGGGATCGCGCGCAGCGCCCACAGGTGCTCGATCGGCTGGTGGGTGGGGCCGTCCTCGCCCAGGCCGATGGAGTCGTGCGTCCAGACGTAGGTGACCGGCAGCTTCATCAGCGCGGCCAGGCGCACCGACGGGCGCATGTAGTCGGAGAAGACCAGGAACGTGCCGCCGTAGGGGCGGGTGCCGCCGTGCAGGGCGATGCCGTTGAGTATCGCGCCCATGGCGTGCTCGCGGATGCCGAAGTGCAGCGTGCGGCCGTAGCGGTTACCCGGGAAGTCCTTGGTCTGGTACTCCTCGGGGATGAAGGACGGCTCGCCCTTCATCGTGGTCAGGTTCGACTCGGCCAGGTCGGCCGAGCCGCCCCACAGCTCGGGCAGCACCGGCGCGAGCGCGCCCAGCACCTCGCCGCTGGCCTTGCGGGTGGCCATCGAGGAGCCGGTCTCGAACTCGGGCAGGGCCGTGGCCCAGCCGGCGGGCAGCTCGCGGTGGGAGATGCGGTCGAACTCCTTGGCCCGCTCGGGGTTGGCCAGGCGCCATTCGGCGTAGCCCTTGTCCCACTCGGCGCGGTCGTTGCGGCCGCGGGCGACCACCTCGCGGGCGTGCTGGAGCACCTCGGCCGGCACGTCGAAGCTCTTGGCCGGGTCCATGCCCAGGATCTCCTTGGTCGCGGCGATCTCCGCCTCGCCCAGGGCCGCGCCATGGATCTTGCCGGTGTTCTTCTTGTTCGGCGCCGGCCAGCCGATGATCGTGCGCAGCCGGATGAAGGAGGGCCGGTCGGTCTCGGCCTTGGCCGCCTCCAGCGCCTCGTACAGCGCCTGGACGTCCTCCTCGTACTCGCCGCCGGCGGTCCAGTCGACGCTCTCGGTGTGCCAGCCGTAGGCCTCGTAGCGCTTGACGACGTCCTCGGACTTGGCGATGAGGGTGTCGTCCTCGATGGAGATGTGGTTGTCGTCGTACAGGACGACGAGGTTGCCCAGCTTCTGGTGGCCGGCCAGGGCGCTGGCCTCGTGGCTGATGCCCTCCTCGATGTCGCCGTCGCTGACGAAGCACCAGATGTGGTGGTCGAACGGCGAGGAGCCGCGCTCGGCGTCGGGGTCGAACAGGCCGCGCTCGCGGCGGGCCGCCATCGCCATGCCGACCGCGTTGCCCAGGCCCTGGCCGAGCGGGCCGGTGGTGGTCTCCACGCCCGCGGTGTGGCCGTGCTCGGGGTGGCCCGGGGTCAGGCTGTCCCACTGGCGCAGCCGGCGCAGGTCGTCGAGCGTGAGGCCGTAGCCCGACAGGTAGAGCTGGATGTAGAGCGTCAGGCTGGTGTGGCCGCACGACAGCACGAACCGGTCGCGGCCCGCCCAGTTGGGGTCGCTGGGGTCGTGGCGCATCACGCGCTGGAACAGCAGGTATGCGGCGGGGGCCAGGCTCATGGCGGTGCCGGGGTGACCCGAGCCCGCCTTCTCCACTGCGTCCATCGCCAGGGCCCGGACGACGTCGACGGCCTTCTTGTCGAGGTCGGTCCATTCAAGGGCTGGCACGAGTTCGGTGCTCAAGTGCTCGATCTCCGGAATCTAGTTGTCATTTGGCAGTACCTGTTGGCTATCCCGCCCACACGGGACCCTAACCGAGTGGAGCTGGCGATCGATTCCCATTCCACCCTCGCGTGTCCATGAATGGCGCAAGCCCCCCATTGGCCGGACCGTCCGCCCCTGCGACTACAGTTTGTTTGTTCGCAGAGGCGCCACGGCGCCACTCATCGATCCGCTCTAATCAGAGGTTACGCGTTGACTCCGCACAGGCTGGAAGCGCCTTGACGGTGCTGACCAACAGGCAGGCCACGGCCCCCTCGACCGAGCCCGGGGCGCCGCGCACGTTCGGCATGGTCGTGAAGGCCTACGTCGCGCTCACCAAGCCGCGGATCATCGAGCTGCTGCTGATCACGACCCTTCCGGTGATGTTCCTGGCGGCCGGCGGCCTGCCGCCGCTGTGGAAGTCGATCGCCGTCATGGTCTTCGGCACCCTGTCGGCGGGCAGCGCCAACGCGCTCAACTGCTACGTCGACCGCGACATCGACCAGAAGATGCGGCGCACCCGCCGCCGGCCGCTGGCCCGGCACCAGGTCTCGCCGCGCGGCGCGCTGGTCTTCGGGATCGTCCTGGGGATTTTGTCCACTGTTGGCCTGTGGCTCACCACCAATTGGCTGGCCGCGGTGCTGTCCACCGGCGCGATCCTGTTCTACGTCATCGTCTACTCGATGCTGCTCAAGCGCCGCACGGCCCAGAACATCGTCTGGGGCGGCATCGCGGGCTGCATGCCGGTCATGATCGGCTGGGCGGGCATCACCGAGCGGCTCGACTGGGCGCCCCTGGTGCTGTTCGGCGTGGTGTTCTTCTGGACGCCGCCCCACACCTGGACCCTCGCCATGCGCTACAAGGAGGACTACGCGGCGGCCAAGGTGCCGATGCTGCCGGTGGTGGCCACCGAGCGGCGGGTGATCCTGGAGTCCGTGGCCTACACCTGGGCGACCGTGCTGTGCTCGCTGGCCCTGTGGCCGGTGGCCGGCACCACGCTGTTCTACCCGGTCGTCGCGGTCGTGCTCGGCGTGGTCTGCCTGTGGGAGGTCCACCGCCTGCTGGCCCGGCTCAACGCCGGCAAGAGCGGCGTCGACCTGCGCCCGATGCGCTTCTTCCACTGGTCCAACGCCTACCTCGCGCTGCTCTTCCTCGCCGTCGCGATCGACCCGCTGCTGGCCTGACCGCCGTGACCGTCCCGGCCGCCGTGCGCGAGGCCCCCGCGGCGCGTGTCCGGACGGTGAGGAGTGGCTGTCCCGGGCGGGCGGTCGGCACGGACCCCGGCCCTTCGATCCGTTAAAGTCACGGTATGGCGACCCGTGATCCACGCTGGGTGTTGAAGGACCGCCCGTCGTTCGCGTTGATCACCGGGCTGGTCCTCACCGGCATCTGCGCCCTGGTCTCGTTCTCCTTCGACGTGATCAACGGCGAGCCGGTGCAGTTCTTCATCGCGCTCGGGCTCGCCCTGGCGCCGGTGCCGCTGCTCCTGGCCGCCGTGCTGGCGCTGGACCGCATGGAGCCGGAGCCGCGCAGCAACCTGATCTTCGCCTTCGCCTGGGGCGCGGGCATCGCCGTGCTGGTCGCCGGCGCGATCAACTCGCTCAACCTCCACTACTTCATCGACACCGCCAAGCTCTCGCCGACCAGCGCCCGCAACCTGGCGGCCACCTTCGGCGCGCCGGTGGTCGAGGAGACGATGAAAGGCCTGGTGCTGCTCGGCCTGCTGAAGTTCCGCCGGGCCGAGCTCGACGGCCCCACCGACGGCATCATCTACGCCAGCATGGTCGGCCTCGGCTTCGCCATGAGCGAGAACGTCAGCTACTACCTGTCGGCGCTCAACGGCAACGGCGTCAGCAGCCTGGCGGTCACCGTGGTGCTGCGCGGCATCCTGTCGCCGTTCGCCCATCCGCTGTTCAGCTCGATGATCGGGGTGGCCGTCGCCTACGCGGCCCAGCGGCAGGGGCCCGAGCGGGTCTTCCTGGTGCTGGCCGGGTGGTCGGGGGCGATGATCCTGCACGGCCTGTGGAACGGCCTGGCCTCCTACGGCGGCTTCCCGGGGCTCGTGGTGGCCTACCTGGCGCTGCTGGTGGTGCTGGTCGTGCTGATCGGCGTGGTGTTCCGCGACCGGCGGCGCATCGTCGCGCTCATCCAGACCTACCTGCCGCCGTACGAGCCGACCAAGCTGGTCGGGCCGGCCGACATCTACATGCTGTCCACGTTCGCCAGGCGCCGCCAGGCCAGGCAGTGGGCCAGGGCCTACGGCGGCAAGCGGGGCGTGCGCGCCATGCGCGACTACCAGCTCGCCGCCACCGAGCTGGGCCTGCTGCACGAGCGGGCGGCCCGCCACATCGTCGACGAGCAGGCCTTCCACGAGGAGCAGCGGGCCCTGCTGGAGTGCATGAGCACCGCCCGCGCCGACTTCCCGGTGCCGCCCGTGCACGCCCGCCGGATGGCCAGGGGCACCCCGCCGCCCGGCTACGCGCCCGGCGCGCCCGGCTGAGCCAGGATCTCGGTCAGCGAGACCTCGCGCGGCCCCGGGTAGACCGGGTCGGAGTGCAGCAGCAGCGCGTCCACGACGGCCTTGCCGGTGGCCAGCAGCTCCCGGGTGGCGTAGGCGTACGTGGTGGCCGCCCACTGGCGGGTGGAGTCGTCGCCGACGCCGAACGTCTCCAGCCCGGCCGTCCGGCACAGCGCGACGGCTCTCGGCAGGTGGAAGACCTGGGTGACGACGGTGACCCGCTCGGCGCCGAACACCCGGCGGGCCCGTACGCACGAGTCCCAGGTGTCGAAGCCGGCGTAGTCGAGCACGATCACGTCCGCCGGCACGCCCCTGCGCAGCAGGTAGTCGCGCATGGCGGTGGGCTCGTCGTAGTCCTTGCGGCTGTTGTCGCCCGACAGCAGCAGCGCCCGCACCTTGCCCGCCCGGTAGAGCTCGGCGGCCACGTCGAGCCGGCGGGCCAGCATGGGCGTGGGCTGCGTGCGCCACAGCCCGGCGCCGAGCACCAGCGCGGCCTGCGCGGGCGGCACCCGGCCCAGCCAGCCCCCCGTGTCGGCCACCACGCGGTGCGGCGAGCTGTCGAGCCAGGCCCAGGTCATGGGCGCCAGCGCGAGCACGCTGACCAGCACCAGCCCCTGGTAGGTACGGCGCAGCAGCCTGCGCGAGAGCCTAGGGAGTCGCACCACACCCCATACCATCGCACAACGGTCAGACCGGAACGGGCGCTTCCGTGTGAGCGGCGCCGGCCGGGGCCTCCAGCGGGCCTCTGGCGCGCAGCGAGGTGACCACCCGCAGCGCGGCGATCCACACCAGCGAGGCGCCGAGCACGTGCAGCAGCACCAGCGCGGCCGGCACGGCCAGGAAGTACTGGGTGTAGCCGATCACGCCCTGGGCCAGCTCCACCGCGAACAGCCCGAGCGCGGCCCGCCTGGCGGCCCGGGGCGCGCCGGTCACGCGCAGCGCGAACAGCAGCGCGAACGTCAGGCCGACGACGACGTAGACGATGTCGGCGTGCAGCCGGGCCACGGTCTCGATGTCGAAGCCGAACCGCGAGGCGATGACGTCGCCCGAGTGCGGGCCCGTGCCGCTGACCACCACGCCCGCCACCAGCAGCACCGCCGTGGCCGCGAGCAGCGCGTGGCCGAGCCGCCGGACGTCGCGGTGGGCGACCCCGGCGGCCGGGCCGTCGCCCTCGCCGGCGCGGGCGTAGAGCATCCAGCAGGCGGCGATCAGGGCCATGGAGATCAGGAAGTGCATGCCGACCGTGAACGGGCTGAGCGCGGTCCTGACCACCAGCCCGCCCCACAGGGCCTGGGCCAGCACGCCCGCCGGCTGCAACAGCGACAGGCGCACCAGGGCCCGCCTGCGCGGGACCAGGCGCAGCGCCGCGACGACGCACGCCGCGCCCACCGCCAGCACCAGGAACGTCAGCAGCCGGTTGCCGAACTCGATGAGCATCGTGAGCATCGACATCTCGGGATGGGCGACGGGCACGAAACTGTCGGGCGTGCACTTCGGCCAGGTCGGGCAGCCGAGCCCGGAACCGGTCACCCGCACGCCCGCGCCGGTCACCGCGATGCCCGCGTTGGCCACGACGGAGGCCACCGCCCAGCCGCGCATCGAGCGCGTGGTCGGCGCCCAGAACGAGCGCAGGGCGCGGACGAGGACGTTGGGACGGCCGGTGGATTCCTTCACGTCAACGATGGTACGGGCCAGGTGGGACGGTCCCGTCAGGGGCTTCTCCGGAACGTGACAATGTGACATGTTACTCCTGGCGGCTTCCTCGACCCGGTTCCCGGAGGGCTTCGAACTGTGATCACAACTGTCGACTACCACACGGGCGGTGAGCCGTTCCGGATCGTCACCGGAGGCGTCCCCGGCATCCCCGGGGCGGACGTGCTCACCCGGCGGGAGAACGCGCCCGCCCACGCCGACCACGTCAGGCGGCTGCTGTGCCACGAGCCGCGCGGGCACGCCGACATGTACGGCTGCTTCCTCGTCCCGCCCGACGACGCCGGGGCCCATCTCGGCGCGCTGTTCTGGCACAAGGACGGCTTCTCCACCGCCTGCGGGCACGGCACGATCGCCCTCGGGGCGTACGCGGTGCAGGAGGGGCTGGTCGCGGCCGATCCCGACGGGGAGACCGACGTGGTGGTGGACGTGCCGTCGGGGCGGGTCAGGGCGCGGGTGCGGTGCTCGGGCGGGCGGGTTGTGGGGGTGACGTTCGTGAGCGTGCCGTCGTACGTGATCGCCCGGGACGTGGCCGTCGCCGGAACCAAGGTTGATATTTCGTACGGCGGGGCGATTTATGCGTCTATTTCGGCTGGGGAGTTGGGTCTGTCCGTCGAGCCCCGCCATCTGACCGCCCTGGTCGGGCACGCCCGCCGCATCAAGGCCGCCCTGGCCGGCCACCCCGCCACCCGCCACCCCCGCGACGACCGCCTGTCCGGCGTCTACGGCGTCATCTTCCACGACGACCTGCCGGACGACGACCTGCCGGCCGCCGCCGCGCCGGACGGGGGATCGGCGGGCGGCGGATCGGCGGGCGGCGAGCTGCCGGGGGCCGGGCGGAGTGTCCGGCAGCGCAACGTCACCGTCTTCGCCGACGGCGAGGTGGACCGGTCGCCGTGCGGGTCGGGCACCGCCGCCAGGATGGCGCTGCTGCACGACGCGGGCCTGCGCGGCACCCTGGTGCACGAGAGCGTCGTCGGGTCCGTCTTCCTGGCCCGGGTGGCCGGGGTGACGGCCGAGGGGATCGTGCCGGAGATCGAGGGCATGGCCTACCGCACCGGCCGGCACGTCTTCGAGCTCGATCCCGCCGACCCGATCGGAACGGGGTTCACGCTGCGATGAGCGCGCTTCCCTACATTGACGGGCCCGTGCTGGAGCGGCTGGTGCCGGTCGGCCGCGCGGTGGCCGTCCTCGAACAGGCCCTGCGCGACGGGCTCGACCCCGAGCTGACGCCCCGGCGGCCGGCCGTGGACCTGCCGGCCGGGCAGCTCCTGCTCATGCCCGCCGCCGCCGGCCGCTACGCCGGGGTCAAGGCCGTCACCGTCACGCCCGCCAACCCCGGGCGCGGCCTGCCCCGCATCCAGGGGACGTACCTGCTGCTGGACGGCCCGACCCTGGCCCCGCTCGCCGCCCTGGACGGCATCGCGCTCACGTCCCTGCGCACGCCCGCCGTCTCGGCCCTGGCCGTCTCCTACCTGGCCGAGCCGGACGCGCGCCGCCTGGTGGTGTTCGGCAGCGGGCCGCAGGCGTACGGGCACGTCCTGGCCCTGCGCGAGGTGCGGCCGGTCGAGCACGTCACGATCGTGGGCCGCGACCCCGCCCGCGCCGCCGCCCTGGCCGCCCGCTGCCACGCCCTGGGCCTCACCGCCGAACCCCTGACCACCGAATCCCTGACGGCCGAACCCCTGACCACCGAACCCCTGACCACCGAACCCCTGACCGCCCAACCCCTGACGGCCGAACCCCCGACCGCCGGAACCCCCGCCGGTGCGCTGCCCGGTGCGGTGGCCGACGCGATCCGGGCCGCCGACCTCGTCGCCTGCTGCACCACGGCCGCGCGGCCGCTGTTCCCCGGTAAGCTCGCCCGGGACGGCGTCACCGTGGTCGCGGTCGGGTCGCACGAGCCCGGCGTCCGCGAGCTCGACGGCGACCTCGTCGCCCGCGCCACCGTGGTCGTCGAGGCCAGATCGGCCGCCCTGGAGGAAGCCGGCGACGTGATCATCCCGATCCGCCACGGTACGATCACCTCTGGTCATCTCGCCGGGAACCTCGCCGAGCTGATCGCCGGGAGGGTGGTGGCCGGTCCCGGCCCGCGGGTGTTCAAGAGCACGGGCATGGCGTGGCAGGACCTGGTGGTCGCCGCGGCCGCGTACGAGGCGTGGAAGTAGGAGGGGAAGGCGGATGGCTGCCGAGGACCGGCTCGACCTGCCGATGGTGGGGGAGCGGCAGAGTCTGCGCGAGCAGGTCGCGCACGCGCTGCGGGCCGCGCTGATCACCGGCGAGATGCGGCCAGGGGTGGTCTACTCCGCGCCCGTGCTCGCCGCGCAGTTCGGCGTCTCGGCCACGCCGGTCCGCGAGGCCATGCTCGACCTGGCCAAGGAGGGCCTGGTCGAGGCCGTGCGCAACAAGGGCTTCCGGGTGACCGAGCTGTCCGACCGCGACCTCGACGAGCTGACCCAGATCCGCGAGCTGATCGAGGTGCCCACCGTCTCGCGGCTGGCCGACAGTGCCCGCGCCGAGGAGTTCGAACGGCTGCGCCCGATCGCCGAGGAGATCGTCTCGGCCGCCGACCGGGCCGACCTGCTCGCCTACATCGACGCCGACCTGCGCTTCCATCTGGAGCTGCTGGCCCTGGCCGGGAACGTCCACCTGGTGGAGGTGGTGCGCGACCTGCGCAACCGGGCCCGGCTCTACGGCCTGTCGCAGCTGGCCGAGCGCGGCTCGCTGACCGACTCCGCCAGGGAGCACCTGGCCATGCTCGACGCGCTCAAGAGCGGCGACGGCAAGGCGGTCGGCCATCTGATGGGCGAGCACATCGGCCACGTCCGGGGCATCTGGGCCGAGCACTGACGGCTGCCGCGGTTCTTTACCGTCCGAATTAAGAGGGTTTGTCCGTTTTGCGGTAATGTGTTGGTGAAAGCTTTCACGAACTCGCCTTCCTGAAGGCCTCACCAGCCCGGTCACGCGGACGCCCGCGTCCGCTGACCTTCACCGGGCTCGGCGACCCGCCCACCTCAAGCCGAGCCCTCCGCCGCGCGCCCGAGAGATCCCCATCCCCGCGGGCGCGCGGCGGCACCTTCTCAGCCGCCCTCACCGCCCGGTGATCACCGCCCCGTCATCCGGGTCGAGCCGAGGCTGGCGGCCACGACGCACACGATCGCCGCCCACTGCTGCACGTGCAGGACCTCGCCCAGCACCAGCACGCCCGCCAGCGCCGCCACGGCCGGCTCCAGGCTCATCAGAATGCCGAACACGTGCTTGGGCATGCGCCGCAGCGCGTGCAGCTCCAGCGAGTACGGGATCACCGACGACAGCAGCCCCACCCCCAGCCCGATCAGCAGCAGCGACGGCTGGAGCAGGTCGGCGCCGCCGGTCGTGACGCCCACCGGCGCGATCACCAGGGTCGAGACGATCATCGCGAACGACAGCCCGGTCGTGCCGGGGAAACGCCGCCCGGCCGCCGCCGACAGCAGGATGTAGGCCGCCCAGCACGCGCCCGCCACCAGGGCGAACCCGATGCCGAGCCACCAGGCCGCCGACGCCTGCTGCCCCCAGGGCGCCAGCAGCGCCACGCCGAGCCCCGCCAGGCCGATCCAGGCCAGGTCGAGCCTGCGCCGGGAGGCGGCCACGGCCACGCCCAGCGGGCCGAGGAACTCGATCGCCACCGCGACGCCCATCGGCAGCCGCGACAGGGCCTCGTAGTACGACAGGTTCATCAGCGCGAGCGTCAGGCCGAAACCGGCCCCCACCGCCCAGTCGCGCCACCCCAGCCCCCGCAGCTTCGGCCTGGCCACCGCGGCCATGATCAGGCCGCCCGCCGCGATGCGCAGGAACACCACGGCGCTCGGCGGCAGGACGGCGAACAGGTTCTTGGCGAACGCGGCGCCGAGCTGCACCGAGACGATGGACAGCAGGACGAGCGACGAGGGCGGGATCGAGTCCGCGGCCTGGCGCAGCAGGCGGCCAGGACGGGGCAGCGCCGGGCGGCGATCGAAGGGATCGTCGAGGGCGAAGTCGGTCACGGAACTCCTCGCGCGGCAGGTGGGGCGGTCGTCCAGAGCGTACTGACCTCGGACGACATCTCCGCACGCGGGGGCCGCGCCCCTCACCCCCAGCGGAACGGCCGCCTCACTCCCAGCGGAACAGCCGTGAGACCAGCGCCAGGGTCAGCACCGCCCAGCCGGCCAGGACGAGCACCGGCCCCAGCGGCAGCGCCGCTCCCTGGGCGAGCACCGCGCGCAGGCCGCCGGTCAGCGCCGAGATCGGCAGCAGCTCCAGGACCGGCCGCGCGCCCTCGGGGAACTTCGACAGCGGGAACACCACCCCGCCCGCCCCCAGCAGCACCAGGTAGACCAGGTTGGCCGCGGCCAGCGTCGCCTCGGCCCGCAGCGTGCCCGCCATCAGCAGGCCGAGGCCGCTGAAGGCCGCCGTGCCGAGCACGACCAGCACCGCCGCGGCCAGGAACGACCCGTGGGGCCGCCAGCCCAGCGCCAGCCCGACGGCCACGATCACGGCCGCCTGGATGACCTCCACGGCCACCACCGCGGCCGTCTTGGCCAGCATGAGCCCGGCCCTGGACAGCGGGGTCGCGCCCAGCCGCTTGAGCACGCCGTAGCGGCGCTCGAAGCCCGTGCCGATGGCCTGCCCGGTGAAGGCCGTGGACATGACGGCCAGGGCCAGCACGCCCGGCACCAGGAAGTCGACCCGACGGCCGCCCCCGACGTCGACCAGCGGCGCCAGCGAGAAGCCGACCAGCAGCAGCACCGGGATGATCAGGGTGAGCAGGAGCTGCTCGCCGTTGCGGAGCATCGTGCGGACCTCCGAGCCGGCCTGCGCGAGCACCATGCGCGGGAACGGCGCGGCGCCCGGCGCGGGCGAGAGGTCGAGCACGGGGGTCATCGCAGCTCCCTGCCGGTCAGTTCGAGGAAGACGTCTTCGAGGGTACGGCGCTCGATGCGCAGGTCGTCGGCCGTGACGCCCTCCGCCGCGCACCAGGCCGTGACGGTGGCCAGCAGCTCGGGCCCCACCTGGCCCTCGATGATGTAGTGGCCGGCCGGCGACTCCTTGGCCGCGCTGCCCACCGGGAGCGCGTTGAGCAGCTCCTCCAGCGTGAGCCCCGGCCGGGCCCTGAACCTGAGCTGCCGCTCGGCCCCGGTCAGCGAGGCCGGGCTGCCCTCGGCCACCACGCGCCCCCTGTCGATGATCACGACGTGGTCGGCCAGCCGCTCGGCCTCCTCCATGTGGTGGGTGGTCAGCACCACCGACACCCCGGCGCCGCGCAGCTCGCCGACCAGGTCCCAGCAGGCGTGCCGGGCCTGCGGGTCGAGCCCGGCGGTCGGCTCGTCGAGGAACACCAGCTCCGGCCTGCCGATCACGGCCGCGGCCAGCGACAGCCGCTGCTGCTGGCCGCCCGACAGCCGCCGGTAGGGGGTGCGCGCGTGCTCGGCCAGCCCGAGCCGGGTCAGCAGCGCGCCGGGATCGTGGGGACGGGCGTAGAAGCGCGCGACCAGGCGCAGCCACTCGGCGCAGCGCATCGCCGGCGGCACCCCGCCCGCCTGGAGCATCACCCCGACGCGCGGGCGCAGCTCGGGCAGCGTGGGCGACATGCCGAGCACCCGCACCGTGCCGGAGTCGGCCTTGCGGAACCCCTCGCAGATCTCGACCGTGGACGTCTTGCCCGCGCCGTTGGGCCCGAGGACGGCGGTGACGGCGCCGCGGCCGGCCCGCAGGGTGAGGCCGTCGAGGGCGGTCCGGCCGCCGTAGCGTTTGACCAGGTCGACGATCTCGACGGCTGGGGAATCCATGGCCACGAGTTTAGGGACTGCGCCGGGCGGTCCGGCCCCCAGGTACGCGCCCGGCGAACGCCCGTCGGGCCGCCCTGCCCGGAAATGGACGGCCCTTGACCGGACCGTTCCCCGGAAAGGCGTGAGAACGGGGGGAAGCGCGGCGATGAGCCTCACATGTCGCGACGCAGTGGATACGACCCAGGAGTCCCGTGCTGGGTGGACCTGGCCAGCACCGACGTTCCCGGCTCGGCCCGGTTCTACGGGGATCTGTTCGGCTGGACGGCCGACATGGTCGACGACCCGGCGGCCGGCGGCTACGGGATGTTCGTCCACGAGGGCAGCAAGGTCGCCGGGATCGGCCCCGTCCGCGACGGCGGCTCGGCCTCGCTCTGGAACACCTACGTCGCCACCGACGACGCCGCCGCGCTGGCCGCCCGGGTCAGGGACGCCGGCGGCGCCGTCGTGGCGGAGCCCATGGAGGTCTTCGACGAGGGCACCATGGTCACCCTGCGGGCCCCCGACGGCTCCTGCGCCGGCGCCTGGCAGGCGGCCGCCCACGCGGGGGCGGAGCTGGTCAACGAGCCCGGCGCGTTCTGCTGGAACGAGCTGTGCACCCGGGACGCGCCGGCCGCCGAGCGCTTCTACTCGGCGGTCTTCGGCTGGACGTCGCGCACGTCCGACCTGGGCGGCATGGCCTACACCGAGTGGGTGGCGGGGGAGGCGGCCGTGGCGGGGATGATCCCGATGCCCGGCGAGGCTCCGGCGGAGCTGCCGTCGTTCTGGCTGACCTACTTCGCGGTCGCCGACCTCGACGCGGCCCTGCACGCCGCCGCCGAGGCGGGCGCCGACGTGCTCACCGGCGTGACCGAGGCGCCGCCCGGCAGGTTCGCGCAGCTCATCGATCCGCAGGGTGCGGCGTTCGCCGTCATCCAGCTCAACGAAACATCATGAAATATCTGATAACCGGGAATTAGGAGGACCGAATCCCGGTTTGATCCCTCGGCCCTCGTGGGTCATCGGCCTGCGAGGGGAAGGGGTTCAGGCATGTCCGTGGCAGAAGCCGCGTCCGCCGCCATTGGGAGCAAGGGCGAGACCAAGGGCGGGAGGCGGGGGCTGCTGCTGGTGATCCTGGGCGCGCTGTCGGCGATCGGCCCGCTGTCCATCGACATGTACCTGCCCGCCCTGCCCGCCATCACCGAGGAGATGCTCAGCGCTCCCGCGCAGGTCCAGCTCACCCTCACCGCCTGCCTGATCGGCGTCTCCGTCGGCCAGGTCGTCGCCGGCCCGGTCAGCGACGTGCGCGGGCGGCGCGTCCCGCTGATCGTGGGCGTGGCGGGGTTCATGGTGGCCTCGCTGCTGTGCGCGTTCGCGCCGTCGGTGCCCGTGCTGATCGTCCTGCGGCTGCTCCAGGGCGTCCTGGGCGGGGCGGCGCTGGTCATCGTCCGCGCGGTCGTCCGCGACCTGTACGACGGCGCCGCCATCGCCCGCATCTTCGCCACGCTCATGCTGGTCAGCGGCCTGGCGCCGATCCTCGCCCCCATCGCCGGGGCCCAGTTGCTGGCCTTCACCTCCTGGCGCGGCGTGTTCGTGGCGCTCAGCGTCGCCGGGCTCGTGCTGCTGCTGGCCGTGCTGCCGGGGGTGCGCGAGACGCTGCCCGCCGACCGGCGCGAGAGCGGCGGGCTGGCGCACACCGTGCGCACCTTCTGGCAGCTCCTGCGCGACCGCGCGTTCATGGGCTGCGCGCTCACCGCGGGGCTGGCCTTCGCGGCGATGTTCGGCTACATCTCCGGCTCGCCGTTCGTGCTCCAGCAGGTGTACGGCGCCACCCCGCAGCAGTACTCGCTCATCTTCGGGCTCAACGCGCTCGGCCTGACCGCGATGGCCCAGCTCGGCGGCCGCCTGTCGGGCCGCGTGGAGCCCGCCCGCCTGGTCGTCGTGGGGCTGGTCACCGGCCTGGTGGGCGCCGGGCTGCTGGTGACCGCCGCGCTGACCGGGCTCGGCCTGGCCGGCATCGTGGCGGGCCTGTTCGTGATCATGCTGGGTCAGGGGCTCGTCCTGCCCGGCACGGGCGCGCTCGCGCTGGCCGGGCAGCCCGCCCAGATCGCCGGCAGCGCCTCGGCGCTGCTCGGCGTGCTGCAGTTCGCGCTGGGCGCGCTGGCGGCCCCGCTGGTCGGCCTGGCGGGCGAGGGCACGGCCGTGCCGATGGCCTGCGTGATGCTCGGCCTGATCATCTGCTCCACGCTCGCGTTCGCGATCCTGGGACGCCGAAAGGTTAGGTAAGCCTTACCTGCGTGAGCAATTCCATTGGTGGCCTGCTCCGATTCATTTGTGCAGCGGGAAGGAATTACGGCACACTGATGTTGTGAAAAACATGCCCACGATCGAGCCCGGTAGCGAGCGCAGCACCCGCGCGCGCGTCGCCAGGCTCATCCTTGAGCATGGTCCCGTGACGGCCGCCTCGCTCGGCGAGCGGCTGGGGCTGACGCCCGCCGCGGTGCGCAGGCACCTCGACGCGTTGCTGGCCGAGGGAATGATAGAGCCTCGCACGGTCAGGCCGCGCGGTCAGCGCGGGCGCGGACGGCCCGCCAAGCTGTTCGCCATCACCGACGCGGGGCGCAGTGCTTTCGAGCACGCCTATGACGACCTCGCCGGGAGCGCACTCCGCTTCCTGGCCGAGCGCATGGGACGAGAAGCCGTGACCGACTTCGCCCGCTCGCAGGTGTCGAGCCTGCTGACGCGGCTGGAGCCGGTCATGCGGACGGTGCCGGCGGACCAGCGCGTACAGGTGCTGGCGCAGGCGCTGTCGGCAGAGGGGTACGCCGCCTCGGCCAGCAAGGCCAAGTCGGGCGGCGACCAGCTCTGCCAGCACCACTGCCCGGTGGCTCACGCGGCCGCGGAGTTCCCGCAGCTCTGCGAGGCCGAGACGGAGGCGTTCGCGCAACTGCTCGGCACCCCGGTGCAGCGCCTGGCCACGATCGCGCACGGCGACGGGGTCTGCACGACCCACGTGAGCCCCAAGTCGCTGGCTGAATCCGCACACAGAGACAAGAGCAAGGAGACCGGAAGGTGACTGTCACCGACCGCCCGGAGCTGGAAGGCCTCGGGAATTACAAGTTCGGCTGGGCCGACCCGGATGCCGCGGGCGCGGCGGCCAAGCGTGGCCTGTCCGAGGAGGTCGTCCGCAACATCTCCGCGCTCAAGAACGAGCCGGAGTGGATGCTCGACCTTCGCCTGAAGGGCCTCCGCCTGTTCGCCAAGAAGCCGCTGCCCACCTGGGGCTCCGACCTCACCGGCATCGACTTCGACAACATCAAGTACTTCGTGCGCTCGACCGAGAAGCAGGCCGCTTCCTGGGACGAGCTGCCCGCCGACATCAAGAACACCTACGACAAGCTCGGCATCCCCGAGGCGGAGAAGCAGCGCCTCATCGCCGGCGTCGCGGCCCAGTACGAGTCGGAGGTCGTCTACCACAAGATCCGTGAGGACCTTGAGGAGAAGGGCGTCATCTTCGTCGACACCGACACGGGCCTGAAGGAGCACGAGGAGCTCTTCAAGGAGTACTTCGGCTCGGTGATCCCGGTCGGCGACAACAAGTTCGCCGCGCTCAACACCGCCGTGTGGTCCGGTGGCTCGTTCATCTACGTGCCGCCGAACGTCGAGGTCGAGATCCCGCTGCAGGCCTACTTCCGGATCAACACCGAGAACATGGGCCAGTTCGAGCGGACGCTGATCGTCGTCGACGAGAACTCCTACGTCCACTACGTCGAGGGCTGCACCGCGCCGATCTACTCCTCCGACTCGCTGCACAGCGCGGTCGTGGAGATCATCGTGAAGAAGAACGCCCGCTGCCGTTACACGACCATCCAGAACTGGTCGAACAACGTCTACAACCTGGTCACCAAGCGCGCCGTCGCCTACGAGGGCGCGACCATGGAGTGGATCGACGGCAACATCGGCTCCAAGGTCACGATGAAGTACCCGGCCGTCTACCTGATGGGCGAGCACGCCAAGGGCGAGACGCTGAGCGTCGCCTTCGCCGGCGAGGGCCAGCACCAGGACGCCGGCTCCAAGATGGTGCACCTGGCGCCCAACACCAGCTCCAGCGTCATCTCCAAGTCGGTGGCGCGCGGCGGCGGCCGCACCTCCTACCGCGGTCTCGTGCAGATCGAGGAGGGCGCCCACGGCAGCGCCAGCACCGTCAAGTGCGACGCGCTCCTGGTCGACCAGATCAGCCGCTCCGACACCTACCCCTACGTCGACGTGCGCGAGGACGACGTCTCGATGGGCCACGAGGCCACGGTCTCCAAGGTCAGCGAGGACCAGCTCTTCTACCTCATGAGCCGCGGGCTCGGCGAGGACGAGGCCATGGCGATGATCGTGCGCGGCTTCGTCGAGCCGATCGCCCGCGAGCTGCCCATGGAATACGCGCTCGAGCTCAACCGGCTGATCGAGCTGCAGATGGAAGGAGCCGTCGGCTGATGGGCCTGAACGAGAAGCCCCTGTCGACCCTGCACGAGAAGGCGTCCTACGAACTGGGCGACTTCGAGGTCCCGACCGGGCGCGAGGAGTCGTGGCGCTTCACGCCGCTGTCCCGCCTGAAGGGCCTGCACAACGGCAAGGCCGACCCCGTGGGCCACGTGCGCCTCGACGTCGAGGCCGCGCCCGAGGTCGTCGTCGAGACGGTCGGGCGCGACGACGCCCGCGTCGGCAAGGCGTTCACGCCCACCGACCGGGTCAGCGCGCAGGCGTGGAACAGCTTCGAGAAGGCGACCGTGATCACGGTGCCGCGCGAGGCCGTCACGTCGAGGCCGACCGTGCTCACCCTGACCGGTGAGGGCGACGGCGCCGCCTACGGCCACATCGTGGTCAAGGTGGAGCCGATGGCCGAGGCCGTGGTCGTGCTCGACCACAAGGGCAGCGCCGTCTACGCCGACAACATCGAGTTCGTCGTCGGCGACGGCGCCAACCTCAAGGTCGTCAGCCTCCAGGACTGGGACGACGACGCCGTGCACGTCTCCCACCACCACGCCCAGCTCGCCAAGGACGCGACCTTCCGCAGCTTCGTGGTGACCCTCGGCGGCGACCTGGTCCGGCTCTCGCCCAGCGTGGCCTACACCGCGCCCGGCGGCGACGCCGACATGTCCGGCGTCTACTTCGTCGACGCCGGTCAGCACCTGGAGCACCGCCTCCTGGTCGACCACTCCCAGCCCAACTGCAAGAGCAACGTCGACTACCGCGGCGCGCTGCAGGGCCAGGACGCGCACGCCGTCTGGATCGGCGACGTGATCATCAGGGTCGAGGCCGAGGGCACCGACACCTACGAGCTCAACCGCAACCTCATCCTCACCGACGGCGCCCGCGCCGACTCGGTCCCCAACCTGGAGATCCTCACCGGCGAGGTCGCCGGAGCCGGGCACGCCTCGGCCTCGGGCCGCCTCGACGACGAGCACATCTTCTACCTCCAGGCCCGCGGCATCCCCTACGACGAGGCCCGCCGCCTGGTCATCAGGGGCTTCCTCGGCCAGCTCATCGAGAAGATCCAGATCGAGGAGATCCGCGACCGCGTGCTGGCCGCGGTGGAGGCGGAGCTCGCGCGATGAGTTTCGAGAAGGTCTGCCAGGTCGCCGACATCCCCGACGGCGGCGTCATCGGCGTCGAGGTCGGGGAGACCCCGGTGGCGCTGGTGCGCAAGGGCGCCGACGTCTTCGCCCTGCACGACGTCTGCTCGCACGCCGAGGTGAAGCTCAGCGAGGGCGAGGTCTACGACGGCACGCTGGAGTGCTGGCTGCACGGCTCGTGCTTCGACGTGCGCTCCGGCAAGCCCACCGGCCCGCCCGCCACCAAGCCCGTGAACGTCTACACAGTCAAGATCGACGGCGACGACGTCCTCGTCTCGCTCTCGAAGGAGTCATAAACGTGTCCACCCTAGAGATCCGTGACCTCAAGGTCGCCGTCGAGGACAAGGAAATCCTGCGCGGCGTCAACCTGACGGTGAAGTCCGGCGAGACGCACGCCATCATGGGCCCCAACGGCTCGGGCAAGTCCACCCTCGCCTACGCGATCGCCGGTCACCCCAAGTACACGATCACCGGCGGCCAGGTGCTGCTCGACGGCGTCGACCTGCTGGAGCTGTCGGTCGACGAGCGCGCCCGCGCCGGCCTGTTCCTCGCCATGCAGTACCCGGTCGAGGTCCCCGGCGTGTCGGTGTCGAACTTCCTGCGCTCGGCCGTCACCTCGGTCCGCGGCGAGGCGCCCAAGCTGCGCGAGTTCGCCAAAGACCTCAAGGCCGGCATGGACGCCCTGTCCATCGACGCCGCCTTCGCCCAGCGCAACCTCAACGAGGGCTTCTCCGGCGGCGAGAAGAAGCGCCACGAGATCCTCCAGCTCGAGCTGCTCAAGCCGAAGATCGCCGTGCTCGACGAGACCGACTCCGGCCTCGACGTCGACGCGCTGCGGGTGGTCTCCGAGGGCATCAACCGCTTCCGCTCCACGGGTGAGACCGGCGTGCTGCTGATCACCCACTACACCCGCATCCTGCGCTACGTGAAGCCCGACTTCGTGCACGTCTTCGCCGGCGGCCGGATCGTCGAGGAGGGCGGGCCGGAGCTGGCCGACAAGCTCGAGGCCGAGGGCTACGAGCAGTACACGAAGGCATCTGCATGACTTCCACCAGCTTGGACGTGGAGAAGATCAGGAAGGACTTCCCGATCTTCTCCCGCGAGCTGCCCGACGGGCGCCCGCTCGTCTACCTGGACTCGGGCAACTCCTCGCAGAAGCCCAACCAGGTCATCGACACCATGCGCGACCACCTGGCGCTGCACTACAGCAACGTCGGGCGGGCCATGCACGTGCTCGGCTCGGAGTCGACCGAGGCGTACGAGAGCGCGCGCGACAAGGTGGCGGCGTTCGTCGGGGCGGGCTCGCGCGATGAGGTGATCTTCACCAAGAACGCCTCCGAGGCCCTCAACCTCGTGGCCTACTCCTTCGGCAACCCCGCCAACAGCGACCCCCGCTTCACCCTGGGCCCCGGCGACGAGATCGTCATCTCCGAGATGGAGCACCACTCCAACATCGTGCCGTGGCAGATGCTCGCGCAGCGCACCGGAGCGACGCTGAAGTGGTTCGGCGTCACCGACGACGGGCGGCTCGACTTCGACCCGGCCCTCGTCACCGAGCGGACGAAGATCGTCTCGATCGCCCACCAGTCGAACGTGCTCGGCACGGTCAACCCGGTCACCGCCGTTGCCGCGCGGGCGCACGAGGTCGGCGCGCTGATCATGCTCGACGCCTCGCAGTCCGTGCCGCACCACCCGGTGGACATGGCCGCGCTGGGCGCCGACTTCGTGGCCTTCACCGGTCACAAGATGGTCGGCCCTTCGGGCATCGGCGTGCTGTGGGGCCGTACCGAGCTGCTGGAGGCCATGCCGCCGTTCCTGGGCGGCGGCGAGATGATCGAGGCGGTCTGGATGGACCGCTCGACGTACGCGCCGATCCCGCACAAGTTCGAGGCCGGCACGCCGCCCATCGTCGAGGCGATCGGTCTCGGCGCGGCGGTCGACTACCTCACCGCGGTCGGCATGGACGCCATCGAGGCGCACGAGCGCTCGCTGACGGCCTACGCCCTCGATGCCCTGCGCGAGGTGCCGTCGCTGCGGCTGATCGGGCCCGACTCCCTCGACCAGCGCGGCAGCACGCTGTCGTTCACGCTGGAAGGCATACACCCCCACGATGTGGGGCAGATCCTGGACGACCAGTTCGGCGTCGCCGTGCGGGTCGGGCACCACTGCGCGCGCCCGCTGCACCTGCGGTTCGGAATACCGGCGACCACGCGGGCGTCGTTCTACCTGTACAACACCACGGGCGAGATCGACGCCCTGGTGCGCGGCCTCCATCACGTTCAGAAGGTGTTCGCATAGCCATGATCGGCGAGTCGATGTACCAGGAGCTGATCCTGGAACACTACAAGCACCCGCAGGGGCGGGGGCTGCGCGAGCCGTACGACGCCGAGGTTCACCACGTGAACCCGACGTGCGGCGACGAGATCACGCTGCGGGTCAGGGTGGGCGACGCCGGTAAGATCGAAGACGTCTCCTACGACGGCCAGGGCTGCTCGATCAGCCAGGCGGCCGCCTCCGTGCTGCACGAGCTGGCCACCGGCTCGACGGTCGAGGAGTCGCTGTCGGTGGTCGACGAGTTCACCAGGCTCATGCAGGGCCGGGGGCAGGTCGAGGCCGACGAGGAGGTGCTCGGGGACGCGGTGGCGTTCGCGGGCGTGGCCAAGTTCCCGGCACGCGTCAAGTGCGCGCTGCTGTCGTGGATGGCCTACAAGGACGCTGTGGTGAGGAGTGCCCAATGAGCAAGCCAGTGGAGACTCCGACCGGCTTCGACGGTGACACCACCGTCGAAGAGGTCATGGAGGCGCTCAAAGACGTCGTCGACCCCGAGCTCGGCATCAACGTCGTCGACCTGGGGCTCATCTACGGGCTCAACCTCGACCCGTCCGACGCCGGTCAGCCGGTGGCCACCATCGACATGACGCTGACCAGCGCGGCCTGCCCGCTGACCGACGTCATCGAGGACCAGGCCCACTCCGCCCTGGAGGGCATGGTCTCCGACGTCAAGATCAACTGGGTCTGGCTGCCGCCGTGGGGCCCCGACAAAATCACTGACGAGGGGCGTGAGCAGCTCCGTATGCTAGGCTTCAACGTCTGATCTTTCTAGCTGTAACGGCTGGCGTTGGGCGTCAGCCGTTTCAGTGTGCCAACGAAGGGTTTCGGAAGGTCCGTACCCAGCCAGGGAATATCCGATAACATCCCCGGCGTTGGCACCAGGTATACACCAGACGCCTCATCTCGCGTCATCGCGCCGCCTGCGGCCGGTGCCCCGGTGTATCCCCCCTGTGAAGTCCCGCCACGATGGCGGGCGTACTGCAACGTGTACGGCATCAGGCCGTATGTCCCGGCTCGTCCTTTCGCAGAAGTGACGCGCCACTTCGACTGAAAGGCACGAATTTCGTGACCATGCTTGACGCTGTCATGCCCGCGTTCGACGAGACCGCCCCCGAGACGGGCCCGTCCGAGTTCGAACTGCTCGGCCTTCCCAAGCCGCTCATCAGCGGTCTGGCCAAGCAGGGCATCGACAGCCCGTTCCCCATCCAGAGTGCGACGATCCCCGACGTGCTCGCCGGCCATGACGTCCTGGGCCGTGGCCAGACCGGCTCGGGCAAGACCCTGGCCTTCGGTTTGCCGACCATGGCTCGCATCGCGGGGGTGCGGCCCGCCGCCGGCCACCCGCGCGCGATGATCCTTGTGCCCACCCGTGAGCTGGCCCTTCAGGTGCACGACGCGCTCGAACCGCTCGGCCGCGGCCTCGGGCTGCGGATGAAGGTCGTCGTGGGCGGCATGTCCATGGGCAAGCAGATCGAGGCTTTGCGCCGCGGCGTCGACATCGTGATCGCCACCCCGGGCCGCCTGGGCGACCTGATCCGGCAGGGCGAGTGCTCGCTGGCGCAGGTCGAGGTCTCCGTCCTCGACGAGGCCGACCACATGTGCGACCTCGGCTTCTTCCCCGTCGTCACCGAGCTGCTGGCCCAGACCCCGACCGACGGGCAGCGCCTGCTGTTCTCGGCCACCCTCGACGGCGACGTCGACAAGCTGGTGCGCCGCTTCCTCAAGGACCCGATCACCCACTCCGTGGCCCCGGCGACCTCGCCGGTCGACACCATGGAGCACCACGTGATGCAGGTCACGCGGGACGACAAGTTCGACGTCACGGCCGAGATCGCCAACCGCGAGGGCCGTACGATCATCTTCGTCCGCACCCAGCACGGCGTCGACCGGCTGTGCAAGCAGCTCGCCCGGGTCGGCATCAAGGCCGGCGGCCTGCACGGCGGCAAGCGCCAGAACCAGCGCACCCGCATCCTGGCCGAGTTCCGCGAGGGCTCGATCAACGTGCTGGTCTGCACCGACGTCGCGGCCCGCGGCATCCACGTCGACAACATCAGCCTGGTGCTGCACGTCGACCCGCCGCAGGACCACAAGAGCTACCTGCACCGCGGCGGCCGTACCGCCCGTGCGGGCGAGAAGGGCACCGTCGTCACCCTGGTGCTGCCCAACGAGCGCCGCTCGACCGACGCCCTGACCAGGCGCGCCGGCATCCACCCGTTCCGGCTCAAGGCCACCCCGGGGCACCCCCGGCTGGCCGAGGTGGCCGGGGCCAGGACGCCGAGCGGCGAGGCCATCCCCGTGTGGGAGCCCGACGTGCGCAAGCCGCTGCGCCCGCGCCGCGAGGGCGGTCACGGCGGCGCCGAGCGCCGGGGCGGGCGTCGTCCGCGCCGCGAGTTCGACGGCGAGCGCCGTCCGCGCCGGCACGAGGACGGCACCTTCGCCGGCGGCGACGACCGTCGTCCGCGCCGTCACGAGGAGTCCGGCGAGGACCGTCGTCCGCGCCGGCACGCCGAGGGCGAGCGGCCGTTCGGCGGCGGGCAGCGTCCGGCCGAGCCGCGCACGTTCGGCGACGACCGCAGGCGTGGCGAGCGGCCGCGCGGCGGTTTCCGCTCCGACGACCGTCCCGCCCGTCAGGACGACCGCGGCGGTTTCCGCTCCGACGAGCGTCCCGCCCGTCAGGACGACCGTGGTGGCTTCCGTTCCGACGACCGCCCGTTCCGTCAGGACGACCGCGGCTACCGGTCCGAGGGGCCGCGTGGCGGCGGGTTCCGTGACGGCCAGCGTGGCGGCGGCGGCTTCCGCTCCGACGACCGCGGCCGCTTCGGCGCCGATCGTGGCCGCCCGTTCTCGGGCGACCGTGACCGGCCCGCCCGCTCCGACGAGCGCGCCCCCCGCGACGGCTTCCGCTCCGGCGGCGGCTTCCGTCCCGAGGAGCGCGGCAACGGCGGGTTCCGCCGCAACAACGGCGGCCGCCGCTTCGAGCGCTGATCCCGCCCGGAGCCGCTGAACGACCAGGCCCGTCGCACCTCCCGCAGGGGAGGGGCGACGGGCTTCGCCGTTCCCTGAGGGCTAGGAGGTCAGGACGTCGAGAGCCCGGTCGACGTCGTCGACGGTGTTGTAGACGTGGAAGCCCGCGCGCACCCGGCCGGCGCGCACCGCGGCGCGGATGCCGGCCGCCGCCAGCCGCTCGCCCGGCGCCTCCACCGACACGATCGCCGAGTCGGACGGCTCCAGCCCGAGCCCGGCCCTGAACCGGTTGGCCAGCTCGACGTCGTGCTCGTGGACGCGCTGGGCGCCGATCTCGTTGAGCAGTTCGAGCGCGGGCGCCGCGCCGACGTAGCAGAACCAGGCCGGCGACAGGTCGAAGGCGCGGGCGTCGGCGGCCAGCCGCAGCGGCGGCCCGTAGTAGGAGCCGCCCGGATCGTCGCCGGCGTACCAGTTGGCCGCCAGCGGGCGCATCCGGGAGCGCACCCGGGGCGACAGGTACCCGAACGCGGCCCCGCGCGGCGCCATGAGCCACTTGTAGGCCGCGCACGCCAGCACGTCGATCCCGTCGGCCACCGACACCGGCAGCCACCCGCACGCCTGCGAGCCGTCGGCGATGACCAGCGCGTCGTGGGCGCGGGCGGCGGCGACGACGTCGTGCAGCGGCGTCACGTAGCCGGTGGCCGACTGCACGAGGCTGAAGGCGACGGCGTCGGTGCGGCTCGTGACGGCGTCGGCCAGGCGCTCGGCGGGCACGGTCTCGACCTCGGCCGCCACCGCCCACGGGAACAGGTTGCTGGTGAACTCGATCTCCGGCACCAGCACCCGCGCCCCCGGCGGCAGCGCGGTCGCCACCGTGGACATGATCTGCGACACCGTCGAGCCGACCGTCACGTCGGCCGGTTCGGCGCCGACCAGGTGGGCGAAGGCCGTGCGGGCCCGGCCGACGGAGGCGTCCCAGGGCGCCCAGTCGCCGCTGCCGTGCCGCCACTCGGTGAGCACGGCCTGCAACTCCTCGAAGGCCGGGCGGGGCGGAAGGCCGTACGAAGGGGTGTTGAACCAGCCGGGATCGGCGTCCCAGAGCTTGCCCACGGTCGCGATGTCCATGACCACCAGCCTAGAACGGCCCTCCGGAGACCGAACGGCCCCCGGACGACGGGCCGGAAGCGGCCGTCTCGCGTGGCGGACTCCGGGCGGCGTCACCGCCGCGCGCAGACTAGGCTTGTCAGGCACGCCAACCGACCGACGAGAGAGACCATGAAGACCTTCGAAGAGCTGTTCGCCGAGCTGTCAGACAAGGCGCGTACCAGGCCCGCGGGCTCGGGCACCGTGGCCGCGCTCGACGCCGGCGTGCATGCCATCGGCAAGAAGGTCGTCGAGGAGGCCGCCGAGAGCTGGATGGCCGCCGAGCACGAGTCGAACGACAGGGCGGCGGAGGAGATCTCCCAGCTCCTCTACCACGTGCAGGTGCTCATGATCGCCAAGGGCATCGGGCTCGACGAGGTGTACAAGCATCTCTAGGGCGCCTCGCGCCCGCTTCCGGAGTCCCGTCGACCATGAGTGAGGAAGAAGACCCGAACATGCTGCGTCTGGCCGTACCGAACAAGGGCGCGCTCAGCGAAGCCGCCCAGAACATGCTCAAGGAGGCCGGCTACCGGTCCCGCAGGGACAGCAAGGAGCTCGTCGTCGTCGACGAGGACAACGGCTGCGAGCTGTTCTTCCTGCGTCCCCGTGACATCGCCGTCTACGTCGGGGAGGGCACCCTCGACCTCGGCATCACCGGCCGCGACATGCTGATCGACTCCGGCGCGCCGGTGGAGGAGATCATGCCGCTCGGCTTCGGCGGCTCCACCTTCCGCCTGGCCGCCAAGGCGGGCACGATGTCGTCGGTCAAGGACCTCGACGGGCAGCGCATCGCCACCTCCTACGCGGGGCTGCTCGACAAGTACCTGTCCGACCAGGGCGTCGACGCCCGCGTGATCAAGCTCGACGGCGCCGTCGAGACCGCGATCCGGCTCGGCGTGGCCGACGCGGTCGCCGACGTCGTGGAGACCGGCACCACGCTGCGCAACGTCGGCCTGGAGGTGTTCGGCGAGCCGATCATGCGCTCCGAGGGCGTGCTGATCAAGCGGCAGAGCGCGCCGGAGACGCCGGGCATGGGGCAGCTCGTCCGCCGCCTGCAGGGCGTCGTGCACGCCCGCGACTTCGTGATGATGGACTACGACATCCGCGCCGAGCGCATCGAGGAGGCCATCGCCCTCACGCCCGGCATGGAGGGGCCCACGGTCTCGCCGCTCCACCGCGAGGGCTGGGTCGCCGTCCGGGCCATGGTCCGGCGCAAGGGCCACCAGCAGGTGATGGACCAGCTCTGGGACATCGGCGCGCGGGCCATCCTGGTCACCGACATCTACGCCTGCCGCCTCTGACAAATGTCACGCCCAACCCCGGAAGGATCACACTAACGGGGGAAAGGCCGCGCCCGTAGCGTTTGCTGGCATGAACGCCATCGTGTTCGACCAGGTCAGCAAGCGCTACGGGGACGTGCTTGCCGTCGACGACCTCTCGCTCGCCATCGAGCCGGGCAAGACCGTGGCTCTGCTCGGCCCCAACGGCGCCGGCAAGTCCACCTCGATCAACATGCTGCTCGGCCTGCTGCGTCCCACCAGCGGCACGATCACCATCCACGGCCGCACGCCCGACCACGCGGTGCGCGCCGGCGAGCTGGGCGCGATGCTCCAGAACGGCGCCCTCATCCCCGAGCTGTCGGTCAAGGAGCTCATCGACCTCGTCCGCCGGCTCTACCCCGACCCGCTGCCGCTGGCCGAGATCCTCAAGCTGGCCGACCTGTCGGACCTGGTCAAGCGGCGCGCGAACAAGCTGTCCGGCGGCCAGACGCAGCGCGTCAGGTTCGCCCTGGCCATCGCGGGCGCGCCGAAGATCCTGCTGCTCGACGAGCCCACCGCCGCCATGGACGTGGAATCCAGGCTGCGGTTCTGGGCCAGCATGCACGACTACGCCGCCGGCGGCAGGACCGTGCTGTTCGCCACCCACTACCTGGAGGAGGCCGACGCGCACTCCGACCGGGTGATCGTCATCGCCCGCGGCCGGCTGGCCGCCGACGGCACCGCCGCCGAGATC
Organism: Nonomuraea sp. NPDC049646; assembly: GCF_044465525.1. Classification (NCBI taxonomy): domain Bacteria; kingdom Bacillati; phylum Actinomycetota; class Actinomycetes; order Streptosporangiales; family Streptosporangiaceae; genus Nonomuraea; species Nonomuraea sp. NPDC049646. The sequence goes on along the minus strand of NZ_JBITLU010000014.1, from coordinate 46,318 downwards.
AAGGCGGGCGTGGGCGGCCAGGTCGTCCGCTTCACGCTGGGCGACCAGCCCGCGGCCGGGCTCGACCGGCTGCCCGGCGTCACCGCCGTCGAGGTCGCCGCCGGCACCGCCACGCTGCACACCTCCGACCCCGACGCGACCGTGGCCGCCCTGTTCCGGGGCACCGAGCTCGACGTACGGGGCCTCCAGCTCACCGGCGCCGACCTCGAAGACGCCTTCCTCGCGCTCACCAGGGAGTCCTGATGCTGTTCTACGCCAAGACCGAGGCGATGCGCATGCTGCGCAACCGGCGCTACATCATCTTCGTGGTCATCTTCCCGGTCGTGCTGTACCTGATCAACGCCAACATCTACGGCAAGCAGACCGACGGCGCCGGGGTGAGCTACAGCGTCGTGCTGATGGTCTCCATGGCCGCCTACGGGGCGCTGGCCTCGTCGATGATGAGCTCGGCGGTGCCGTGGGCGACCGAACGGCAGTCCGGCTGGCTGCGCCAGCTCCAGATCACCCCGCTGCCCAACTGGATGATCATCGCGACCAAGCTCGGCACCGCCATGCTGCTCGTGCTGCCCTCGCTGCTGCTGGTGGCCGTCGTCGGGATCGTCCAGCAGGGCGTGTCGATGCCGGTCGGCCGGTGGGTGCCGCTGCTGCTGGCCATGTGGCTGGGGACGATCCCGTTCATCGCGCTGGGCCTGGCGATCGGGTCGCTGCTGACGGCCGACGCCGCGCAGCCGGCCGCGATGATCTGCATGTTCGTCCTGGCCATCGCGGGCGGCCTGTGGTTCCCGCCGGAGGTGTTCGGCGACACCATGCGGACCGTGGCCGACGTCATGCCCTCCTACCACTACGCGAGCCTCGGCTGGAGCATCGTCGCCGGGCACGGCGTCGCGCTGACCGACGTGCTGGTGGTCGGCGGATGGGCGGTCGTCCTGGGCGGGGCTGCCGCCTACCTCTACCGCCGGGCTACTGTTCGGGCATGAGTTTCGCCGACAAGCTGCACTTCGGTGACGGGCGGCCGTCGCCCAGGCGGCGGTTGCTCGGGATGTCCGTCGGCATGGTCTACCTCGTCTTCCCGATCGCCGAGATCGTCGCGGGCGATGTCACGGGGGCCAGGGCGGTCTGGGGGGCCGCGGCGCTGGTCGCGTTCATCGGCTGCTTCGTCGGCACGGTGATCAGCGCCAAGAGCTTCCACGAGCGCTCGCGCGCCACCTTCCCCCTGCTCGGCGTGACCGCGGTGATCGCGGTGGTCAGCGCGTTCGCCTTCGGCGGCGCCTGGCTCACGCTGCCGGTCTACACGGTCGTGCTCTACGGGTTCACCCTCCCGCCCGCCTGGGCGCTGGCCGGGGTGGGGGTGAACCTGGCGGTGGTGGTGGCGGCCGGGGTGCTGACCGGCGACGAGTTCGCCGGCGTCATCGTCCTGGGGCTGCAGGTCGTCACGCTGGGCGTGCTGTTCATCAGCATCCGCAACAGCCGGGTGCTGACGTTGCGGCTGCAGGAGGCGCAGGGCGAGGTGGCCAGGCTGGCGGCCACGGAGGAGCGCCTGCGCATCGCCCGCGACCTGCACGACCTGCTCGGCCACAGCCTGTCGCTGATCGTGCTCAAGAGCGAGCTGGCCGGGCGGCTGGCCGAGGAGTCGCCGCAGGTGCGGCAGGAGATCGCCGACATCGAGTCGGTGGCCAGGCAGGCGCTGGTGGAGGTGCGCGAGGCGGTCACCGGCTACCGGCAGCGCAGCCTGTCGGAGGAGATCGACGGCGCCCGGTCGGTGCTGCGCGCGGCGGGCGTGCGGGCCGAGGTGCGGGTGTCCGGCACACCGCTGCCCGACCTGCTCGACGGGCTGTTCGGCTGGGCGGTGCGCGAGGGCGTCACCAACGTCGTACGGCACGCGCGGGCCGCCCGCTGCGAGATCCAGGTGACGTACGACGGCGAACACGCCACCCTTGAGATCATGGACGACGGACGCGGCGGCGAGCCGCAGGGCACCGGCAGCGGGCTCAGCGGCCTGCGCGAACGGGTGACGGGCGCGGGCGGCACCATGGAGGCCGGCGGCGCGCCCAAGGGCGGGTTCCGGCTGCGGGTGCTCGTGCCGGTCAGGGTGGGGACGGCCGCGTGATCCGGGTGATGCTGGCCGAGGACCAGGGCATGATCCGCGGCGCGCTGGCCTCGCTGCTGGGCCTGGAGCCCGACATCGAGGTGGTCGGCGAGGCCGCCGACGGGGAGGAGGCCGTGGCCGTCGCGGTCGCCGCGACCCCCGACATCGCGCTGCTCGACATCGAGATGCCCGGCAAGGACGGCCTCACCGCCGCCGCCGAGATCGCCGCCCGGGTGCCGGGCTGCCGGGTGATGATCCTGACCACGTTCGGGCGGCCCGGCTACCTGCGTACCGCGATGGAGGCCGGGGCGGTGGCGTTCCTGGTCAAGGACAGCCCGGCCAAGGACCTCGCGGCGGCCATCCGCCGGGTGCAGGCCGGGGAGCGGGTCATCGACCCTGGGCTGGCCGCGGCGGCGCTGAGCGCGGGGCCGAACCCGCTGTCGGCGCGCGAGCGCGACGTGCTGGCCGCCGCCGCCGACGGCTCCACGATCGGGGACATCGCCCGCCGCCTGCACCTGTCGGAGGGCACGGTACGCAACTACCTGTCCTCGGCCATCCAGAAGACGCACGCGCGCAACCGCATCGAGGCCGTGCGTCGGGCCAAGGCACAGGGCTGGGTCTGACAGGGCTGGGTCCAGCCGTGTCTCACGTCCGCATGGCGGCGATCTGCCGGATCAGGTCCGACACCCGGACGATGCCCAGGCAGCGGTTGAGCTCGTCGGTGACCACCAGGTCGTCGTAGATGCGGGCCGCGTCCCGGCCGGCGGCCTGCATGGCGGCGATGGCGGGGGTCGTCCTCGGGACCGTGCGCGGCGGGTCGGCCAGGCGCTGGGCGGGCTTGGCGCCGTGCAGGGCGTGGCCGTACCGGGCGGCGAAGGACAGCAGGAAGCGGCTGCGGTCGAGGCTGCCCTTGGGGCGCTGGTACTCGTCCACCAGGATCACGCTGGTGATCGTGGGCTCGTGCCCGAACGCCGCCACGACCTCCTCCGCCTTGGCCCCGGCCGGCAGCGTCACCGCCGGGAGCAGCAGCTCCTGCACCCGCGGGCCGAGCATCAGCGTGTCCGGCGACTCGTCGGCCACCGGGAGCGGCACCCGGATCTTGCCGTCGGGGCCGGGCGCCAGCAGCGGGCCGTGGGCCAGGCGCACGCCCAGGCCGCGGGCCACCGCCACCTGCCCCTCGCGCTCGACGCCCGGGGCCAGCACGTGCGCGCCGATCCCGCGGGCCAGCGTCACCACCGCGCGCGCCACGGCCGCCGCCCGGTGGTCGCCGGGCAACCTGGTCACCAGCTCCTCGTCCAGCGCCAGCAGGTACGGCGCGGAGTCGGTGACGACGTCCAGCGCCGGGCCGCCCGCGCCCACGTCGGCGAAGCCCAGCAGGTAGCCGATCGTGCGCAGCCCGTCCAGGGCCACCTTCAGCAGGCGGCGGTCCTGCTCCTGGCACGTTCCGGTGAGCATCAGGATCGCCTCACGAGGATGCCTGCCCGCCCGCCGCAGGGCCTCGTGGAGTGGCGCCAGCGCCCCGGCGCCCGAGAGCACCACGTGCAGGGGCAGCGGCAGCACCATGGGCAGCGGAGCCGCCCGGAGCACGCCCGCCGGGTCGACGACGGCCGGCTGCGCGATGACGGCCCCGGTGTCGAGATCCACTACGGGGCTGGTGAGCAGGGAGGACACGTTCAGATGATCCGACCGGCACGGTTACGGCAGAAGCCCCCCGAAACGAAGTTCACCGACATTTCCGCTATAGTTCCCCCCTTCTCGTGAAGGGAATGTCGTTCGGTTACCCTTCCCGCATGAGCGCGCGTCCGGCCAGAGGCGGCGGCCGCTGGGTCACGGTGCCGCCCGAGCGCGTGCACCCCTGGATCGACGGGTTCGCCGGCCGCCACGGGCCCTTCGAGGCCGCCGGCGACGACCGCGTGGTCCGCCTGACCGCCGCCGACGGCGCGCTGGCCGAGCTGCACGTGCCGTTCCCGCCCATGACCCCCGGCCCGCCGCACGTGACCAGGCTGGTCGCGCACGCGCAGGCCGCCCGGCGGGTGGGCGTGCTGCTGGTCCGGCTCGGCGGTTACGCGGCCGGGGTGTTCCACGGCGCCGAGCTGCTCGACTCCAAGGTCGGCTCGCGGCTGGTGCAGGGCCGTACGGCGGCCGGCGGGTGGTCGCAGCAGCGCTTCGCCAGGAGGCGGCAGAAGCAGGCGGCCCAGGCGTTCGACAGCGCGGCGGAGACGGCGGTGCGGGTGCTCGTGCCGCGGCTCGGGGAGCTGGAGGCGGTGGTGCTCGGCGGCGACCGGCGGGCGGTCGACGCGCTGCGCGGCGACCGGCGGCTCGCGCCGGTGTTCGCGCTGGAGAGCGAGCCGTTCCTGGTGGTGCCCGACCCGAGGCTCGCGGTCCTGCGCGAGGCGCCCGCCCGGTTCCGGGCCGTCCGGATCCGGGTGGTCGACCCGTCCTGAGCCCTGCGGGGTCCGTCGAGCGGTCAGGACGCGAAGGCGTCGGCGTGGTCGGCGACGAAGGCGGCCAGGGTGCGCGGCGGGCGGCCGGTGACGTCCTGGACGGTCGTGGTGATCTCCGCCCAGCCGGTCCGGCTCAGCGTCGCCTGCGTGGTGGCCAGCTCGGTGGCGAACGGCTCCGGGATCCCCTGCCCGGCCAGCCGCGCGGCCATCTCGGGCACCGGCAGGTCCACGTAGGTCACGGGCCGCCCGAGCACGCCGGTCAGCGTCGCCGCGATCTCCTCGTGGGTGGGCGATTCCGGGCCGGTCAGCAGGTACGAGCCCGACGGGCCCACCGGCCGGGTCAGCAGGGCGGCGGCCACGGCGGCGATGTCCCTGGCGTCGATGTAGTTCATCCCGCCGCTGCCCCAGGAGCCGTGGAAGCGGTCGCCGCGCACCTCGGCGAGCAGGTTCTGCATGAACCCGGTCGGCTGCAGGACGGCGTGCGGCACGCCGGAGGCCCGCAGGTGCTCGTCGACCTCGCCGTGGGGCCCGGCGCTGAGCGCGGCGCCGGGGGCGGCGTCGCGCACCGAGACCTCGACGATCTGCGCCACGCCCGCCTCGGCGGCCAGGTCGATGACCTGGTTGAGCCGCTCGGCGAACCCGGGGAACGGCGAGCTGTTGAGGAACAGCCGGTCGCCGGGGGACAGCAGCCGGCCGATCGTCTCCGGCCGGGTGAAGTCGCCGACGGCGTGCCGTACGCCCAGGTCGGCGGGGGTGCGCGACACCGCGAGCACGTCCTGGTCGGCGAGCTGGGCGACCAGGGCCCGGCCGATGGAACCGGTCGCGCCGGTGATCACGATCATGATGGGCCTCCTAAGTGGAACCTCTTCTTCCGCTTGGCCGGACGGTACACTAAGCGGAAACGATCCGTCCACTTAGGAGGTCGCGACGTGCGCGCGGACGCCAGAAGGAACCTGGTCAAGATCCTCGACGCGGCCGCCCGGGTGATGGCCGAGCGCGGCGTCAACGCGCCCATGGAGCTCATCGCGCGGCAGGCCGGCGTCGGAGTCGGCACCCTGTACCGTCGCTTCCCCGACCGCGACGCGCTCATCGCCGCGCTGGGCGAGCATTACGTCCAGTCGCTGGCCGAGGCCCTGGAGCACGCCGTCGACGGCGAGCGGGACGCCTGGAGCGCGCTGCGCGGCTTCGTGCTGTGGGCCGCCGCCCCCGGCCGCGTCGCGCTGGCCGCCGCCCTCGCCCACCTGCCGCAGGAGGCCGTCGCGGGCACGGCGGAGTTCGCCGAGAGCAAGGAGCGCTGGGTGGAGCTGCTCCAGGGGCTCGTGCGCCGGGCCCAGGCGGAGGGCGGCATGCGTCCCGACGTGACCTGGGAGGACGTCGTCAGCCTGCTCAACGTCTTCACCTGCCACCCCGGGGGGCTGCCCGCCCCCGTGGCCGCCCGTCCGGAGAAGTACCTGCACCTCATGCTCGACGGGATGGCCGCCGGCGCCGCGACGTCGCTGCCCGCCTGACGGCACCCGTCACACGCGTACCGGAGAGCACCTGGAGCCCCTATAAGCAGAGGTAGCGCCTGGCACGAGGGCCCTACACTGATCTGTATGCATACTCCCGATTGACCGGCGGTCGCACGCCCAATCCTCGTTTCCTAGCTCGGGAGTGTCCGCCAATATGATCATCGCCAGTGACATCGAGCTGCGCGCGGGCGCGCGCCTGCTCATCGAGAACGCCTCCTTCCGGGTCAACCCCGGCGACAAGATAGGTCTGGTCGGCCGCAACGGCGCGGGCAAGACCACCCTGACCAAGGTGCTCGCGGGGGAGGCGCTGCCGGCCGCGGGCTCGGTCACCTCCTCCGGCAGCATCGGCTACCTGCCCCAGGACCCCCGTACGGGCGACCTGCAGGTGCTGGCCCGCGACCGCATCCTGTCGGCGCGCGGCCTCGACGAGGTCCTGCGCAAGCTGCGCGAGGCCGAGGTCGGCATGTCCTCCGCCGACGAGCGCACCCGCGAGAAGGCCGTCAAGCAGTACGGCAGGCTCGAAGACCAGATGCACGTGCTGGGCGGCTACGCGGCCGAGTCCGAGGCCGCCTCCATCGCCTCCAGCCTCGGCCTGCCCGACCGGGTCCTCGGCCAGACGTTGCAAACGCTTTCCGGCGGTCAGCGGCGCCGCGTGGAATTGGCGCGAATTCTTTTCAGCGGAGCGGAAACTCTCCTTCTCGACGAGCCGACAAACCACCTAGATGCGGACTCAATCGGGTGGCTTCGTGATTTTTTGCGATCTCATCAAGGTGGCTTGGTGATCATCAGTCACGACGTCGGCCTTCTTGAAGCCACGGTCAACAAGGTCCTCCACCTCGACGCCAACCGTTCGGTGATCGACCACTACAACGTCGGCTGGACGGCCTACCTGGCCCAGCGCGAGACCGACGAGAAGCGCAGGAAGCGCGAGCGCGCCAACGCCGAGAAGCAGGCGGGCGCGCTGCTGGCCCAGGCCGACAAGATGCGCGCCAAGGCCACCAAGGCCAAGGCGGCCCAGGACATGATGCGCCGCGCCCACCGCCTGCTGGCCGGCACCGAGGAGGAGCGCCAGAGCGACAAGGTCGCCCGCCTGCGCTTCCCCGAGCCCCTGCCGTGCGGCCGCACGCCGCTCATGGCCGAGGGCCTGTCGAAGTCCTACGGCTCCCTGGAGGTGTTCACCGACGTCAACGTGGCCATCGACCGAGGTCACAGGGTCGTCATCCTCGGCCTCAACGGCGCCGGCAAGACCACGCTGCTGCGCATACTCGGCGGCATCGAGTCTCCCGACACCGGCGAGCTGCGGCCCGGCCACGGCCTGAAGGTCGGCTACTACGCCCAGGAGCACGAGACCCTCGACCCCTCCCGCACGCTGCTGGAGAACATGCGCTCGGCGGGCGGCGAGTTCACCGACACCGAGCTGCGCAAGGTCCTCGGCTCCTTCCTGTTCTCCGGCGACGACGTCGACAAGCCCGCCGGCGTCCTGTCCGGCGGCGAGAAGACCCGGCTCGCGCTGGCGATCCTGGTGCTGTCGAGCGCCAACGTCCTGCTGCTCGACGAGCCCACGAACAACCTCGATCCGGTCAGCCGCGAGCAGGTTCTCAACGCTCTGAGGTCGTATTCAGGAGCAATCGTCCTCGTCACCCATGACGAGGGTGCCGTTGACGCCTTGTCACCGGATAGGGTGATCTTGCTGCCTGACGGAACTGAAGACGCGTGGAGCGACGAATTTTCCGATCTTGTGGCACTTGCCTGATCTTAATTTGAGTGGGTACGGATCTTTTCCCGTGGAGTAGGTAGCCGATCCCGCTGAAATGACTGATCATGGCGGAGTAACGCTGCGGAAGTCCGGCACTACAGGAGGTACTCGTGGCCGAGACACTGAAGAAGGGCACCCGGGTCACCGGGGCCGACCGGGAAAAACTGGCCGGCGATCTCAAGAAGCGCTATGCGCAGGGCGAGAGCATCCGCGCCCTGGCCGCTTCGACCGGTCGGTCCTACGGGTTCATCCACCGCATCCTTAGCGAGTCCGGTGTGACTCTGCGCGGGCGCGGCGGGGCGACTCGAGGCAAGTCCAAGCGCTGACGGCTGCCTCGGAACGTGCGACCGCAGCCGCCCGTCCCTAGTCAGCCGCTGTCGCGCCCGAGCCAGAATCATATTCTGTAAGCTCGGGCGCGACGGTCAGCCTTGGTGGCGCACCCCGTGCGCGACCGGACACAGGGAGCAGGCGATGGCGGAAGCACAGGCACCACGGCGCGGGGGGAACGCGGAGGACGTCTCTGCCGAAAGGCTGGCGGAGATCGGGCTTCGCCATGAGGTGGACGGTGAGATAGCGACGATCACGCTGGACCGGCCGGAAAAGCGCAACGCCCAGACGTTCGCGACATGGTCGGCGTTGGCTCGCATCGGGGAGAGCCTTCCCGAACAGGTGCGCGTCGTCGTCGTGAAAGGTGAGGGACCGTCCTTCTCGGCAGGAATCGACCTGCGGATGTTCACACCGGAGGGAGTGCCCGGACAGGGCTCGTTCAGCTCGGCCGCCGCAACCGACGGCGAGACCTTCGAGCAGCGCATACGTCAGGCACAGGACGGTTTCCTGTGGCTGCGCCGCCCGGAGATCGTCTCCATCGCCGCCGTGCAGGGGCACGCGATCGGCGCGGGGTTCCAGCTCGCGCTCGCCTGTGACCTGCGGATTGTGGCCGACGACGTCACCTTCTGCATGAAAGAGCCCGCACTGGGCCTGGTCCCGGATCTGACGGGGACCAAACCGCTGGTCGAGCTGGTCGGACTGGCCAAGGCGATCGACATCTGCCTGACCGCCAGGAACGTGTACGCCGAGGAGGCCATGCGCATCGGCCTCGCGGAGCAGGTGGTCGCCGGGGGCGACCTGGACAAGACCGTACAGAACAAGATCGCGGAGCTGCTGTCGACGAACCGGGACGCGGCGGTGGCGACGAAGCGCCTCCTCCAGGGGGCGCGGGCGCGCACCCTGGAGGAGCAGAGTGCGGCCGAGGGCAGGGAGCAGGCCAAGCGCGTCAAGGCCCTGTTCGGCCCGCGGTAGGACGGCCGGAGGCGGGGCTCCGGTTCGCCGTGAGCGGATCGCGGAATCGCCGCAGGCCCTCGCGACGCTGATCCGGGGGAGGAGGAGGGATCCCCCGTATGGCGATGATGGGAGGGGGCTTCGGCCCTCAGGTCTGGTCGTCACTGCGCCGTGACGGCTCGGTGACCAAGCAGCGCATCGCGCCGGGCACGGTCCGGCGCATCGGCCGGCACGCGCGCCCGCACATCAGGAAGATCGCGGCGTTCCTGCTGCTCGTGGTGGCCGGGGCGGTGATCGTGGTGGCCAACCCGCTGCTGATGAAGGCGATCATCGACGACGGCATCCTGACCCGCCGCACCGACGTGGTGATCGGCCTGGCGGTGGCCATCGCGGCGCTCGCGGTCCTCGACGCCGCCCTGACGCTGGCGCAGCGCTGGTTCTCCGCCCGCATCGGCGAGGGGCTCATCTACGACCTGCGCACCGAGGTCTTCGACCACGTGCAGCGCATGCCGGTGGCCTTCTTCATGCGGGCGCAGACCGGCGCGCTGGTCAGCCGGCTCAACAGCGACGTGATCGGCGCCCAGCGGGCGCTGACCAGCACGCTGTCGTCCGTGGTGTCCAACGTGGTCAGCCTGGTGCTGGTGCTGGGCGCGATGCTGGCGCTGTCGTGGCAGGTCACGCTGGTCGCGCTGGTGCTGCTGCCGATCTTCATCGTGCCCGCCAAGTACGTCGGCCGGCGCATGTCCGCGCTGACCCGCGAGCAGATGCAGCTCGACGCCGAGATGAGCTCGGTCACCACCGAGCGGTTCAACGTGGCCGGCGCGATGGTCGCCAAGCTCTACGGCAGGCCCGAGGACGACGCGGCCACCTACGCCGCCCGGGCCGGGCGCGTCCGCGACGTCGGCGTGACCGTCGGCATGTACGGCACGGTCTTCCGGGTCGCGCTCGGCCTGGTCGCCGCCCTGGCCACCGCGCTGGTCTACGGCATCGGCGGCGTGCTGGCCGTCGGCGGCGCCTTCGAGCTGGGCACGCTGGTGGCCCTGACCGCCCTGCTGATGCGCCTGTACGGCCCGCTGACGTCCCTGTCCAACGTGCACGTCGACGTGATGACGGCGCTGGTCAGCTTCGACCGCGTCTTCGAGATCCTCGACCTCAAGCCGATGGTCGCGCAGCGGCCCGGCGCGCGTCCGGTGCCCGAGGGCCCGGTCACCGTCGAGTTCGACGACGTGCGCTTCCGCTACCCGGCGGCCGAGGAGGTCTCGCTGGCCTCCCTGGAGTCGGTGGCCCGCCAGGACTCCGGGGGCCCGTCGCAGGAGGTGCTGAAGGGCGTCTCCTTCACCGCCCGGCCCGGCGAGATGATCGCGCTGGTCGGCCACTCCGGCGCGGGCAAGACCACCATCACCTCCCTGGTCTCCCGGCTCTACGACGTCAACGCGGGGGCCGTCCGGATCAACGGGCTCGACGTGCGCGAGGCCACGCTCGACTCGCTGCGCGACACCGTCGGCGTCGTCATGCAGGACGCCCACCTGTTCCACGACACGATCGGGGCCAACCTCCGCTACGCCAGGCCCGGCGCGAGCGAGGAGGAGATCCGCGACGCGCTTCGGGCCGCGCAGATCGGCGACCTCGTCGAGGGGCTGCCCGACGGGCTCGACACCGTCGTCGGCGACCGCGGCTACCGGCTGTCCGGCGGCGAGAAGCAGCGGCTCGCGCTGGCCAGGCTGTTGCTGAAGGCGCCGCGCGTGGTCGTGCTCGACGAGGCGACCGCGCACCTCGACTCCGAGTCCGAGGCGGCCGTGCAGCTCGCGCTCAAGACGGCCCTGCACGGCCGTACGTCGCTGGTCATCGCCCACCGGCTGTCCACGATCAGGGAGGCCGACGAGATCCTGGTCGTGCACGACGGGCGCGTGGCCGAGCGCGGCCGGCACGAGGAGCTGCTGGCCCGCGGCGGCCACTACGCCGAGCTCTACCGCACCCAGTTCAGCTCGGGAGATAGCCCAGCCGGGTGAGCTCCTGCCGGGCGACCTTCTCCACCAGCTCCAGGTCGGCCGGCCGCAGCCGGGCCCGCCAGGCGCCGACCTCGGGGGCGCGCGAGCCGTACAGCGCGACCTTGGACACGCGCGTCTCCAGGAACTCGGTGAGCGCGGCGAGCGTGTCGGCGGGCTTCAGCGCCAGGTCCTCGTAGCGGACGGTGAGGAGCTGCCGCTCGGGCAGCTCGCGGCGCAGCTCGGCGCTCAGCCGCACGGCGCTGCGCCAGCGCAGCGCCGCCTTGCCCGCCGCGGGCATGCCCTTCCACCGGTCGAGGTGCTCGTCCTTGTTGACGCCGAGGAAGGCGTTGGGGAACTCGGTGCTGTCGGAGAGCATCGCGGGCTTGAACCAGGCCAGGCACGCCGGGTCGCCGAGCATGCCGGCGACGGCGTCCCTGCCGTCCCTGATGAGCTGGACGAACCGGGCGTCGGGGAACGCCTGGAGCAGCACGGGCGCGCTGTAGAGCAGGTCGGGGCTGCCGTCGCCGAACCGCGTCACCTCGCCGGGCTCCACGCACGGTCCGCTGCCGGTCACGCCGCCCGCCTCCCGGCACGGCTCGGCGCACTGCCCGCACGACCGCGCGGAGACCTGCCAGGACTCGGCCAGCGCGTCGCGCAGCACGCGGACCGCGCCCGACGTGCGGCCGATGGACGGTTTGCGGGCGAAGGCGTACACGACGTGCGCCACGCTCGCCCGGCCGGTCGTGACGTGGAAGCCGGGGGAGCGTTTGAGGGCGCGGGCCAGCAGGTCCGCGCCGGAGTGCGGGGCGCCGAGCAGGAAGACGGGCCTGCGGACCTTGATGCCGTTGACCACGAGGATGTGGGGCGGAAGTCGCATACTGGACCACAAGTGTGACACCGTTTGGCAGGTGAACGAGCCAATCAGCGTTTCGGTGCTTACCCGGGCCCCGGCGCTCCCAGGCGTGCAGGAGTTGACCGATGCAGCAAGGTGACACCGTGGCGATCGTCATGCCGTCGGGGCCGCCCTCACCCGTCCTGTTCCAGCGCGGCGTCGAGCGGTTGGAGGCCCTCGGGCTGAAGGTGGTGGCCGGGGCGCACGCGCTCGACCGCCAGGACCTCGACTACCTGGCCGGCCAGGACGCCGCCCGCGCCGCCGACCTCCAGGCCGCCTGGTGCGACCCGGCCGTGTCGGTGGTGTTCTGCGGCCGGGGCGGCTACGGCGCGGCCCGGCTGCTCGGCCTGCTCGACTGGGACGCCATGCGCGCGGCCGGCCCCAAGGTGCTGGTCGGGTCGAGCGACATCACGGCCCTGCACAACGCCTTCGCGATCGAGCTGGGCGTACCCACGCTGCACGGGCCGATGACGGCCTGCGACACGATCGCCGCCGAGGAGGGTCCCGAGCCGCGTTCGTGGGAGAGCCTGCTGGCGGCGCTGGCGGGGGAGAGCGCGACCGTGCGGGGCGACCGGGTGCTGGTGCCCGGACGGGCCGAGGGCGTGCTCACCGGGGGCAACCTGTCGCTGCTGGCCTCGATGTGCGGCACCCGGTACCAGCCCTCCTTCGACGGCAAGCTGGTGCTGCTGGAGGACATCGGGGAGGAGCCGTACCGGATCGACCGGATGCTGACGCAACTGCTGCAGGCCGGGGCGTTCGACGGCGTGCGCGGGATCGCGCTCGGGTCGTGGGTGGACTGCGGCGATCCGTACCCGGTGCTGGCGGACCGGCTGGCGCCGCTGGGGGTGCCGGTGGTGGCCGGGCTTCCGGTGGGGCACGGGTCACCACAGATGAGCGTGTGGCTGGGGGAGCTTGGGGCTATCGATACCGAATCGTGCTCCCTGGCTGGTCCGTTCCGCGACGGCGAGCAGGCAAGGTAGGAAGACACCTAAAGGGACGAATCCGACAGAGGGGACGGTGTGTGAGCTTCTTCAGGCGTGACCGGGAGCCCTCCCGCCGGCCGATCGAGGACGTCGACCTCGACTCCCTGCTCGGCCTCGTCGCGGAGTCCCTGGGGTTCGTGTGCGAGTTCGCCCGCGACGGCGCGTCGCTGAGCCTGCGCGGCGACGGCGTCGCGGAGCTGGTGGTGAAGCTGACCGGGCTGCGCCGCGAGGCCGGCCGCCGGGCCAGGGAGGACTGGCCGGTGCTGGTCTCCGAGCACCTCGCGCACGCCCTGGCCACCGCCGGCGAGCGTTACGACGCCTGCGACCTCGACCAGGCCGCGCCGCTGCTGCGCACCCGGGTGGAGGCGGTGGACGAGGTCCCCGACCTGACCCGGGTGGTGGGGCGGCACCTCAACGCCGACCTGGTGGAGCTGCTGACCGTCGGCTCCCGCCTGGTGCGGCCCGAGGAGGCCGGCTGCTGGCCCGTCCCGACGGCCCAGGCGCTCGACCTGGCCGTGGCGAACGTCCGGCGGGCCGAGCGGCTGCAGGTCGAGCGCATCGAGCTGGGCGGCACGCCGGTGATCCGGCTGACCGGCGCGAGCCCGTCGGCCGCCACGCATCTGCGCTGGCTCGGCGACCACCTCACGGTGCCCGCCGACGGGGTGCTGGTGGTGCTGCCGGACCCGTACACGGTGCTGGTGCGGCCGGTGGACGGCATCGGGGTGGTGCGCGCCATCGAGCGGCTGCGGGTGCACGCGGCCCGCACCGGCGGGCTGAGCGCGCAGGTCTACTGGTGGCACCAGGGACGGCTGACGCTGATCAAGGCCGACATCGTGTTGCAGCAGGGGCAGACGAGGCTGGTGGTGGCGCCGCCGCCGGAGTTCGCCCGCATCCTCGCCCGCCTGGCCGTCTGAGCGCCCTTGTAGCGGCCCGCCTGGTCAGTGGCGGCGCAGGACGGCGCAGCGGGTGCGGATCGTCTCGGCCTCGGCGTCGCCGAGCGTCTCGTAGCACTCCACGGCCCGCCGCCAGGCGTCCAGGGCGCCCGCGCGGTTCCCGGCGGCGGCGTGCGTCTCGCCGAGCCGGACCAGCGTCTGGGCGGCGGGGTGCAGGTCGTCGCAGGACAGCAGGAGCGCGGCCGCCCGCTCGTAGCAGGCCACCGCGCCCGCGCGGTCGCCCTTGGCCTCCAGCACGTACGCGATGCTGTCCCAGGCGTGGCCCTCGCCCTGGGCGTAGCCGAGGTCGGCCAGGATGCGCTGCGCCCGGCGGCAGTCGGCGTACGCCTGGTCGTACCGGCCGAGCTGGGCCCGCCACCAGCCCGCGGTGTTCAGCGCGCGGGCCTGGCCGATGGCGTCGCCGCCCTCCTCGAACAGCTCCTGGGCCCGCAGCGCGTGCCGCAGCTCCTCGCCCGGCCGCACCCGGCCGACCGCGACGGCCAGGCCGAGATGCAGGTGCGCCTCAAGGACCGGCTCGCCGAGGCCCTGGTGCAGCTCGACGGCCCGGTCGAAGTGCTCGACCGCCTGCCGGTCGGAGCCGAGCCTGGCGTGCGCGCGCGCCAGGCCGTTGTGGCATCCGGCCTGCGCCAGCCGGTCGCCGAGCCGCGCGGCGCACTCCAGCGCCACCGTCTGCACCCGCAGGTTCTCCTCCCACAGGCCGCGGCGCTGCATGAACTCGCCGAACCCCCAGGCGAGCTGCCAGGCGTGCCGGTCCAGCCCCGCCCGCGCGGCCTCGTCCACCAGCCCGGGCACCACCGCCGACTCCGCGGCGTACCAGCTCAGCGCCTCGGCCTGGCCGGTGAAGCGCTCCACGGTGACGCCGCGGGCGGGCCGCTCCCGCCGGACGCGCTCACGGTGGGGGTAGCAGGCGGCGCTGGCCGCGCAGGCCGAGTGCAGGTAGTGGTCCAGCAGGCGGCGGGTCGCGGCCTCGCGGGCGGCGAGCCGGTCGGTGGCGCGGGCCTGCTCGGCGGCGTAGGCCCGCAGCAGGTCGTGCAGCCTCGGGCGGTCGCGGGCGGACAGCTCGACGAGGTTGGCCCGGTGCAGAAGGTCCACGAGCCTGCGGGTCCGCTCCACGGGCAGGCCGGCCAGGCTCGCGACCGCGGCCGGCGGGAGGTGCGGGGGCGCCTGCCCGAGCAGGCGGAACAGCCGCGCCGCCGCCTGCGGGAGCTCCCGGTAGGACCGGCCGAACACGGCCCGCAGGTCGATCGCCGGATCGGCGTCGGCGAACGGCTCCAGGTCGGCGTCCGCGTGTTCCAGGTCGGCGGCGATGTCGGCCAGCGGCAGGTCGGACCTTCGTACCGTCCGGGCGGCGACGATGGCCAGGGCCAGCGGCAGCCGGCCGCACCGGTCGATGATCAGCTCCGCGGCCTCGGGCTCGGCGGCCAGGCGCGCCTCGCCCACCCGGGCGGCCAGGAGGTGGCGGGACTCGTCGGCGGTGAGGGTGTCCAGGTGCAGCAGGGACGCGCCCGTGGTGACCGACAGCGCGGGCAGCTCCGTCCGGCTGGTGATCAGCGTCAGGCAGCCGGGCGCGGTGGCCAGGAGGGGGGTGACCTGGTCGGCGGCGCGGGCGTCGTCCAGCAGGACGAGCACCCGGCGGGTGGCCAGCAGGCTGCGGTAGAGCCCGGTCCGGTCCTCGACGCCCAGCGGGATCCGGGACTCCGGCACGCCGAGCGCGCCCAGGAAGCGGGGCAGCACGGCGGAGGCGTCGGCCGGGTCGAGGGCGCCGAGATGGGCGTGGAGCTGACCGCCGGGGAACCGGTCGCGGTGGTGGTGCGCCCAGTGCAGCGCCAGCGAGGACTTGCCGACGCCGGGCGGTCCCGAGATCACCCAGACGGCCGCGGAACCGGCCAGGCGCTCCAGCTCGGCCTTGCGGCCCACGAAACCGGCGAGCCGGGCGGGCAACTGCGCCGGAACCGGCGGCACGGCCACACTCGGCGCCTCCCTGTCTGGTGTGTCCCTGTTCGGTGGGCCGGGGCGGGGCTCCGGCGTCGCCTGGCGGTCCGTCCCGCGGGTGCGGCCTGTCGCGCCGGTGCGCAGGAGCTGGTGGTGGAGGTCGCGGAGGGCGGCGCCGGGTTCGACGCCCAGCTCCTCGGCCAGGGTGCGGCGTACGCCGGCGTAGCGGGCCAGCGCCTCGGCGGTCCGGCCGCCCTCGTGCAGCGCCCCGATGAGCGCGGCGGCCACCAGCTCGTCCAGCGGGTACGCCTCGGCCAGCGGCGACAGTGCCGCGACCGCGGCCCCGGGGTCCTCGGCCGAGACCGTGCGGGCCCAGCGCAGCACGACCTCCTTGCGCTCCTCCCACAGCCGCCGCCGCACCCGCGCGGCCCATTCGCCCGGCAGCCCCGTCAGCGGGTCGCCGCGCCACAACGCCAGGGCCTCCTCCAGCGGCGGACGTGGATCGGCCGCCGTCGCCGCCTCCTCGGCCAGGCTCCGGAACCGCCGCAGGTCCACGCCCGGCTCGGCCACGTCGAGCAGATAACCGCCGACCCGGCGCAGCACGCGGCCCTCGTCGCCGAGCACCTCGCGGCGCAGCCGGGTGATGATCGTGTGCAGCGTGTTCCGGGCGCCCGGCGGCACCTGCTCGCCCCAGATCCGGGCCAGCAGCGTCTCGACGGGGACGACCCGGCCCACCTCCCAGGCCAGCGCGGCGAGCGCGAGCGCGGCCTGCGGGGGCCGTACCGGTCCGGTCTGATCCGCGCGCTCCAGCTCCACCGGTCCGAGCAACCGAATCATCATGATCTTCGAGCCTAATCAAGGGAGACCGGTTCATCCCGCGTTGTCATGTCTTCGAGATGGCATTGAGAAGTCATCGAGAAATCGCTCAGACGGCCGGCCGCTGGGTCGAGCGCGAGAACGGCCTGTGCCGCGACCACGGCGACCAGGGCGTCAGGTGCAACGGCTGGTCGACGTGCTGCCTGGCGGCATCGCGGTCTGCCTGTGGGCGCGACGATCCGACGCCACGGGGCCTCCCGGGCCCGTCGCCCGGGAGGCCCCGGTCCGCTACGGGGCCTGGTGTCCCACGTAGTCGCGCAGGTGCACGGCGGTGAGCGAGTCGCCCTTCGTCACCAGTTCGGCCGGGGTGCCGGTGAACACCACCTGGCCGCCGTCGTGGCCGGCGCCGGGGCCCAGGTCGATGATCCAGTCGGCGTGGGCCATCACCGCCTGGTGGTGCTCGATGACGATGACCGTGTTGCCGTCGTCCACCAGCCGGTCGAGCAGGGCCAGGAGCTGGTCGACGTCGGCCAGGTGCAGGCCGGTGGTGGGCTCGTCCAGCACGTACGTGGTGCCGTTCTTGGCCATGTTGATGGCCAGCTTGAGCCGCTGGCGCTCGCCGCCCGACAGCGTGGTGAGCGGCTGGCCGAGCCCGAGGTAGCCCAGGCCGACCGAGTCGAGACGGTCGAGGATCGTCCTGGCCTGGCCGCTGGGGAAGAACGCGCGCGCCTCGGCCACCGGCATCTCCAGCACCTCGCTGATGTTCTTGCCGCGCAGCCGGTACGTCAGCACCTCCGGCGTGAACCGGCGCCCCTCGCACGCCTCGCACACCGAGGCCACGTCGGCCATCATCGCCAGCTCGGTGTAGATCAGGCCGATGCCCTTGCAGGCCTGGCAGGCGCCCTCGGAGTTCGCGCTGAACAGGGCCGGCTTGACCCCGTTGGCCTTGGCGAACGCCGTGCGGATGGGGTCGAGCACGCCCGTGTACGTGGCCGGGTTGCTGCGCCGCGACCCGCGGATCGGCGACTGGTCGGCGACCACCACCCCCTCGCGGCCGGACACGTACCCGTGGATGAGGGAGCTCTTGCCCGAGCCGGCCACGCCCGTGACGACGGTGAGCACCCCGAGCGGGATGTCCACGTCGACGCCGCGCAGGTTGTGCAGCGTGGCTCCGCGCACCTCCAGCCACCCCTTGGCCGGACGGGCGGAGGCGCGCAGCGCGGCCCGGTGGCCGAGGTAGCGGCCGGTCAGGGTGCCCGAGCCGGGCAGCCCGTCGAGGTCGCCGGCGTAGCAGATGCGGCCGCCGCCGGTGCCCGCGCCGGGACCGAGGTCCACGATGTGGTCGGCGATCTCGATCACCTCGGGCTTGTGCTCGACCACGAGCACGGTGTTGCCCTTGTCGCGGAGCTGGAGCAGCAGGTTGTTCATCCGCTGGATGTCGTGCGGGTGCAGCCCGGCCGTCGGCTCGTCGAAGACGTAGGTGACGTCGGTCAGGCTGGAGGTGAGGTGGCGCACCATCTTCACCCGCTGGGCCTCGCCGCCCGACAGCGTGCCGGACTCGCGGTCGAGGCTGAGGTAGCCGAGGCCGATCTCGACCAGCGAGTCCAGCGTGTCGCGCAGCCCCTGGAGCACCGGGCCGACGCTCGGGTCGCCGATGCCCTTGACGAACTCGGCCAGGTCGTTGATCTGCATGGCCGAGCAGTCGGCGATGTTGCGGCCGTCGATGCGGGAGGACCGGGCGGCCTCGTTCAGGCGCGAGCCGCCGCAGGCGGTGCAGCCGGTCAGCTTGAGCGCCCGGTCGGCGAAGGCGCGCGCCTGCGGCTGCATCGACTCGCGGTCCTTGGCCAGGTACTGGCGCTTGACCTTGGTGACCAGCCCTTCGTAGGTGAAGTTGCTGGTGCCGTACTTGATCTTCGTGGCGGGCTTGTCGAGCAGGTCCGCCCACTGCTCGGGGGTGAAGTCGCGCAGCTTGGTGTCGGGGTCGTACAGGCCCGAGCCGACCATGATCTGCCAGTACCAGGTGTCCACCGCGTACCCGGGGACCTTGATGGCGCCCTCGTTCAGCGACTTGTCCCGGTCCACCAGCTCGTCGACGTCGACGCCGGCGACCCTGCCGAGCCCCTCGCACTCGGGGCACATGCCCTCGGCGCGGTTGAAGCTGAACGCGAACGGCGGCCCCACCTGCGGGGAGCCGAGCCGGCTGAACAGGATCCGGAGCATCGTGTAGGTGTCGGTGGCGGTGCCGACGGTCGAGCGGGCGTTGGCGCCCATCCGCTCCTGGTCCACGATGATCGCCGCGCTGAGGTTCCGCAGCGAGTCCACGTCGGGACGGGCCAGGCTCGGCATGAAGTTCTGGACGAACGTGGTGTACGTCTCGTCGATCAGCCGCCGGGACTCCGCGGCGATCGTGTCGAAGACGAGCGAGGACTTCCCCGAGCCGGACACGCCGGTGAAGACGGTGAGGCGGCGCTTGGGCAGGTCGAGGTCGACGCCGGTGAGGTTGTTCTCGCGGGCGCCGCGTACCTGGATGACGTCGTGGCTGTCGGCGGCGGTGTGATCGGTGGATCGGGTGCGTACGGCGTCGGGCTTGGCGCTGGTGGCCACGGAATCCCTTCTTGTCACATCAAATGGGGAGCGGGTAGGCGATCGTACCGTACGCAGTACGGTCGCCGTGGGCTCCGCGGGAACCGGCGCTCAGCGGGCTCTGGCGATCAGCGACGTGACGAGCGAGGCGGCCAGCGGCAGCAGCGTCAGGCCGATAAGGAAGATCAGCCCGACCGGCCACAACCCCTGCCCGCCCCCGCGCAGCTCGCCCACCACCCCGGCGGCGAAGTGCACGAAGAACGGCGCGGCGGCGACGGCACCCCACAGCGGATGGGGGACGGCCCACGCGGCCAGCCCGGCCAGGACCGCCAGCGCG
This sequence comes from Nonomuraea sp. NPDC049646, assembly GCF_044465525.1. NCBI lineage: Bacteria > Bacillati > Actinomycetota > Actinomycetes > Streptosporangiales > Streptosporangiaceae > Nonomuraea > Nonomuraea sp. NPDC049646. Next base: position 26,759 of record NZ_JBITLU010000014.1, on the reverse strand, counting down.
GCGAAGGCCGGCACAAGCGCCGGGGAGTCGAGGACGTCCTTCGGCGCGCCGGGCGCGACCGCGGGCGCGGTGAGCACGCACACGGTCACGGCGGCGACGCCTCCGGCGATCAGGATCACGGCCCACAGCAGGGCGGAACGCGGCATCTCTCTCCTCACACTGGTCCTGACGGCCAGCATGCCCGCGACGGGGACGGGGACACGAGCGCTCGGATACTCAACCCGGCTGAGGAGAACCGGCAAGCGAATGAGCCTCCAGCCGGGCCGCGGCCGCCGCCGCCGGGTCGCCCGCCGCCGTGTACGCCTCGGCCAGGCTGTCCAGCGCCCCCGCCAGGAACTCCTGCCAGCCCCGCGCGCGCCACAGCCGCACCGACTCCTCCAGGTGCGCGACGGCCTCCTTCACCCGGCCCTCGGCCAGGTCCACCCCGCCCAGCACCCACAGCGCGTCGGCCCGGTGGTGGGCCAGCCGGTGGGAGCGGCTGAGCAGCTCGGCCGCCTCGGCGACCGCCCTGGCCCGCGGGTCGTGGTGGCCGGCGTACAGCTTGGCCAGGGCGACCAGGCCCATCGCCTCCAGCAGCGGGTCGCGGATCTGCCGGTAGATGGCCAGCGCCCGCACCATGTACTCCAGCCCGGCCTCGAACTCCTTGGCGTGGGCGTGGGCGAGACCGAGGAACTGCAGGGTGGTGGCCTCGAAGCGGGGGTTGCCGAGCTTGGCGGCCAGGTCCAGGCCGCGCAGCAGGTGGACGATGGCCATCTTGATGTCCCTGGTGCCGTAGGCGACGGCCATGCACACGTGCGCCCTGGCCTCGCCGCCCTGGTGGCCGCTGCGCTCGGCCAGCTCCAGCGCGATGCGGCCCGAGCGCAGGCCCTGCGCCATGTCGCCCCTGGCCGCCTCGCCCCAGGCGCGCAGCACGTACGCGTCGGACAGGCCGCGCCGCTCGTCCAGCTCGGTGAACATGGCGATCAGGCGTTCGGCGCCGTCGTACTGGGCGGCCATGGCGCCGCCGGTCTCGGTCCAGGTGGTGGCGTGCATGAGGCCGCGCCGGATCACCGCCTCGCCCAGCCGGTCGCCGGCGGCCAGGCAGGCGGCCAGCACCCGCTCGTGCAGCGCCCGCCAGTCGTCGAACAGGCCGCTGACGTCGAAGTAGCGCTCGGCGCAGCAGGCGGTGTCCCAGGCGACCTCGGCCAGGCCGAGCGCGCACGCCTGCCGGATCGCCGCGACCAGCGCGGTGCGCTCGGTGTCGAACCAGGCCATCGGGTCCTGCCGGATGTCCCACGGCGTGCCGTCGGGCGGGCTCCAGCGCGGGGCCGAGCCGTGGATGATGGCCGACGAACTGCCCTGGACACGCTCGGTCGCCTGCTCGGCCAGCGCCAGCCAGCCGCCGAAGGCCCGGCCGAGCGCCGCCGCGACCGCCTCGGGACGGTCCTCCAGCTCGGCGCGCTCGCGGGCGTACAGGCGGACCAGGTCGTGGAAGCGGTAGCGCGGCTGCCCGGCCGGATCGACGCCGCTGATCAGCACGAGCTGGGTGTCCACCAGCGACTCCACCAGCTCCTCGCCCACCGGCACGGGCACGTCCAGCAGCGCGCCCGCCACCCATCCGGCGAAGTCGGGCACCTCCAGCGTGCCGAGCAGCCGGAAGGCCCGCCGCGCGGCCGGTTCCAGCCCCACGTAGCTGAGCGCCAGGCTCGCCCGGACCGCCAGGTCGCCGGTGGCGAACTGGTCGAGCCGCCGGCGCTCGTCCTTGAGCTGCCCGGCCAGGCGGGTCAGCGGCCAGTGCGGGCGGGCCACCAGCCGGGCCCCGGCCACCCGCACGGCCAGCGGGATCCCGTCGGAGAGCCGGACGATCTCCGCCGCCGCCTCCGGCTCGGCCTCCACCCGCCCGGCGCCGGCGATCCTGGACAGCAGGCGCACGCCCTGCCGCAGGTGCAGCACCGACAGCTCGATCAGGGCCGCGCCGGACAGCCCGCTCAGCCTGGCCCTGCTGGTGATGATGACGGCGCAGCCGGACGTGCCCGGCAGCAGCGGGCGCACCTGCTGCTCGGAGGCGGCGTTGTCCAGCACGATCAGCATGCGCCGCTCGGCCAGGCTGCTGCGGAACAGCGCGGCCCGCTCGTCCACGCTCTCGGGCAGCGTGGAGCGCGGCACGCCGAGCGCGGTGAGGAAGGCGGCCAGCACCTGGCCGGGGTCGGCGGGGCTGGCCTCGGCGCCGTGCAGGTTCGTGTGCAGCTGGCCGTCGGGGTAGTGGCGGGCGATGCGGTGCGCGGCGTGCACGGCCAGCGTGGTCTTGCCGACGCCGCCCATGCCCGCGATCACGCACACCCGCACCTGGCCGGGGCCCTGCGGCTCGTCGCCGAGCAGGGCGGTGAGCTGGGCGAGCTGCTCGCCGCGTCCGGTGAAGTCGGATATGTCGGTCGGGAGCTGGGCGGGGGAGCGCGCCGCGGGCCCGGCGGCGCCCGAGGCCGGGTCGAGGGTGCCGGTGAGGATGGCCTGGTGCAGGCGGTTGAGCTCGGCGCCGGGGTCGAGGCCCAGCTCGGCGGCGAACACCCGGCGGGCCTCGCGGTAGCTGGCCAGCGCCTCGGCCTGCCGCCCCGACCGGGCCAGGGCGAGCATGAGCTGGCGGCGCGGGCGTTCGCGCAGCGGGTGCTCGGCGACCAGCTCGGTCAGCTCCGCGATGAGCACGGCGTGCAGGCCCCGGGCCAGGTCCGCCTCGATCCGGTGCTCCAGGGCCGCCAGGCGCTCCTCCTCCAGGCGGCGGGCGTGGTCGCGCAGCCCGGCGGTGAGGTTCAGCCCCGCGTAGGCGGGCCCGCGCCACAGCTCCAGCGCCTGCCGCAGCAGCGTGGCGGCCTGTTCGTGGTCGCCGCCGGACAGCGCGTCGCCGCCGCGGCCGGCCAGGGTCTCGAAGCGTTCGGCGTCCAGCTCGCCGGGGTGCACGGCCAGCACGAAACCGGCGTCGGTGCGGGTGATGCGGTCCTGGCCGAGCGTCCGGCGGAGCTGGTGGACGTACAGGCGGAGGTTGTCGGCGGCGGTGCGCGGCGGGCGCTGCTCCCACAGGGCCTCGACGAGCGTGGCGGGGGAGACGGGGCGGCCGGCCCGGCACAGGAGCTCGGCCAGCAGGGTGCGCTGCTTGCCGACGCCGAGCGGCAGCGGCCCTTGGTCATCCGAGACGTGAAGCGGCCCAAGTACGGCGAACTCCATCGCGCTCCCCGCGAGGACGTTGGTGCACAAGGAAGATCAAAGCTGCTTCAATGTGCATCAACGTCCGACTCCCGTCAACCCTGCGCCGACCGGGAGAAAAGGGCACCGGCGGGAGCCTTTCGTGGTAGCTCCCGCCGGTGGTTCATCCTAGGTCACGGGTGGCCGAAGGCGACCACCGAAAGGAAGTACGCGTACGCGATGCGGCGACATGTCCCCTTGAAGAAGTAGTGGGAGCACACGCCCCAGTACAGGACGTAATAGAAGATGTAGTCCACCTGGTACTTGCTATGGATATACCCCATATTGCGCAGGGCGTACCCGTAGTCGTGCATCATGCACGCCTGGCGGAAGTCGTAGCCGAGCGGCTTGTCGGGTGACTTGGTGCAGTAGTCGTAGTACACGCCGCGCACCCACCACCCGGCCGGCGTCTTCTTCCACTGCACGTAACGCCAGCTCCCGTGGTAGTAGGCGTAGCTGACGCCGCAGTGGTTGAAGGCGAAGTGCCAGAAGTTGGTGCACCAGTACCACTTCTTGCCGTCCAGGTCGGCGTTGGAGGTCGGCGACTGGTTGGCGTAGTCGTAGGCGTTGGCGCTGCCGCCCTCCACCGGGTCGGTCTGCAGGAACCGCCCGAGTCTCGGCTGGTAGAGCCGCACGCCCATGAGGATCGTGCCGTCGGGGGTGTCGGCGGCCCGCTCGGCCGCGCCGTGCCAGCCGTAGCGCATCGCGGGCTGACCGGCGCGCGGGTTGCCGAACTCGTCGAAGTCCAGCGCCAGCGGCACGCCGCCGGCGTAGACCACGTTGATGTCGTCGTGCAGGTTCGTCAGCTGGAGCCGCACGTCCCCGGTCGCCGAGGTGACCGCGGCCAGGCCGCCGGAGATGGAGTGCACGTTCCTGGTGACCGCGCCGCCCTCCACGACCCAGGCGGGCGTGTCGTCGTCGGCGTCGAAGTGCTCGACCCGCCTGCCGGCCGCGCTCCACGTGCCGCCGGACAGCTGCTCCAGCGTGGTGGTGTTGCGGCGCAGCTCCGGATCCAGCGTGTACGACTGCCGCACCGCCCCCGACGTCATCTGCCGGACCAGGTCGGTGGTGTAGTACTCCGCCTTCAGCCCGGCCGGCGTGGCCGTGGTGCGGCCGTAGGCGTCGTACTCGTAGCCGGCGTCGGCCAGCCGGTCGCCGCCGTCGTAGGCGTGGTTCTCGGTGACCGCCCCCGAGCCGTCGCAGGCGCTCGTCGTCAGGCCCGTCCTGTTGGAGTTGGCGTCGTAGCCGTAGGCCCGGCGCGAGCACACGCCGCTCACGGTGTCGTCCACCGAGGCGATCCTGCCCAGCTTGTCGTAGCCGATCCGCTGGGCGGACAGCCCGTTGTGGCTCACCTGCTGGCCGTGGATCGACCAGGTCACCGAGTCGTCCAGCAGCCGCGCCCCCGCCGCGGTCCGGTAGACCCGCGAGACCGGCGCGCCGGACGGGTCCCGGGCCAGGTCGTAGGACAGGCCGCCGGGCAGGTTCTCGTGGCTGATCGAGCCGTCCACGGTGTACGTGGCGGTGAACGTCCCGGCCACCGAGTCGGTCATGGTGGACAGCGCGCCGCGCACGTCGTCGTAGGCGTAGGTGACCGTCGAGGGCGCGCCGTCGGTCTTCCTGGTGATGCGGTCGAGGGCGTCGTACTCGACCCTGGTCACGCCGCCGTCGGCGTCGGTGTAGGACGTCTGGCGGCCCAGCGCGTCGTACTCGCGGGTGATCGAGGTGCCGTTGGAGGCCGTCGTCCTGACCGCCCGGCCGGCCGCGTCGTAGACGGTGCTCACCTCCGGCACCGCCGTCCCGGCGCCGCCGGACACGACGGTCTTCACGATGTCGCCCGCCGGGTTGTACGTGGTCGTCGTCGTCCTGGTCACCCCGTTGGCCGTCTCGGTCACCGACGACACGCGGCCGCCGGGCTCGTAGGCGTACACCTTGGTGACCAGCTCGGCCGGACGGGTGCCGCTGTCGCCGACGCCCGTCTTGGACCTCGTCCGGCACAGCTGCCCGGCCCACTCGGCCTTGCCGCCGCACGCGCCGGCGCCGTCGGCGGTGTAGTACTCGCTGGTCGTGGTGCCCGCGTCGTCGCCCGACGACTTCGGCATCGTGGTGGCCACCACCCGGCCGTCGGCGTCGTACGTCGTGGTCTTGGTGATCGCCAGGCCGCCGGGGTCCTCCACCGTCCTGACGCTCTTGCCGGTGTTCCAGTCGTAGTACGTCCGGCTCGTCCGCACGTCGGCGTCGGCGGTCGCGCCGGGCACGTACGCGCCCACCGCCACCGTCGTGGCCAGGTTCGACACCTTGGCGTCGGCCGGACGGCCCTCGTCGAAGGTGTTGACCGTGTGCTTCCTGGCCGCGACCTGCGTGCCGTTCAGCGTGACCAGGTGCAGCGGGCCCAGCTCGGAGACCATCCGCTGCCCGTCGGAGCTGTAGGCGGACTCCTCGGCCAGCAGCCGCGCCCGGTCGGCGGGCGAGGCGTTGAGCAGCCCGAGCCGGGTCAGCTCGGCGCCCGCGTCCGGCGTCTGGGCGAGGGCGAGCGCCCGGTTGCCGGCCGACAGCGACAACACCGTGTTGCCCTGCGCGTCGTACTGGCTGGTGGAGACCGCGCCGCCGGGCTCCACCCGGTTGACCGTCTGCCCGGAGGCGTTCAGGTAGGTGATCGTGGCGCGGCCGTAGTCGGAGGCGGCCAGGCCGCCGCGGCCGGTGTGGTTGGCCGGCACCTGGTCGGCCGGGAAGATCGCGGTCGCGTCCACCGGGGAGTCGCTCTGCCCCCAGGCGGCCGTGGCCGTCTCGCTCATCCCGTACGGCGCCCCCGTCCCGCTGATCGGCACGTCGTAGACCACCGACGTGACCGCGGTGCCGTTCGTCTCGCTCGGCGTGCCGGGCCGCAGCGTCGGACGGGAGACGGCGAGCAGCATGCCGTCCGCGGCGGTGTCGGCGTTGCCGGCCTTGCCGTAGGCGAACGTCCACGGCAGCTCGCCGGGCGGGGTGTAGCGGTTCACCCGGCCGCCGAGGTCGTAGTCGTAGCGCGTCCTGATGTCGGGGGTGGCCGGGTTCCACTGCTCGCGCAGGCGGCCCAGGTCGTCGTAGCGGTACTCCGACAGGCCCAGCGGCGCGCTCGCGCCGCCCTCCCACAGGCTGATCGCCTTGACCTGCCCGGCCACGTCGCCGAGCTGCGCGCCCGCGGTCGTGGTGGTGGCGTAGTCCAGCTTGATCAGGCGGCAGCCCTGCGGCAGGCTCGCCAGCGTGTCCACGTCGCAGTCGGCCTGCGTGTACGACGGCGCGATGATCTTGACGGGCCGGGCCAGCGCCTTGCCGTCCGAGCCGGTCACCGACTGCCACACGAACGCCGTGCTGCCCTTGCCGCTGGCCGGGTAGACCGCCCGCACCAGGTAGATCGGCGCGGCGGCGTCCACCTTGGCGAACACCGTGCGCTCGGCCGAGTTCGCGTCCGACAGGGTGTAGCGGTCGGCCGCGGCGTCGAAGGTGAGCTTCAGGCTCGCCGCGTCCTGCTGCGGCTCGTACGAGCCGTCGGCGTTCTTGGTGAAGGCCACCGCCGAGCCCTCGCCGCTCAGCTCGACCGAGGTGGCGGAGGTGGCCCGGAGCTGGGCGAACGTGCCCTGCCCCGACTGGGCGAGCCCGGTCGGCGTCCACTCGGTGCCGAAGATCGCCGCCACGCCCGGCAGCGCCGAGCCCTTGCGCGGGTCACGCGAGGAGAACGAGCGCATCAGGCCGATGCCGTACACGTTGGCGTCCGTGGCGGCCATCCTGAAGTCGCCGGTCAGCGTGTTGACCGAGCCGGGGCCGACGGGCTGGGTGGAGGCGCCCTCGCCGTCCCGGTCCACGATCAGGTCCACCGGCTGGGAGGCGGCCGTGCCCGAGGAGGTGACGAACTCGGCCCTGATCTCGATCGAGCCGTCCTCGGCCAGCGTGTGCGTGGTGTCCCAGACCAGCTCGGGCGAGGCGCCCGCGCTCATCGCCACCGGCCAGGCGACCGCCGACCCGTCGGACTTCCTGCGCACGTCGGCCGCCGGCACCTGGTGCCAGGAGTCGGCCTCGCCGCGCCGGTAGGAGAAGGCGACCGCGCTCAGCCCCGCGCTGCCGGTGGCGGCGAGGACCGTCCGGCGGGCGGTGGACTGCCCGTCCTTGGGCGAGGTGACCGCCGAGCCGCCCGCGTTGAACGCGTACGTCGTCGCCTCCGACAGGTTGCCCGCCTTGTCCTTGACCCACGCCTTGAGCGTGTGCGGGCCGTCGGCGGGCGGCGTCCAGCTCACCGTGTGCGGGGAGCCGGTGTTGGCGGCGGACTGCTGGGCGCCGCCGTCGAACGACCACAACACCGCGGACGCGTCGGCCGAACCCGGCGTGATGGTGAACCGGCCGGCCTGACCGGCGCCCTTGGCCCAGGCGTCCTGCGGGTAGTCGCCGGAGGACACCTCGGGGGCGGGCGGCGGGGCGGCGTCCACCGTGAAGGCGAACCACGCCGACCAGGGGCCGTAGTCGGTGCCGTCGTGCGAGCGCACCCGCCAGGCGTACGACGTGCTCGCCAGGGCCGTGCCGGCCTTCCAGGAGGCGGTGGCGCCGTTCGCCACGTTCGCGGCCGAGCCGCCGGTCACCTTGGTCGCGTGGTCGGCCGTCCATATCTCGAAGTCGGCCCGCTGCGCCTGCCCGTCGGCGTCGCTCACCTTGGCCGACAGCGTCGGCTGCGCCGCGCCCACCACGGCCGGGCTGGCGCACACCGAGCAGGGCGCGACGGCCAGGGCCGACGGCGTGCCCGGCAGCGAGTTGTAGGTGATCGCGATGTTGGGGTTGTTGGCGAAGCGCTTCCAGTAGTAGTTGTCGGTCTCGCTGCCGGCCTTGACCATGAAGGTGACCGACGTGCCGTTCGCGCTCACCACGCTCTGCACGGCGCCGGTGACGTCCCAGCCGACCCAGGCCGCCGGGCAGCTCGACGCGCCGCCCTGACCGGCCGACGACCAGCCGTAGGCGACGTTCTTGGCGCCGATGTTCAGGTTCGAGGCGGGCTGGTTGTTCCACGTCGTGCCCGAGCCGACGGCCGCGGTCCTGTGCAGCTCGACGTTCCGCGCCGAGCAGGACCAGGCCCACGTCTCCTTGATGTTGAACGTGGCCGCCGTGATGTGCTTGCCGGCCAGGCCCGACAGGCCCATGTTGAAGAACGAGCGCCGCTTGTAGCCGCCGCCGTTGCTGGTGCCGGCCGTCGCGTCGTTCGCCGAGTTCCAGTACGCGCTGGAGGGATAGGCCGAGTCCACGTACGTCCAGCCGGACTTGGCCGAGGTGAAGCTCGGGTCGATCGTCACCGGGTAGACCGTGGCGGGGTCGGCCAGCAGCGCGGCGTCGGGGGTGACGCGCAGCTCGCGGCCCGACAGCCGCACGCCCATCCTGGCCCGCCGGCCCGGCTGGGCGGCCAGCGCCGGGGTGGCCGGGTTGCGGGTCATGGCCGACTCGGTGGCGGCGTCCCACATCTCCGGCGCCGCCGAGCCGAACACCGGCTCGCCCTCGGCGTCGAGGACCGAGACGTTGCCGTGCCTGTCGGCCCTGACCTCGCCCTTCTTCACCGACGTGGCGAACGTCAGCTCCTTCAGCGCCGGGTTCGCCGCGGCCTGCCGGGTCCTGACGACGAGCTTCTCGGCGAAGCCGTCCACGTCCGCGGTCAGCACCAGGTCCACGCCCGGCAGCACGTCGGGGTAGGTGGCGGTGGCGCCGTCCAGCACCGGCTTGGGCAGGGCCCCGAGCGGCGTGCCGAGGGTGAGCCGGGTGCCCCGCTCGGTGGCGGTGACCAGCGGGCCGTCGCCGCCGCCGGAGAAGCTGTAGGACACCGCGGCGGCCTTCGGCGCGACCGTGCCGTCCTGGCCCGCCGTGAGCGTCGGGTCGGCGGGCACCCACGCCTCGCCCCGCCTGACCCGGACCGGGCGGTAGCGGTGCTCCTGGGTGACCGTGCCGGCCGGGTTGACGTAGAACTCGTCGGTCTCGGTGGTCAGCGAGACCGCCCTGATCCGCTTGCCGCAGACCGCGGCGGCCAGCCGGGCGGAGATCTCGGTGGGCATCTCGTCCGGGCAGGCGACCGCCGCCTGGGCCTTGGCGGGCGCGGGCGGGGCGGCCCGCGCGGGGAGCGGCACGAGGGCCGTTGACGTCAGCAACAGGACGACGAGCGGCGGTAAGGGAGTCAGCCGCCTGGGTTTCTTCAACACCGTCCAACCTCCGCGGGGGGTGTAAGGCCGTTCGGTGCTCAGCGTGAGCAGCGGCTGTATAGGCGGCGTATAGATCCCGTAGGCGGCCAAAACCGGTTGCGGCGCGGCGCCGGCGGCTGTTGTACTTCCCGGCGGCACCGATCGCCGGACGAAGGAGCGGATCGATGAGGACAGCGTCCATGACCTCCCAGCACAGGACACCCACCTATCCAGAGGGCATGACGCTTCTTGAGATCCCCGCTCACCAGGACACGTCCGCATGTAACTAGCCCCGCCCGGCAGGCCCTGCGCCACCTGCGGCCGGCCCCGCGCGCCGCGCTCGCGCTGGGCGCCGCCACCGCCGCGGCCACCGCGCTGCCGCTGGCCGCGCCGCACGTCACCCGCCGCTTCGTCGACGACGCCGTCGCCGGCGCCGGGCTGCGCCACCTGATCGTCATCGCGCTCGGATATCTCGGCCTGGCCGCCGCCGGTCAGGCGGCCCGCATGGCCGCCGCCTGGCTCGCCGGCCGCCTGGCCTGGGACGGCACCAACCGCCTGCGCGAACACCTGGCCGGGCACGCGCTCGGCCTCGACCTGGCCTTCCACGCCCGCCACTCGCCCGGCGAGCTGATCGAACGCGTCGACGGCGACGTGGCGGCCGTGGCCGACTTCGTCGTGGCCTTCGTGCTCGACGTCGTGGCCGGGCTGCTGCTGCTGGCCGGCGTGCTCGCCGTCGTGCTCGCCGTCGACTGGCGGCTGGGCGCGGCGCTCCTGGCCTACTGCCTGCTGACCGGCCTCGCCATGGCGGGCGCGCAGCGGCTCGCCGTGCCGTCGGCGACCCGGTCGCGGGAGGCGAGCGCCGCGCTCTACGGCCACCTCGAAGAGCGGCTGGCCGGGGCCGAGGACCTGCGGGCCAACGGCGCGGGCCGGCACGCGCTCGGCCGCTTCCACCAGGTCGCCGCGGCCTGGTTCCGCGCCGAGTGGCACGGCTCGCGCATCGCGGGCGGCCTGCTCGCGGCCACCAACGTGGCGTTCGCGGCCGGGACCGCGCTGATACTCGCCCTGGCCGCCTGGCTGCTGGACGCCGGGGCGCTCACGGTCGGCACCGCCGTGCTGCTCTTCCAGTACACCCTGATGATCCGCACGCCGTTCGAGCGGCTGATCGACCAGCTCAGGCAGTTCCAGGGGGCGCTGGCCGGGTTCGCCCGCATCGGCTCCCTGCTGGCCGAGCGGCCCGCGCTGCCCGTCCACGCCGCGCCCCGGCCGCTGCCCGCCTCGGGCGCGCTCGGCCTGCGCCTGGACGACGTGAGCTTCGCCTACCCCGACGACGGCGAGAGCGCGCTGTCGGGCATCACCCTCACCCTGGCCCCCGGCGAACGCCTGGGCCTGGTGGGACGCACCGGCAGCGGCAAGACCACCCTCGCCAAGCTGCTGCTGCGCCTGTACGACCCGACCGGCGGCACGGTCGAGATCGGCGGCCTCGACCTGCGCGAGTGCGACCCCGAGTCGCTGCGCCGCCGGGTCGGCGTGGTCACCCAGGACGTCCGGCTGTTCGACGGCAGCGTCCGCGACAACCTCACCCTGTTCGGCGCCCTGACCTCCGCCCACGACGACGCCCGCCTGCTGGAGGTGCTGGACGGGGTGGGGCTCGGGGGCCGGCTGGCCGCGCTGCCCGGCGGGCTCGACGGCGAGCCGGGCGGCCTGTCGGCGGGGGAGGCCCAGTTGCTCGCCTTCGCGCGGGCCTTCCTGGCCGACCCCGGCCTGGTGATCCTGGACGAGGCGTCCAGCAGGCTCGACCCGGCCACAGAACGGCACGTCGAGGACGGCGTACGGCGGCTGCTGGACGGGCGGACCGGCGTGCTCATCGCGCACCGGCTCTCCTCGCTGGCGCACGTGGACAAGATCGCCGTGCTGGAACGCGGCAAGCTCGTCGAGTACGGCCGCCGCGCCGACCTGGCCGCCGACCCCGCCAGCAGGTTCGGCCGGCTCCTGGACGCCGCGGGGGTGAGCCGGTGAGCGCCCGCCGGGCCCTGGGCGTGGCGGGCCGCCTGATCGGCTTCGACGTGCGCCTGTACGTGCTGCAGATCCTGCTGTGGCTGCCGGTCCACGTGCTGCCGCTCGGCGGCGGTCTCGTGCTGCGGCAGCTCTTCGACCAGATCAGCGGGCACAGCCCGGCGACGTTGCGGCAGTCGTTGTGGCTGTGCGCGGCGTTCGCGGGCGTCGAGCTGGTCCGCGGGATCGTCCTGCTGTTCGCCTGGTCCTACGGCTCCTGCTGGTGGGACGCGGCGGCCACGCTGCTGCGCGCCAACGTGCTGGGCTCGGTGCTGACCGCGCGCGGCCCGGTCGCCGCCCGGCTGCCGCGCTCCCCGGGCGAGTCGCTGGCCCGGCTGCGCGACGACGTGGCCGAGCTGGTCGAGCTCGCCGACGAGTCGGTCCCCCTGGCCGGAGGCGTGCTGTTCGGCGGGGCGGCGCTGGCGGTCATGGTCTCGATCGACCCCGTCGTCACGGTGACGCTGGTCGTGCCGATGCTCGCGATCGGCGTGCTGAGCAGGCTCATGGGACGGGTGGTCAGACGGCGGCACCAGCGGGCCAGGGAGCTGGGCGCGGGCGTGACGGCCTTCGTCGGCGAGCTGTTCGGCGGCGTGCTCGTGCTGAAGACGGCCGGGGCCGAGCGGGCCGCGCTGGACCGCCTGCGCGCGCTCAACGCCCGCCGCCGGGACGCCGCCGTACGCAGCCGCCTGGCCACCGACCTGCTGGAGGCCGCCACCGGCACCACGGTCGAGCTGGGCGTCGGCGTCGTGCTGCTGCTGGCCGCCGGGGCGATGCGGCGCGGCGAGTTCACCGTGGGCGACCTCGCGCTGTTCACCAGCTACGTCGGCTGGCTGACCGCGCTGCCGCGCACCATCGGCTCCGTCCTGTACCGCCTGCCCCGAGCGGACGTCTCCGCCGGACGCCTGACCGCCCTGCTCGCCCCCCACCAGGGCACCTCCGACCTGACCCGCGTCCACCCCGCCCCGCTCGCGCCTGCGGACGGGGCGCCCGCCAGCCCCGCTCCCCGCCTCCCCCCTCCGGCTGAGCCGTCGCGGCGCGGCGAGGGGGCGGCCGGGCCGACGGCGCTGGAGGTGCTGGAAGCGCGCGGGCTGAGCGTGCGGCACCCCGGTGGGCGCGGGGTGCACGACGTGGACCTGACGCTGCGGCGCGGCACGTTCACCGTCGTCACCGGGGCCGTCGGCGCGGGCAAGACCACGCTCGTGCGCGCCCTGCTCGGCCTGCTCCCCCTGGACGCCGGGACGATCACCTGGAACGGCCGCCCGGTGACCGACCCCGGCGCGTTCCTCGTGCCGGGACGGGCGGCGTACGCGAGCCAGATCCCGCGCCTGTTCTCCGAGACCCTGCGCGAGAACCTGCTCCTCGGCCTGCCCGCGGACGACGCCGACCTGGCCCGCGCCCTGGAGCTGGCCGCCTTCGAGGACGACCTGGCCGCCATGCCGGACGGCCTGGAGACCGTCGTCGGCCCCCGGGGCGTGCGCCTGTCGGGCGGCCAGGTGCAGCGCGCCACCGCCGCCCGCGCCCTGGTCCGCGCCCCGGACCTGCTCGTCGTGGACGACGTGTCGTCCGCCCTGGACGTCGGGACCGAGAACCTGCTGTGGGAGCGCGTCGCCCGGCACGGCCCCGCCACGCTGCTGGTGGTCTCCTCCCGCCGGGCCGCGCTCGAACGCGCCGACCAGGTGGTCGTCCTCGACCGCGGCCGCGTCGCGGGCCGCGGGCCGCTGGGGGAGCTGCTGGGGACGTGTCCCGAGATGCGCAGAATATGGAACGCAGAACCGATCGAGGAACGAGGGACCACATGAGGATCGACCGCCTGGACCACCTGGTGCTGACCGTCGCCGACGTCGAGGCCGCGGTGCGCTTCTACACCGCGGTGCTGGGGATGGAGGCGGTGACGTTCGGCGAGGGGCGGCAGGCGCTGGCGTTCGGGCAGAGCAAGATCAACCTGCACCAGGCGGGACGCGAGTTCGAGCCGAAGGCGGCCCGGCCCGTGCCGGGCAGCGCCGACCTGTGCCTGATCACCGCCGACCCCGTCGAGACGGTCATGGACGAGCTGGCCCGCCACGGCGTCGGGATCGAGGAGGGCCCGGTGGAGCGGACCGGAGCGCTCGGCCCCATCAGGAGCGTCTACCTGCGGGACCCCGACGGGAACCTGGTCGAGCTCAGCAACTACCTCTGAGCGGCCCCACCTGGCCGAGCTGCGTCACCACCTCTGAGCGGGCGGCCTCGGCGAGCTCGGCCACTGCCTCTGAGCGGGCATGATGGAGGGTGTGGGAGAGACTGCGGCCGTTCTGGCCGGTGTGTCCGGCGTCGCCCGGCTGGCCGAGCTGGTGGCCGGGGGCGGTGTCGTGGTGCTCAGCGGGGCCGGGCTGTCCACCGAGTCGGGCATTCCCGACTACCGGGGCCCGACCGGGCGGGCCCGGCGCGCCGAGCCGATGACGTACCAGCGCTTCACCGGCAGCGCCGAGGCGCGGCGGCGCTACTGGGCGCGCAGCCACGTCGGCTGGCGGCAGATCGGCCGGGCCGCACCCAACGCCGGCCACCGCGCGGTGGCCGAGCTGGAGCGGCGCGGCCTGCTGGCCGGCATCGTCACCCAGAACGTCGACGGCCTCCACCAGGCCGCCGGGGCGCGCCGGGTGATCGAGCTGCACGGCGGCCTCGACCGCGTCGTGTGCCTGTCGTGCCGCGAACGCACCCCGCGCGCCGAGCTGGAGCGCCGCCTCAGCGCGGCCAACCCGCGCTGGGCCGCCGAGGGCCGCGTCAACCCCGACGGCGACGCCGCCCTCACCGACGCCCAGGTCGCCGGGTTCCAGGTGGTCGACTGCCGCTCCTGCGGCGGCCTGCTCAAACCTGACGTGATCTTCTTCGGCGAGAACGTGCCGAGGGATCGGGTGGCGGAGTGCTTCGCGCTCGTGGGCGGGGCGCGCTCGCTGCTCGTGCTGGGGTCGTCGCTGGCGATCAGGTCGGGGCTGCGCTTCGTCACCAGGGCCGCCGAGCTGGGGCTGCCCGTCGCCATCGTCAACCAGGGCCCGACCGGCGCCGACGCCGACGCCGCGCTCCTGCTCGACGCCCCGCTCGGGGCGACCCTGACCGCGCTGGCCGCCCGCCTCTGACCCCACAGCGCGCACCCCCGGGGGCCGCAAGGGCGGCACGGGACCGGCATCGGGGCGGCACAATGGGGGGCATGCCTCCTCGTCCATGCCCCTGCGGTCTGCCCGCGTCCTACGCGGACTGCTGCGGGAGATACCACCGCGGTGAGGGGTCGGCCCCCACCGCGGAGTCGCTCATGCGGTCCAGGTTCAGCGCGTTCGCCGTGGGCGACGAGGCCTACCTCATGGCCACCTGGCATCCCGCCGACCGCCCCGCCCGCCTCGACCTCGACAGGAAGGTCGCGTGGACGGAGCTGGAGGTGCTGGAGAGCACCGGCGGCAGCCCCGTCCACACCGAGGGCACCGTGCGGTTCCGCGCCCACTTCGTCAACCGGCGGGTGCCGGGCGTGCTCGACGAGCACAGCAGGTTCGTCCGGCTCGACGGACGCTGGGTCTACGCCGGGGTCGTGGCCAGCGGCCGGTAGTCGCAGTCGTAGCCGAAGTACCGCGGCCCGGCCAGCTCCAGCCCGCCCGGCGAGGCCCAGCGCGGGTCGCACGGCACGCCGATGACCGTGACGCGCAGGCCGTAGCGCATGGCCTCGGTGGTGACCGGCTCGCCCGAGTCGGTGTCCAGCACGCAGATCAGGTCGGGCGTGGTGGCCACGATCTCGCCGTCCCGGCGGGCCAGCAGGTGCTCGTTCTGGAAGCTGAGCTCCAGCGTGCCGGTGCCCTCCAGGCGGGCCTGGCCGCGGGCGAAGCCGCCGGTGGTGCGGCGCTCGACGTCCACCACCTTGCCGGTGAACAGCTTCAGGCCGCCCAGCACGTCCAGGGCCGCCGCCACCGGGTCGGCGTGCCCGGCGCGGGCCAGCCGCACGGCCCGGCCCAGGTCCTCGGCCAGCGTCAGCGTGGCCGGCACGAGACCGTCGCGCAGCTGGTCGCCGCGCATGACGGTGTCGGCGCAGGAGACCTGGCAGCCCATCTGCACGCACGCCGCCCTGGCCAGGCGCTCGGCCCACACGTTGGACACCGTCTCCAGCACCAGCGTGTTGCCCTTGTCGTCGGCCAGCGCCATCGGCGTGTTCGGCACGCCGATCAGCGTCGGCAGCACCATCTGCGCCTCGGGGAAGGCGCGGCCCATCGCGTCGCCGTCCACGATCGGCAGGCCCGCCTGGGCGGCGGCGGCGATCGGGATCATCGAGTTCACCCCGCCGACCTCGATGGGCACGATGTGCGTGGCCGGACGGCCGAGCACCGCCTCCAGGGCGCGCAGCGCGGTCAGCTCCTCGGTGCCCGCCGGCAGCTTCTCCAGCAGCACGGTCGGCGCCCCCATGCCCGAGACGGCCACGACGGTCGCGTCCGCGGGCACCTCGTCGATGGCCACCAGCGGCACCGGACCGTGCCTGCGGATGGCCTCGCGGGCCAGCAGCTTGCCCACGTACGGGTCGCCGCCGCCGCCGGTGCCGAGGATCCCGGCGCCGCGCGCCATGTCGTCCAGCCGGTCGATTCCGATCTCACGCATCGATCTTCTCCAGGTCCAGGTCGCCGACGGCCTTCACCCTGATCCGGGTGGCGTCGCCGGGCAGGTAGGCGAGCGGCAGCTCCTCCACGTCCACGATCCGCACGCTGCCCGCGCGGGCGCCGCCGCGCTCGGCGCGGATGATCGCCTCGCTCTTGGCCTCCTCCAGGATGCGCTCGCGCGGGCCGGAGAAGACCCGGTCCACCTCGCCGCCGACCTGGGCGATGGCCGCGCCGACCGCGTTGGCCACCTCGAAGTGCGCCGGGCGGCGCACGTCGTCGAAGCCGGGCAGCTCCTGGATGAGCACGCTGCCGCCGCCGACCAGCACGACGGGCAGCGGCGCGGACGAGGTGCGCATGCGGTCGACCGCCTCCGAGACGCGCTCGGCGATGAGCTTGAGCGGGCGCTGCGGGTCGACGTGCGCGACCCTGTCGCGGTCGCCGATGTCGGCCAGCCCGGCGGCCACGGCCAGGTCGGTGGCGGTCAGCGTGCCGCCGCCGAACACCAGCGCCTCCTCGGTCAGCCGGTAGCCGACGCTGCGCGGGCCGGTGGTGCCGTCCTCGGCGACCAGGGAGCCGCCGCCGATGCCGATCGACAGCACGTCGGGGATGCGGAAGTTGGTGCGCACCTCGGCGACCAGCGCCTCCCCTGCGGCCTCGCGCGGGAACCCGCCGACCAGGATGCCCACGTCGGACGTGGTGCCGCCGATGTCCACCACCGCGCAGTCGGTCAGCCCCGACAGGTACGCCGCGCCGCGCATCGAGTTCGTCGGCCCCGACGCGAAGGTGGCCACCGGGTAGCGGCGGGCCTGGTCCACGTCCATGAGGGTGCCGTCGTTCTGGGACAGGAACAGCGGCGCCTCGATCCCGGCCACCCGCAGCGCCTCGCCGAAGGCGGCCACGGTCCGGCCGGCCAGCGGGCGCAGGGCGGCGTTCACGATCGTGGCGTTCTCCCTGGCCAGCAGGCCGACCCGGCCGATCTCGCAGGACAGCGACAGGTGCACATCGGGGCCCAGCTCGGCGGCCAGGATCCGCGCGGCCTCGCGCTCGTGGGCGTCGCTGACCGGGGAGAACACCGAGGAGATCGCGACCGTGCGCAGGCCGCGCCGCCTGATGTCGGCGGCGACGCCGCGCAGCTCGTCCGGGTCGAGGGGGGAGACGGGGGCGCCGTCGTACTCGCAGCCGCCGTGGCACAGGTAGACCGCGCCCTCGACCGCCCGGCGCAGGCGGTCGGGCCAGTCCACCAGCGGCGGCAGCGCGGCGGTGGCGGGCAGGCCGAGCCGGACGGCCGCGACGGGCTCCAGCCGGGCGGCCTCCACCAGGGCGTTGACGAAGTGGGTGGTGCCGATCATCACCGCGGACACCCGGGTGGCTCCCAGGCCGGCCAGGGCGGCGGCGACGCCGCCCGTGACGTCCGCGGTGGTGGGGGACTTGACGGTGGCCAGCACCTGGCCGTCGTCGCCGATGAGGGCGGCGTCGGTGTTGGTGCCGCCCACGTCGATGCCGATACGCATGAAGGAGGACTCTCTTCTCAGACGGTGAGCGCGGGCCGCGCGACTCTCAGACGGTGAGCGCGGGCCGCTCGACGGGGACCTCGCGGGTGCCGCGGACCAGGCCGAGCCGGCCCGCGACGACGTAGCCGAGGCCCGCGAGGATCAGGGAGTTCAGGGCGGGGATGCCGATCCACTGGTAGTGGTCGCTGAGCCAGCCGACCAGCGCGGCGGCGGCCCAGATGACCAGCGTGGCGGGCACCCACGTCGGCTCGGTCTCGGGCAGCGTGCCGGTGGCGCGGGAGGCGTCCAGCACCGGACGCCAGCGCCGCACGATGAAGTACTCGGCGACCATGATCCCGGCCACCGGCGGCGTGATGACGCCGAGGATCAGCAGGAAGTCGGTGAAGCGCTCCAGGATCCCGGCGGCGGCCAGCACGCTGCCCAGCACGCCGATGCCCACGGTGACGGCGACCCGGTTCAGCCGCACGCCGATCGTCGACTCCACGGCGTTGAGCAGGCCGAGCGCGGCGGAGTACAGGTTCCAGTTGTTGATCTTCACGGTGGCCGAGATGAGGACGATGACGCCGATCACGCCGGAGGAGGCCGTGATGATCGCGATGACGTCCGAGGACTTGACCGCGTAGGCCAGCAGCACGCCGGCCAGGCCGAGCACGTACTCGCCGAGGGAGATGCCGACGAGGGTCTGCTTGACGACGTCGCCGGTGTTGCGGTTGAACCTGGTCATGTCGGGCGTGGTCACCGCGCCGATGATGTAGGAGCCGGCCACGATGGTGGCGCCGGTCGCGATGCTGATCGGCTCGCCGAACGGCGGCGAGGCCACCAGCGACCCCAGGTCATGTCGCGAAATTTCCACCCACATCGCCCAGCCGGCCAGGCCCAGGAACGCCGGCACGGTGATGAACGCCGTCATCCCCATCGCCTTGAACCCCCGGATGACCAGCAGCGTCACGCCGATGCCCGCGATCATGGCCCACACCCAGAGCGGCAGCCAGGACATGATCGAGTGCAGGCCCGAGGCGAAGACCGCGGTCTGCACGCCGAACCAGCCGAACAGGCTCAGGGCGATGATCACGCCGATGATCGTGGAGCCGTACCGGCCGAAGCCCGTCCAGCGGGCCAGCATGGAGGTGGACAGGCCCTCGCGCATCCCGGCGATGCCGACGAAGATGCACACCACCTCCAGGATCACCGAGCCGAGCGTGAACGCCCAGAACGCCCCCCAGAACGACAGCCCGGCGCCGAGCGTGGCGCCCAGCAGGAACTGCGTCAGGTCGGAGAGCTGGCCGAACCGCTGCACGGCCACGTTGAACCAGGAGTAGCGGGCGGCCTGCGGCACCCGCTCCAGCGGGTAGTCGGAGTCGGTCATGGTGGTCTTCCTTCGCGTCGGGGGGTCGTGGTGGGGGCTCACGAGCGGAGGCTCACGAGCAGGCGGTCACAGAGCTGGTCACGGGGCTGGTCACGGGGCTGGTCCTGGGTCTGATCTCAGGGCTGGTCACGGGGCTGGTCTCAGGGCGGGGGCCTCAGGGCGGGGGTCACAGGAGGGAGGGCGGCCCGGCGGCGCGGGCGCGCAGCCGGACGAACGGGCCGGGCAGGTAGGCGAGCGGGATCTCCTCCACGCCGATGACCCGCACCCGCCGCGGATCGGCCCCGGCGCGCACGGCCGCCGCCCTGGCCTCCTCCGCGACGGGTTCGAGCGCCGCCGCCAGCGCCGAGCGGTCGGGCAGGCGGACGATGCGCTCGTACTGGCCGCCGACCGGGCTGACCGCCGCGCCGATGGCGCCGGCCGCCGGCCCGTGCTCGGGATGCAGCCCCTCCGGCACGGCGTGCTCCCCGCCGCCCACGACCACGAGCGGCAGCAGCCCGGCGCCCGGCTGCAGCCGGTCCACGGCCTCGGCCAGCTCGGTCGGATCGACCGGCCGCGGCACCCTGATCAGCCCGGGGATGCGCAGCCCGACGGGCACGCCGCCGATGTCCGCGCCGCCCACGGCCTCCTCCGGATACCCGCCGGCCAGCACGCCGACGCGGACGCGGGTGGCGCCCACGTCGGCGACCACCGCGTCACCGAGCCCGGTCAGCGCGCCGGCGCCGCGCAGCACGCTCGCCGGGCCGCTGCCCAGGCTGAGGCCGGGATGGCGGGCCAGGTGCTCCAGGCTCATCAGCGTGCCGTCGCCGCGCGTCACGAACACCGCCGCCCCCGGGCACAGGCCGGACAGCGCGGTGGCCAGCCCGCCGGAGACCGCGCCCGCGAACCCCGACAGGGCGGCGTCCAGCACGGTCGCGTTCTCGCGTTCCAGCAGGCCGAGCGAGCCGAGATCGGCCGACAGCGCGATCGGCACGCCCTCGCCCAGCTCCGCCCGGACGATCTCGGCCGCCTCGCGCTCCTGCTCGCCGTCCAGGGGCGAGAACAGGCCCGCGACGGCGACGGCCTGCGCGGTGCCGGCCACGCCCGCGGCGAAGCGGGCCACGGCGTCGCGGTCGAGAGGCGTGCGGTCCTCGCGGTCGAGTCCGCCGCCGCCGTCCACGACGGCGGTGCCGGCGTTCACCGCGGCGCGCAGGTCGGGCGGCCAGCCGGACAGCGGGCGCACCGCGGTCGCCGACACGCCCGCGATGCGCAGCACGGCCACCTTGCGCAGCCCGGACCGCCTGGTCACGGCGGTGGCGGCGCCCCGCAGGCCGACGGCGACCTGGGCCGGCTCGCCGTCCATCGGCAGGCGTTCCAGCGCGGCGCGCACGCCGGCCACCGGGTCGCCGGGGATCGACGCGATCTTGACGGTGGCCAGCACCCGGCCGTCGTCGGCGACGACGGCCGCGTCGGTGTTGGTCGGCCCGACGTCCACCCCGGCCCTCACGCCCCCGCCTCCCGCCCGGCGGGCCCGGAAGGCCGGGTGGATGCGGTGGACTCGGTGGACCCGATGGACCCCGTGGACCCCGTGGACCCCGTGGATTCGGTGGGGGAGGGGCTGAAGGCCGTGCCCGCCGGGGTTCCCGGCGTCGCGGGGGCAGGGGGCGCCTGCGGTGGGGGAGGGGCGGGAAGGCCCGTGAGACCGAACGCGGCGGGCCCGGCCAGCCGCAGCCCCTCCGGGGTGTGCCAGACCGGGTCGCAGGGGACGCGCACCAGGCTGACCCGCAGCCCGTACCGGACCTGCTCGGCCTGCACGACCTCGCCCGTACGCGTGTCCAGCATCGCGATCACGTCGGGCACCACAGCCAGCGGCACGCCGTCCTCGACGACGGCCAGGAACTCGCTGCCCGCCTGGACGCGGACCAGCCGCCCCTGGTCGTACCCGAGCCCTTCGACCAGGATCGACCCGGACGTCTCCGCGACCTTGCCGGTGACCAGCGGGTCGGGCAGCCGCGTCCCGAGGCGCACGGCGCGGGTGACCGACCCGAGCGCGGTGGCGCCGGCCACCTGGTCGCCGCGCATGATGTACTCGCTGGTCGCGACCTGGCCGCCGAACGCCTCCAGCGACGCCCGTACCAGCCGTTCCAGCCAGCCGCCGGTCACCCGGTCGACGACGACGGTCCGGCCGCGCTCGTCGCACAGCACGGCCGGGGTGGGCGCGATGCCGCGCAGCTGCATCACCGTCTGGTCCATGCGGGGGAAGGCGCGGCTCATGCCGTCGGCGTCCACCAGCGGCAGGCCGACGCGGGCCGCCCAGGCCACCGCCAGGCAGCCGTTCGCGCCGCCGATCTCGCTGGCCAGCACCGCGCCGACGGGCGCGCCGTACAGCTCCTCGATCTTGTCGCGCAGGTAGACGGGCTCGTCGGTGCCGCCGACGCGCTCGGACATGACGGCCGAGGAGCCCGCGGTGCCCACAGGCATGACCAGCAGCTCGGGGTCCAGCTCGGCGGGCTGCACGACGCGTACCGGCCCGTGGTCCTCCAGCGCCTGCAGCGCCGCGGCGCGGGCGATGGTCACGGGACCGCCGCCGCCCGAGCCCAGCACGGCGCAGCCGCGGGCGAAGGCGGGCAGCAGCCCGGTGTCGATGTCCATGCTGTCGAGGTTACGAAGCCGCAGGTCGAGAGGGATGTTCCCGCCGCACCTTTTTGCCGGGCTTCGGGTGCCGATGGCACACTGATGGCATGTTTCTGCTGGAAGAGCTGCGTCCCGCCGTACGCCGGCTGGCCGGGCCGGCGGTGCCGGCGGCGGCCTCGGGCGTGCGCCTGGTGGAGGACCTGGGCGGGATCGCGGGCCAGCCGCCGGGGTCGGTGCTGGTCCTGACCGGCGTGGCCGCGCGGCAGGCGGCCGGCTACCGGCTCGACGTCGCGCTGCGCGACGCCGCCGCGGCCGCAGCCGTGGCGCTCGTGCTCACCGCGGAGTCCGGGCCGGCACTGGAGGCCCTGGAGGCCGCGGTCGACCGGAGCGCCGCCGCGCTGGCCGAGCGGGGCGGGGTCGCGCTGCTGGCGGCCGGCGGGGACCTGGCGGAGCTGGTGGTGGCCATCGACCGGGCCATCGCGGGCGACGCCGCCGAGGCGCTGGTCCGTACGGCGCGCGCCGCCGAGGCCGTGACGGCGGCGGGCGGCGTCCCGGAGCGCATCGCCGAGGCGGCCGGCGCCGCGCTGGGCCGTCCCGTCCGGGCCGACGGCGGCGCGTTCACCGCCCAGGACGGCGGGCCCGCCGGCACGCACTTCGACCTGGCCGCCGGGATCGTGCTCAGGGTCGCCGCCCTGGCCGCCGCCGCTGGCCCCTCCGACGAGCTGCCCGGACGGTCCCGCGCCCAGCTCCTCACCGAGCTGCTGGTCGCCCCCGAGAACCAGGCCCAGGAGCTGGCCCCCCGCGCCAGGGCCCTCGGCCTGCCGATCGACGACTGGCACGTCGTCCTGCGCCTGGAACCCGCGAAGGACCCCGCCAAGACCCAGGACACCGGCGCCGACGGCGCGGCCGACGGCGGCCAGGAACGCTACGCCCTGCTGGAGACCGCCGCCTCGCGGGCCGTGCGCGCGGCCCGCGAGCTGGGCGGCGCCGCCTGGAACGCCGCGCTCGCCGGCGATGCGCTCGTCGTGGTCCGCAGCCAGCGGCGCGACCAGGGCAGGGCGGGCCTGCGCGAGGCCGTGCGCGACGCCGCCCGCCTGCTGGAACGGGTCCGCCCGGCGGGCGCCGAGCTGCGTTGCGGGGTCAGCACCGCCCACCAGGGCCTGCTCGGCCTGCGCACCTCCGCCTCCGAGGCGCGTACGGCCCTGCGCCGCAGCACCCTGCCGCTGGCCACCTACGACCTGGCCGGCCTCGACCGCATGCTGGAGGAGTGGTACGCCTCCGACGCCGCCCAGCACGCCGTCAGGGAGCTGCTGCAGCCGATCCTCGACCTCGGCGGCGAGCG
The DNA here is from genome assembly GCF_044465525.1 of Nonomuraea sp. NPDC049646. Lineage (NCBI taxonomy): Bacteria > Bacillati > Actinomycetota > Actinomycetes > Streptosporangiales > Streptosporangiaceae > Nonomuraea > Nonomuraea sp. NPDC049646. Next base: position 3,882 of record NZ_JBITLU010000014.1, on the reverse strand, counting down.
GGCCGCCCACCTGCTGGCCATCCTGCGTGCCTACCTCGACCACAACGGCTCGCCCGCCCGCGCCGCCGAGGAGCTGCACCTGCACCGCAACGCCGTCAGCAGGAACGTGCGGCGCATCGAGAGCCTGCTCCAGGCCGACCTAGCCGACCCGCGGCAGCGCCTGGCCCTCCAGCTTGCCTGCCGGGCGGCCTCCTCCCGCTGAAGGACCGCCTTCCGGGACCCCGCTCCCATCCCGCGTTCGCCCGCCAGGACGAGGAAACCCGGCGGCCGGATCCCTAGATTCGACGGCATGACGAGAGTGCGGCGGCTGGCCGCCTGGTGTGCGGGGCTGGTGCTGGTGGCAGCCTGCGCGGGGCTCGGCTACGAGACGGCCGCCCGGCGCGGCGACGCCACCCGCCACCCGCCCCCGGGCCGCCTGGTGGACGTCGGCGGCCACCGCCTGCACCTGCGCTGCACGGGTTCCGGCGGCCCGGTGGTGGTGCTGGAGGCGGGCCTGGTCGAGTCCAGCGCGAGCTGGGAGGAGGTCCAGCGGCGGCTGTCGGCCGGGCTGCGCGTGTGCTCCTACGACCGGGCCGGCTACGCCTGGAGCGAGGAGGGTCCCGGGCCGCGCACGGCGGGCCGGGCGGCGGGGGAGCTGCGCGCGCTGCTCGCCGCCGCGGGCGAGCCCGGCCCGTACGTCCTGGCCGGGCACTCCTACGGCGGCCAGATCGTCCGCCTGTTCGCCGCGCGGTACCCCGACGTGACGGCGGGCCTGGTGCTGATCGACGCCACCGACGAGGAGGCGGTGGCGGCCATGCGGGTGTCCCGGCCGCTGATGGCCGCCCAGCTCACCGTCAACCAGGCGCTGGCCAGGATCGGCCTGCTCCGGCTGGCCGGCGGTCTCCTGGTGCCCGGCGACGCCACCCCGGCGGCCCGCGCCGCCGCCCCCGTCGTCTACGGGCCGGGCAGCATGGCCGCGGCCAGGGCCGAGGCGTGGGCCTCGCTGGACAGCGCGGCGGAGGTCGCCGGGACGGCGCAGGAGGCGGGCGGCCCGCCGGTCGTGGTCGTCATCCCGTCCGGCGGGCCGCGCGGCGCCCTGGACCAGGCCCGGCGGGTGGCCGCCCGGTCCACGCGCGGGCGGGTGGTGGTGGCCGGCACCTCCGAGCACTACATCCAGTACCGGCAGCCCGACCTGGTCGTCACGGCGATTCGGGACGTCGCCGCCTCCACAGAAAGGTGAAACTGGGTCTTGCCGGTTGGGTCAAGTCGGCTTTCAATGATCGGGATACCGGTGATCCTGGAGGAGCCGATGCGTGGCTTGAGGGCGTCCGCAGTCATCCTGATGATCGTCGCCTCGACGTTCCTCGCCTCCGGGCCGTCGTCGCTGCCGGCGGTGGCGGGGCCGGCCGACCCCGAGCCGGCGTCGCTGGTCACGCTCTCCGTGCCCGACAGGGCCGCGATGGAGCGGCTGGTCGCCTCCGGCGCGGACCTGACCGAGCGCGTGCGTCCGCAGGCCGACGGCAGCGTCCAGGTGGACGCCGTGGTCACGGCCGGCAAGCTCGCCGAGCTGAGGGCGATCGGCGTGGGCCTGGCCGCCGGCACGCCGCCCGCCGCCCGGCAGGCGCCGTCCGCCACCGCCGCGCAGGACCAGATCGTCATCGAACGGGCCGTCTGGTACAAGTCGCGGGACGGGTACTTCCTGTCGGTCGAGGCCGGCAGCAGCGCGGGCGAGAGCGCCGCCCTCACCGCCACCTGGACGGGCCGCCGCGGCGCCACCGGCCAGGTCGCGATGGTCCCGTACGTCGACGCCGGCGCCTACCTGGGCCACCAGTTCAGCACGCCGGCCCCGGTGCCGGCCGAGCCGCAGCGCGTCACGGTCACCTCGGCGACCGGCGGCACGGCCGAGGCCCGCGTCCGGGAATGGCCCGGCGGGGAGCGCCCCGACCGCCGGGCGCCGGGCTACCAGACGGACTTCGTCAGCCAGTACATGCCGCCCGCCCAGCTCAACGAGCGGATCCAGGCGCTGCACCGGCGTTACCCGTCGCTCACCGACGTCATCCCGCTGCCCAACCTCACCAACGGCTACCGCCGCCGCGCCCAGGCGCTGATCGGCACGCCGCCCGGCGCCGCGATCGTGGTCACCTCCGACGCCTACGGCTCCGAGGGCGGCAACGACCTGTCCGTCGAGCTGGCCGCCCCCGGCGCGCCGGACCGGCCGCTCCAGGTGAGCGTGGCCGGCAAGCAGGTCACGGTGAGCCTGGCCACCGACGGCTCCGGCACGCCGGTCAGCACCGCAGCCCAGGTCGTCGCCGCGATCAACGCCACCGCGGGCGCCGGGCTGAAGGCCGCCGCCTACCGCACCGACCCCGGCGCCGGCGTCATGGCCGCGGCCCCCGCCACCCGGCTCACCGACTCGCTCAAGGCGCCCGCCGACGTCTCCCGCAAGCCCATGCGGGTGCTGGCGCTGCGCGTCGGCGTCCACCGTGACGGCTCGCGCACCGGCGTGCTGGCCTACGCCCAGGAGCACGCCAGGGAATGGGTGGCGCCGCTGGCCACCGTGGAGGCCGCCGAGCGGCTGCTGCGCAACTACGCCCGCGACCCCGCCACCCGCAGGCTGCTGCAGCGCACCGACATCTTCATCGTCCCCACCGTCAACCCCGACGGCGCGAACTACAGCTTCTACGACTTCAACGGCCAGCGGAAGAACATGACCAACCACTGCCCGGCCGCGCAGTCCGACCCGGCGCAGCGCAACACCTGGGGCGTGGACGTCAACCGCAACTACGCCGTCGGCTCCCTGTCGGACGGCTACTTCGGCGCCTCGGCCAACTGCCAGAGCGGCACGTACGCCGGTCCGGCCGAGCACTCGGAGCCGGAGAGCCGCAACGTGATGTGGCTGGCCGAGACGTACCGCAACATCCGCTTCGCCATGAACGTGCACAGCTACGGCGGCTACTTCATGTGGCCGCCCGGGGCGTACAAGCTCGACGGCCGGGTGGCGCTGCCCAGGCCGAGCGCCCAGGAGGAGGCGTACTTCATGCGCTCGGCCCGCACCATCGAGCAGGCCATCGCCGCCGAGCGCGGCACGGTCATCTGGCCGCAGCAGACCGGGCCGGTGACCGACGTGCTCTACTCGGCGGCCGGCAACTCCGCCGACGAGCTCTGGTACGACCACGGCGTCTACGGCTGGGACTTCGAGGTCGGCGCCGACCTGTGGAACCCGGCGGCGCGGACGTGGGAGGGCGTCGGCTTCCAGCCGCCGTTCGAGGAGGGGCACGCCGAGGCGATGGAGTTCGCCGCGGGCCTGATCTCGCTGGTGGGGGTGGCGGCCGACTACCGCAGGCCGTGACCGCCGCGCGGCTCATGCCCAGGTCATGGCGTCCGCGGGGGGCGGAAATGCCCGCGCGTTGCCCGGGGTTTGCATACGGACACCCCGCGACAGTGACCTGGGCTTTTGCCCATGTTGGGGTGACTTGCCCGGGGTTTACGGTTCAGCGGTAGGTCTTTGCCTGTTTTGGGGTGTTAGGTTTGCGTTTGTCCGTTTCTTGGGTTAGTGTTGTACCTATCGGCGGGTGAGAGACCCTTCCTTTCCCGGGTCCGCCCCCCTTTGCGCTCCACGTAGCGACCGATGGCGTTGGTGCCCGGCTACGGCCTTCATGTCTTGTCTGAGTCAAGCGAGCGCATGCCGCCCTGATGATCGATGTCACCAAGGAGACTGCTGATGACTGCTCGCCTGCGTTCTTTCGCCATGCTTTCCGCCGCTGCCCTGTCGGCGCTGACGATCGGTGCCGCCGCCCATCCGGCGCATGCCGATGCCGATGTGAACGGCCGGGGTGTGCTGGCCGGTTCGACGACGGCGTCCTATTTCTGGGACGACTCCTCCGGTCGTGCGGGTGACACGGG
>NZ_JBITLU010000013.1:0-289022 GCF_044465525.1 Nonomuraea sp. NPDC049646 | reverse complement strand
GTGGGTCTTTTGGGCGCGGCGCGTCGTGTGGTGTGTGGCTGTCTGTAGGTTGGGGGGTGGGGGGGGGGGGCGGCCCCGGGCGGGGGGGCCCCCCCCCCCCACGGCTCGGGTTCCGCCGCCGGTCAGGGCACCCAGTGGTTGCCGGTCACCGTGATCATGACCTGGAGCTGGATGCTGGCCGAGTAGTAGCTGCTGGCGTCGATCGGGGTGCCGACCATCTTGTTCCAGAGCGCGTCGAGCCAGGCCTGGCTGCCGGAGTCCGTCATCGCCGCCACCGCGAACGGGGCGAAGAAGGCGGCCTCGCTGCCGCTGGAGATCTGCGTGCCGTTCAGCTTGTAGCCGATGGCGATCTTGCCGGGGTCGCCGCCGGTCTTGCTCTTGATCCAGGAGTTGAGCTTCCTGGCCGAGGCGAGCGACTTGGCGTCGCCGCTGGTCACGGCGTCGTCGGCGATGCGCCACGGGGTGCGGCAGGCGTTCCACCAGTACTGGCCGTCGTTCGGGTCCTCCAGCACCTGGCCGGGGGCCGGCTTGGCGGTGGTGTTGGTGTTGACCACGAAGTCCGGCAGCAGGCCGGTGGCGGAGGCGTAGTTGTTCTGCAGGGTGGTGATCAGGTTCTGGTGGGCGGTCCTGATCGTGTCCCAGGCGCTGTTGCCGGTCGCCTTCCTGAAGGCCCTGAAGTGGTCGACCATCCAGTCGGAGGTGCGGGTGATGTAGTAGTACTGGTCGCCCGAGCTGCTCCAGTCGCCCAGCTTGAGCAGGTTCGTGGACGGGTTGATCTCGTCCTTCTTGATGGCGTTGATGTGCTTGATCGCCAGGTCGAGGTAGTTGTACGTGCCCGCGCTGCCCCACTGCCGGTGGGCCAGGAGCAGGCCGTAGGCGACGTCCATGTCGCCGTCGGTGGCGCCGTCGCTGCCGTCGACGCTCTTGCAGGCGGTGTCCTGCTCGGCGGCCAGCAGGTCGGGGTTGATCGACGACGGGTGGGCGAGCATCCACTTGACCATGCCGTCGAAGATCTTCTTGGCGTCGGGGTCGGCCCCGGCCATGGTCGCCACGACCACCATGCCGTAGCCCTGGGCCTCGGCCACGTACGGGTGGTCGGCGTCCGGGGAGATGACCTCGTACCAGCCGTTCCCGCAGTTCTGCCGGACGAAGGCGGCCTTCCACTTCTTGTAGTAGTCGACCACCCGCGCGTCCAGCGTGGCCTGGTCGCCGGAGGGACGCAGCATGCCCGCCGCGTACGGGATGGTGTGGCTGCCGAAGGGCACCGCGGGGCCGCTCCCGCCACCGGGCTGGGTGGTCGCCGTGACGGCGCCGCCGGCCGCCGACTGGTTGCCCGCCGCGTCGCGCGCCTTGACCGTGTAGCTGTAGGCGGTGGCGGGGCTCAGGCCGGTGTCGGTGTACGTGGTGCCCGCCACGGTGGCCACCAGGGTCGAGCCCCGGTAGAGGAGGTAGCCGGTGACGCCCACGTCGTCGGTGGCGGCGTCCCAGGCCAGGGAGACGCTGGTGGAGGTGGTGCCGGTCGCGTGCAGGTTGCCCGGGACGGAGGGCGGGGTGGTGTCGGTTCCGCCGCCGCCGCTGCCGTAGACCTCCAGCTCATAGAGCGAGTAGCCGTACGCCGTGCCGCGGGCGGTGCCGTACATGCGCACGTACCGGCCGCTGCCGCTGACCGTCAGGTCGTCGGTCGCGCCGTTGCCGGAGGTGGTGGAGTAGACGTCGGTCCAGGTGGCGCCGTCCGGAGAGGTCTGGATCTTGTACGACTTGCCGTAGGCCGCCTCCCAGGTCAGCTTCACCCGGGAGACGTTGTACGTGTCGCCGAGGTCGACCCTGATCCATTCGGGGTCGTGGCCCTCGACGCTGGCCCAGCGGGTGGAGGCGTTGCCGTCCACCGCCTTGGCCGCCTCGAAGCCGCTGCCCTCGACCGAGGACGAGGTGACCGGCTTGCCGCCCGACAGGAGCGTGTCGGCGCTGGAACCGGCCGCGGCGGTGGCCGGCGGCGCCAGGGGCGCGGCCGTCATCAGGGCCGCGACCAGGGCCGTGACGAGCAGCGACGACCGCCGGGGGCGTCGCTCAGGAAGTCTGATCATGCGTTGATCCTTCGGATAGGGGGTGCCATGGGGCCATCCGCAGGTGGACCGTGATCGGTGACGGGCGTTAGGAAACTTTCCTAACCCTCACAGCGGACGGTAAACAAGAACACCCCCATCCGCAACCCTTCCCCCCAAACCAACCCGGCCGTTCACCTCCCCGACACGCACACACCACCAAAAACCCAGACAAACCCCACCCCTGGACGGGCCCGTCTTTCATGAGCCGCGACCGCGCACACGGAACCCCCGGACGGGCGGCGACCCCGATGTGGCCGTTCGGCGGTGCTCCGCCTCCGGGTATCCCCCCGCCGCGTCCACGAACACCTCCGCCCCCGGCCGAACAAGGGGCGGGCACGGTTCGCGGTGACAGTGGCCGGGCGGGACGCGCCCGGCGCCGCCCGGACGGCGGATGCGTCCGGGCGGCGGGTGGGGTCAGAGGCGGTCGAGGAGCTTGCGGAGCTGGGCCACCTCGGCCCGCTGCGTGCTCTCGATGGCCTTGGCCAGCTCCTTGGCCTGGGGGTTCACCCCGCTCGCCTGCTCGGTACGGGCCATCTCGATCGCACCCTCGTGATGGGCGATCATCTGCTCGGCGAAGAGCCGGTCGAAGGCGGCCCCCTTGGCCCCGTCGAGCTTCTTCATGTCCTCGGCGGACATGATCCCGGGCATGTCATGCCCCATGCCCCCGGCCGGGACGGGCTTGCCCCACTCGGCCAGCCAGCCCTTCATGGTCTGGATCTCCGGGTCCTGGGCGGCCTTGATGTCGGCCGCGAGCTTCTTGATCTCGGGGTCCTTCGCCCGCTCCGGAGCCAGGCCGGCCATCTCGACCGCCTGCTGGTGGTGCGGGATCATCATCTGGACGAACATGACGTCCGCGTCGTTGAACGACGGCTGCGACGGCGGCGCACTGGCGGTGACGGTGGCGCTGGCGGTCGTGGCCCCGGGCGCCGCCGTGGAGGCGGCGTCGTTCGCGCCGCACGCGGTGAGCAGGACGAGCGCGCCCGCGGCGGCGGCCAGGCCGATCTTACGGTTGGTGGACATGCTGATGTGCTCTCTCGTTCGCTGGAACTGCGGGTAGGCCGATGCGCGCGGATCGCCGTCGAGGGCGTCCGCGCGGATGACCGGCCTATATGCGCAGGATCGAGAGACGAGCCAGCCGCAGGGACGTCGGTCGCGGCGGCGGCCGGGCGACGGGCCGGAAGGCCGGGCCGGGACCGGCGCCGCCGACGGCCCGCCGCCGCACCCCGACCCACAGGGCCAGCAGCACCACGACGAGCAGCGAGGTCAGGACGGCCAGGCACACCCCGGCCGGATCGAGCCCCGGCATCTCGTGGCCGGGGGCGAGCCCCGCCAGGGCGGCGAGAGGTGCGGCGGGCAGCTCGTGGGCGACCGCCAGAACGGGCCGGGCGTTCGCCATGTCGTGCCGGGCGTTCACATGGCCGAGCGTGTGCATCCCGCACACGCCGAGGGCGAGGACGACGAGCAGGAACGCGCGCGCGCCCCGCCGCAGGATCCCCACCGGCCCTCCCCCGTCGCTCCGGCTCTTACGAACGTGCAGGATACGGGAGGCGCCCAACCCGGGCAACCTGGACCCGGTACGGGTATGCACCGGCTCTCTGCTCGGACCAGGAACGATCCGGGCGGCGGCAGCGCGTCAGAAGAACTGGCCGAGGCGGAACGGGCGTACCACGAGCGGGACCTCGGACCGGCTGATGACCTTGACCTTCCTGAGGCCGGTCAGCCAGTCGGCCGTCACCTTGACGCATTTCAGGCGCACCACGTGCTCCCCCGGGGGCGCGTACCGGGAGATGACGACGCCCTTCTTGCCGAACCCCATCCCGCCCAGCCCGACCCCCACCTCGCGGAAGATCCGCCACGACCCCTTGATCGGGAACGCCGTGGACCCGACGACGGCGTGGTTGGCCTGGGAAGGGCAGTGGATGAGCAGCCGGAGGGCGTCGTTCTGGTGCGGCGCCGCCGGCGAGACCCGGAAGGAGGTGAGCTTCTGCCAGGTCGTGTCCCCGTCCGGCCCGGTGTCCGCCGCGGCGAGGGCGGCGGGTCCCGCGACCGCGACCGTGACGGCGACCGCTGCCGCCCATGTGATCGACCGCATCGTTCCCCTCACACTGAGTGACCAGATGCTTCCCATTCTGGCCAGTTCGCCCCAGCGACGAAGGACGCCACGCCGCGCAGGCCGACGACGTGATCCCGATGGCGTACAAAGGAGGCGTGAACCGGCCGGAGGCACGCCTGATCGCCACGTTCGTCGTGATGGGGCTCGCGTTGAGCGGGACGTTCACCGCGCTGCTGCTGGAGGGCGCCGGCGACCGCGCCGCACCGCCCCTTCGCACGCCGCTCCCGGCGACGGCCGCCCCCTCCCCCGCCTACCTCGGCTCCATGCCCGCGCTGTCGGGCGTGGAGCTGGACGCGGCGAACGGGCGGCTCGCCGCGCTGGGGGTCACCGCGCGGGTGCGGCGGATCAACCCCGACGGCGGCCCGGAGACGGGCGCATGGGTGGTGACCGCCCAGGCGCCGGCCCCCGGCGCGCTGCTCACGATCACCATGCCGGTGTTCCTGTTCGTCGAGCCGCGCGACTGAGGCCCAGGCGCCCGCCCCCCGGACCGGCGGTCCGGGGGGCGGGCGGGGTCAGCCCTGGTGCAGGCGGGCGATGCCGCGTTCGATCGCCTCGATGATCCGCGGACGCAGCTCGGCGGCGCTGATGATCGCGTCGACCGAGCCCACCTCGACCGCGCGCTGGATGTTGTGCACCCGGTCGAACTCCGCGGCCACCTCGCCCAGCTTCTCCGCCCGTACGGCCGGCTGGACCTCGGCCAGGCGGGCGTTGAGCGCGGCCCGCTCGGCGCCGCTGGCCGCCGCGACCTGCCGCTGGAGCTCGCTCACGCGCGGGTCGGTCGCGGTGCGGTTGTTCACCTCGCCGGAGAACACCACCGCCGCGGCCGGGGCGCCGCCGAGCACCGAGGCGAACGAGCCCTCCAGCGCCAGCACCGTCATGTTCGGGTTGAGCGCCTTGGAGAACACCACGAACGCGCCGCCGTGGTAGCGGGAGATGACGCAGAACACGATCGGCCCGTCGAAGTTGACGATCGCCCGGCCGATCTCCGCGCCGTACTCGAGCTGGAGCTTGCGCATCGACTCGGGCGAGCCGTCGAAGCCGGACAGGTTCGCCAGCACCACCAGCGGCCGGTTGCCGGAGGCCGCGTTGATCGCCCGCGCGGTCTTCTTCGACGAGCGCGGGAACAGCGTGCCGGCCGTGTACGAGTCGGGCCCGTCGGCGGGCGGGAAGCCGCGCCGCGGCACCGGCCGTGACTCGATGCCGATCAGGCAGACCGGCCGGCCGCCGATGTGCACGTCCTGGACGGCCGAGGTGTCGGCGTCGGCCATGCCCGCCCAGCGTTCCAGCACCGGGTGGTCCTGGTCGGACAGGGCGCGCATCACGGTGCGGATGTCGAAGGGCTTCTTGCGGTCGGGGTTGTGCTCGGCGGAGAAGATCTGGCCGACGGTGGTGAAGTCGCTGCCCGCCACGGCGTGCGGGTAGTCGCGGACGTCCCGGTCGGCCGGGTCGGCGGTGGGCGCCCGCCGGGGGCCGCTCTCGCCGGGCACGACGTAGGTGTGGTCGTAGTGGGCCATCAGCACGTCGCGGGCGGCCGGCAGGTCGGGCGCCCAGTACTGGGCCTGGCCGTTGGGCCCCATGACGCGGTCGTAGCCGCCGATGCCGAAGTTGTCCTCGGCCGACACGCCGCCGGAGAAGTCGAGGGACTGCTTGCCGGTGAGCACCATCGCCGAGTCGGGGGTCATCACCAGGATGCCCTTGGTGTGCATGAGCATCGTCGCCTCGGCGTTCCAGTACGGCTGCGCCCCCACGGTGATCCCCGCGACCACGATGTTGATCTCGCCGCCGGCCTGGGTGAAGGTGACGATGCGCTTGAGCGCCGCCGCCACCCAGTCCATGTTCTCGGTGCCCGAGGTCATCGAGATCCGGGCGCCGGCCGACAGCGCGAACCATTCCAGGGGCACGCGCATGCGCTCGGCCAGGTCGAGCGCGGCGATCACCCGCGAGCACTCCGGCTCCGACAGCGCGCCCAGCGCCTTGGTCGGGTCGCCGAGCAGCACCACCCGGGTGACGCCTTCGGGGTGGCGGGCGGTCGGCGTGGTGACCACGCCGGCCACGATCGCCGCCGAGTTGTTGCCCTTGGGCCGCTCGACCGGGACGAGCACGCCGTCGGCGTCGAGGTCGTGCTCGACGAAGCGGCCCTGCGGGCCGGCGAGCAGGCCGGTCAGCTCGTAGGGGTAGGCGTTGCCGCGCCGGGCGGCGCGCAGCACCTTCTGGCGGTAGTCGTCGAGCGGCTGGACCGGCTCGTCGGACGGCTTGCCGACGTGCAGGCTGGCGCCGTGGCCGGGGCCGAGCGTGATGCGCACGGCGACCTCGCTCAGCTCGCCCGAGGGGGTGCGCTGGCGGGCCACGAACTGGACCTCCTCCAGCCCGGCGCCCGCGGTGGTCGGCAGGATGCGCTGGACCAGCATGTTGAGCTCGTCGGTGGTCAGCTCGGTGGAGGGCCAGACGTACATCATGATGCGGTTGGTGTCGAAGCGCTTGTTCTGGGGGCGCTGGGCCTGGATGTTGCGGATCGCGTCGAGGCCGGCGTTGAGTGCGTCCTCGACGGCGGGCAGCGCGACCAGGCGGCCGTCGGCCTCGCGCAGCGGCGTCAGGTCGCGGACCTGGCCCATGGCGATGAGCCGCTCGTCGGCCGGGTTGCTCTTGGCGACGGCCTTGAACAGGTAGAGCTCCTCGTCGACCGAGGGCAGCCGGGTGAGGTCGAACTCCTGGAGCCGGTGCAGTTGCAGGCGCTGGGCGATCTGCGGGTGCAGGCCGCGGATCAGGCGGTCCTCGGCGAAGCCGGCGCCGTCGGGGCGGAAGGTGAAGTGGTGGTGCATGACCGCGCCGCTGGTGCCCAAGACGGTGGTGGTGATCCGCCGTACGCCCGCGATCTGCGGGCGCTCGGCCAGGACCTGCCCGAGCCGTACGGCCATCTCCTCGGCGTCGGGCTGGTCGTCCCAGGTGAGGTAGAGGTCGGCGACGAGCCCGCGCCCGCCCACGCCCTCGGCCAGCGCGCCGACGGCGTCGACGGCGGCGGGCAGGGCGGCGATGTCGACGGCGGTGGTGACCAGGCGGGTCACGCCGCGCGGGCCGCTGTGCTCGGCGGTGACGAACCGGCAGCCGGCGCTGTCGCGGGTGGCGACCTGCGACAGCCCGCGGTTGCCGTAGTAGCGGCGGGTCAGGACCTCCAGCAGCGGCGCGAGGTCGCGTTCCGGCCGGCCGATGCGCTGGCCGAGCAGCCGGACGAGCGGCTCGGAGCTGGCCACCATGGCCTGGATGCGCTCGGCGCGGTCGGGCGCGTCGGGGTCGCGGTCGAGGTGACGCAGCTCGTCGCGGACGGCGGCGTAGACCTTGGCGCGGTTGCGGCGCAGCAGCGGCTGGGCGAACCAGCGGAACACGACGCCGCGGGCCAGGTCGGCGACCACGGGGAAGCGCACCTGCGTGGCCTCGACCAGGTGCTCCAGGGCGAGCCCGGCCCGCTCGCCGAGCGACTCGCGCGGCGGCGCGCCGGCCAGCCAGGTGCGCAGCAGCTCCGACACGACGGCGACGCCGGCGGTCATCCGCTGCTGGGCCAGGAAGATCCGGAAGACCGCGGCCTCCAGCTCGGGGGTGCGGTCGAGCTCCTCGACGCCGTAGTGCCTGAGCATGCGGCGCAGCTTGGCCTGGAACGCCTCGGGCAGGCCGGCGCGCTCGACGTCGAGGCTCTGCAGGTAGCTGTGGAAGTACTCGCGCGGGCTGTGCACCGGGCTGCCCGGCTCGACGTCGAGCTCGCCGCCCGGCTTGTTGCGGCTCAGCTCGGACAGGTCGGCGAAGACGGTGAGCAGGTCGAGCTCGCCCTCGATCACGCGGTCGTCGAGCTCGGCCCGCGCGGCCAGGTAGCCCGACACCATGCGGGTGCGCTCGTGGCGGTCGGCGTCGAAGCCGAGCAGCAGCTCGCGCAGGTCCTGGACGCCGCGCTCGGCCCGTTCGGCGGCCGAGGCCCGCGGCGGGGCGGCGGGCAGGTCGATCGCGGGGGCGCCGGTCGCGGCGGCGGACTGCTCGGCCTCGGCGCCGGCAAGGGGCTCCAGGCGCATCAGCGGCGCGCCGGCCTCGACCTGGCTGCCGACCGAGACGCCGCACTCGCGGACGCGGGCGCGGAACGGCGCGCGCAGCACCGTCTCCATCTTCATGCTCTCCAGCACCAGGATCGGCGCGCCCGCCTCGACCTCGTCGCCGGCCGACAGGGGCGTCGCCACCACCAGCGCGGGCGCGGGCGAGCGGACGACGCCGCCCTCGTCGCGGCTGATGCGGTGGGTGACGCCGTCGACCTCGACCAGGTGGATCGGGCCGTGGGTGGCCGACATCAGGCGGAAGCGGCGGCCGTTGACGGTGATGCGGCCGCTGTGCTCGTCGAAGCGGTCGATCTCGACGTCGAGCGGGTGGGAGAGGTCGCCGTCGGAGATGCCGACGCGGAAGCGCCGCTGCCCGGCCCTGGCCACCGTGAGCCGGTAGCCGGCGCCGCGGAGCTTGAGTGTCAGCGGGCGGCCGGTCTCGTGCTGCACCTGCGGGCGTCCGCCGTGGGCCGTGGCCAGCAGCCGGTTGCGGCTGACCTCCTCCTCGTCCTGGTACGCCTCGATCGCGGCGGCGGCCAGGGCGACCGCGGAGTGGCGGTGGCTGACCAGGCGGCCCTCGGCGCGCACCCGGTCGATCCAGCCGGTGTCGGCGACGGCGTCGACGACCTCGGGCTGGTCGAGCAGGTCGAGCACGAAGCTCTTGTTGGTGGCGCCGCCCTCGATGATCACGGTGGTGGCGGCCATCGCGCGGCGCAGGCGGGCCAGGGCCTGCTCGCGGTCGCGGCCGTAGGCGATGATCTTGGCGATCATCGAGTCGAAGTCGGCGGGGATGGTGTCGCCCTCGCTGACGCCGGTGTCGACGCGGATGCCGGGCCCGGCGGGCAGCACCAGGCGGGCGATGCGGCCCGGCGCGGGGGCGAAGTCGCGGTCGGGGTCCTCGGCGTTGAGCCGGGCCTCCACGGCGTGGCCGCTCTCGGCCGGGCGGGGGCCGTCGAGGCGGCCGCCGGCGGCGACGTGCAGCTGCAGCCGGACCAGGTCGGTGCCGGTGGTCAGCTCGGTGATCGGGTGCTCGACCTGGAGCCGGGTGTTGACCTCCAGGAAGGCGAACATCTTGTCGCCCGGGTGGTAGAGGAACTCGACGGTGCAGGCGCCGCGGTAGCCGACGGCCACGGCGAGCCGCGCGGCCGACGCCTTCAGCTCGTCGGCCTGGTCGCCGGTCAGGACCGGGGAGGCGGACTCCTCGATGATCTTCTGGTTGCGCCGCTGCACCGAGCAGTCGCGCACGCCCAGCGCCCACGCGGTGCCCTGGCCGTCGGCGATGACCTGCACCTCGACGTGGCGGGCGCCGGTGACCAGGCGCTCCAGGAAGACCACGCCCGAGCCGAACGCGCGCTCGGCCTCCTGGCTGGTGCGCTCGTAGGCGTCGGCCAGCTCGTCGGCCGAGGCGACCATGCGGATGCCGCGCCCGCCGCCGCCGGCGGTCGCCTTGAGCATCAGCGGGTAGCCGATCTCGTCGCCGGCGCGCAGGGCGTCGGCGAGCGTGGCCACCTCGCCGCGGCTCCACGGCGCGACCGGGACGCCGACCTCCTCGGCGATGAGCTTGGCGCCGATCTTGTCACCGAGCCGGCGCATCGCCTCCGCGCTCGGCCCGACGAAGGTGACGCCGATCTTCTCGCACAGCTCGGCGAAGGCCGGGTCTTCGGCGACGAACCCCCAGCCGACCCACGCGGCGTCGGCCCCGGTCTCGATCAGCGCCCGCTCCAGCACGGCGTGGTCGAGGTACGGGCGCGCCGAGGCGGGCCCCAGCGGGTAGGCGACGTCCGCCTCGCGGACGAAGGTCGCGTCGCGGTCGGCGTCGGTGTAGAGCGCGATCGTCTCGATCCGCTTGCCGGTCTCCGCCGAAAGATCCCGGACGGCGTGGATGAGCCGCATCGCGGCCTCTCCGCGGTTGACGATGGCGACACGATTGAACACCGGTTGAGCCTCCCACGTACCCCGTACAAGTAGGCGAAGTCCGGGGGGTGTCCCGGAGCCTCGCCTGTCACTGTCTCTACCGTGCTCGATCACCGCCGCGTGTACCAATGTCCGCATAGTGCACGCCTGGGCTCCTGCTTTGTGCGGATCCCACAAAAACAGACCCCGCCACAGGGTTCGAGCGCCGGTTCCCGTGGCAGCCTGCCACAAGCCGTCACGGTACCGACGACTGTACCGGCGACCCGGGTCGCGCCTGCGCAGCCCTCGCCCGCCGAGCCGCTGCCCCAGGACGGAACGTCCGTGAATGTGGCAGAGTGCGGGCAACTACAAGATCGAAAGGTGCGTGCCTTGGCCGTCCCCCTCGCCGCCTCCCTCGCCGCCCTGACGCTGGCCTCCTCGCTCACCTCACCCGCCGCAGCCCTGCCCGCCGCAGCCCTGACCGCAGCGCTGCCCGCCTGCCCCCTGATCTTCGGGCACGGCGGCTACCCGACCGGCGCCAACGCCTGGGAGCGGGACCAGGTGCGCCAGCCCAACAACCCCACCGCGGTGAAGCGCTACAAGGGCTGGGGCGCCTCCGGCGTCGAGGCCGACCTCCAGCTCACCAAGGACGGCACCAAGGCCGTCATGTGGCACAACACCTCGACCTGGGGCCTGTCGGGCACGAAGAAGAACATCACCGAGATCTGGTGGGCGGCGGGCGACACCGCGCTCAAGGGCCGGACCATCGTGCGCGGCCTGTTCAAGGGCGAGACCGTCTACACCTTCCGCGAGTGGCTGGCCGCGATGAGGTCGGCCGGCATGATCGGGCTGGTCGAGATCAAGCCCGAGGCCCGCCAGTCGCTGCTCAGCTCGAACGCCACCGTCAAGGCGCAGGCGTGGAACGAGGTGCTCGGGCCGGTCAAGGAGAACTACCGGTCGCAGGAGATCATCCTGTACTCCCACGACAGCGCGATCGCCGCCGAGCTCAGGAGCCGCGTGACCGCCGCGGGCCTGAGCCAGGTGCTGACCGGCGGCCCGATCTGGCCGGAGGTGACCAAGTGGGAGGAGCCGCCGCCCTCCTGGACCCTGAACGAGAACGCCTGGAAGTCGGCGCTGGCCGGCGGGGCCAAGCGGGTGGCCACCGACTACACGCCGGAGTTCAGCGCGTGGCTGAAGGGCAGGTGCCAGTGACCGCGTCCTGAGGACGCGGGCGTCGTCGCCGATGGTGACGACCTCGCCCTGGGCCGGCCCGCCCGGCGGCCGGAGCCCGTCGCTAGCGCGGCTGGGCGTCCGGGGCGGGGGCGGGCAGCGGGAGGCGCAGGGCGAAGCAGGGGCCGTCCGGGGTGTCCTCGATCTCCAGGTCGCCCTGGTGGGCGCGGGCGATGGCGCGGGAGATGGCCAGGCCGAGCCCGCTGCCCTGGGGGTCGCGACGGCGTCCCTCCGACAGGCGGACGAAGGGGTCGAACACCCGCTCGCGGTCGTCGGGCGCGACGCCCGCGCCGTCGTCGCGGACCGAGACCACCGCCTGGCCGTCGCGGCGCTCCACCCGGACCTCGACCACCGTACGGGTGTGCCGCTGGGCGTTGACCAGCAGGTTCGTCAGCACCTCGCCGAGCTGGACGCGGTTGCCGAGCACCTGGAGGTCCTCCTCGACGTGCACGCGGATCAGCAGCCCCGCCCGCCGGCTCGCGACCTCCTCCCGGACCAGCTCGCCGAGCCGCACCGGCTCCCGGTCGTGCGGGGAGGCCGTGCGGACGCGGGCCAGCAGCAACATCTCCTCGATGATCGCCTGGAACCGGTCGGCGGTGGACAGGGCGTCGCGCAGGGCGGCGCGGGCGTCCACGTCGGGGTAGGTCAGGGCCTCCTCCAGCCGGGCGCGCAGGCCGGTCAGCGGCGTGCGCAGCTCGTGGGAGACCATGGAGGAGAAGTTGCGCTGCTGCTCGACCGCCTCCTCCAGGCGGGCCAGCGTCCTGTTGGCGGTGCGCGCGAGCTCGGCGACCGCGTCGCCGCCGGGCGGCTCGGGCACCCGCTTGCTCAGGTCGGTGACGGTGATCTCGGCCATCCTGGCCCGCATCGCCTCGACCGGCCGCAGCGTACGCCCGATCAGGAACGCGGCGATCCAGGTCAGCGACGCGCTGACGGCCAGGCCGCCGGCGACGATGATCAGCTCCAGGCGGTGGGTGGACAGCAGCGGCGGCTCCACCCGGGCGGCGTAGACGACGTGGGACGCGCCGTGCCACAGGAGCCGCTCCTCCTGCGGCGAGGGCCGGGTGGCGGTGAACATCAGGCACTCGCCCCCGTGGCAGGCCACGCCGTGCCGGATGCGGTCGTCGGAGGGCGGCCAGAGCGTGCTGACGGGCGGCCTGCCCAGTGCGGCGCGGTTGGCGGCGACCACCTGGCCGCGGGCGTCCACGAGCTGGAGGAGGTCGACGTACGACGTGGTGACCGGGGGCGGGAAGGTGGTGCCCATCGAGCCGATCCACTCGGTGGTGGCCCGCTGGGTGTCGGCGAAGACGTCCTGCCGCATCCTGTCGCGGATCAGCAGGTCGAGGGCGACGCCGATCGCCGCGCAGACGATGAGCGACAACACGGCGGTCGCCAGGATGAGACGCGCCTGGACCGAGAGCCGAAGCGGCCGCAGGGCCCCCACCCCCTCCCCGGTCTCGCCCGGGACTCCTGCCGCCCACATGCTCTCAACCCGGCTCTCATGGCACGCCCAAGGAGCGGCAATGGCCGCGTCGGCGGCGATACGCGGTTCAGCAATTGATCCCACAATGGCCACGCATATACACGATGAGCTGATTTACCGTGACATATACCGACCGTCAGGGCTGCCAATACAAATGCCGGGTTTGTTTCATGGCGACGGCCCGACTCCTGCTGTACGATCGCCATTCGTGGCAGCGGGGCTTTCCGGTGGCGTCGAACGGGTCGGGGGTTCTCGCGCGGGCAGTCAGGAGAGCATCGTGAAGATCGCACACGCCGCCGCCGCGCTGGCTCTCGTCGCGGGCCTGGCGGCCTGCGGCGGCGGCACGGCACCCACCCCCACCAGCGGCTCGGCGAGTTCCGGCGGGCTGGAGAAGACACAGCTCCTCGTCGGCGTGGTGCCGGTGCCGTCGGCGGCGCCGCTGTTCATCGCCGAGAGACGCGGTTTCTTCAAGGCCGAGGGCCTGACGGTCAAGACCGAGATCATCCAGGCCCCTCAGGCGGTCATGCCGAAAATACTCAACGGCAGCATGGACGCGTTCCTGACCTCCTACGTCTCGCTGCTGTCCATCAACGATTCCGGCGCGGCCAGGCTCAAACTGTTCCAGCACAGCCAGGATTCGGCCCCCGGAACCGCAGGCGTCGTCGTGCCCAAGGGGTCGCCGGTCAGATCCGCCGCCGACCTCAAGGGCAGGACGGTCGCGGTCAACGTGCTCAAGGCGCTGGGCCAGACGGTCACCAACGCCCACCTCCAGCAGGCCGGGCTCGCCCCCGACGCCGTCAAGTACGTGGCGATGCCGTTCAACGAGCAGCTCGGCGCGCTGGCCTCGGGCAAGGTCGACGCCGCCTGGCTGGTCGAGCCGTTCCTGACCGCCGCCAAGAAGGCGGGCGGCACCGAGGTGATCGACACCATGTCGGGCCCGACCGCGGGCATCCCGATCGACGGCTGGGGCGTGTCGGAGTCCTGGCTGGCCGCCAACCCCCGCACCGCCGCCGCCTTCCACCGCGCCCTGGCCAAGGCCCAGGGCGTCGCCGCCGCCGACCGCAGGGCGATCGACGAGGTCATCCCGACGTACACGCAGATCGACGCGGCGAGCGCGGCGGCCATGAAGCTCGGCGTCTTCTCGATGGAGCCGCCCCGGGAGGGCTTCCAGAAGCTGGCCGACCTGCTCGTCGGCTACGGCTACCTGAAGAGCAGGCCCGACGTCGGCACGCAGATCGCGACCGGCCTGGAATGATCACGCGCGGCGGGCGGCTGGTCCTCGGGACGGCGGGGGTCGCCGGGGCGCTGGTCCTGACCGAGGCCGCGGGCCGGGCGGGGCTCATCGACCCCGGGGTGCTGCCGTACGCCTCCGACGTCCTGGCCGCCGCGGCCGGGCTGGCCGCCGACGGCGCCTTCCACGCGCAGGTGCTGGCCACGCTCGGCGCGTGCGCGGCGGGCCTGCTGATCGCCATCGCGGTGGCGGTGCCGGC
Organism: Nonomuraea sp. NPDC049646; assembly: GCF_044465525.1. Classification (NCBI taxonomy): domain Bacteria; kingdom Bacillati; phylum Actinomycetota; class Actinomycetes; order Streptosporangiales; family Streptosporangiaceae; genus Nonomuraea; species Nonomuraea sp. NPDC049646. Next base: position 274,638 of record NZ_JBITLU010000013.1, on the reverse strand, counting down.
CGGGCTGCTGCTCGGCACGGTGCCGGTGGTGGAGCGCTCGGCGCGGCCGCTGGTGGAGTTCCTGCGGCCGATCCCGTCGGTGTCGCTGATCCCGCTGGCCATGTTCCTGTTCCCCGACAGCGCCGACGCCAAGACCTCGCTGATCGTCTACACCTGCTGCTGGCCGCTGCTCGTCAACACCATGTACGGCCTGTCCGACGTCGACCCGCAGGCCAAGGAGACGCTGCGCAGCTTCGGCTTCGGCCCGCTGGCGGTCGTGCTGCGGGTCTCGCTGCCCAGCGCCGCGCCGTTCGTCGCCACCGGCGTGCGCATCTCCGTCGGGGTCACCCTCATCGTCGCCGTGAGCGTGGAGCTCATCGCGGGCGGCGACGGCATCGGCACGTTCCTGCTCCAGGCCGGCAGCGCCAACCACGTCGACCGGGTGCTGGCCGGCACGCTGTGGGCGGGCCTGCTCGGGCTGGCGGCCAACCTGCTGGTCACCACGGCCGAGCGGCGGCTGTTCCGCTGGCACCACGCCCGCGCGCAGGTCGCGGCGTGACCCGGCCGGGGCCGGGCGGGGCCGTGGCGGCCGTCCGGCGGTGGGCGCGCCGCCACTGGCTGCTGCCCGTGGTGGCGGTGTCGTGGGAGCTGGCCGCCCGGCAGGCGGCGGCCGTCTACTTCCCGCCGCCCAGCACGATCCTGGCGCGGCTGCGCGAGATGTGGTTCTCCGGCTCGCCTGGCCGGCTGTTCCTCACCGACGAGGCGGTCGCCGACCTGCTGCCCAGCCTCGGGCGGCTGGTGGCGGGGTGGGCGCTGGCCGCGCTGGCGGGGGTGGCGCTGGGCCTGGCCCTGGGCCGCCTGGAGTGGCTGGCGGCGCTGGCCGAGCCGCTGCTGCACCTCGGCCGTTCGGTGCCGCCCGCGGCGCTGCTGCCGGTGTTCCTGCTGCTGTTCAAGATCGGCACCCCGATGCAGCTCGCCTCGATCGTGTACGGGGTCGTGTGGCCCGTACTGATCAACTCGATGGACGGCGGCCGCCACGTCGACCCCGGCTACCTCGACACCGGCCGGGTCTTCCGCCTGTCGGCGGCCACCCGCCTGTTCCACGTCGTCCTGCCCGCGGCCGCGCCGAAGATCCTGGCCGGGCTGCGGCTCAGCGTGTCGCTGGCGCTGATCATGATGGTGATCTCCGAGCTGTACGGCAGCAGCGAGGGCATCGGCCACCGGCTGCTGGAGGCGCAGAGCCAGTTCGACATCCCGGCCATGTGGGCCGGCATCGTGCTGCTCGGCGTGCTCGGCGTGGCGCTCAACTCGACCTTCCTGGCGGCCGAGCGGGGGCTGCTGCGCCGCTACGCCCGCGCCTGACGCTCAGCCCCGGCCGTGCAGGCGGTCGATGACCTCGCGCTGCCGGGCGACGTGGAAGCCGCGGTCCGGGGCGGCGTCCAGGTCGGCGGGCCGTTCGACGTCGTGGGCGGCGTACTCCAGGGCCCACAGCCCGGTCTTGACCCGGCTGGGCAGGTTCGCCATGCCGGGCCTGCGGCGGGCGCGGCGCAGCGCGGCCAGGTCCAGCTCGGCGGCGGCGACCAGCGTCTCCCCCGGCCCGGCCTGGGCCAGCGCGCGGCCCTCGAAATCGATCATCTCCGAGCCGCCGTTGACCGAGTCGCCCGGGATCGCGATGCCGGACAGCCCGGCGGTGTTGGCCGAGACGACGAAGGCCAGGTTCTCCACCGCGCGGGCGCGGCGGGCGACGGCCTTGGGGGTCAGGGCGGGCGAGTACGCCTCGGAGGTCGGGTTGCAGAACACCTCCGCGCCGCGCAGCGCCAGCGCCCTGGCCAGCTCGGGCACCAGGATCTCTTCGGAGGCGAGCGCGGCCAGGTTGCCGATCTCGGTGCGCGCGACCGGCAGCACGCCGTCGAGGCCGTACCGGTCGAGGTAACGCTCCCACACGTCGTACGGCGTGGGCGTGAACAGCGAGTGCAGCCGCCGGTAGCGCAGCACCGCCTCCCCCGCCGGGGAGAGGATCACGCACGCCTGGAAGTACAGGCCGGGGAAGTGCTCGTCGCGCTCGTAGGCGTTGACGCACAGGAACACGTCGTTGTCGGCGGCGATCGCGGCCAGCGCCCGGTACTCGGGCCCCTCTACGTCGAGGGCGGCCTTCTCGCGCCACTCGGCCGGGCCCTGCCCGGCAGGGAAGCCGGTCAGGACGTACTCCGGCAGCACCACCAGCCGCAGGGCGGGGCCGAGCCACGCCTTGCTGCCGCCGACGCGCTCGGCCACGCGCCCGACGGCGGCGGCCAGGTCGGCGCGGTCGGTGACGGCCCTGGCCGCGATCTGGAGCGCCAGGGCGGTGCAGGCGGTCATGTCAGGCGGTCCTGCGCTCGTCGATCAGCGTGCGCCGGACGCACTCGCCGTTCCTGATCCACTGCCAGGTGCGGCTGCGGGAGTCGCCGTCCGGGCTCAGCACGATCAGCTCGAACAGCCGCAGGTCGTCGCCCTCGGCCTTGAAGCGCCAGGTCAGGTAGATGGTGCTGTCGTCGAGCTCCCAGAACCGGCCGGTCAGCCGGTCGGTGTCGAACGCGCACCGGCCGCCGCCCAGGTACGTGCCGGGGAACTCGTGCACCTCGGTGCGGCCGTCGTCCCAGCGGTAGCGGTTGGTCTGGTGGTAGGCCGTGTCGTCGACGATCGCGCAGGTCATCTCGACGTGGTGGCGGTCGATCACGGCGCCGTCCTTGTCGACGTGCACGTACTGGCCGGCCCACTCGCCCTCGTGGCGGGCCAGCAGCGGCATCTCGGCACGCAGTCCCATGCTCTATCCCTCCCTGGGGTGCCACCACGGGTCGGCGGCCCCGGACCGGTTGATCAGGTACGCCCTGCGGCGCAGGAACCGGCCGATCGAGGCGGCGCCCATGCGCGAGCCGCCGAGCCCCGACAGGCCGAAGGAGTTCTTCTCGCCCTCGTGGACGAGCGCCGTCAGCGCGGCGTCGTTGACGCTGACCGCGCCGGCGTTCAGCCGGGCCGCGACGGCCAGCGCCTCCTTCTCGGTGGCGGCGAACACGGCGGCCGACAGCCCGTACGCGCTGTCGTTGGCCAGCTCCACCGCCTCCTCCGCCCCGGACACCGCCATGACCGGCAGCACCGGCCCGAACGTCTCCTCCGTCATGACCAGCATGTCGTGCCGCACCCGCGACAGCACGGTGGGACGGCACCACAGCCCGCCGCCGTGCCGCTCGATCGCGCCGCCCGTGTGGGTCAGCGCGCCCTTGGCGGCGGCGTCGGCCAGGTGGGCCGCGATCACGCCGGCCTGCGCGGGGTCGATGATCGGCCCGATGGGGCCGCCCTCGCAGGTCAGCCGGGTCCGCGCGGCCCGGCCGGCGAGCAGGCCGAGGAAGGCGTCGTACGCGCCGCGCTCGACGTAGACGCGTTCGACGGACTGGCAGGACTGCCCGGCGTTGGCCGTGCCGCCCCACAGGACGGCCTCGGCCGCCCGTTCCAGGTCGGCGCCCGCCAGCACGATCGCCGGATCCTTGCCGCCCAGCTCCAGGTGGGCGGGGACGAACGCGCGCGCCGCGGCCTCGGCCACCCGGCGGCCGGTCGGCACGCTGCCGGTGAACACGACGGTGTCCACCAGGCCGACGAGCTGTTCGCCGGTCTCGGCGGCCCCTTCGACCAGCCGCAGCGGCAGCTCGGCGGGCACCAGCCGCATCAGCGGCTCGATGAAGCGCGGCGTCACCTCGCTCGGCTTGACCAGCACCGCGCAGCCGGCCGCCAGCGCGGGCACCGCGTCGATCAGGGCGAGCAGCAGCGGGAAGTTCCAGGGGCTGATCACCCCGGCCAGCTCGTACGGCACCGCGTCGCCGCCCACCGCGATCCCCGGCAGCGCGGCCGGCCGTTCGGGCGGGGGCGCGAGCAGGGCGGGGGCCTGGCGCGCCCAGCGTTCGGCGAGCCCGGCCGTGAGCTGCCGTTCCAGCCTGGACTCGGCCTCCCGGCCCGTGTCGGCCACCAGCGCGGCCAGCAGCTCGTCGTCGGCCGCCACCGCCCGGCCGAACGCGGCCAGCACCTCGCCGCGGTCGGCGGCCCGGTCGGCGGGCCGCCAGGCGGGGGCCATCGCGCGCAGCCCGGCCGCGATCTCCGCCAGCCGGCCGGGGCCGACGGGCGCGAGCGGCCGCTCGGCCCGCCCGGTGAGCGGGTCCCTGACGACGTGCGCGGTCGAAGGCGTCACGACGCCCATTCTGAACACGTTGACCATCGTGGTGTCCAGCCGTACGCTACCCCGAATGATCTTCGATGCCGGGGAGCTGCTGCGGGTGCGCGCGGCGCTGCGCGCGGCCGGCTGCCAGATGTGGATCGCCGGCGGCTGGGGCGTCGACGCCCTCGTCGGCCGGGTCACCCGCGACCACCACGACCTCGATCTGCTGCACCGGGCCGAACAGGAGCCGGGGGTGATCCGGGTGCTGGAGGCGCTCGGCTACACCGAGCGGGACGGCGCGGCGCCCGGCCGTCCGGCCCGTTTCGTCATGGCCGACGACCTCGGCCGCGAGCTCGACCTGCATCCGCTCCGCTTCGCCGCGGACGGCTCGGCCGTGCAGGACCTCGACGACCGGGGCGGCGCGCTTCGCTACCCGGCGGCCGCCTTCACCTCGGGCACGGTCGCCGGGCGGCGCGTGCCGTGCCTGTCGGCGGCCCAGCAGCTCGCCTTCCACCAGGGCTACGAGCCGAGGGAGCGCGATCTGCACGACCTGGCCCTCCTGCGGGACCTGCCCGGGGCCACCGGCGGCTGAACCGACCAACCGGGTCGACCAACCGGGCCGGTCAGCCGGGCCGGTCAGCCGGGGGGTCAGCCCTGGAGGAGTGCCGCGATCGTGGCCAGCAGCGCGATCGGCCCCATGACGGCCACCGTCACCACGGTCGCGCTGCGGCCGGGCAGGAGGCGGGCCAGCACGCGCGCGGCCCTGCGCCGCGCGGGCCCCGCGCCGGGCAGCACGAACAGCCCCAGCGTGAACGCGCCGGCGGCCAGCGCCTCGGCGTGGCTGGTGCTCGATCCGGCCGCCTCCAGCAGCCCGGCCACGCCCAGGCCGCAGGCCAGCGACAGCAGCAGGTTGCCCATGGCCACCAGCGCGGCGCGGGTCGGCGTCGGCCGTTCCTCGGACAGGAAGTGGTCGGCGGCGCGCAGCGCCAGCGAGAGCGCCACCGCCAGCAGGCCGCCGACGACCGGCGTGACGACGGTCGTGGCCGACAGCGTCACCAGCGCCAGCACGCCGACGAACGCGCTGCTGGTCACGAACCGCCGCAGGTCGAACGGCTCGGCGGGGGCGGCGGGCGCCGGGGCGGGCCGCGGGCGCTCCCACTGCCGGTCCGCGTGGACGGTCGGCGCGGGCGGCGCCGGCTGCTCGTGGTGGCCGCGCGGCGCGTACTCGACCGGCGGCAGCAGGGCGGAGACGGCGTCCATGGTGAGCGTGCTGGCGCCGGGCGGTTCGGGCGCGAGCGGGCGGCCGCCGGGGTCGAGCGCCCCGGCCTGCCGCAGCAGCTCCCGGGCGACGGGCCGGGCCGCCGGGTCGACGCGCAGCGCGCCGGCCAGCCAGCCGCGCAGCCACGCGGGCGCCTCGTCGAGCCGCGCCCGTCCCTCCATGGTGTTGAAGCAGACGGCCTCGAACGACCCGGTGCCGAACGGCGGCAGCCCCGTGGCGGCGAAGAACACCGTCGAGGCCAGCGCGTGCACGTCGGCCGCCGGGGTGACCTGCGAGGCCCGGATGATCTCCGGCGCGAGGTAGCCGGGCGTGCCGACGAACATGCCCGACTGCGTCAGCCGGGCCGCGTCGACCAGGTGGGCGATGCCGAAGTCGATGACCAGCGGCTCGCCGCCGACCAGCATGACGTTGGCCGGTTTGAGGTCGCGGTGGATCACGCCGGCCGCGTGGATGTCGACCAGCGCCTGGCACAGTCCCCGCGCGAGCCTGACGACCGCGTGGGGCTCCAGCGGGCCGTCGGTCAGGACGGCCTGCTCCAGCGTGCGCCCGTCGGCGAAGCGCGTCACGACGTAGGGCCGGTGGGCGTCGAACTCGGCGTCGACGACCTCGGCGACGTGGCGGCTGCGCACCCGGCGCATGGTCTCCACCTCGCGCACCAGGCGGTCGCGCGCCTTGAGGTCGGCGGCGACATGCGGATGCAGCACCTTGATCGCGACCTGGCGGCCCGCGCCGTCGAGACCGAGGTGGGCGACCCCCATGCCGCCCTCGCCGATCTTCCTGATCACCCGGTAAGGGCCGAGATGCTCCTGCGTCTGAGCACTCATCCTCGACGTCATCCTCCGTGTTCCCCCGTTGTTCCCCCGCTGGCCAAACACCGGCGCGCGGCGAGGAACATTCTCCCGCAGCGCACCCCCCGAGATGCACAGTAAGCGAAGATCGACCGAAGTGCGGCGATATGGACGGCGGTATGGAATCAGAGCCAGCCGCGGGCGGCCGCCTCCGCGCCCGCCTGGAAGCGGCTGGTCACGCCGAGGCTCTCCACCACGGCGGCGATCTTGCGGGTGGCCGTCCTGGGGCTGACGCCGAGGTGGCGGCCGATGGCCTCGTCCTTGAGCCCGGCATTGAGCAGGCGCAGCACGAGCAGGTCCGCCTCCGCCGGGCGTTCCTGCGCCGCCTGCGGCAGCCCGGTCAGCGGCCGGCCGCGCTCCCAGTAGACGTCGAACAGCTCGACCAGGGCGTCCAGCAGCCGCGACGGGTGCAGCAGGGCGATGTTGTCGTAGACGCCGTCCACCAGGGGGAACAGGCCGATCCTGCGGTCGGCGATGCGCAGCTTGAACGGCAGGTGCGCGACGAACCTGGACCGCTCGCCCTCCTCGGCCAGCCGGATCAGCGTCTCCAGGCGGCCGGGCCGGTCCAGGGACTCGGCGCAGTAGACCACCCGGATGTCCACGCCGCGCGCCAGCAGTTGCCGGGTGCCCTCCAGCTCCGACTCGTTGGTGTCGTGCGAGTCGTCGGGGCGGCCCACGTACGGGGGGCGGTCGAAGCCGAGCAGTTCCACGCCGACCGTCCGCTGCAACTCGGTGATCACCCGCTTGACGGCCTCCTCGCCGGCCAGCACCTCCACCACCCCGGCGGGCCCGGAGCCCATCCGGCCGGAGTGGTAGAGCTGGGCGAAGTCCGACACGACCGTCCGGACCGCCGCGAGCCGCGCCTCGGTCTCCAGGCGCCGGCGGTCCACCAGCCACTCGATCGCCGCCTCCGGCGGCACGGCCTCGTAGCGGCCGGGGCCGGTGCGGCGCAGCAGCCCGGCGTCGGCCAGGCGGGCCAGCCCGGCGCGCACGCGGGCGGGGCCGGTCTCCAGCGCGGCCGCGGCCTGGGCCGTGCGCAGGCCGGGCCCGCGCAGCAGCAGCCGGTAGAGCCGCTCGTCGAAGTCCGACAGGCCCACCGCGGCGAGCACAGAGCCGTCCGCCACAAAGCACCTTCCGAAAATGTCGTTTTTGGTCACATGGCCGAAAATGTCAGCACTATATCTCGACACCGATCTCCACTGGACGCTTGACTCCAGGACGGCCCTCCGGTGATCCTCCCCGGACGGGTGACCAGGCTCGTCCCCCCTTGAGGAGCAATGTCCCGCAACACCCGCGTTCATCGCGTACTGGCATCGGCCGCCGCGCTGGCGGTCACCGCCGCCGTCCCGGCCGTGGCCGGGCCCGCAGCGGCCTCCACAGCGGCTTCCACAGTGGCCTCCACAGCAGCCGCCGCCCCCTCCCCCTACATCGTCACGCTGGCCGAGTCGCCCCTGGCCACCTACGACGGCGGCGTCACCGGCATCGCGCCCACCAAGGGCGGCAAGGGCAGGAAGGTGGACACCACCAGCCCCCACGCCAGGCGCTACCGCGACCGCCTGACCACCCGGCAGGACGAGGTGGCCCGCAGCGTCGGCGCGTCGGCCACCGGCCACCACGTGGTGGCCTCCAACAGCTTCACCGCCGACCTCACCCCCGCCCAGGCCCTGCGGCTGCACGCCACCCGCGGCGTGCTCTCGGTCACCCCGGACGTCGTGCACAAGGCCCTGGACGACCGGAACTCCGCCGACTTCCTGCGCCTGTCCGGCGACCGCGGCCTGTGGGCCGCCCTCGGCGGCACGGGCAAGGCGGGCAAGGGCGTCGTCGTCGGCGTCGTCGACACCGGCATCTGGCCGGAGAACCCGTCCTTCGCCGGCCCCGCCCTCGGCACGGAGCCGCCCGCCGGCGCCGACCCGTACCGCCCCTACCTCAAGGACGGGGCCACCGTCATGCGGAAGGCCGACGGCTCCACGTTCACCGGCCTCTGCCAGACCGGCGAGCGCTACACCGCCGACCTGTGCAACGGCAAGCTGATCAGCGCCCGCTACTTCGGCGAGCAGTGGCTGCGGCAGACCCCGCCGGAGCAGCGCGGCGACTTCGTCTCGCCGCGCGACGCCCAGGGCCACGGCTCGCACACCGCCGGGACCGCGGCGGGCAACCACGGCGTCCCGGCCGCCGCGAACGGCATCGACTTCGGCGCGATCTCCGGGGTCGCGCCGGGCGCGGCGATCGCCGTCTACAAGGCGCTGTGGCAGGGCAAGGACGGCGGCACGACGGGCGGCTTCAGCTCCGACCTCATCGCGGCCATCGACCAGGCGGTGGCCGACGGCGTGGACGTGATCAACTACTCGATCGGCAGCACGATGTCGGAGTCGTCCGCCGACGACCCGATCCAGCTCGCGTTCCTGGCCGCCGCCCAGGCCGGCGTCTTCGTCGCGACCGCCGGCGGCAACTCCGGTCCCGGCGCCTCCACGCTGGACAACACCGCGCCCTGGACGACGACCGTCGCCGCCGGCACGATCGCGCCCCGCCGGGGCGAGGTCCGGCTCGGCGACGGCGCCGCCTACCGGGGCATCAGCACCTCGGTCGTCGCGCCGCTCGGCCCCCGGCCGCTGGTCACCGCCGTGTCGGTGAAGGCCGGCCAGGCGGCCGACGCCGACGCCGAGGTGTGCGCGGCCGGCTCGCTCGACCCGGCCAAGGCGGCCGGGAAGATCGTCTACTGCGCGCGCGGGACGACACCCCGCGTGGAGAAGTCGGCCGAGGTCCGGCGGGCCGGCGGCGTGGGCATGGTGCTGGGCAACCCGACCCCGCAGTCCACCGACGCCGACCTGCACGCCGTGCCGACCGTGCACGTGGACGCGCCCGACGCCGGGCGGATCGCGGCGTACGCGGCCACGCCGGGCGCGACGGCCACCCTGCTCCCGGCCCCCGCAGACGGCGTGGCCTACCCTGAGGTGACCAGCTTCTCCTCGCGCGGCCCCGCCCTGTCCGCCAAGGGCGACCTGCTCAAGCCGGACATCACCGCCCCCGGCGCGGCGATCCTGGCCGCCGTGGCGCCGCCCGGCAACGACGGCAAGGACTTCGACTTCTACTCCGGCACCTCGATGGCCACCCCGCACATCGCCGGCCTGGCCGCCCTCTACCTCGGCCGCCACCCCCAGATGTCGCCGATGGCGATCAAGTCGGCCATGATGACCACCGCCTACGACACCAGGACCCCGGACGTCTTCGCGCAGGGCGCCGGGCACGTGGACCCGTCCCGCATGTTCACCCCCGGCCTGGTCTACGACGCCGGGCCCGAGGACTGGTACGGGTTCCTGGAGGGTCTCGGCGTGGCCACCGGCACCGGCGTCGCGCCGCTGGCCGCCTCCGACCTGAACTACCCGACGATCGCGGTGAGCGAGCTGTTCGGCTCGCGCTCGATCACCCGCCGGGTGACGGCGCTCACGCCGGGCGTCTACCACGCCGCGATCGAGGTGCCCGGGGTCAGGGCGAAGGTCAAGCCGTCCACGCTGGTGTTCAAGGAGGCCGGTCAGGCCAAGGAGTTCACCGTCACGCTGGAGACGCTGCCCGAGGCCACCGGCGAGACCGCCACCGGCCGGCTCACCTGGACCGGGGCGGGCATCGGCGTGCGCAGCGCGATCGTGGTCACGCCGCTGAGCGCCAGGGCGCCCGCCGAGGTGCGCGGCGCGGGCGCGACAGGGTCGCTCTCCTTCGAGGTGACGCCGGCGCTGAAGAAGTTCCAGGTCACCCCGTACGGGCCGGTCTCGGGGGCCGAGACGCCCGGCACGGTCGGCCAGGACGAGGTGTGGGGCCGTGAGATCCCGGTCACGGTGCCCGAGGGCGCCAGGGTCGCCGCGTTCCGCATCAAGGCGGTGAACCCGCAGGCCCAGGTGGGCGGCCTGCTCGTCCGCGAGGACGCCGGCGGGCGCGAGTTCGAGGCGTGGCTGTCCAGCCCGGACGGCGACCACCGCGCCGTGCTGTCCCGCCCGCGGCCCGGCAGGTACACCCTGATCGTGCTCAGCCTGGGTGACCTGCCGGGGACGACGTCCACGGCGTTCACCACCCAGACCGACATCGTCGAGGCGGGCCACGCGCGTGGCGCGCTCACCGTGACGCCGGCCCGGCCGAAGGTGACCGCCGGCACGCCGTTCCCGCTGACCGTGTCCTGGACGGGCGCGACGCAGCGGGTCAACACGGGCTACGTCGAGTACCCCAACGGCGCCGGGACGATCGTCACGATCAACTAGCCGCCCGCTGCTCCGCCCGCTGCTCCGGCCGCCATGGGAGGACCCGTCCGAACCGGACGAGTTGCCCGTAGTGGCCGGGGTCCACCGGGCCGAGCGCCAGGTCGAGCAGGGGGACGGCGGCCTGCTCCGGCGAGGGCGCGCCGCTGACGTCCCACCACAGGCCCGACGTCGGCGTGTTGATCATCCCCGGGCAGACGGCGGCCAGCAGGATGCCGCGGCGGGCGTCCTCATCCCGCCGCCGTCCGGCCAGCGCCCGCACCGCGGCGACCTGCCAGACCTTGGACGGGATGTTGACGAACCCCGGCCAGGACTGGGCGCGGGCGCTGCCGTCCTTGACCGCGTCGCGCCAGGCCGCCACCTGAGCGTCCACCTCCTCCAGGCTGGTCAGCCCGTCGAACCGGTCGTGCAGGACGGGGGCCAGGTGGTGCAGCGTGCCCAGCGAGCTGCCGACCACCAGGAACCGGCCGCCGTCCCGGAGCAGCGGGGCGAAGGCGCGCAGGAGCCGGGTGGTGCCGAAGTTGTTGACCTCGGTGTAGGCGTCGATGAGGGCGCGCATGTCGTCGTCCGGTCCGACGCGCATGACGGCGTTGCCGGCGACGACGTCCACGCCGCCGTGCCGCTCGCGCAGCAGGGCGGCGAGCTCGGCGGCGGCCCGCGGGTCGGCCACGTCGAGCAGCTCGCCGCGGACGCGGGCGCCGGTCGCCGGCATCGCCGCCGCGGCCGCGGCCACGCGGGCGGCGTCGCGCCCGGTGAGGTAGACGGTGTCCTCCGGCGTCATCCGGCGGGCCAGCCCTTCGACGAGGGCCAGCCCGAGCCCCTGCGTCGCGCCGGTCACCAGGGCGACCTTCGGGGTGGTGCTCATTGTCGCTCCTTAGGGAAGTGCTTGTGCGGGCCGGTGCGCGCTCCCGGCACCGGTCACGTTAGGAGCGGACGGAGGCATTCGGGTAGCGAAAGTTCCTCAAGTCCGGTATGCGTGATCGTCATGGCCTTCACCGACGCGTCGCTCACCGCCCTGCGGGTCTTCCGGGAGGTCGCCGAGCGCGGCACGCTCACCGCGGCGGCCACCGCCCTCGGCTACACGCAGTCCGCCGTGTCCCGGCAGGTCGCCGCGCTCGAACGCGCGGCCGGGGCCCGCCTGCTGGAGCGGCGGCACGACGGCGTGCGGCTGACCGCCGCCGGACGGCTCGTGCTGCGCCGCGCCGCGGCCGTCGTGGACGAGGTCGACGCCGCGGCCAGGGAGCTGGCCGGGCTGCCCGGCGAGCCGGCGACCGTCCGGTTCGGCTGGTTCGCCAGCGCGGGGGCGGCGCTGGTGCCCCGCGCGCTGGCCGAGCTGCGCCGCACGCGTCCGTCCATCGCGGTCACCGGGCGGGAGGACGGCAGCTCGGCCCTGGTCCGCGCGTTGCGGGCCGGCACGCTGGACGTGGCCCTGCTCAGCTCGGCCCCGCCGTTCCGCGCCCCGGACGCCGAGACGCCGCCGCTGGAGATCGAGATCCTGACCGAGCGCGGCCTGCGCGTGGCCGTCCCCGCCGGGCACCCGCTGGCCAGGGGCGAGTACGTGGACGTCGCCGACCTGCACGGCCGCGCCTGGATCGCCGGCCCGGCCGCCCCGGCGGGCGAGACCCCCACCCTGGGCGTGTGGCCGGGCCTGGACGAGCGGCCGCAGACGGTGCTCGTCGTCCGCGACTGGCTGGCCAAGCTCGCCCTCGTGGCGGCCGGTTGCGGGCTGACCACGGTGCCGGCGTCGATGGGCCCGGCCGTGCCGGAGGGCGTACGGGTGCTGCCGGTGCGGGGCGGCCCGCGCGAGCAGCGGCGGCTGCTGCTGGCCCGCCTGCCCGGCCCCGTCCCCGGGCCGGTCGCGGACCTGGCGGGCGCGCTGCGCGCCGCCGCCGTCGGCTCCTGAGACGGCCACCGGTTATGGTGTGGCCTGTGATCCGTGCCGTGGTGGTTGATGTCGACGACACCCTGTGCCTCACCGAGGCCGCGTGCTTCGAGCTGGAGAACGAGGTCCTGGGGCGGCTCGGCCACGGGCCCATGTCCAGGGCGGCGCACGTGGCGACCTGGGGCCGGCCGCTGCACGAGGCCATGCCGCTGCGCTCGCCCGGCCTCGACCTGGCCGCCTACCTGCCCCTGCACCACGCCGTGCTGCGCGAGTACGTGGCGGCCGGGCTGGTCGACGTCGTCCCGGGGGAGAACCTGCGCGCGATCGACGAGCTCAACGCGGCCGGGCGCGAGGTCATGCTGCTGACCTCGCGCGACGAGGCCGAGATGGAGCACCTGATGGCGCCGGGCCACGCGCTCGACGGCCGGATCGCGGCCGTCTACCACGCCGGCAACACGCGCTTCGGCAAGCCCGACCCGCGCGCCTTCGACGAGCTGCTGGCCGCCACCGGACTGGCCCCCGACGAGTGCCTCTACGTGGGCGACTCCCCCACCGACGCCGCCGCGGCCACCGGCGCGGGCCTGCGGTTCGTCGCCTGCATGCAGAGCGGGCTGCGCAGGCCCGCCGACTTCGACCCGCACCCGGTCGACGCCTTCATCGACGCCTTCCCCGCCCTGACCGGCGCCGTCGCCCTGCTGGAGGAGGCCGCCCGCGGCCCGCTGACGACTGCCCTCGACTGACGCGTCCCGTCGTCTGGACACGGGGGCCGGGGTGGCGTGGAGCCGAGGGCATGAGCGCCTCGGAACTGCCGGACGACGAGCTGCGCGCCGCCGTCGCCGCTGAGGGGCCGGGTCAGCCGCGCCGCCGGATCCTCAGCACGTTGTCGACGCGGACGGCCGGCGTGCCGTCGGGGGCGGTCTGGGCGCGTTCGAACTCCTCGGCGCGCAGCACCTCCCACTCCCCCTCGGCCAGTTCCAGCGCGTCGAGCACCTGCCGCGGGGTGGGCAGCTCGACGCCGGCGTCGGGCTGCCACGGCGGGGGGCCGGCGTGCCCGAGCACCAGGAGCTGGCCGCCGGGCGCGACGGCCGCGGCCGCGGCGCGCAGCACCTTCTCGCGCGACAGCTCGGCCGGCGAGTGCAGGTAGCTGGCGGTGACCAGGTCGTACTCGCCCTCGGGGAAGGACTCGGCCAGGTCGTGGCGCTGCCAGTCGACGCGCTCGGCCACGCCCGCGTCCGCGGCGTGGGCGGCGGCGCGGGCCAGGGCCACGCCGGAGATGTCGGCGGCGGTGACCCGCCAGCCGCGGCGGGCCAGCCACACGGCGTCGGCGCCCTCGCCGCAGCCCAGTTCCAGCGCGGTGCCGGGCGCCAGGTCCGCGACCTCCTCGACCAGGCGCGCGTTGGGGTTGCCGCTCCAGATCCGTTCGGACTGCCCGTAGCGGTCGTCCCAGAACTGCTCGCCGGAGACCGGCGCGGCGGCGTGCACCGCGCGGCGGGTCTCCTCCTCGATCAGGTCGGCGTTGATCGCCGCCGCCGCCCTGACCCCCGCGGCGGCGGCGCCGATGACGTTCTCGCCCAGGTTGGCCACGTTCCCGGCCACCCACACGCCGGGGACGCCGGTCGCGCCGGCCGGGTCGGCGGGCACGTGGACGCCCATGACGTGCCCGTTCATGAGCTGCTCGGCCGTCTCGACGCCGAGCCCGGCCAGCAGGGCGGAGCGGGCGGTGAAGCGCGGGGCGACCACGAAGGCCCGGCACGGGACGACGTCGCCGTTCTCCAGGGTGACGCCGGTGAGCGGGCCGGAGTCCGGCGACAGGCCGGCGACCCGCCCTTCGACGACGGTGACGCCGCGCGCGGCCAGCCTGGCCCGGTCCTGCGCGCCGAGCGGCGGGGCGGTGTGCGTGAAGAGCGTCACGTCGTCGCTCCACTGCCGCCACAGCAGCGCCTGGTGGGCGGCGATCGACCCGGCGGCCAGCACGCCGATCGGCTGGTCGCGCACCTCCCACCCGTGGCAGTACGGGCAGTGCAGCACCTCCCGGCCCCACCGCTCGGCCACGCCGGGCAGGTCGGGCAGCTCGTCCACCAGGCCCGTGGTGACCAGCAGCCGGTCCGCCACGACCGCGGACCCGTCGGCCAGCCGCACGCGGAAACCGCCGGCGTCCAGGCGTTCGGCCGCCACGGCGGAGCCGGTGACGAGCTCGCCGCCGTACCCGGTCACCTCCTCGCGGCCGGCGGCCAGCAGGTCGAGCGGCGGGGTGCCCTCCCGGCCCAGGTAGGTGTGCACGCCGTCGGCCGGGGCGTTGCGCGGCCGGCCCTCGTCGATGACCAGCACCCTGCGGCGGGCCCGGCTCAGGGTCAGGGCGCCGCTGAGCCCGGCGGCCCCGCCGCCGACGACCACCACGTCGTACTTGTCGTCCATCTTGTCGTCCATCTTGTCGTCCACGCGTTCCTCCAGAGATGTGCCGATGGCACACTGTGCGTCCCGGGCGACGAGGTTGACAAATGTCGTTGCCGAAATGGCAAGCTGGGCGCATGGACGGGACACCGGATCTCGACGAGGTCCTGCGGGCGGTGGGGCCGCGGCTGCGGGCGTTGCGGCAGCGGCGGGGCGTGACGCTGGCCCAGCTCGCCGAGGCCACGGGCATCTCGGTCAGCACGCTGTCGCGGCTGGAGTCGGGCGGCCGCCGGCCCACGCTGGAGCTGCTGCTGTCGCTGGCGCGCGCCCACCAGGTGCCGCTGGACGAGCTGATCGACGTGCCGCCGACCGGCGATCCGCGGGTGCACCTGCGGCCGGTGTCGCGCTACGGCATGACCTACATCCCGCTGAGCCGGCGTCCGGGCGGGATCCAGGCGTACAAGCAGATCTACCCGCCGGGCTGGCCCCACGGCGAGTACGAGCAGCGGGCCCACGAGGGCTACGAGTGGCTCTACGTGCTGTCCGGGCGGCTGCGCCTGCTGCTCGGCGAGCACGACGTGGTGCTGACCGCGGGCGAGGTGGCCGAGTTCGACACCCGCGTGCCGCACGCGTTCGCCAATCCCGGCCCCGACCCCACGGAGGTGCTCGCCCTGTTCGGGCGGCAGGGCGAGCGCATGCACGTGCGCGCCCGCCCCACCGCCGCCGGATGAGCGACCGGCCGGGACGCGGCGGTCAGGAGGTGCCGAAGCCGTCCAGCTTCTCGCGCTCCTCGGAGGTGGCGAGCTCCTGGAAGACGGTGATGTGCAGGCCGCCGGGCGCGTCGAGGCGGGCGTTGAGCGACTGCCAGGGGGTGAGCGTGGGCGGAGCCACCTCGTCCGCGCCGGCCGACACCAGGCGGGCGGTGGTCTCGCGGGAGTCGTCCACCTCGAAGGCGACCCGGAGCTTGGGCGCCACCTGCCGGCCCACCTCGACGTCGTCGATCATCTTCTTCTGGGCCGGGTTCGCGATCTCCAGGGTGGCCCGTCCCGCGTCGAGGATGGCCACGCGGGCGCCGTCGCCGGAGGAGTAGGCGGCCTCCTCGGGCAGGCCGAGCACGTCGCGGTAGAAGGTCAGCGCCGCCTCGTAGTCCTCCGCCTCGACGACCAGCCGGAGCTGTCGGACGGCCGGGGCGTCGGGGTGGTCGTTCATGGGTTCTCCTCATCGGATGCGGACGATCACCCCCGCCAACCCGCGCCGCGGCCGGTAAATTCCCTTTCCGGGCCCCGTTCAGGCCGCGGTCAGGGCCTTGACCAGGTCGTCGAGGACGACGCCGGCGGCCAGCGGGGCGCCACGGGTGCTCCAGACCGAGCCGTTCACCGGCACGACGTGCCCGGCCTTGACCGCTTTCAGCTCCTTGAACGCGGGCGTCCGCCGCACCTCGTCGAGCGTCTTCTGGCCGTCGGCGGTCAGCGTGGAGACGAACAGCCATTCGCCGTCGATGTCCGACAGCGCCTCCAGGCTGAGCGGCATGGAGTGGGCGGTGCCGTCCTTGTCCTGGGCGGCGGGACGGGTCAGGCCGAGGTCGGTGGCGACGAAGCCGGCGAACTGCCGCTTCTCCATCCAGCTCGGGCCCTGCGGGTTCCAGCGCACGATGCTCACCTCGGCCGGCTTGATCCGGGCCTTGGCCGCGGCGACGCGGGCGTCGTAGTCGGCCATCACCTTCCTGGCCGCGTCCAGCTTGTTGAGCGCGTTGCCGACGCCCATGAACGACAGTTTCCAGTCGTCGGAGGGCGCCATCGTGACCACGGTGGCCGGGGTGACCTTGCGGAGCTGGTCCAGCAGCTGCTGGTCCTGGAGGTCGCCGGCGAGGATGAGGTCGGGCCTGGCCTCGACGACCTTGTCGATGACCGGCTGCAGCAGGTTGCCCACGACCGGGACGCCCTTCACCCGGTCGGCCAGGTAGGCGGGCGGCGTGCCGATGCCCTGGCCGTTGGTGATGCCCACCGGGGTCACGCCGAGGGCCAGGACGGCGTCCAGGTCCTCCTGGGTGAGGGTGACCACGCGCCTGGGCTCGGCCGGGACCTTGATCAGGGTGCCGGTGGCGTCCTTGACCTCCCGGACGGCCGGCGCGGCGGCGGACGCGCCCGGCGCGGCGGGTGCGGAGGACGCGCCGCACGCCACGGCGGTCAGGACGGCGGCGGCGGCGACGAGCAGTCCGCCGACCCTGCGGAGAGGGGCCATACGAGCTCCCGAGCTAAGAAATTAGGAAAGCCTTACCTTTTTTAGGTTAGCCTTACCTTATGTTTACGCAAGTCCGCGCCTTCGGACTCGGCGCCGCCGCGCTGCTGGCCCTGTGCGCGGCGTCCATGCTCACCGGCGCGGGCCGGGTCGCCCCCGGGCAGGTCCTCGGCTACCTGCTCGGCGGCGGCGGGGACGGCCACCTGCGCATGGTGGTGGACACCCTGCGGCTGCCCCGGACGCTGGCCGCCCTCGTCGTCGGCGCCGCGCTCGGGGTCTCGGGCATGCTGCTGCAGTCGGTCACCCGCAACCCGCTGGCCGAGACCGGGCTGCTCGGCGTGAACGCGGGCGCCGCCCTCGGCGTCGTGACCGGGATCGTCACCGCCGGGGCGCAGACCGGCGGCGCGTACCTGGGATGGGCGCTCGGCGGCGCGCTGCTGGCCACCGGGACCGTGCTCGCGGTCGGGGCCCGGCTCTCGCCCCTGAAGCTGGTGCTGGCCGGCGCCGCCCTGTCGGCCACGCTCACCGGGATCACCACGGCCGTGCTGGTGGCCGACCCGGTGACGTTCGACCAGTACCGGTACTGGATCCTCGGCTCGCTGGCCGGGATCCCCATGGACCGGGTGCTGGCGATCGCGCCGGCGGTCGCGGCGGGGCTGGTCATGGCGGCGGTCGCGGCCCGGCCGCTGGCGGCGCTGGCGCTCGGTGACGACCTGGCCGTCGCGCTCGGCCACCGGCCCGGGCGCACGCGGCTGTGGGTGACGGCGGCGGTGACGCTGCTCAGCGCCGCGGCGGTCGCGGTCGCCGGTCCGATCGGCTTCCTCGGCCTGCTGGCCGGATACCTGTCCAGGTCCCTGGGCGGGGGGCGGGTGGGGGCGCGGATCGTGCTGTCCGGGCTGGCCGGGGCGGTGGTGCTGCTGGGGGCCGACGTGCTGGCCCGGGTGGTCGCGCGGCCGTACGAGGCGCCCGTGGCGCTGCTGGTCGCCGTGCTGGGGGCGCCGGTGCTGGTCGTGGTGGCCCGGTCGCGGGCGGTGGCCGCCGGGCCCGGTGACCTGCTCCCGTCCGGGGCGCCGCGGCGGCGGCCCGTCCGCGGGGGCGCGCGGGCGGGCGGGCCGTCGCCTTCCGGCGCGCGGGTCGTGCGGGGGCGGGGCTGGTCGGTGCTGGTGCCCGTACGGTCGTCCGTGGCGGCGGCGGCGCTGCTGGCGGTCACCGCGGCGGCCGTGGTGGCGGCGGTGGCGGCCGGGCAGTCGGACATGACGGCCGGGCAGGCGCTGAGTGCGCTGGCGGGCTCGGGCGAGGGCGGGCACGTGCTGCTCGTCCAGGAGATCAGGCTGCCGCGGGTGGTGGCGGGGCTGGTGGCGGGGGCGGCGCTCGGGCTGTCCGGCTGCCTGACGCAGGCGCTGGCGCGCAACCGGCTGGCCACCCCCGACCTGCTCGGCATCAACCAGGGCGCGGTCATCGCCATCATGGTCGCCGGGACGGCGTCCGCCTCGGGCACGCTGTTCGCCCACTGGTGGATCGGCCCCGCGGGCGCGCTGGCCGCCGCCGTGGCGGTGTTCGCCGTCTCGGGCGGCGTCGGCCGGCAGGGCTACCGGTTCATCGTGACGGGGCTGGCGCTGACCACGCTGGCCGGCGCGCTCACCCAGTCGCTGCTGGCCTGGCAGGGGCTCGGCTCGGCCACGGCCGTGCACTCCTGGAGCGTGGGCAGCCTGGCCGGGCGCGGCTACTCCGTCGCCCTGCCGGTGGCCGCCGGGCTGGCGGTGCTGGTCCCGGCCGCGCTCGCGCTGGCCCGCCGGGTGGCCGTGCTGCGCTTCGACGAGGACGTCAGCGCCGGGCTCGGCGTCGATCCGGGCCGCACCAGGATCGCCCTGCTGGCGCTCGCCGTCGTCCTGGCCGGGCTGGCGGCCGGTGTGGCCGGGCCGGTCTCGTTCGTGGCCCTGGCCGCGCCCGTCGTCGCCGCCCGGCTGGCAGGACCGGCCCGGCTGCCGCTGGTCGGCGCGCCGCTCACCGGCGCGGCGCTGGTCGTGATCGCCGACACGGCCGGGCGCGTGGCCGCCGACGGCGCCGAGATCCCCGTGGGCGTCGTGACCAGCATCCTGGGCGGCCCCTTCCTGCTGTGGACCCTGCTGTCGGACCGGAGGCCGTGACATGACACCCGCAACCACCCCGATCGTCGAGCCCGGCGGCACGCCCGGCCGGTGCAAGGTGACGTTCCTCTGGCGGCCCAGGTCGCGCGGCGAGCAGGCGGTCGTGCTGATCAACACGATGACCGACCGCGACCGGCACGCGGGCGACATCAGCCGGCATGTCATGACCCGCCGTCCGGGCAGCGACCTGCTCCACCTCACCTACGAACTGGACGCCGACCTGCGCGCCGGCTACCAGATCCTGCCTTGCGACCGGCTGCCGGGCACCGACCGGGACTCCTGGCTCCAGGTCCTGCGCGCGGCCGTGCCGGATCCGGGCAACCCGCTCACCGTGCCAGGACCGCCGGACCGGCGTCCGTCCTCGCTGCTGGAGCTGCCGCAGGCGCCGCCGCAGCCGTACCGGGAGCGCCGGCCGGGCGTGCCGCGCGGCCGGGTCGGTCAGGCTCGGTCGGGCGGGCGGCGGGTGTGGGTCTACACGCCGCCCGGCCCGGCCGCCGGTCCCCTTCCCGTCGTGGTGCTGCTGGACGGCGAGGTGTGGGCCGGGCGCGTCGCGCCCACCCTGGACAACCTGGTGAACGAGGGCCGCCTGCCGCCGCTCGTCGTGCTGATGCCCGACTCGGTGGACCGGCCGTCCCGGCTGCGGGAGCTGGCCTGCCACGAGCCGTTCGTCCGCTACCTGGCCGACGACCTGCTGCCGTGGGCGGAGCGCACGTGGCGGGCGACGAGCGATCCGGGGCTGACCGTGATCGCGGGGCAGAGCCTCGGCGGGCTGACCGCCTCCTACGCCGCGCTGCTCGCGCCCGGACGGTTCGGCAACGTCCTGTCGCAGTCGGGGTCGTACTGGTGGCCGGACGAGGATCCGGAACGGCTGACCCGCCGGTACGCCGCCGTCCCGAGGCTGCCGGTGCGCTTCCACGTCGAGGCCGGCCGGCTGGAGTGGATGCTGCTGGAGGAGAACCGCCGCTTCGCCGGCGCCCTCGCCGCCCAGGGGTACGAGGTGAGCTACACCGAGTACAACGGCGGCCACGACCCGGCCTGCTGGCTCGGCGGCCTGGCCGACGGCCTCACCGACCTCGCGGCGGGCTGGCTGTGAACGTCAGGGACGCCGTCCGCCGCCGCGCCGAGGCCCGCGCCCCCGAGCTGGTCGCGCTCAGCCACCGGATCCACGCCCACCCCGAGACCGCGTTCGAGGAGCACCGGGCGGCCGCCTGGACCGCGGGCCTGCTCGAAGCGGGCGGCTTCGCGGTGACGGCGGGCGCGGGCGGCCTGCCGACGGCCTTCTCCGCCGTCCGCGGCAGCGGCCCGCTGACCGTGGCCTTCTGCGCCGAGTACGACGCGCTGCCCGGCCTCGGCCACGCCTGCGGCCACAACGTCATCGCCGCCGCCTCGACCGGCGCGGGCCTGGCGCTGGCCCCGTTCGCAGACGAGCTGGGGCTGACCGTGAAGGTCGTCGGCACCCCGGCCGAGGAACGCGGCGGCGGCAAGGCGCTGCTGCTGGAGGCCGGGGTGTTCGACGGCGTGGACGCCGCGATGATGGTGCATCCCGGGCCGTTCGAGACCGTCCGGTTCCGCTCGTTCGCGCTCGGCACCCTGGACGCCGAGTACACCGGACGGGCCGCGCACGCGACCCTCGCCCCGCACGAGGGCCGCAACGCGGCAGACGCGATGACGCTGGCCCAGGTGGCGATCGGCCTGATGCGCCAGCAGCTCCCGCGCGACCTGCGCGTGCACGGCGTGGTCACCTCGGCGGGCGAGGCGCCCAACGTCATCCCGGCCAGGTCCACGGCCTCCTACGAGATCAGGGCCGCCGCCGCGGCCGGCCTGGCGGGGCTGCGGGCGCGGGTGGAGTCCTGCTTCCGCGGCGCGGCGACGGCGACCGGCTGCGAGCTGCGGCTGACCCGGCCGGAGCCCGACTACCTGGACTTCCGCGACGACGCCGCGCTGGCCGGTCTGTACGCGGCCAACGCCGCCGCGCTGGGCCGTCCGGCGGCGGTGGAGCGTGAGCCGTTCGCG
Organism: Nonomuraea sp. NPDC049646; assembly: GCF_044465525.1. Classification (NCBI taxonomy): domain Bacteria; kingdom Bacillati; phylum Actinomycetota; class Actinomycetes; order Streptosporangiales; family Streptosporangiaceae; genus Nonomuraea; species Nonomuraea sp. NPDC049646. The sequence goes on along the minus strand of NZ_JBITLU010000013.1, from coordinate 253,434 downwards.
GTGACGGACATGGGGAACGTGTCGCACGTCGTGCCGGCCGTCCATCCGATGCTGGACATCGGGGCGGGCGGGGCCGCGCCGCACGAGCCGGGGTTCGCGGCCGCCGCGGCGGCCCCGGCGGCCGACCGCGCGCTGGTCGAGGCGGCCGTCCTGCTCGCGCTGACGGCCGCCGACCTGGCCCTCAGCCGGTAGTCCCGGGCCCACCAGGCTCTCAGCCGGTGGTCCCGGCCTCTCGGGCGACGGTGGCGGCGGGCCGCAGCAGGGCGGCGGCGCCGTAGGCCGCCAGCAGGAACGCCGCGGCGGCCAGCAGCGCGGCGGGGTACCCGGCCAGGGCCGCCGCGGCGGCGCACACGCCGACGCCGAGCCCGCCGCCGAGCATGCGCAGCGACTGGAACAGGGTCATGGCCCGGCCCATCACCCGCGGCCCGACCGTCGTGAACGCCGACACCTGCACCGCCGTCACGGCCTGCCCGAGCACCAGGCCGACGGCGAACATGACGGCCCGCAGCGTCCACGGCCCCGGCTCGGCCAGCGCGAGGAACGCGAACAGCGCCGCGCCGCCGAGCAGCCCGGCCGCCACCACGCGCCGCTCGCCCCAGCGGGCGCAGGCGCGGTCCACCAGGAACCCGGCGGCCATGAGCCCCAGCGCCTCGGGGAAGACCACGAGACCGGCGTCGGTGGCCGTGGCCGCCAGCGCGTCCTGGTACATCACGGGGAAGGCGAACAGCATGCCGAGCAGGCCGGCGGCCGACAGCGCGGCGGTGGCCGCGCCGCGCAGGAAACCGCGGTCGGCCAGCAGCCCGAGGTCCAGCAGCGGCGGCTCGGCGCGGCGCGCCTGCCTGACCAGCGCCCACACCAGGGCGGCCCCGGTGGGCAGCGCCGCCCAGGCGAGCGGCGACATGCCGGCCGCGGCCTGGTTCAGCCCGTACATCAGCAGGCCGGACCCTCCGCCGGCGAGCAACAGGCCGCGCACGTCCAGCCGCCCGCCGCCCGCGCCCCCACCCATGCCGGGGGCGGGGGCGGGGGCGGGCCGCGGGGGGGGGGGGGCCCCCCCCCGGCGGCCGGGCCCCCCCGCCCGCGGGGGGGCGGGCGCCCCCCCCCCCCCCCCCCCCCGCGGCGCCCCCCCCGCCCCCCCCCCCCCCGCGGGCGAGCAACCGGCCGGGCACGTCCCGCCGCCCGCCGCCCGCGCCCCCCCCCTGGCGGGGGGGGGGGGGGGGGGGGGGCCGCGGCGCGGCGGCCCCGGCGAGCAGGGCCGCCGCGCCGAGCGGCAGGTTGACCAGGAACGCCCAGCGCCACGAGAGCGTGTCGGCCAGCAGGCCGCCGAGCACCGGGCCGAGCGCGGGCGCGAGCGCGGTCGGCACCACGATGTGCCGGGACAGCCGCATGCGCTCCTCGGGGGCGTAGGCGGCGAACAGCATGGCCATCCCGGCGGGCGTCAGCACGCCGCCCGCCGCGCCCTGGAGCACCCGGAAGCACACCAGCGACCCCAGGTCCCACGACAGCGCGCACAGCCCGGAGGCTGCCGTGAACGCGGCGAGCGCGGCCAGGAAGACGCGCGACGCGCCGTACCGGTCGCACAGCCGGCCGGCGACCGGCATGGCGATCGCGAGGCTGGCCAGGAACGCCGACTCCACGGCGTTCGCCGCGGCGGGCGGCACGCCGAGGTCGGCCGCGAGGGCGAACAGCGCCGGGTTGACGATCGTCGCGTCCAGGCCGCTCACGCACATCGCCGTGACGTAGGCGGCCAGTACGCGGCCCCTCACCGGCGCAGACTGCGGGGGCGCAGGTCGGTCCAGGACGCCTGGACGTAGGCCAGGCAGGCGGCCCGGCCGTCCGGCCCGAAGCGCACCGACCAGCCGTCGGGGACGGCGGCGAAGGAGGGCCACAGGGAGTGCTGGTCCTCGTCGTTGGCCAGGACGAGGAACCGGCCGTCCGGGTCGTCGAAGGGGTTCACGGGGTGTGCTCCTGGGTCTTGGGGGCGGCGGCGTCGCGGGGGCCGGGGCCGCCGGGTCGGTCGAGGTGGTCGAGTCGGTCGAGGCGGTCAAGGTGGTCGAGGCGGGCGGCGACGATCGCGGCGATCTCGGCGATCGGGCCCGGCTGGGTCATGTCCTTGTGGCTGCAGGCCACGTCGTGCGTCTCGATCGTGCCGCCGACGTGCGGGCGCCAGGCGTCCGCGGTCAGGGTGTCGTCCACCGTGTCGACGGTGGCGCGGAAGAACAGCACGTCGCCGTCGAAGCGGCGGGTGTCGAGGGCGCGTACGAGGCGGTTGGTGTTGAGGTAGAGGTCCTTCAGCTCGGCCAGCGTCCCGGCCGGCAGCCCGGCCAGGGGGCTGGACTCGCGGCGCAGGATCTCCGCCACCCGCTCCAGCGTGAGGGCGGCGTCGGGGGCGAAACCGCCCATCGTGAGCAGCGCCTCCAGCGCCTCGGCCTCGTCGGAGGGCGGCAGGTCGCGCATGCCCTCGGCGGGGTAGGCGTCCAGGACGGCCAGCAGCGCGACCTGCTGCCCGGCCAGCCGGAGCTGCACGGCCATCTCCTGGGCGATGATCCCGCCGGTGGACCAGCCCAGCAGGTGGTAGGGCCCGCGCGGGCGCACCAGCCTGAGCTGGGCCACGTAGTCGGCGGCCAGGCGGCGCAGCGAGGTGGGCAGGTGGTCGCGGCGGGCCTGCAGCCCGTAGATCGGGCGGTCCCGGACATGCCGGATGAGGCCGCCGTAGCACCAGCTCAGCCCGCCCGCCGGGTGCACGCAGAACAGCGGCGGCCGCGAGCCGGACTCGCGCAGCGGCAGCAGCACCCGCAGCGGGTCGGTGCGCGCGCCGCCCTGCGCCAGGGCGGTGAGCGCGGCGGCGGTCGGCGCCTCGAACAGCGCGCCGACGGACACCTCGGCGCCGAACACCTCCTTGACCCTGGCCACCAGCCGGACCGCGAGCAGCGAGTGGCCGCCGAGGTCGAAGAAGCCGTCGTCCACGCCGACCCGGGGCAGGCCGAGCACCTCGGCGAACAGGGCGCACATCGCCTCCTCGCGCGGCCCGTCCGGCAGCCGGCCGCCGCCGGTGGGGGCCTCGGGGGCGGGCAGGGCGGCGCGGTCGAGCTTGCCGTTCACGGTGAGCGGCAGCGCGGGCACCCGGACGACGGCGGCCGGCACCATGTAGCCGGGCAGCACCCGCGCCACGAACGCCCGCACCTCCCCCACGTCGGCGATCCCGGCGTCGGCGGCCCCCACGTCGGCGTCCCCGGCGTTTGCGGCCCCGGCGTTTGCGGCCCCGGCGGAGGCGGCCCCGCCGGAGGCGGCCCCGCCGGAGGCGGCCCCGCCGGAGGCGCTTCCGGCGGAAGCACCTCCGGAGGTGCTTCCGGAGGTGCTTCCGGAGGTGCTTCCGGCTGCGGCGGTTCCGGAGGTGCTTCCGACCTCGGCGGTTCCGGCGGGCGGGACGACGTAGGCGGTGAGGCGCTGGTCGCCGGGCCGGTCCTCGCGGACGATCACGGCCGCCTGGGCGACCGACGGGTGCCGCAGCAGGGCCGCCTCGACCTCGCCCGGCTCGATGCGGAAGCCGCGCACCTTGACCTGCTGGTCGGCGCGGCCCGCGTAGTCGAGCGTGCCGTCGGCGCGCCATCGGGCCAGGTCGCCGGAGCGGTACATGCGGGTGCCGGGACGCCCGAAGGGGTCGGCGACGAACCGTTCGGCGGTCAGGCCGGGCCGGCCGAGGTAGCCGCGGGCGAGGCCGTCCCCGGCGACGTACAGCTCGCCGACCACCCCCGGCGGCACCGGCCGCAGGCGGTCGTCCAGGACGTAGACCCGCAGGTCGGGGATGCCGCGCCCGATGGGGCTGCCGTGCTGGTCGCCGGGCGGCAGCACGTGGTGGGTGACGTGCACGGTCGTCTCGGTGATGCCGTACATGTTGACCAGGCGCGGCAGGTCCGGGCGGCGGGCCCGCCAGGGGGCAAGGCGGGCCGGCTCCAGCGCCTCGCCGCCGAAGATCACGTACCGCAGGGCCAGGTCGCGGCCGTCGTCGGCGGCGATGAGCTGGTAGAACGCCGACGGCGTCTGGTTGAGCACGGTGACGCGCTCGCGTTCCAGCAGGTCGAGGAGGTCGCCCGGGGACCGGCTGGTCTCGTACGGCACCACGACCAGGCGGCCGCCGTACAGCAGGGCGCCCCACAGCTCCCACACCGAGAAGTCGAAGGCGTAGGAGTGGAACAGCGTCCACACGTCGCCGGGGCCGAAGCCGAACCGGGCGTCGGTGGCCGACAGCAGGCGGACGACGTTGTGGTGGGTGACGACCACGCCCTTGGGCCGCCCGGTGGAGCCGGAGGTGTAGATGACGTACGCGGCGTCGCCAGGACGCAGGTCGCGCTCCGGGTCGTGGTCCAGCCAGTCGCCGAGGTCGTCCAGCCAGGACGCGTCCACGACGCACACCGGCCCGGCGTCGGCGATCATGTGGTCCGTCCTGGCGGCCGGATGGGACGGGTCGAGCGGCAGGTAGGCCGCGCCCGTCTTGACCACCGCGAGCAGCGCCGCCACCAGGTCGGGCGAGCGGGGCAGCGACAGCGCGACGACGGCGCCGGGACGGGCGCCGTGGGCGATGAGCTTGTGCGCCAGCCGGTTGGCGCGCGCGTTCAGCTCGGCGTACGTCCAGGTGTGCACGGCGACGGCGTCCGGGGTGCGGCGGGCCTGGGCCTCGAACAGGCCGGGCAGGGTGCCGCCGGGCTCGCTGACCAGGTCGCCGTTCCACTCCTCGACCAGGGTGCGGCGTTCGGCGGCGTCGAGCAGGTCGTAGGCGCCGAGCGGCCGCTCCGGGTCGGCCACGGCCTGTTCCAGCAGGCGGGTCAGCCGGCCGGCGAGGGCGCGGACGGTGGCCCGGTCGAACAGGTCGCTGTTGTACTCCAGGAACCCGGCGCCGGACGGGCCGACGTTCAGGGTGAGGTCGAACTTCGCCGTCCCGGTGTGGACGACCTCGACGCCCGGCGGTTCGGCGGCGTCCTGGTGGACGAGCATGACCTGGAACAGCGGGTGCCGGTCGCGCGACCTGGGCGGGTTGAGCGCCTCGACGAGCCGGTCGAAGGGCAGCTCGGCGTGGTCGAACGCGGCCAGGTCGGCGGCCTTGACCCGGTCCAGCAGCTCGGCGAACGACGGGTCGCCCGAGGTGTCGGCGCGCAGCACGAGGGTGTTGACGTAGAAGCCGACGCCGCCGTCCAGGGCGCTGTCGCCGCGGCCCGCGACGGGCGTGCCGATCGGGAGGTCGGTGCCCGCGCCGAGCCGGGTGAGCAGGGCGGCCAGGGCGGCGTGCAGCACCATGAAGACGCTGGCGCGGGCGCGGCGGGCGAGCGCCCCGACCGCGGCCATGAGGGCGGGCGGGAACGCCACGGGGACCGTGCCGCCCGCGCTGCCCAGCACGGCGGGCCGTGGCCGGTCGAAAGGCAGGTCGAGCCGGTCCGGCAGGCCGGCCAGCGTGGCCCGCCAGTGGTCCAGCCCGGTCAGCGGCAGGTCGCGCTGCCACAGCGTGTAGTCGGCGTACTGGACGGGCGGCGGCCCGAACGCCGGCGCCCGTCCGCTCCGGCGGGCCTCGTAGGCCGTCCTCAGGTCCCCGACCAGCGGCCCCGCCGACCAGCCGTCGCCCGCGATGTGGTGCAGGACGAGCATCAGCACGTGCTCGTCGCGGCCGAGCCGCAGCAGGTGGGCGCGGAGGGGCGGCTCGGCGGCCAGGTCGAAGCCGCGGCGGGCGATCTTCCGCATGGCCGCGGCGGGCTCGTCCGGCTGCCAGACGGGCATCGGGACCCTGTACCGGTCCAGGATCCGCTGGCAGGGGACGCCGTCGCGTTCGGGGAAGACCGTGCGCAGGATCTCGTGCCGGGCCACGACGTCGTCGAGCGCGGCCCGCAGGGCGGCGCGGTCCACGTCGCCGCCGAACCGCAGCGCCAGCGGGATGTTGTACGTCGGGTCCGGCCCCTGCATCCGGTACAGGAACCACAGCCTGGCCTGCGCGGACGACAGCGGCACGGGGTCGGGCCGCGGCCCGGTCCTCAGGGCCTGGGCCAGGGGCGGCCGGGGGGCGGCGGTGACGCCGAGCCGGGCCGCGAGCCCGGCCGGGGTGGGGGCGTCGAACACGGCTCTGATCGGCACGGCGGCGCCGAAGGTCTCCCTGATCCGCACGGTGAGGCGGGCGGCCAGCAGCGAGTGGCCGCCCAGGTCGAAGAAGCCGTCCTCGGGGCCCGCCGCCGGGAGGTTCAGCACCTCGGCGAACAGGGCGCACATGGTCTCCTCGGCGGCGTTCGCGGGACCGCGGCCGGTGGCGATCCTGGTCTGGGGGGCGGGGAGCGCGGCGCGGTCGAGCTTGCCGTTGGGCGTGCGAGGCAGCGCCTCCAGCGTGACGACCTGGGCGGGCGCCATCCCGGCGGGCAACCGCGCAGCCGCGAACCGCACCAACTCCACACCCGTCGGAAGGTCCTGTCCGAGCGGGAGGTCCGCGCCCGTCGAGAGATTCTGACCGGACGGGACGCCCACGCCCGGCGAGAGGTGCTGGCCGGGTGGGTTCGTGACGACGTAGGCGATCAGGCGGTCGGCGTGGGGGGCGACCGCGGCGGCGGCCACCGACGGGTGCTCCTCCAGCACCGCCTCGACCTCGGCCGGCTCGATCCGCACGCCGCGCACCTTGACCTGGTCGTCGGCCCGGCCCAGCAGCTCCAGCCGTCCGGGGGCGGCCCAGCGGGCGCGGTCGCCCGTCCGGTACAGCCGCGACCCGCCGGGACCGGCGACGAACCGTTCGGCCGTCAGGTCGGGACGCCCCAGGTAGCCGCGGGCCAGCCCCTCCCCCGCCAGGTACAGCTCGCCGACGGCGCCCGGCGGCGCCGGTTGCAGCGCGTCGTCGAGCACGTGCGCCGACGAGCCCGCGGTGGGACCTTCCGAGCCGTCGCCGAGCCAGGTGTAGGCGTCCACGGTGGCCTCGGTGGGGCCGTAATGGTTGACGGCGAACGTGCGTCCGCGCAGGGTCCGCCACAGCGGGCCGGGCACGGCCTCGCCGCCGACCACGACGACGCGCGGCGGCTCGGCCAGCAGGCCGGGCAGCTCCTTCAGGTGGGACGGGGTCAGGTCCAGGTAGTCGACGCCGTGCTCGCGGACGTAGGCGGTCAGGGCCTCGGGGTCGCGGTAGCGGTCGTCGCCGAGCAGGTGCAGCTCGTGGCCGCCGATCATCCACAGCAGCGGGTCCAGCGAGGCGTCGAACGAGAACGACGCGGTGTGCGCGACGCGCAGCCTCCCGCCGTCCGGGAACAGGCGTTCGCGGTGGGAGTCCAGGAGGGCGGCGAGGCCGCCGTGGGTGCCCACGACGCCCTTGGGCCGGCCGGTGGAGCCGGAGGTGTAGATCACGTACGCGGCGTCGCCCGGCCCGGGGAGGGGCGGCGGGTCGGGGGTGCCGGGCGCGTCCCCGGCCCAGCCTGGGGTGAGCACGACGGACGGGGCGGCGTCGGCCAGCATGAAGGCGCGCCGCTCCGCCGGGTAGGAGGGGTCCACCGGCAGGAAGGCCGCGCCGCTGCGCAGCACCGCCAGCAGCGCCACCACCAGCTCGGCCGAGCGCGGCAGAATGACGGCCACGACCCGCTCCGGGCCCGCACCGAACGCGGCCAGCCGCCGGGCCAGCCGGTCCACCCGCGCGCCCAGCTCCTCGTAGGTGAGCCTGTCGCCGTCGCACACCAGGGCCGTCTCGGCGGGCGTCCACCGGACCTGCTCCAGAAAGGCGTCCACCACCGTCCGCCCATCGGTCCGGCTGGTGGCGCGACCGTCGGTCCGGGCGTCGGTCCGGGCGTCGGTCCGGGCGTCGGTCCGGGCGTCGGGCCGCCCGGTGGTCCGCTCGGTGGTCCGCCCGGTGGGCCGCCCGGTGGGCCGCCCAGCAGTCCGTCCAGGGGTCCGCGCGGCGGCGCGGCCGGTGCGGCCGGGGCGCGGCGCGGTATCGGTGGGCAGGGCGGCGCGGTCCTCGTCGGTGAGGAGGGGGAGGCGGCCGAGCGGGGTGTCCGGGGAAGCGCCGGTCAGGGTGGTGAGGAAGGCGGCCAGGCGCCGGGTGTGGGCGGCCAGGGCGGCCGGGTCGTAGTGGGCGGCGTTGCCGTCGAGTTCCAGGGTGAGGCGGTCGCCGTCGGGCAGGAGGGCCACGGCCAGGTCGTCCACCGGGCCGGCGGCCAGGTTGGTGACGGCGCCGGTCGCGCGGCCGAACTTCGTCTCGGCCGGGAACGGCTTGATGTTGAGCAGCGGGCCGAACAGGGCCCGCGACGTCCCGCCGAGGCGCAGGTCGCGGCGCAGGTCCTCGATGCGGTAGCGGCCGTGGCGGCGGGCCTCGGCGATCCGGCGGGCGGCCTGGCCGACCAGGTCGCCGACCGTCCGGCCGGGCCGTACGTCGAGCCGGAGCGGCAGGACGTTGACCGTCAGGCACGGCACGCGGACGGCGGCCCCGGTGCGGTTCATCAGCGGCAGCCCGATCAGCACGTCGGTGCTGCCGGTGAGCCGTCCCACGTAGCAGGCCAGGCCCGCGGCGGCGACGTCGGCCCAGGTGGCGCGGGCGGCGCGGGCCAGGCCGTCCCACCGGGGCAGCGGCGGCAGGCAGGCGCGGCGCCGCACGACCTCGCGGGCCGACAGCCCGGCCGTCCCGGCAAGCCCGGCAACCTCGGGAGCCGACAGCGCCGCCGTCCCGGCAAGCCCGGCGGGCTCGCGAACCGACAGCGCGGGCGTCCCGGCGAGCACGGCGGGGGCGGGGGCGGCGGCCAGCCGTTCCAGCCAGTACGCCCGGTCGCCGGCCCGCCGTTCCGAGGCCAGGTACGCCTCCTCCTCGGCCAGCACCGCCGCCATCGACCCGAACGGCCCCGCCCCCGGCGCCAGCCTGTCGGCCAGCGCCGTGTAGATGTCGGCGGTCCGGCCGACCAGCATCGACAGGGCGTAGGCGTCGATGAGGATGTGGTGGGCCCGCAGGTACCAGACGTGGTGGTCGCCGTCCAGGCGCAGCAGCGCGTGCCGCGACAGGGGGCCGGTGACGACGTCCACGGGCGTGGCCAGGTCGGCCCGCATCCAGGCGTCGGCCGCCGCCTCCGGGTCGGGCTCGCCGCGCAGGTCCAGCACGGTCAGGCAGCCGCGCAGCGAGTCGTAGTCGGGCAGGTACTGGGCGGGTTCGGCGGTGAAGCGCAGGCGCAGCGGCTCGGCCTCGGCCAGGCAGCGTTCCAGCGCCCGCGCGAAGAGGGCGGGGTCGAGCGGGCCGCGCAGGTCGATGCGGTCCGCGGCGTTGTAGACGGGGTTGGCGGGGTCCAGGCGCTGGGCGAGCCAGATCCCGGCCTGGGCGCCCGTGAGCGGCATGGTCTGCACGGTCACGTGAGCAGCTCCGCCCAGGCCGCGATGGTGGGCCGGTCCACGAGGTCGGGGAAGCCGAGGTCGCGGCCCTCCCGCTTCCACCCCTCGATGAGCGTCATCACCCTGATGGAGTCCAGGCCGGCGTCCAGCAGGTCGTCGTGCAGGCCGAGCTCGGACGGCTCGACGTACAGCAGGCCGGCGATCTGGGCGCGCAGGCGCTCCTCGGCCTCAGACACCGGCCACCGCCCCCGACAGGGCCCGGCTGACGCGCGTGGTCGTGGTGGTGACGGCGCACCGCTCGGCGGCGTAGGTCAGGGCCATCTCGTGGTGCTGCCGGGAGAAGTCGGCGACGGCGTCGGCGACCACGAACGCCTGCACGTCCCGCATGAACGCCTCGCAGGCGGTCATCAGCACGCCGATGTGGGCGTACACGCCGCAGATGACGAGCTGGTCGCGGCCCTGACCGGCCATCAGCTCGGCGAGCCCGGTGCGCTGGTAGGCGCTGTAGCGCCACTTGGTGAGCAGCACGTCGCCGTCGCCGGGCGTCAGCTCGTCGGCGATCGCGGCCTCGCGCGGGTCGGCGCCGATGCCGGAGCCCCAGAAGTCCAGCAGCAGGCCGCGCTGCTCGGCGCTCTGGGCGCCGGGCTGGGCGGAGTAGACGACGGGCACGCCCAGCTCGGCGCACCGCTCGCGCAGCGCCAGCACGTTGGCCATCAGCTCGACCATCGGCGAGCGGCCGGGGGTGAAGGCGCGCAGGAAGTAGTTCTGCATGTCGTGCACGAGCAGCACGGCCCGGCGCGGGTCGGGCCGCCAGTCCACCCGGTTGGCCGGGAGCTCGGACGGCATGGCGTACGGTTCGATCCTGGGGATCGGCATGTCATGTCCTTTCGCGGAGGTGGCGCTTGCTGACCTTGCCGACCGCGGTCTGCGGGAAGGCGTCGACGAACTCGAACCGGTCAGGGATCTTGTAGGCGGCGATGCCGCGCCCGCGCAGGAACGCGCGCAGCTCGGCCGCGGTGGGCGGGTCGCCGCGGCAGATGACGTAGGCGCAGGCCCGCTCCCCCATGTAGGGGTCGGGCACGGCGACCACGCTGGCGTCGTGGACCGCCGGGTGGGCCAGCAGGTGGTTCTCGACCTCCTCCCCCGCGATCTTCTCGCCGCCCCGGTTGATCTGGTCCTTGGCGCGACCCTCGACGACCAGGTGGCCGGTGGGGGTGCGCCGGACGATGTCGCCGGTGCGGTAGAAGCCGTCGCCGGTGAAGGCGGTCCTGTTGTGCTCCTCGGCCCGCCAGTAGCCGCGGATGGTGTACGGGCCGCGGGTCAGCAGGTGGCCGTGGTCGCTGTCGCGGCCGTCGTCGTCCAGGACGCGGATCTCGTCGTCGGGCGAGATGGGACGTCCCTGGGTGGCGACGATGGTCTCCTCGTCGTCGTCCAGGCGGGTGTAGTTGACCAGGCCCTCGGCCATGCCGAACACCTGCTGGAGCGTGCAGCCCAGCTCGGGCCGCACGCGTTTGGCCGCCTCCCGGCTGAACTTGGCGCCGCCGACCTGGAGCACCTCCAGGCTGGACAGGTCGTGGCCGGTGGTGGCGGCGGCGTCCAGCCAGACCAGGGCGAGCGGCGGGACGAGTGCCGCGATCGTGACCCGCTCGCGCTCGACGAGCGGGAAGCAGGTGCCGGGGCTGGGGTCGGGGGCCAGCACGGACGCGGCCCCGGCGCTCAGCGCCCCGAACACGCCGGGCGAGCTCATCGGGAAGTTGTGCGCGGCGGGCAGGGCGCACAGGTAAACGCTGTCCGGCCGCAGCGCGCAGATCTCGGCGCTGGCGCGGAAGCTGTAGATGTAGTCGTCGTGGGTGCGCGGGATGAGCTTGGGCAGGCCGGTGCTGCCGCCGGACAACTGAAGGAACGCGACGTCGCCGGGCGCGGGGCGGTCCGGGCCGCTCTCGCTCGGATCGTCTTCGTCCGGGTCGGTCTCGGGGAGGTCGCCGAGGACGTGGGCGGGGGTGCCGGGGGCGTAGGCGCGGTGCTCGTCGTCGGGGCAGATGTAGGCGGCGGCCTCGGTGAAGGAGCAGAAGTAGGAGATCTCGGCCGAGCGGTGGGCGGGCAGCGCGAACACCGGCCAGGCGCCGATCCGGAACAGCGCGAAGCACACCTGGTGGAACTCGGGCACGTTGGGGAGCTGGACCACGACGCGGTCGCCGCGGCCGATGCCGCTCGCGCGCAGCCCGGCGGCCAGGCGGTCGGCGCGCTCGTCCAGGTCGCGGAAGGTCCAGCGGGCGGTGGGCGAGATCAGGGCGGGGCGGGGGCCGTACGCGGCGGCCAGGTCGCGCAGCAGGCCGCCGAACGTCTCGCCGCGCCAGTAACCGGCCGCCCGGTACCGCGCCGCCTCCTCCTCAGACCAGTGCACCCCGCACCTCCCCGGCCCGTGACGGGTGAAGGGGCGCAGGCGACCGGTCCCCGGCCTGTGGGGGCGATTGCTTTTCGGGGTGTCGGGTGGGATCAGGCGAGGGCATCGGAGACTCCCAGGGCGCGCAGCATGGTGCGGAACTTGGCGGCGGTCTCGGCCAGCTCGGCCTCGGGGTCGGAGCCGGTGACGATGCCCGCGCCGGCGTACAGGCGCAGGGTGTGCTCGGCCACCTCGGCGCAGCGGATCGCCACGGCCCACTCGCCGTCGCCCGCGGCGTCGGTCCAGCCGGCCAGACCGGCGTAGAAGCCGCGGTCGAACGGCTCCAGCTCCTCGATCATCCGCCGCGCCCCCTGCTCGGGCGTGCCGCAGACGGCGGGCGTCGGATGCAGGGCGGCGGCCAGCGCGAGCACGCGGGTGTCGGGGTCGCGCAGCGTGCCGGTGACGCGGGTGGACAGGTGCCACATGGTCTCGGTGGAGGTCAGCTCAGGTGTGACGGGCACCCGCAGGCCCGCGCAGTACGGCGCGAGCGCGTCGGCGACCGCCTCCACGACCAGCCGGTGCTCGCGCAGGTCCTTGGCGGAGGCGGCCAGCGCGGCGGCCCTGCGCCGGTCCTCGGCGGGGTCGGCGCAGCGGGCCGCGGAACCGGCCAGCGGGTTGCTGACCACCGCGCGCCCGTGGCGGGAGACCAGCAGCTCGGGGCTGGCGCCGGTGAGCGTGCGGCCGCCGGGCAGCGGCGCGGCGAAGGAGTAGCCGTGCCCGAGCAGCGGGCGCAGCAGTCCCGGCAGGTCGATCGGCTCGTCCGAACGTAGTTCCACGGTCCTGGCGAGCACCACCTTGGCCAGGCCGCCGCGCTCCAGCTCGGCCAGGGCCCTGCGCACCGCGGCGGCGTACGCGGCCGGCTCGGGCACCCGCCTGCTCCACCAGCCGCCGCCGGCCAGGGGGGCGGCGCCCGGCGGCAGCGGCGGCGACCAGGTTTCGGACTCGGGCTGGATCAGGTGGGCCGTGCCGTCGAAGCCGATGGCCCCGGCTGCCGGGCCGTCCACCCTGCCGGCCAGCGTGGCCAGGTCGCCTCCGGCGACGCCGCGCACCCCGCGGGTGAGCAGCGTGCCGCGGGCGGAGGCGAACAGCACCGACTCCGCGCGGTCGTAGCCCGCGAGCGGATCCGCCGCGGTTGTCAGCAGATGCAATGGAGGTCCAATCTCGATCGGTCCAATCTCGGTCGGTCCATCCGGTCCGGCCCGGGGGCGGGATCACGGGGTGCGGGTTCGGACGGCCCCGGCGGGCCGGGGCGGGTCAGGTGTGGAGGGTGGCGCCGCCGTCCACGAGGAGGTCGTGCATGGTGATGTGCCTGGCCCGTTCCGAGCAGAGGAACAGCACCGCGTCGGCCACGTCGGCCGGGTCGGCCACCCGGCCGAGCGGGATGCCGACGCGGAAGGCGGCCGGGTCGCCGTGCAGGGTGGCCGACAGCGCCTCGTCGGGGTCGGCGCCGTCCCACAGGGCGCGCAGCATGGCGGTGTCGGTCGAGCCGGGTGAGACGACGTTGCACCTGATGCCGTGCCGGGCGACCTCCAGGCCGAGGCAGCGGGTGAACATCCGGGCCGCCGCCTTGGAGGCGGCGTAGGCGGCCATGCCGACGCGAGGCACGCCGGCCGCGTTGGAGCCGACGGTGACGATCACGCCCCGCCGCCGCGGCGTCATGCGCCGGGCGACGGCGCGGGAGACGTGGAAGACGCCGTCGGCGTTGACGGCGAAGCTCTGCCTCCAGTGGTCGTCGCCGGTGCCGTCCACCTCGCCGGGCAGCAGCACGCCCGCGGTGTTGACGCAGATCGCGATCGGGCCGAGGTCCCGCTCGACCGCCGCGACGACGCGCTCGACGTCGTGCGGGTCGCGCACGTCCAGGCGGTACGGCCGCCCGTCGCCGCCGGTCACCGGTCGCAGGTCGGCCGCGGCGACCACGGCCCCGGCCCCGGCCAGGGCGGCGCAGACGGCCGCCCCGATGCCGCGGGCCGCGCCGGTCACCAAGGCGGTCCCGCCGTCGATCCCGTCCATTGCGGCACGTCCTCCCCGAATGCTTTAGTTAGGTAAGCCTTGCCTAATTTGAAGGCAAAGAGACCGTCTGTCAAGACCGCCGTCCGGGCCCGGCGACGGGCGTCAGGAAAGCCGCGTGAGGAGCGAGATCGGGGATGTCACCGCAGGTCGGGGACGCGAAAAGGCGGCGTGGCCGCGGCTGGGAGCCGCGGCCACGCCGCCGGTGCGAGAAGGTGGTCTCAGGTCAGCGCCGGCCGGCGCAGGGTCGGGTAGTCGGTGTAGCCGGTGTGGTCGCCGCCGTACCAGTGCTCGACGCGGACGGGGTTGAGCGGGGCCCCGGCGGCCAGCCTCTCGGGCAGGTCGGGGTTGGCCAGGAAGGCCCGTCCGAGCGACGCCAGGTCGGCGCCCGCGTCGAGCAGCCGTTCCGCCTCGCGCCGGGTGGCGCGGTCGTGCCGGGGCGGCTGGCCTGGCTGTACGCCTACGCCCTGTTCAGCGCCGGCGACCCCGGCACGGGCGCGCTCGACGTCGCCGCCGCCTCCGGCGACCGGTGGACCGCCCCCGCCACGCTCGCCCTGCGCGCACCGCGCCCGCGACCTGCACGAGCGCGCGCGGGACCTGGCCGCGCGGCAGGGCCGCCTCTACGGCGAGGTGCACGCGGTGATGGGCCTGGCCCTGGGCGCCCGGCGGTCCGGGGCTCTCGACGCCGCCGAGTCCTTCCTGGCCCGCCTGCGCGACGTCCATCCCTCCTCACCGGCGGGGCGCGCACCTGGCCCACGCCGAGCTGGGGTTCGTGGCCGAGCTGCGCGGCGATCACGCGTCGGCCGCCGCCCGCCACCGGCGCGGCCTGGAGATCGCCCGCTCGGCCGGTGAGCCCCGGACCCTGGCGCTCTCCCTGGAGGCGCCGGCCGGGGCGGCGGAACGGGCCGCGCTGCTGCTGGGCGCGGCCGACGGGTCGCGCGGCAGCGTGGGCGCCCCGCCGCCGGCCGCCGAACGCGGCGACGTGGAGAGGATCACCGCGTCCGCCGTCATCGTGCTGGGCCGGGACGTGTTCGCCGCGACGTTCCTGCACGGCACAAACAACTTTCTTGACATCGCCGAAAATGCCGGGTCGAACTTTTCATGAGTCCTGCTCGGGCCGATGCGATCTCATTCGCCGGAACATAAGGCCAGGTAAGCGGCGCGCCTGAGGGGACGACGCCCCTTCCTTGATCTATTACTCCCGGTCAAAAAATCAGTATGACAGCCCCTTGCCCTCCCTGGGGATTTTGTTCATATTTGCGGGCAAGTCACCCCACCCTCAGGAGGCTCCAGTGAGCATCCATGGCTTACGGATCCGGCGCGCCGCACTGATCGTCGCCACCGCCGGGCTCCTCACCGGCGCGGTCACGGGCGTACCCGCCCAGGCGTCGCCCGCGCCGGCCCAGCCCGCCGCCGACCCGGCCGCCGCCGCGGCCAGGCTGGAGGGGCAGCTCGGCGCCCGCACCGCCGGCTCCTACTTCGACCAGGCACAGGGCAAGATGGTGGTCACCACCACCGATCCGGCCGACGCCGAGGCCATCACCGCCTCGGGCGCCGTGCCACGTGTCGTGTCCCGCAGCGGCCCCGCGCTTGAGGCCATCATGTCCTTCCTCGACCGCACGGCCGCCGTCCCCGGCACCGCGTGGGCCGTCGACCCGGCCTCCAACCAGGTCGTCGTCTGGGTGGACAGCACCGTCGCGAGCAGCGCGCGCACCAAGGTCCAGATCGCGGTCCAGCAGGCCAACACCCAGGCGGCCGCCGCGCAGGGCCAGAGCGCCGAGGCGGCCACGCCCGCGGTGCGCGTCGAGAACGAGCCCGGCAGGTTCAGCCTCTTCATCCAGGGCGGCGACGCCATCTACGGCGGCCAGTACCGCTGCTCGCTGGGCTTCGACGTGGTCAGCGGTTCGACCTACTACTTCCTGACCGCCGGCCACTGCGGCAACATCGCCTCCACGTGGTACGCCAACTCCGCGAAGACCACGACCCTGGGCAACACGACGGGCTCCAGCTTCCCGGGCAACGACTACGCGATCGTCAAGTACACCAACACGAGCATCGCCCACCCGGGCGGCGTGGACCTCTACAGCGGCTCGCGGGACATCACCAGCGCGGGCAACGCCTACGTCGGCCAGTCCGTGCAGCGCAGCGGCAGCACGACGCACGTGCACAGCGGCTCGGTGACGGCGCTCAACGCCACCGTGAACTACGCCGAGGGCACCGTACGCCAGATGATCAAGACCAACGTCTGCGCCGAGGGCGGCGACAGCGGCGGCGCGCTGTTCTCCGGCGGCGTCGCGCTCGGCCTGACCTCCGGCGGCAGCGGCAACTGCTCCAGCGGCGGGACGACCTTCTTCCAGCCGGTCACCGAGGCGCTGAGCGCCTACGGCGTGAACGTCTTCTGATCGGCCGCTGACGGCGGGTGAAGCCGATCACCGTGCGGGCCGCGCCCAGACGCGGCCCGCACGTGTGCGTAAAGGAACCTATACAAAACAGACAAAACGCCCTAATGTGGGCATCGCCCCGGTCGGCAACGACCGGGGCGCCAAACCCCCTCCGCCGGCGCGCGCGACGACCGCCCATGGCGCCCCTTTTCCGGACAATTCCCCTTGCGGCCGCCCTCCGCCCCCCTTCCTTACGTATCGTAACGACTGTGTTACTGTCCGCGTTATGAACAAATCGGCCACTGAGCGGCAGATCGAAATTCTCTGGCCCACCATCGGCGTATCGGTCACAGCAGACCTCGACGGACGCAACCGCGACCTCGCCGACGCGTTGTGGCAGACCCTGCCCTACCGCAGCCTGCAAGGCCACGCCCTCGTGGCGGGGCACCACCTCTACCACCTGGCCCCGATGCCCGAGTTGCTGCACGTCCCGGGCGTCCACAAGATCGACCGGCGGATCGCGCCCGACGGATCGGTGTTCTGCTCCCGCCTCCAGCACCTCGGCATCAAGTACGGCCCGCTGAGCGAGCCCATGCCCGCCACTCCCATCGGCACCGTCCGCGAGGAGGACCTCGACGCGCTCGCCGAGGCCGGGCAGGCGGTGTGGCAGTCGGTGTACTCCGGCGGCGAGCCCGTGATCGTCGAGGTGCGCAGGGCCGGCGACAGCGGCGGCCACCAGCTGCGGCGCCCGACGGCCCGGCACGCCGAGGCCGAGCAGCTCCTCGCCGAGCTGCACGACGAGATCGAGCGCATCTGGCTCGACCCGCCCCAGGAGCTGGTCGACCTGCACGAGGGCCGGATCGCCTCGGGCGCGGGCAGCTTCGGCACCACGCTGACCACCATGCTGTTCGTCAACGGCGAGACCCGCCCGCTCGGCTACTGCTGCTACTCCGGCCTGGTCAGGGCCGCCCAGCAGCAGCAGCTCCCGCTGGAGTTCCTGCAGCAGATGGCGCGCATCATGGCCGCCACCCCGGCCGAGTTCCTGGGCTACTGCGGGCTGAACAAGCTGCACCAGTTCACCGAGCGCGCGCTGGAGGTCGCCGACCAGCTCCAGGACCGCGAGGACTTCGTCGCGCTCATGAGCCACATGGCTCTGTACGTCAACTGCCTGGGCGCCTGGAACCTCCAGCTCTTCCCGTGGCAGGTCGACGAGCACCTGCGCGCGGACGGTTCGGTGGCCCCGATCTCCGGCTCGATGCTGGCGCCCTTCGAGAGCGGGACGGTGGCCCCGGCATGAGCCAGGCCGACCGGGCCGAGGTGGTGGTCATCGGCGGCGGCGTGATCGGCCTGTCGATCGCGGCCCACCTGGCCGAGGCAGGGGTCGAGACCGTCGTCCTGGAACGCGACGACCTGGCCTCCGGCGCCTCGCGGGCCACCGCGGACGTGCTGCGCTCCTACTTCTCCGGCGACCCGGTCAGCTCCGCGATGGCGGTGCGCAGCCTGTCGGCCTACCGGTCGTTCCCACGCTGGCCCGGCGCCGACCTGCCGATGCGGCAGGTGGGCTACCTCGTGCTGTTCACCGAACGGGAGCAGGTGAACAGGTTCGAGGACGAGCTGCCGGCGCAGCGGGCCGCGGGCGTGGACGTGTCGCTGATCGGCGCCGAGGAGGCCCGGCGGCTCAACCCGCTGGTCGAGGAGCCGTCGCTGCTGGCGGCCGCGTGGTCGCCGCAGGCGTTCGTGAGCGACACGGCCGCCATCGTGGAGGCGTACGCGGAGGGGGCGGCGCGGGCGGGGGCCTCGCTGCGCACCGGCTGCCCGGTCACCGCCGTCGACCCGGCCACCGGGCGGGTCGAGACCGCGGACGGCACGCTCACCGCGCAGGCGATCGTGTGCGCGGCCGGGGCCTGGTCGGGCTGGATCGCCTCGACGGCGGGCGTGGACCTGCCGCTGACCGGGCCGGCGGTGCAGGAGCTGCTCACCACGGGCCCGCTGCCCGAGGTGCCCGACATGCCGGTCACCCTGCACGCCGCCAGCGGGCTGCTGATCCGCCGGCGCGGCGACCGGGTCCTGATCGGCATGGGCAACCCGGGCACCGACCGGGACGCCTGGTTCGTCAAGGCCAGGGCCCAGCTCGCCGCCACCTACCCCGGCCTGGACCTGTCCGGGCTGGAGACGGCGGTGCGCGGCCCCAGGGACGCCAGCCCCGACCGGTCGGCCTTCATCGGCCGGCTGCCCGGATCGCCGGCCTTCCTGTACGCCACCGGCTTCTCCGGCCACGGGCTGTGCAATGCCCCGGCGGCCGGCGAGCTGGTCCGTGACCTGTACCTGGGCCACGACCCGGCGGACACGTTCGGCTTCGACCCGATGGAGCTGGCGGCCGGGTCGCGGCGACGCTCGCGCTGACACCGGGCCCGGAGTCGTGCCGCCCGCGCCGACGCCGCATCCTTTCCGTGATCGAGGCGTGGCGTTGCCGCGGGTTGGCACGGCAGCGGGTACGACCGGCACCGGGGGAGGCAACGATGACCACGAATCCGTACGCCACTGCGCCCGTCGGCTACGCGGCCGAGCCGACGGCCGCGCCGTACTCGATCGTCGAGCTCATGCCCGGCGCCCGCAACCTGGTGCACTACCTGCGGGTGGCGCCGGGCGAGCGGGTGCTGGTGCTGGCCGAGCACACCGTGGACCCGGTGGTCGTGCAGGCCATCGCGGCCGCGGCGGCCTACCGTGACGCCGACGTGCACATCCTGTCGGTGGCGCCGTTCAGCCCGGGGGGCTGGGACAGCGGCGCCGGGCACCACGTCGAGCGGGCCGCCGTCGGGGCGTCCGACGTCGTCATCGCCTGCACCTGGTGGGGCGAGGTGCACACCGCGCCGCTGTTCTTCGACGAGATCGCGGCCCTGCCGGTCCGGTTCGCGTCCCTGCACATGAGCGCCACGGCGGGCGCGCTGCTCACCGGCGCCCGCCTGCCCAACGAGGTCTTCTACGCCCTGGCGCACCGCACGCTGGAGAAGCTGGCCGCGACGAGCAGGATCCGGGTCACCTCCACGGCCGGCACGGACCTGACGCTGTCCGGGCTGACCCTCATGCCGGACGCCGAGCCGCCGGGCCCCGGCCAGTGGCGGCCCTTCCCGTACGGGGGCGTCAACTTCTGGCCCGCCGACACCGAGGGCGTGCTCGTCGTCGAGGACTGCACGGTGACCGGCGTGCCCGAGGAGCCGCTGAGCGTGCACCTGGCCGGCAACGTCGTGCAGAAGATCGAGGGCGGGACGGCCGCCGACCGGCTGCGCCGCTTCTCCCCCGGCGGCTTCTACCTGCGGCACGCCCTGATCGGGCTGAACCCGAAGGTCCGGGTGGCGGGCGGCAGCCAGTTCGAGCGGGAGAAGCACGCCGGCGCGTTCTACTGCGGGCTCGACGCGCTCACCGACGGCGTGGCCGTCACCACCGCGCCCGGCTTCGCCCACTGCGACTGCCAGGTCGACCGGCCCACCCTGTACGCCGACGACGAGCCGCTCGTCCTCGACGGCCGGCTGCTGCTGCTCGACGACCCCGAGATCCGCCGGGTGGCCGAACGCTTCGGGCCGCCGGACGTGATCCTCGACGACAACCCGGTCATGGTCCTCCCCCGCCGCTACAGCGGGGCGACGTCGAGCCGATGACCGCCCGACCGCACCAGACAGACAGGATGACCATGGAACCCGAGTTCGTCCTCGACCCGGCCACCCTCGACCTGCACGACAGCGACGAGCGGCTGCGCCGGGCCGGCCCGCTCGTCCCGGTACGGGTCGAGGGGGTGCTGGCCTGGGCCGCCACCAGCCACGCGACGCTGGAGGCGGTGCTGTCGCACCCGGCGATGACGCGCGACATCCGGTACTGGGACCCCGAGGCCCGCGCCGCGGCCCCTCAGGGCACGTCGCTGATGCGGCTCGTCACCGACGCGTCCATGCTCAACGCCGACGGCGAGGACCACCGGCGGCTGCGCGGCCCGCTGGTCAAGCTGTTCAGCGCGCGCCAGGTGCAGCGGATGGAGCCGTGGATCACCTCCATCGTCGGCGACCTGCTGGAGGACCTGGCGGCCAGGCCGCCGGGCGAGCCGGTGGACCTGCGCGCCGAGTACGCCTACCCGCTGCCGTTGCGCGTCATCGTCGAGATGCTGGGCGTGCCCGACTCCCACCGCGAGCGCCTGCGCGCGCTCACCGACGAGGTGGTGCAGCTCGACCAGAGCCCGCCGGACAGCCCGGAGGGACGCAGGGCGCTGTTCGAGCTGGTCGGCGAGATCATCGAGGTGCGGCGCGGCACGCCCGGCGAGGACCTGACGAGCGAGCTGATCGCGCTGCACGCCCAGGGCCGGCTGGACGACGCCGAGCTGCGCGACACCGTGCAGGTGCTGCTGATCGCCGGCCACGTCACGACGATCAACCTCATCGCGCACGCGGTGCGCGCCCTGCTGGGCCGTCCGGAGCAGCTCGAACTGCTGCGCTCGGGGGCCGTGCCGTGGAGCGCGGCGGTGGAGGAGGCGCTGCGCTGGGAGTCGCCCAACGCCTACTTCCCGATGCGCTACGCCATGGAGGACCTGGAGATCGAGGGCGTCCGGCTGCGGGCGGGCGAGGCGGTGCTGGCCTGCTTCTCCGCCGCCGGGCGCGACCCCGAGCGGTTCGGCGAGAACGCCGCCGACTTCGACGTGACCAGGCCGGCCGTGCCGCATCTGGCGTTCGGGCACGGGCCGCACTTCTGCCTGGGCGCGCCGCTGGCCCGGTTGCAGGCCGAGGTGGCGCTGCCGGCCCTGTTCGCGACGTTCCCCGAGATGCGGGCCGCCGGGCCGCTCGACGACCTGCCCCGGCTCACCTCGCTGCTGGACAACGGGGTGCGGGCCCTGCCGGTGCTGCTCGGCCCGCGCGCCGCCGGCTGAGCTCCGCCGGTTTCTCCGTGCGTGCGGATCTTCGCGGGCGGCTTTCTCGGAGAGTGCCGCATGTGAACGGGTCCGTTGCGGCGGGCGTGCCGGGCGTTCTTTGCTGAATATCCAGGTTCGGACAAGACCAGGATCGACCTTCCAGGGGTATTCATGCAGACGCCCATCGCCCCCATCGGCGCGCACGGCATGCTCGTGTTCCTGCTGCAGATCGGCTTGATGCTCGCCCTCGCCCTGGGGCTCGGGGCGCTGGCGGCCCGGTTCCGGCTGCCGGCCGTGGTGGGCGAGCTGTTCGCCGGGGTCGTGCTCGGGCCGTCGATCCTGGCGCACGTCGCGCCGGACCTCCACCGCTGGCTCTTCCCCGCCGACCCCGGCCAGTTCCACCTGCTGGACGCCGTCGGGCAGGTCGGCGTGCTGCTGCTGGTCGGGCTGACCGGCATCCACATGGACCTGAACCTGGTGCGGCGGCGGGCGGGCACCGCGGCCGGGGTCAGCGCGGGCGGTCTGATCATCCCGCTCGGGCTCGGCATCGCCACCGGGTTCCTGCTGCCCCGGATGATCGTGCCCGACGGCACCGACGAGACGGTGTTCGCGCTGTTCATGGGCGTGGCGATGTGCGTGAGCGCGATCCCCGTGCTGGCCAAGACGCTGATGGACATGCGGCTGCTGCACCGCAACATCGGCCAGCTCACGCTCACCGCCGGGATGATCGACGACGCGTTCGGCTGGTTCATGCTCTCGATCGTCAGCGCCATGGCCGTCAACGCGGTCAGCACCGGCACCGTGATCACCTCGCTGGCCTACCTCCTGGCCATCGTCGTGGTGGCCCTGACCGTCGGGCGGCCGCTGGTGCGCGGCGCGATGCGGCTGGCGGCCCGCTCGCCCGAGGCGGGCCCGACGGTCGGCATGGCGATCGTGCTGCTCGTGCTGGCCTCGGCCGGGACGCACGCGCTCGGCCTGGAGTCGGTCTTCGGCGCGTTCGTGATGGGCATGCTCATCGGCGGCGCGGGACGGGTGGACCCGGCCCGGCTGGCCCCGCTGCGCACGGTGACGCTGTACGGCTTCGCCCCCGTCTTCTTCGCCACCGCCGGGCTGCGGATGGACCTGACCGCGCTGACCCGTCCGCCGGTGCTGCTGGCCGGGCTCGCGGTGCTGGCGGTCGCGATCGTCGGCAAGTTCGTCGGCGCGTACGCCGGCGCCCGGCTGAGCCGGCTCAACCGGTGGGAGGCGCTGGCCCTGGGCGCCGGGCTCAACGCGCGCGGCGTGATCGAGGTCGTGGTGGCCATGGTCGGCCTGCGGCTGGGCATCCTCAGCGTCGAGGCGTACACGCTGGTGGTGCTGGTCGCGATCGTCACCTCGCTGATGACGCCGCCCATCCTGCGCGCGGCGATGGCCCGGGTGGAGCAGACGGCCGACGAGGAGATCCGCGAGACGGCCCACCGCGCCTGGACCACCACGGCGAGCTGACGGAGACGACGCTTCTCGCGGCACGCCCTACAGTTGCCCCATGTCCGAAATGCCGTCACGGGTGGAGCTGCACCCGCTCACCCTCTCCGACCAGGACGAGTTCTGCTCGCTCGTCCGGGCCAGCGCCGAACTGCACCGGCCGTGGATGCAGCTGCCCTCGACCGCCGAGGAGTTCCGTACCTGGATGCGCCGCTTCGACGACGGCCTCAACCTGGGCTTCCTGATCCGCGTCCGGGAGAGCGGCGCCACCGCGGGCACGGTCAACATCAACTCGATCATCCGGGGCCGCTACCAGGGGGCCTCCCTCGGCTACGCGGCCTTCGCCCCGTCCGCCGGGCGCGGCTACATGACCGACGGGCTCGCCCTCGCCCTGCGGCACGCGTTCGGCGACCTGCGGCTGCATCGGCTGGAGGCCAACATCCAGCCGGCGAACAAGGCGTCCCTGGCCCTGGCCCGGCGGCTGGGCTTCCGCTACGAGGGGCTGTCGCCCGACTACCTCTACATCGACGGCGCCTGGCGCGACCACGAACGCTGGTCCATCACCGCGCCGAACCCCTGGCAGCCCGATCCCTCCCTGCCGGAGGTGTGATCGGCTCGGGGCCCGTCAGGGCGCCGGCACCACCCGGGTGGCCGTCACGAGGTCGTGCAGGGCGGCCCGGTCGCGGCGGGTCAGCACCAGCACGACCGAGGCCCCGGCCAGGGCGTACGCCGCGACCAGCAGCGGCATGGCGACGGCCGACTCCGGCTCGCGGACCAGCCGGGAGACCGCCATGTGAGCGCACTGCCACGGGAGCAGCTTCACCAGGGCGCGCGCCACGATCCGGGCCGCGCCGGGCCGCCCCCCGCCGGCCAGTGCCACGACGAGCCCCGCGCGCCGCTTGCCCCACGTGGCCTGCCGCCGCCCCGCCTCCCCCGCGACCAGGTACGCCCCGAGTGGCAGCACGCTCAGCGCGGTGATCAGCAGGTCGGTGCCCAGGGCGCCGACCCCGCCGAACCCGGCTCCGGCCCGGCTCAGCGGCACGAACACGCCGGCCAGCGCCGTGAGCCAGGCGGCGATCACGAGATAGTCCCACCCGGCCGCCACCAGCCTCGGACGTAACGCCGTCCGGCCGCCTCGCGTCCGCTCCCGCTCGTTCAGCACGTGTCGCCTCCTTGACCATGATCCTCGAACGGCGGCGACGCCCCCGCGGGCCTCTCGTCTCAGCCGGAGACGTACGTGATGGAGCCGGTCCAGCGGTTGGCCGCGTCCTGGTAGACCTGGAACAGCCCCGTGTCGAAGTACGGGGAGATGCCGGTGTCGTACCGCCCGTCGGCGTCGGTGTCGGCGACGCTGATCGTCAGGCCGCTCAGGTAGCCGGCGCGGGTCCCGGCGTCGTACCCGGTGACCCACGCCGCGCCGGGCGAGGCCGTGAACGGCGAGTCCACCCCGACGGGCCGGTCCGCGCGCAGGCCGGCGGGCTTCACCGCGAAGACCGGGCCGGTCGAGCGTTCGAGGCTCTGGCCCGTGTACGGGCCGGTGCCGTCGGGGTGGAGCCCGGAGGGGTGGCCGAGGACGTCGGCCGCGGGCGGGAGCGGCTGGTTGGCCGCGATCCCGAGGCCGCCGACGCTGTCGCCGAGGCGGGCGACGGTGGTCAGCGTGTCCGGGGCGGACAGGACGACGCCGTTGTAGACGGTGGCGAAGGCGTAGCCCCGGTCGAAGTCGTGGAGGTCTTCGAAGTCGTAGTGGGTGATGCCCTGCTTGCCGACGTACAGGCCGTAGGGGGTGGCGCCGTCGGTGTAGGCCGGGACGAAGACCCACTTGCCGAGCGCGCCCATCGGGGCCTCGATGTCGAACACGCAGTGGCCCGCGGTGGCCACCAGGTTGCGGTACTTCGACTGCACGGAGGTGCCGGTGCACCAGTGGGGCCGGCCGTCGCTCCCGATGAAGAACACCTTGCCGGACGTCGCGAACTCCTCGCCGGGCGGCGGGTTCTCGGCCCCGATCGGCTGGACCGCGATCGCGGGCCCGTCCGGGACGATCCCGGTGGACAGGCGTTCGCCCCCCGCCGCCGTGGCCAGCACGGTGTACGGCGTGGCGGCCCGCAGGTTGGCGGCGTCGTCGGCGAGCCAGAACCCGGCCACCTCCCGGGCCTTGTCCACGACGGTGGCCAGCGGGACCGTCGCGACGGTGGCCGCCCGCGCGGGCCCGGCCGCGACGAGGGGGGCCAGCAGGCTCAGCGCGGCGGCTGACACGATCGTTGCACGCCTCAAGGACATCTCCGTCCGGTAGAGCCGGCCGGACGGCCCGGCCGGCGAACACCAAGATCGTAAGCACGGCCGGCGGAAGAAGCCCACAAGTTTTAGATCACATGTTCGAAACGACGCGACGCTCGACACACGGACGGCCCGCCACCCGGAGGTGACGGGCCATCCCGGAAGGGGAGCCGCGCGGGTCAGGACCGCTTGCGGCCCACCGCGCACAGGTGGTAGTCGCCGTCGATCGGGGACGGGTCGGTGTCGGGGTCGGGACGCCACTCGCGGGTGTTGACGATGCCCGGCTCCAGCAGGTCGAAGCCGTCCAGCATGGAGGCGAACACCGACCGCCTGCGGGCGGTGAACGGCGAGGTCGCGTTGCGGTAGACGGCGCTGACGTCGTCGGCCTTGCTCGGCATGGTGTCGGGGGCGACGTGCGTCAGCACGATGTGGCTGCCCGCGGGCAGCAGGTCGCGGTAGCGGTGGACGACGCCGACCGGGTCCTCGGCGTCGGTGACGAAGTGCAGCAGCGAGACCACCAGCAGCGCGATCGGCCGGGAGAAGTCCAGCACCTCCGCCGCCCGCTCCATGACGGCCTCCGGCCGCCGCAGGTCGCCCTCCTGGACGGTGACGTCGGGCGAGTGGCCGAGCAGGGCGCGGGAGTGGGTGAGCACGACCGAGTCGTTGTCCACGTAGACGATCTTCGCGCCCTCGATCACCTCGTGCACGTGGCCCGCGGTCGGCAGCCCCGAGCCGATGTCGAGGAACTGGTCGACGCCCGTCTGCCGCAGGTGGCGCACGGCGCGCTGCAGGAAGGCCCGGCTGTTGCGGGCGTCGCCCCTGATCTCGGGGATGATCGACAGCACCTTCTCCGCGGCGGCCCGGTCGGACGCGAAGTTGTCCTTCCCGCCGAGGTAGTAGTCGTACATCCGCGCCACGTTGGGCACCGCGGCGCTGACGCCCGGCGGGACTCGGTCACTCATCATGTGCCAAACCTAGACGATCTAGGGCGAACGTTGGGATGATCTCTGCCATGTTAGGTCTCGACCCCGCGACGGGCATCAGCAGGACCAACCTCTGGGCGTGCATGGGGCTCGGGCTCCTCGGCACGGCGGTCATCACGTTCCTGCCGGCCGCGCAGCCGTACCTGCTCACCGACGCGCTGGGGCTGTCCGGCGACGACCTGGGCCGCACGACCGGCTACCTCCAGGTCGCCGCGGAGGCGGCGCTCATCCTGAGCCTGGCCTGGTACGGCGCGCTCGCCGACCGGATCGGCCGGCGGCCGGTCGCCGTGGCGGGGCTGCTGCTGTGCGCGCTCGGCGCGGCGCTCTACCCGTTCGCGGGGAACGTCGCCGTCCTGGTCGCGCTGCGGGTCGTGTTCGCCCTCGGGATCGCCGCCCTGAACGTCACCATGTCCGCGATCACCGCCGACTACGTGCGCGACCGGGCGCGTGGCAAGGCCTACGGCTGGCTCGGCCTGTTCAGCGGCATCGGCGCGGTGGTCGCGGTGCTGGTGCTGGTACGCCTGCCGAACATGCTGGAGGCCGGCGGCATGGCCCCGGCCACGGCGGCCCAGGTGGGCTTCCTGGTGGTCGCCGGGCTGGTGCTGCTGGGCGCGCTGGCCCTGCGCGGCACGCTGGCCCCCGGCCTTGCCACGCCCGCCGAGCCGCCCGCCGGGCAGCCGTCCGGAGAGCGAGCCGGAGAGCGGGCCGGGCTGGCGCGGCTGGTCGTCGAGGGGGTGCGGCTGGCCCGCGACCCCGGCGTGGCGCTGTCGTACGCGGCGTCCTTCGTGGCCAGGGCCGACCTGGCGCTGGTGGCGAGCTTCCTGTCGTTGTGGATCGTGGACCACGCCAAGGCCGTGCGCGGCATGTCCGCCACCGAGGCCCTGGCCAAGAGCGGCGCGATCGTGGGCGTCGCGTACATGGTGATCGTGGTGGGCGCGCCGCTGTTC
Source organism: Nonomuraea sp. NPDC049646 (assembly GCF_044465525.1). Taxonomy (NCBI): domain Bacteria; kingdom Bacillati; phylum Actinomycetota; class Actinomycetes; order Streptosporangiales; family Streptosporangiaceae; genus Nonomuraea; species Nonomuraea sp. NPDC049646. Next base: position 226,732 of record NZ_JBITLU010000013.1, on the reverse strand, counting down.
GGCTGGCTCGGCGACCGGATGCGGCGCCAGGACGTCGTGATCCTGGCCCAGGCGCTGGCCGGGGCCGCGTACCTGTCGACGCTGCTGGTCAGCGACCCGCTCGGGCCGGGGATGATGCTGGTGGCGGCGGCCGTCGGGCTGGGCGAGATCGGCGTCATCACCACGGCGGGCCCGCTGCTGGCCCAGCAGGTGCCGGCCCGCTACCGGGGTTCCAGCTTCGGCGTCCAGACGCTCTGCGGCGCGATCGGCATCTTCGTCATCTCCGGCGTCGGCGGCTGGCTCTACGACCTGTGGCGGCCCGCGGCCCCCTTCGCGCTGGCGGGCGCGTGCGGCCTGCTGGTCGCCCTGTTCGGCCTGGCCGTGCGCCGCCGGGTGACCCCCGTCCCCGAGGCGGTCCCGGGGGCCGTGCCCGCGGCCTGACGGAAGGAAGAGGGCGCCCCGCGCAGGAGGCGCCCTCTTCGCGGTCAGGCGACCAGCCGGCGGTCGGCCGCCCGGACGGTCTCGCGCACCACGCGGCAGATGCCGGCGATGTGCCCGGCGTCCACCGTGGGCCCGGTGGGCAGGGACAGGACGCGGGCGGCCAGGCCCTCGGCCCGGGGCAGGGGCAGCGGGAAGTGCCTGCCCGGGTCCGACCGGTACGGCTCGACCTGGTGGCAGATCGGGGAGAAGTAGCGGCGGGCGTGCACGTTCTCCACCAGCAGCGCCTCCAGCACCGCGTCCCGCGACACGCCGGCGACGGCCTCGTCCACCTCGATGACCAGGTACTGGTGGTTGGCCCGTTCGCCGGGCGCCTGGCCGCGCACCACGACGCCCGGCAGCCCGGCGAGCAGTTCCTCGTAGACCCGCTGGTTGCGCCGGTTGGCCTCGACGATCGTGTCGATGGCCTCCAGCGAGGTCAGCCCCATGGCCGCGTGGAACTCGCTCATCCGGGCCACCGTGCCGGCCCCGGAGATCCGCCCGGCCGCGTCGATGCCCTGGTTGCGCAGCTCCCTGACCCGCGCGGCCAGGTCGTCGTCGTCGGTGACGATCGCGCCGCCCTCGACGCTGTTGACGAACTTGGTGGCGTGGAAGCTGAAGATCTCGGCGTCCCCTGACGTCCCGATCGGCCTGCCCCGGTAGGTGCAGCCGAGCGCGTGCGCCGCGTCGAACAGCAGGACCAGCCCGTGGTCGCGGGCCAGGCGCTCCAGCGCGTCCACGTCGCACGGGTAGCCGAAGACGTGCACGCCGAGGATGCCGCGGGTGCGCGGGCCGATCAGGCGCTCGACGTGGTCGGGGTCGGCGTTGCCGGTGATCTCGTCGGAGTCGCAGAAGACCGGGACGATGCCGATCCACTCCAGCGCGTGGGCGGTGGCCACCCACGTGAAGGAGGGGACGATCACCTCGTCGCCCGGCCGCAGCCCGGCGGCCCTGGCCGCGATCTGGATGCCGGTGGTGGCGTTGCACGTCGCCACGGCGTGCCGGGCGCCGGTCAGGTCGGCCAGGCGCGCCTCGAACTCGCGCACCAGCGGGCCGTTGTTGGTCAGCCAGAGCCGGTCGAGCACGCCGCCGAGCCGTTCCAGCAGGCGCGCCCGCTCCCCCGCGTTCGGCCGGCCGACGACGAGGGGCTCACCGAGGGCCATCGCCGTCCCCCTCCTCGCGCACGCCGACGAACAGCCCGGGGCTGTTGGGCCGGCCGTCGGCCAGCTTGAACGCGGGCCGGAACTCGGCCCGGCAGCCCGCCTCGGCGAACGCCTCCAGGTACTGGTCGCAGGTGAACAGGCTGGAGTACAGGACCTCGGCGAACTCCTTGAAACCCGAGGCGTCGGCGACCCTGAACCGCACCTCCAGCCGGCTCTTGCCGCCCTCCCTGCGCGAGTGCGTCATGCGGGAGATGACGAGCCCCTCCTCCACCAGCGTGTGGCCGCCGACGTGCCCGTCGAGGAAGTTCTCCGGGAAGTACCAGGGCTCGACGACGAGGACGCCGCCGGGCGCCAGGTGGGCCGCCATCCGGCCGACGGCCTCCACCAGTTCGTCGTAGGAGCCCAGTTCGCCGACGGCGTTGCCCATGCAGGTCACGGCGTCGAAGGTGCGTCCGAGGTCGAAGGTGCGCATGTCGCCGGCGTGCAGCGGCACGCCGGGCAGCCGCCGTCCGGCGACCTCCCGCATGTCGGGCGACAGCTCGACCCCTTCGACGTGGTCGAACAGCTTGGCGAAGGTCTCCAGGTGCGCGCCGGTGCCGCAGGCGACGTCGAGCAGCGAGGCCGCGTGCGGCGACCGTTCCCTGATGATCCTGTCGAGCTCGCGGGCCTCGCCCTCGAAGCTCTTGCCGCGGCTGCGGAAGACGCGGTCGTAGTACTCGGCGTGGTCGGATCCGTATTCCATGCAGATCTCCTTCAGGCCACCGCCGGGACGGGCTCGGCCGTCACGACCCTCGGCTGCGGGATGGGGATGATGAACTTGCCGCCGCGGCGCAGGAAGTCCTGTTCCTTGGAGATGATCTCGTCGGCGTAGTTCCAGGCGAGCAGCAGGTAGTAGTCGGGCTGCTGGTCGCGGGCCTGCTCGGGCGAGCGGCACGGGATGCGGGTGCCGGGCAGCAGCCGGCCGTGCTTGAGGCTGGTGGTGTCGCTGCAGAAGCGCACCTCGGCCGGTCCGAGCTCGCAGAACTGCAGCAGGGTGGTGCCCTTGGAGGGCGCGCCGTACCCGGCGACGGTCAGGCCGCGGCCGGCCAGGTCGCGGACGAGGTCGCCGATCTGCTTGATCACCTGGTGGGCGCGCCCGGCGAAGGCCAGGTAGGCCTCGTCGGAGTCGAGGCCGCTCTGCCGCTCCAGCGACAGCAGCCGGTTGACCGAGGGGCGGGTGGGGTGGTCCGAGCCCTCCCTGGCGGCGAAGACGACGATCGAGCCGCCGTGCACGGCCGCCCGCTCGACGTCCACGACGCGCAGGCCGTGCCGCGCGAACAGGTGGCTCAGCGTGGTGACCGAGTAGTACGACAGGTGCTCGTGGTAGATCGTGTCGAACTGGTTCTCCTCCAGCAGGTCCAGCAGGTACGGCACCTCGATCGCGACCAGCCCGTCGGGGGCCAGCACGGCGGTGGCGCCGTCCAGCACGTTGTGCACGTCGTCGATGTGGGCGAAGCACTGGCGGCCGAGCACCAGCTTGGCCTCGCCCTGCTCGGCGTGGATGCGGCGGCCCTGGTCGGCGCCGAAGAACTCGGGCAGCGTGCGCACGCCGCGGGCGTTGGCGATCTCGGCCAGGTTCTCGGCCGGGTCCACGCCGACGACGCGCTGCCCCTGCTCCTGGAAGAGCGCGAGCTGCAGGCCGACGTTGCTGCCCAGCTCGACGACCAGCTCGCCGGGCGCCAGGCCGGCCCGGCGGGTGCACCAGCCGACGATGCGCCGCATGTGGCCGGTCATCTGGTCGGACTCGGAGGTGACGTACACATAGTGCCGGAACAGCACGTCGGGCCTGATCACGTGGCGGATGGCCATCAGCCGGCAGTTGCGGCACACGATGACGTCCACGGGATAGGCGGGCTCCTCGGCCGGCAGGTCGGCGGGGTCGAGGAAGCCGTTGGCCAGCGGCACGGACCCGAAGGAGGTGACCTCCAGCCAGTCGTCGCGCCCGCAGACCCGGCACGTGTCAAGACGTCGGACAATGTCCTGCATGGCTTCTCCTCATGATCTTCAGTGGGCGGCCACGGCGAGCTCGCGGTGCTTGAGCGGTTCCCACCAGGACCGGTTGTCCCGGTACCACGCGACGGTCGCGGCCAGCCCGGTCTCGAAGTCGACCGACGGCGCGTAGCCCAGCTCCCGCTCGATCTTGGAGATGTCGAGGGAGTAGCGCAGGTCGTGCCCCGGCCGGTCGGGGACGTGCTCGACCATGTCCCAGCCCGCGCCGCACGCCTCCAGCAGGCGGGCGGTCAGCTCCAGGTTGCTCAGCTCGCTGCCGCCGCCGATGTGGTAGACCTCGCCGGCCCGGCCGCGGTCGAGGACCATGCGGATGGCCCGGCAGTGATCGGAGACGTGCAGCCAGTCGCGCCGGTTGCCGCCGTCGCCGTACAGGGGCACCCGGCGGCCTTCGAGCAGGTTGGTGACGAACAGCGGGATGACCTTCTCGGGGAACTGGTAGTGGCCGTAGTTGTTGGTGCAGCGGGTGATCACGACGTCCAGGCCGAGGGTGCGGTGGAAGGCCAGCGCGAGCAGGTCCGAGCCGGCCTTGGAGGCCGCGTACGGCACGTTCGGCGCGAGCGGCGTCTCCTCGGTCCACGAGCCCTCGGCGATGGAGCCGTACACCTCGTCGGTGGAGACGTGCACGAAGCGGCCGACGCCGTGCCGCAGGGCCGCCTCCAGCAGGGTCTGGGTGCCCAGCACGTTGGAGCGCACGAAGCCGGTCGCGCTGACGATCGACCGGTCGACGTGCGTCTCGGCGGCGAAGTGCACGATCGCGTCCTGCCCGGCCACCACCTCGTCGGCCACGAGCGGGTCGGCGGTGTCGCCCTGCACGAAGCGCAGCCCCGGGTGGCCGGCCACCGGGTCGAGGTTCTCCAGGTTGCCGGAATAGGTGAGCTTGTCCAGGACGGTGACCCGCGTGCCCGGCGAGTCGCGCAACGTGGCTCTGACGAACTCCGAGCCGATGAAACCGGCGCCGCCGGTGACCAGGATCCGCAACTGTCCGCCTCCTGTCTGAGGGGTCGACGGCTACCGGGCGGCGGCGGTCAGCCGCTCCAGCTCCGCGACGATGTCGGTCGGGCTCGGCGTGGCCAGCCAGTCCTCGTGGATGGCGGCCGCGCCCTTGGTGAACGAGGGGTCCTTCAGCACGCGCAGCAGCTCGTCGCGGATCTCGGCCGCGGACTGCGTCTGGTGGTTGATCCGCACGCCGGCGCCGCGCGTGGTGACGTACCGGGAGGTTCGGGTCGAGGTGAGCTGTTTCTGGCACTGGAGCTGCCAGTCGATGCCGTCCTCGACGGGGGTGCCGACGAGCCGGTTGTGCTCGTCGGTGTCGCAGACGACCTGCGGGACGTTCATGGCCGAGGCGGCCGCGAAGGTGCCGATCGAGCCGTGGTGGATGATCGCCGAGCAGGTCGGCAGGAGCTGGTCGAGCGGCACGTAGTCGAACACGCGCACGTTGGCGGGCAGCGGGCGGTCCAGGTCGAGGAGCTGGTTGGCGTCCAGGGTGGCGACGACCTCGGCGTCCAGGCCGTCCACGGCCTCCATCAGCTTGGCGGTGCGGCCCCAGTCGCCCTTGAAGAACGTGCGCATCGACACGCCCAGCGAGATCGCCACCCGCGGCCGCTCCGGCGGTCGCCGCAGCCACTCGGGGACGACGCTCGCCCCGGTGTAGGGGACGTACCGGACGGGCACGCGATGCACGCCGGGGGTGGGCAGGCTCATCCCGGGTGGGAACGGGTCCACCGTCCAGTCGCCGAGCAGCAGGTTGTCGTCGACGGTCACGCCGTACCTGTCGGCCAGCGGGCCGATCACCCCGGTCATGGGGTTCCGCTCGCCGCTGCCGGCGAACCTGTCCGCGGCCCAGGCGGTGTAGTCGGGGGCCAGCAGCGTACGGGCGTGGGCGGCGCCGCAGACCCGGGCCGCCACCGCGCCGCACGGGAACCACGGGTCCCACAGGACGAGGTCGGGCCGCCACTCGCGGGCGAACTCGACGACGGCCTGCACGTCCTGGCGGGGCTCCGGCGGATGGTAGTTGCGCATGGTGAGCAGCGCGAAGTGGTAGAAGACGTCCCAGGGCGGGCGTTCGGCCTCGGTGATGCCGAGCGCGGCGACCAGGCGCTCCGACTCCTCGATCGTCGGGATGAGGCCGGCGAACCCGGGGTAGCCGCGGTCGTGCACCGACAGCGGCTCGGGCGCGCCGCAGGAGACCGCGGTCAGCCCGGCCGCGTTCACCGACCGGTGGAAGTCGGGCACCGAGACCCCGGTGTCGACGCCCGGCGGGGCGGCCACCACCACCTGGTGCCCGGCCGCCTGCAACGCCCAGGCGTAGGGCACGATCGGCAGGAAGTGCGCCGTCGCGGGGAAGACGGTGAACATCACGCGCATGGCGATCACTCCAGCGGCGAGTCGGGGGCGGCCAGGCCGGCGCGCAGGATCTCGCCGAAGTCGGCCACCATCGTCACGATCGTGCTCTCGGTGAACAGGTTGCTGTTGTAGGCGAAGTTGCCGAAGATCTCGCCGGAGGGGGCGATGTCGAAGGTGAGCAGCGCGCCGTCGGGGATGTCGGTGCCGTTGGGCTGGTCCAGCAGGCGTTCGCGGACCTCGGCGATCTCCAGGTCGCCGACGCGCTCGCCGTCCATGCCGGTGGCGAACTGCCAGACCTGCAGCGCGCACAGCGCCTTGCTCTCCAGCGCGGCGTCGGCCATCAGCTCGGGCGCCTCGGCCACGATCTGCAGGAACGGGATCTCGTTGGCGTAGGAGTCCATGCAGGTCCGGCGGGAGCGCTCGACGACCTGCCGGAAGGTGGCGCAGCCGTCGAGGCCGGTGCGCAGCGGCAGGAAGTTGAAGAACGGCCCCACGGTCTCCTGGAACTCCGGCTGCCCGCGTCCGGAGCTGATCACCGGGACGACCAGGTCGGTGGCCCCGGTGATCCGGCTGAGCAGCACGTTGTAGGCCGCCAGCAGCACCATGAACGGCGAGCTGCGCATCGTCCTGGCGTAGCCGATCACCCGGGCGGAGACGTCCTTGGGCAGCGAGAACCGGTGGACCGGGCAGACCTTGGCCAGCCCGGCCGACCTGGCGTGGTCGGTGGGGACGGCCAGCATGCGCGCGCCGCGCAGCCGCTGCGCCCAGAAGTCGCGGGCGGCCTGGGTCTCGGCGCTTGCGGCCTGCTCCTGCTGCCGTCCGGCGTACTCGTGGTAGGGACGGGGCTCGGGCAGCGGCGGCACGGCATGGCCGCGGCGCTCGGCGTAGCGGGTGACGATGTCGCGGATGAGCAGCTGCATGGACCAGCCGTCGCCCGCGGTGTGGTGCACGATCAGCGCCAGCACCGCGTCCTCGTCGTCGAACCGGCCGAGGATGGCGCGCAGGTGCGGCAGCTCCTGAAGGCTGTAGGAGCCGGCCTCGACCTCGGTGAGCAACTCCTCGGCCCGCAGCGCGCGCTCCTCGGGGGCGGCGGCCGGCAGGTCGACCACCAGCAGCCGGGCCGGCGCGGACGGCTGCCGCACCTGGTACGCCTCCCCCTCGCCCCGGGTGATCGTCATGTTGAGCGCGTCGTGCCGGTCGGCGACGTCGTCCATGGCGAGCTGGAGGGTGTCGACGTCGATGCGGCCGCGCAGACGCCAGCCGACGACGATGTTGTAGCGGGCGCTGAAGGGCCCCTGGGCGTCGCCCTGGTCGAACAGGCGCAGGAAATGCTGGGTGTAGGACAGGGGGTACCGGATCGCCGGCGGGGAAATGGTCATGCTGCCGCCTCCGTGCGGGCATCGCGTCGGCCGCTGCGCTGGAGCTCCACGGCCCGGTAGAGGGCGCTGATGTTGCCGCTGCCGAAGCTGCGGGCGCCCAGTCGCTCGATGAGTTCGAAGAAGAAGGTGTCGCGGGGGTGGGTGGAGCGGGCGAAGATCTGGTAGAGCTGCCCGTCGTGGTCCTCGTCGACGAGGATGTCGAGCCGGGCCAGGTCCTCCACCCGGTACTTCACCGGCCGGACCCGCTCGGCGAGCAGGCTGTAGTAGACGTCGGGGGCGGTCAGGAACTCCACCCCGCGGGCCGCAGTGCCCTCCACCGCGGCCACGATGTCGGCGGCGGCCAGCGCCAGGTGCTGCACGCCCGCGCCGCCGTGGTCGCGCAGGAACTCGTCGATGTGGCCGGGCGTCCTGGTCACGTCCGGCTCGATCAGCGTGAACGTCACCTCGCCGCCGCGGCTGCGGACGACCTTGGTGGTCATGGCCTGCGAGCCGACGGCGATGCGCTCGGCGAAGGTCAGGTCGAAGCCGAGCACCCGCCGGTACCACTCGACGGTGGCGTCGAGCTCCCCGGCCGGGACGCACACGGCCAGGTGGTCCACCTCCCGCAGCCCGAGGGCGGAGCCGGCCGGCCCCGGCCCGGCGGACGCGGTGTCGCGGAAGCCGGGCAGTGCGTGCTCGCGTGCCCCGGCCGGGCGCTGCACGAAGGTGTGCAGCACGTCGCCGAAGCCGTAGATGGCGGCCGTGACGAAGCCGTCGCGCCCGGCGGGGGCCGAGACCGGACGCGCGCCGCGCCGCACCGCCTCGTGGTAGGCGGCCGCGGCGTCGGGCACGCCCAGCGCGATGTCGGACACGCCGTCGCCGTGCCGGTCGAGGTAGCCGGCGCCGGGGTGGTCGGCGGCCAGCGGCTGGGTGAGCACGAACCTGATCCGGTTCGCGCCCAGGACGGCCGCGCGGGCCCGGCCGTCCTGCGCCGTGGCGTAGGCCGAAAGGCCCAGGGAGCCGGTCAGCCGGGCGGTCTCGCCGTCCAGGTCGCCGACGTAGAAGCCGATGTGGTCCAGGCGCAGGTCGTCGAAGATCGTCGTGGTGGTCATGGGCTATCCGGCGTCCGTCCGGGCGGCGAGACCGCGCGGGCGCAGGTCCGTCCAGTGGGCGGTGACGTACTCGGTGCAGGCGTCGCGGACGGCCGGGCCGAAGGCGACCTCCCACCCCGCGGGCACGTCGGCGAAGGCGGGCCACAGGCAGTGCCGGCCCTCGTGGTTCACCAGCACGCGGAAGGCCGCGTCCCGGTCGTCGAATGGGTTGCTCATCTCGTCCCTCTCACTGGGTGCGCGCGCCGGCCTCTAGCCATTCGTCCAGGCCGGCCACGGTCGCCGCGTCGAACAGGTCGCCGATGGACAGGTTGACGCCCAGCGCCGCGCGGATCCGGCTGACCAGCCGCATCGCCAGCAGCGACTGGACGTCCAGGTCGAAGATGCTGTCGTCCACGCCGACCCGCTCGACGCCGAACACCTCGGCGAACACCGTGCACAGGACCTCCTGGCGGGGGTTCTGCGGCGCGCGGTAGGCCGAGCCGGGCTCGTTGTCGGGGTCGGGCAGGGCCGCGCGGTCCACCTTGCCGTTGGCGGTCAGGGGCAGCGCGTCCAGCACGACGAACGCCGTGGGCACCATGTAGTCCGGCAGCGACGTGCGCACGTGGGCGCGCAGCGCGGCCGGGTCGGGGGCCTCGCCGGCCGGCACGACGTAGGCGACCAGACGCTTGTCGCCCTGCCGCGACTGCCCGGCCACGACGGCGACGTGCGCCAGCCCGGGATAGCCGGCCAGGACGGCCTCCACCTCGGCCAGCTCCACCCGGAAGCCCAGGATCTTGACCTGGTCGCCGGCCCGCCCGATGAACTCGATCTGCCCGTCGTCGTTCCGCCGGACCAGGTCGCCGGTGCGGTACATGCGCTCGCCGGGCCCGCCGAACGGGTCGGCGACGAAGCGCTCGGCGGTCAGGTCGGGGCGGCCGTAGTAGCCCCGGGCCACTCCCCGGCCGGCGATGTACAGCTCGCCCTCCAGGTCGCCGGGGACCGGGCTGAGGCGGTCGTCGAGCACGTAGAGCCGCACGTCCCGCATCGGGCCGCCGACCGGCACGCTGGTGCCCAGCTCGGTCCCGGCGGTCAGGGGGGCGTGGGTGGAGAACAGGGTCACCTCGGTCGCGCCGTACATGGCCCGCACGGTCGTCCCCGGGCAGGCGGCCAGCACCTGGCGGACGGCGGCGGGCACGATCACGTCGCCGCCGGTGAGCACCTCGCGGACGCCGGCCAGGCAGTCCGCCCCCTCCTCGGCCACGACGCGGAACAGGCCCGCGGTCAGGTGCAGCCCGGTGATCCGCTCCTCGCGGATCAGCCGGCGCAAGGTGTCGAGGTCCGGCTCGCCGGGCGGCGCGACGACGATCGTGCCGCCGTGCAGCAGCGGCACCCACAGCTCGTACGTCGAGACGTTGAACGCGTACGGCGCGACCATCAGGACGCGCTCGTGGGCGCCGGTGTCCCAGCAGGGGTCGAGGGCCAGGCCGAGCACGTCCCAGTGGGTGACCGCGACGCCCTTGGGGTGCCCGGTCGAGCCCGAGGTGTAGATGACGTAGGCCAGGTCGTCCGGGCCGGTGGCGACGCCCGGCTCGGTGGCCGGTTGCTGCGCGGTGGCGGGGTCGTCGTCGGCCAGCAGGGTCGCGGGGGCGGCCGGCAGTCCCGCGGCGGCCTTGGCGCGGTCGGCGACCAGGACGGGCGTCCCGGACGAGTCGACGATCCACTGCCGGCGGTCGGCCGGGTAGGCGCTGTGGACGGGCAGGTAGCAGCCGCCCGTCTTGAGGATCGCGAGGAGCGTGACGACCAGCTCGGCCGAGCGCTCCATCAGCACCGCGACCGGCGTCTCGGGGCCGGCGCCGAGCCCGCGCAGGCGGTGGGCGAGGCGGTTGGCCCGCTCGTCGAGCTCCCGGTAGGTCAGCCGCACCGGGCCCGCCGACACCGCGACCGCGTCGGGCGTGCGCCTGGCCTGCTCGGCGACGTGTCCGTGCACAGTTGTAGGCGACATCAGCGGGTTCCTCAGTCGTCGTGGAAGATGGCGTGGATGCCGGAGACGCCCGAGAGCATCGTGGCGAAGTCGATCTTGCGGGGGCGGAGCTTGCTGGGGTCGAGGGTCTTCTGCGCCCTGTCCCAGTACTCCTCCTTGTGCTTGGTGCGGTCGTAGAAGAAGCGCACGAAGTCCAGCAGGGAGTCCAGGAACTCGCGGTAGTCCTTCTCGTAGCGCGCCAGCACGGCCTCCTCCGAGGCCGGGTCGTTCAGGATCTCGTCCACCGCGCCGGCCAGCCCGTGGGCGCCGCGCAGCGCCAGGCCGACGCCGGTGGACAGCAGCGGGTCGATGAAGGCCGCCGCGTCGCCCACCAGGGCCCAGCCGGGGCCATGGAAGCGGGTGCAGGTGTAGGACCAGTCGCGGATGCTGCGGAAGCCGCTGACCCGGGTGGCGCCCTCGGTCAGGGCCCGCACCTCCTCGGCGGCGGCCAGCTCCGAGGCGTACAGGTCCTCCAGGCTCTTGCCGGACTTCTTGTACTCCTCGATGGGGGTGACGTAGCCGACGCTCACCGTGCCGTCGTGCAGGGGGATGAACCAGAACCAGCCCGCGGGGCGGTTCTCGGTGACGGTGTCGCCGAAGCGCGTGCCGCCGTAGCGCTTGCACCCCTGCCAGTACGACCAGACCGCGATGTTGCGCAGGTCGTCGTGGTACTCGATGAGGTCGAAGCGGCGGGCCAGGAGGTGCTGCTGCCCGGTGGCGTCGATCAGCAGGCGGCAGCGGGCGGTGCGCTGCTCGGCGTCGCCCTTCACCGTGTACGTCACGCCGGTGACGCGCTCGCCGTCGAACACCAGGTCCTTGACCGTGGCCTCCTCGAACACCGTGGCGCCCAGCTCCCTGGCCCTGGCCAGCAGGAGGGAGTCGAAGTCGGCGCGGCGCACCTGGTAGGCGTACTCGTAGTTGGACGCCTCGGCGAAGCGGAAGTCCCAGGTGCCCTGGTTCCTGCCCCACAACAGGGTGCCGCCGTACTTCTTGACGAACCCCATCTGGTCGAGCCGCTCCTTCAGGCCCAGCTCCTCCAGCGTGGGCATGGACCCCGTGATCAGCGACTCACCGATGTGGTAGCGCGGGAACTTCTCCCGCTCCAGCACCAGAACCCGGTGCCCGCGCTGGGCCAGCAGTCCCGCCGTACCCGAGCCGCCAGGGCCTCCGCCGATCACGACAACGTCGAACTCGTCATGAGTGTTGATCACCGTGCTCCTCCGTTTCGCCGCTCTGCGACTCGCAGTCAGGGTCACATTCACGTCGCGGGGCCCACATCCTTTGAATTGCTGTCTGAGCTCACGAAACACCGCATTTCACAAGATGTGCGGCGGGGTGGCCGCGTTCATCATGAGGCGAATGAGAACGGTCATCAGCGTCTGGATCGCCGAGCATCCCCTGCCGGACTACCTGGGCCCGATCAGGAGGATGGCCGCCGACTTCGAGGCCGCGCACCCGGACCTCCGGATCGAGATCACCGGGCACGGCTTCCGCGAGCTGCCCGCCGAGGTGGCCCGCGCGGCCGGCCGGGGGGAGCCGCCGGACCTGGCGGAGTACTACGCCACGGCCACCCGGCCCGCGCTGGACACCCGGGCGCGTTCCGGCGCGCCGCTGTTCACGCCGATCGAGCGCGCCGTCGGGGGGCGCGCGGAGATCCTCGGCGAGCCGGTCGTGCTCGCCGACCTCGAACCGGCCGTACGCGGCCACTACACCTACCGCGGCGAGCTCGTCGCCGCGCCCGCGACGGCGACCACGGCGGTGCTGCTCACCAACGCCACCCTGCTGCGCGCGGCCGGGATCGACGCGCCGCCGCGCACCTGGGAGGAGCTGGAGCGCGCCTGCGCCGCCGTGCGGGCGCTGCCCGGCGGCCCGCCGCACGGCGTCTCCTGGGCCAACCACGGCTGGCTGTTCCAGCAGGCCGTCGCCGGGCAGGGCGGCCTGCTGGCCGACCACGACAACGGCCGCGCCGGCCGCGCCGGACGGGTGGACCTGGCCTCCAAGGAGCTGCTGGCCTACGCCGCCTGGTGGCGGCGCCTGCACGCCGAGGGCCACTACCTGCGCGCGGGCGAGCCCGGCGACTGGGGGCCGGCGCTGGGGGCGTTCCTGGGGCAGCGGGTGGCGTTCACGATCGCGTCCTCGGTGGTGGTGGGCATGATCGCCGAGCGCGGGCGGGAGTCCGGGTTCGAGGTGACGGCGAGCCCGCTGCCGCACAACGAGAGCCTGCCGCGCGCCGGGCACCTGGTCTCCGGCCAGGCGCTCTGGCTGACCGACGGGCTGCCGCCGGAGCGGCGGGACGGCGCGCTGGCGTTCGTCCAGCACCTGCTGAGCGCGGGCAACGCGGCGCGGTGGCACCGGGAGGCCGGTTTCCTGCCGGTCACCGGGGCCGCGGCCGGCCTGCTGGAGCAGGAGGGCTGGTTCGACCGGCACCCGGTGCACCGGGCCGCGACCGCCCAGCTCCGCGCGGCCGACGGCTCCCCCGCCGCGCTGGGCGCGGTGCTCGGGGACTTCGCCGGGATCCAGGACCTGATGACGCAGGCCATGACCCGGGTGCTGGACGGCGCCGACCCCGACGACTGCTTCGCCGACGCCTCGCAGCGGGCTCAGGGCCTGCTCGACGCCTACAACGCCGACTGCCTGGACGGGCGCACCCCGCGCCGCCTGTCGGTGGGCTGAACCACCGCCGCCTTCCGGGCGGCGGCACCGCTCCCACGGCATCCGCCCGTGAAGTGAGCACTTCAGAAGAAGACCGTGCCGGCGGGCGATGCCACGCTCGGACATGGCGATGGGAGTTCCCGTATGTTAAGCCGACGGCGCTTGATCGTTCTCGGTGGCCTGGCAGGAGGCGCCGCGCTCACCCCGGTGTCCCGCGGGCTGTTCGGCGAGCCGGAACAGCAGGCGCAGCAACAGCACATGATGCGCATGCACGACCACGGGGGCCGGGTCCCCGCGGTCCGCACCGGCGCCACCGCGGCGCCCTTCAGCGTCGCGATGCCGGTGCCCCCGGTGCTGGCCCCCGTGGCCACCCTGCCGGGCATCGACTTCTACCGGCTGTCCATCCAGCAGGCGACCACCGAGATCCTGCCGGGCGTGAGCACGCCCGTGCTGACGTACGGCGGCCAGTTCACCGCCCCCACCATCCGCGCCCGCCAGGGCCGCAGGGCGCTGGTCACCTTCGACAACAAGCTCGGCCACGAGGCGAACGTGCACCTGCACGGCGGCCGGGTGCCGGCGGCCAGCGACGGGTACCCGATGGACCTGATCGCCGACGGCAAGTCGAAGACCTACGACTACCCGAACGCCCAGGCCGGCGCCACGCTGTGGTACCACGACCACACCCACCACATGGAGGCCGAGCACGTCTACCGCGGCATGCACGGCTTCTACCTGGTCGAGGGCGCCGACGAGCAGCAGCTCGGCCTGCCGTCCGGGGCCTACGACGTGCCCATCCTGCTTCGCGACGCGCTCTTCGACGACCAGGGCGGGCTGGTCTTCGACCCGGCCGACCCCTACAACCGGCCGACGCTGATCGCCAACGGCAAGGCCCAGCCGTACTTCAAGGTCGCGGCCCGCAAGTACCGGCTGCGCCTGCTCAACGGCTCCACCCACCGGATCTTCGAGCTGTCGCTGAGCAACGGCGCCCAGATGACCCAGATCGCCACCGACTGCGGCCTGCTGGCGGCGCCGGTGCCGACGTCCAAGCTGGTGCTCTCCTCGGGCGAGCGGGCCGAGGTCGTGATCGACTTCGGCGCGTTCCCGCTGGGCACGCAGGTGACGCTGGAGGACGTGAGCGGGTCCGTGCTCCGCTTCGACGTCGTACGGCGGGCCGTCGACCGCAGCCGCGTCCCCAGCCAGTTGCGCGCGATGGTCCCGCTGGCCGCGGCCACGCAGACCCGGCAGCTCACGCTCAGCCTGGACCCGGTCAACATCCAGGCCCTGATCAACAACCGGGCGTTCGACGCCAACCGGGTGGACATGCAGGTCAAGCGGGGAACCAGCGAGGTCTGGGAGGTCACGAACTCCGACACCAACGTCGGCGGCTCGGGCTTCGGCGTCCCGCACAACTTCCACACCCACCTCGCCCAGTTCCGGATCCTGGACCGCGACGGCACGCCGCCGCAGCCGGGCGAGGCGGGGTGGAAGGACACGGTGCTCATCCAGCCGGGCGAGACCGTGCGCTTCCAGGCCAGCTTCGGCGACTACCTGGGGCGATACGTCTACCACTGTCACATGTTGGAGCACTCGGCCATCGGGATGATGGGCCAGATGGAGATCATCAACTAGTTCCTCAAGGAGGACTGCATGAGCACCACGAACAGCACGACCGCCGTCGGCCGGTCCACCGGTCGCGGCGTCAACATCGCCCTCTGGGTCGCCCAGGTCCTTCTGGCGTTCCAGGTCGGCCTGGGCGGCGTGCTCAAGCTCGCCGGCGACCCGACCATGGTCGCCATGTTCGAGGACATCGGCGCCGGCCAGTGGTTCCGCTACGTGGTCGGCGTGCTGGAGATCGCCGGCGCGATCGGGCTGCTGATCCCGCGGCTGAGCGGCGTGGCCGCCCTCGCGCTGATCGGCCTGATGATCGGCGCGGCCGGCACCAACGCGATCGTGCTGGGCGGCGTCCCCGTGATCGAGGCCGTCCTGCTGGTCGTCCTGGCGCTGGTCGTCTGGGGTCGCTGGTCCCGGGTCAAGGCGTTCTTCGGCGCCAAGTGAGCTCACCCCCGCCCGGTACGCGATCGGCGTACCGGGCATCGACCTGTCCCGTGGAGGGAACATGACAGAGACGGCCAACCCGCAGAACCAGCTCCCCACCCCCGACCCCTCGCTGCAGACCCTGCAGCCGCTGGTCGGCACGTGGGAGATGACGGGCAAGGACTTCGGCACCGGCGAGGCGACCGGCGGCCGGCTCGTCTTCGAGTGGATGGACGGCGGCTTCTTCCTCGTCCAGCGCGTCGAGATGAGCCACGGCGGCGGCACGATGACCGGCGTGGAGTACATCGGCCACGACCCCGAGAGCGGCGCGCTGCGCTCGCACTACTTCGACAGCACCGGCAACAACTTCGTCTACGTGTGGAAGCTCGGCGGGCGCGACCTCAACATCTGGTTCGGCGCGGAGGGCTCGCCTGCCGGGTTCAGCGGCGCCTTCAGCGAGGACGGCCGGACCATCAGCGGCCGGTGGGAGTGGCCGGGCGGCGGCTACGAGGCCACCATGACCCGGGCCGGCTAGCCCGGACCGATCTCGTGACGGCCGGGACGGGCCCGCCCGTCCCGGCCGACGCCGGTCCGCCTGCTCACTCCAGGTCGTCGCCGGGACCGGCGGCGGGGCGGGTGAGGCGGACCATGGCCCGGTACAGGGCGGTGGGCGCGGGGGTCGGCTCCAGCGGGGGCAGGTCGGCGCCGGGGGCGGCGTAGGCGCGCAGCATCTGGCCGACGAGGCGGCGCCAGGTGTCCGGGGCGACGTCCCCCGTGGCGGCGATGACACCGGCGTTGGCCATCAGCAGGATGACCATGTCCTGGTCGGTGAAGTCGGCCCGCAGCCGGCCGGTGGCCTTGGCGCGGGCGATGAGGTCGAGGAAGCCGTGATAGGCCGCGGCCCGGCGCTTCTCCAGGGCCTTGGCCGCGGGGAAGGTCATGGCCAGCACGTCGGCGAAGCCGCGGTCGGCGGCCTGCATGGCGCACACGGCCTGGACGTAGCCGACGAAGCCGTGCCAGGGGTCGGGGTCGGCCAGCGCCTGCGCGACGGCGGCGGCGTAGGCGTCCATGCGGTCGGCGAAGACGGCGTTGATGAGCTCTTCTCGGGTGGCGAAGCGGCGCGACAGGGTGGCCTTGCCGACCCCGGCGGCGCGGGCGATGCAGGCCATGGAGACGCCGAGGCCGTGGCTGGCGTACAGGCGGCGGGCGGTGGCCACGATGCGTTCGCGGTTGCGTTCGGCGTCGGCGCGCAGGCCCGGCCCTGGCTGCTCCCCGGAGGGTGCGGAGGCGTGATCCATGCCCCCATCCTACCCAAGTGGAACGACCTACCCACTTTCTTTGTTACGCTGGCGGCACGAAACGGGTAGCCCGTTCCACTTTTCTGAGAGGTGCAGCTCATGCGTGCTGTCATGCTGAACTCCGTCCCCGCCGACCCGGCCGTGGCCGACCTGCCCGTCCCGCGGCCGGCGGCCGGCGAGGTGCTGGTGAGGGTCGCCGGCTCCTCCGTCAACGGCTTCGACCTGGCCGTGGCCGCCGGCTATCTGCAGCAGATGATGGAGCACCGTTTCCCGCTGGTGGTGGGCAAGGACTTCGCCGGCACCGTCGAGGCGCTCGGCGAGGGCGTCGAGGGCTTCACCGCCGGGCAGCCGGTCTTCGGCGTGGTGATGACGCCGTTCCTCGGCCCCGGCGCGATGGCCGAGTACGTGACCGTGTCCGCCGGTTACGGCATCGCCCCGCTCCCCCAGGGGCCGGCCGCCGCCGAGGCGGGCGCGCTGGGCCTGGCCGGCACCGCGGCGCTGGACAGCCTCGACGCCGTGGCCCCGGCCGAGGGCGAGACCGTGCTGATCTCCGGCGCCACCGGCGGCGTGGGCGCGCTGGCCGTGCAGCTGGCCGCCGCCCGCGGGGCCCGGGTGATCGCCACCGCCCGTCCCGGCGCCGAGGCCGGCTTCGTCACCGGCCTCACCGCGGCCGAGGTCGAGCTGGTCGACCACGGCGGCGACCTGCCCGCTCAGGTCCGCGCGCTGGCCCCGGCGGGCGTGGACGCCGTGCTGCACCTGGCGGGTGACGGCGCCGAGCTGGCGGGGCTGCTGCGCGGCGGCGGCCGGATCGCCTCGACCCTCGGCCTGACCCCGGACGCCGTCCAGGGTGCGCCGGTCACCGTGCACACCGTCATGGCCGACCCGAACCCGCGGACCCTGGGCGAGCTGGCGGCCCGGGTCGCGTCCGGTGCGCTGCGCGTGCCGATCAGCGCCACCTACCCGCTGGAGCAGGCCCCCGAGGCGTTCGCCGCCTTCCGCGCGGGCACGCTCGGCAAGATCGCCGTCACCTGCTCCTGACGTCCCCGGCCTGAGCTGAACAGCCGCCTCGGCCACCCCCCAGGCGCTAGACCGGGACGCGCGGGCTCTCGGCCGGCCGGCGCGGCTCGGTCTCGGCGCGCCTGGCCACCAGGCGCTCGCGCAGCCGCATCGCGGGCAGCTCGACCAGGTAGTAGCTGACCGTCGCGACGGCGACCGTGCCCACGAGCACGACCGCCAGCAGCTCCCAGAAGCCGGACTTGCCCATCACCATCGGCATCGGCACCGGCGGCGCGCCGAAGACGCTGCCGTTCTGCAGCCAGAGGTACTGCAGGATGAAGTGCCACAGGTAGACGCCGTAGGAGATGCGGCCGAAGAAGCGCATCGGACGGTTGGTGAGCACCGCGTCGATGACCTTCGAGTGCACGCCGGGCACCACCACCGGGGCGATGATCAGCAGCGCGAAGATCAGGAACAGCACCATCTCGGCCATCGCCTCGGGCACCGTGGCGTAGTCGGCCATGCCGGGCTTGCCGAACGGCCGGATGCAGTTGATCACGTAGACGACGGCCGCGCCCAGCCAGAACAGCAGCGGCCGGCGGGCCACCAGGCGGTAGAAGGCGGGCGTGGTGTCCTTGGCCTCCGCGTACGCCGACAGGATCGCCAGGCCCATGCCGATGGCCAGGAAGCCGGTGAAGCCGATCACCCAGAAGTACTCGTACGGGAAGGGACCCATCGACTCCAGGTGCGTGTACGCGGTCCAGGCCAGGCCGACGAGCACGAAGACGCCCAGCGGGACCAGCAGGCGGCGGGCCTTGGCGCCGGGGTCGGCGGCCTTCCTGGCGTACCGGTCGAAGATCCAGGCCAGGATGGGCAGCGCCAGGTAGAAGGTGACCTCGGCGGGCACGGTCCAGGTGGGCTCCAGCCCCGCGTAGCCCGCCTCGGGGCCCGGCACGTAGTAGTGCATGAGCAGCAGGGGGCTGAGCACGTACCAGAGGCCGTCGACGCTCTTGAGGTTGAGCAGCAGCAGCGCCGCCACGGCCACCAGCCAGTACGCGGGCAGGATCCGCAGCATCCGCTTGATCAGGTAGCCCTTGAGCTCAGGACGCGGCGTGCCGACGATCGTCGCCCTGGCGAACGGCCGGTACAACAGCAGGCCGGACATCACGAAGAAGGGCGGCAGCAGCACGTTGAGCCCCTGGATCAGCACGGGCCAGATGCCGACGGACGGTTTGTCGTAGAAGCCGATGACGCCGGCGGCGAAGGCGACGTGCACCACGATCACGCCGAGTGCCAGATATCCGCGCAGCCCGTCGAGCCGAGGGGCACGTTTGCCGGGGCCGCCCCTCTTGATGATCTCCGGTGAGGTCATGGCATGTTTCCTCGCAGTTCGCTCGCTGATGGGGCTCGGCGCCCCCTCGGCGCCATCGTCACCCGGGGCCGCGGGCGGCCGCATCTCGTGTCGTGCGCAATTCCCGGTGCCGCCGGACGGCCTTTTCCACACCTTCCTGAATGCCTTTCCCGCGAATTGCAGGAAGCGGTCCCGGCGGGGCAGGTAGCTGCCCGCGAATGCCCTGTCGCCCGTTCCTGGGGGCGCGCATCGTTGGGGCCATGAGAGAAGACACCGTCCTGACGTACTCGTCCTACCTGGCGCTGGAGGAGATCCTCACGGCGCAGCGACCGGTTTCCGAGAGCCATGACGAGACGCTGTTCATCATCGTCCACCAGGTGTACGAGCTGTGGTTCAAACAATTGCTGCACGAATTCGCCGAGCTGCAACTCGAACTCGCCGGCGGATTCACCGCGCACGCCATGCGGACTTTGCACCGGTCCTTGAAGCTGATGCGGCTCGCGGTTTCCCAGATGGACGTCATGGAGACGATGACGCCGTTCCAGTTCGCCGCCTTCCGCGGCAAGCTGGGCACCAGCAGCGGCTTCCAGTCGGCGCAGTTCCGCGAGATCGAGGCGGTGCTGGGCCGGCGCGACGAGCGCATGCTGCTCGGGCAGGCCGAGGGCACCCCGGCCCGCGCCCGGATCGAGGCGGCGATGGCCAGGCCCACGCTGTACGACTCGCTGCTGACGTACCTGTACCTGCGCGGCTACGAGGTGCCGCAGGACCGGCTGCACCGCGACGTACGGCTGCCGCTGGAGCCGTCGGAGTCGCTGCAGGAGCTGCTGCTGCGGGTCTACCGGGACGACACCGGCGCGGCCCAGCTCTGCGAGCGGCTGGTGGACCTGGACGAATGCCTTCAGGAGTGGCGGTACCGGCACCTGAAGATGGTCGAGCGCACCATCGGCGCCCGGCCGGGCACCGGCGGCTCCAGCGGCGGGGCGTACCTGCGGGCCTCGCTGACGCCGTCGTTCCCCGACCTGTGGGCGGTCAGGAGCATGGCATGAACGACATCTCCGGACGCCTGGCGCCGCACTACTCGGCCTTCCGCGCGGCGGACCGGCTGCTGCTCACCGGCCACTCCCACCAGGCCTGGCCGGACGTGGCGCTGGCCGGGCAGATCGAGGCGTTCGACGACGCCGCCAGGGACGTGGACGACAAGTGGGCCGCCGCGTTCAAGAAGGCCGACCGGGTCAGGGAGGGGTTCCGGCTCTTCCTCGGCGACCCGTGCGCCGAGCTGGCCCTCGGGTCCAGCACGCACGAGCTGGTGCTGCGCTTCCTGTCGGCGCTGGACCTGCGCGGCCGGCCCCGGCTGGTCACCTCCGGCGGGGAGTTCCACACGCTGCGGCGCCAGCTCGCCCGCCTGGCCGAGGAGGAGGTGGAGGTGGTCGTCGTCCCGCCGGAGCCGGTGGGGACGCTGGCCGCGCGGCTGGCGGACGCGGCCGACGGGCGCACGGCCGCCGTCCTGGTCTCGGCGGTGCTGTTCGAGACGGCCAGAATCGTGCCGGAGCTGGACGCGCTCGCCGCCGCCTGCCGCCTGCAAGGGGCCGAGCTGCTGGTGGACGCCTACCACGCGCTCGGCGTGGTGCCGTTCTCGACGGCGGGCCTGGAGTCGGCGTGGGTGGTGGCGGGCGGGTACAAGTACCTGCAGCTCGGGGAGGGCAACTGCGTGCTGCGGCTGCCGGCGCACGCCGACCGGCTGCGGCCGGTGGTGACCGGGTGGTACTCGGAGTTCGCCGAGCTCGCCGAGGACCCGCGGGCGGGCGGCCGGGTCGGCTACCCGGCGGGGGCGGCCCGGTTCGCGGGGGCCACCTACGACCCGGTGAGCCACTACCGGGCGGCCCGGGTGTTCGACTTCTTCGCCGCGCAGGGGCTGACGCCGCAGGTGCTGCGGGCGGTCTCGCTGCGGCAGCGCGGGCTGCTGGCGGCGCGCTTCGACGAGATCGGCGCGCCCGCGCACGTGGTCAGCCGGGACCTGGACGCCGCGCCCGAGGAGTTCGGCGGGTTCCTGGCGCTGCGCTCGCCGTACGCGGGGCGGCTGCGGGCGGGGCTGGCGGCGCGGGGGGTGCAGGCCGACAGCCGGGGCGAGTACCTGCGGCTCGGGCCGGCGCCCTACCTGTCGGACGCGCTGCTGCACGCGGCCATGGACCGGCTCGCCGCCGAGATCCGCTCGCTGCCGTCCGACGGGAGGGCCGGCGCGAGGCGGGCGGCGTGAACCGGCGGGACGGCGGAGGCGAGGCGGGCGGCGTGAACCGGCGGGGGCGGCGGCGCACAACCGGCCACCCGCCCCCGGCCCTGGCGCCGGTCGCCTGTGTGCCGGTTTGTGGTGGTCAGGGGCGGAAGAGGGCCGGGTCCATGGGGACGAGCGACGGCGAGACGCGGACCGGGAAGCCGATCTGGTCGAGCACGTCGCGGCGCAGGTCCACGCCGGGCGCGAGCTCCACCAGCTCCAGCCCGCCGGCGGTGACGTCGAAGACGGCCCGCTCGGTGACGACCCGGGCCCACTGCCCGCGCCGCACGCCCTCGCCCAGCCGGTACGTGACGTGACCGGCCCGCGGCACCAGCTTGCGCACCCGCCCTTCGGCCAGGATCCGCAGCCCGCCGTCGGCGCAGCTCACCCGCAGGCCGTCGGTGGTCAGCGTGCCGGCGAAGACCAGCCGCGTGGCGTTGTGCGCGATGTCCACGAACCCGCCGGCGCCCGGGTTGGCCGCGCCGAACCGGCTGACGTTCACGTTGCCCTCGGCGTCGATCTGGGCGAAGGCGAGCGCGGCGAACGGGCAGCCGCCGCCGTCGATGAAGTCGAACTGCGAGGGCCCGTCGAGCAGCGCCCGCGGCGAGTAGTTCGCCGAGAACTGCCAGCCGCTCATCACGATGCCGCCGAACGAGCCGTGCTCGGTGGTGAACAGGTGCTCCTCCAGGCGGCCGTCGTCCAGCAGGCCGTCCTCGGCCATGGCCAGGACGGCGTCGGAGGAGGCGCCGAACCCGAAGATCGACGTCTCCCCCGGCCTGACCTCCCTGGCGACCCGGCGGGCGATCACCTTGTCCGGGCCGGACGGCAGCCGCGGCACCCGCGCGACGGCGTCGGGCACGTGCCGCAGATAGCCGGGGTCGTGCCGTACGCCGGTGGTCATGGGCGCGTCAGGAACCACGACGACCCGGTCGACGAGCGCCCCCGGCACGCGCATCTCCCGCGCGGGCGACGAGCCCGCGGGCACGATCCGCGACACCTGCGCGATCACGGTGCCGCCGCACGCCTTCACCGCGAGGGCGATCGCCAGCGCGCTGGAGAACAGCGGCTGGTCCTCGAAGGACAGGTTGCCGTCGGGGTCGGCGGCGCTCGCCCGGATCAGCCCGGCGTGCAGCGGCCAGGTCGGGTAGAACAGGTACTCCTCGCCGCCCAGCTCGACCAGCTCCACCAGGTCGTCCCGGGCCAGGCCGGTGAACCTGCCGCCGCCGTGCCGGGGATCGGCGTACGTGCCGAGGCCGACGCGGGTCAGGTAGCCGGGGCCGCGCCGGGCCACCTCGCGCAGCCAGTGCATGGCGGCGCCCATGGGCCAGCTGTACGCCTCGACGAGGTCGTTCTGGATCAGCTCGGTCAGGGCGGGGCGGGCGCCGGTCACCGGATGGCGCGGATTGATGAACGAGGCGGACACGATGCGGCGCATCAGGCCCTTCCTGGCCACGTGGTCCATGCCGCCGATGCCGACGGCGTCCCCGGTGGCGCAGGGGAAGTAGAAGGTCAGCTCGCGCGGGGCGCCGGTGGTGGCGAAGCGCTCGCCGAGCGCGGCCAGCAGGGCGTCGGGGGTGAGCCAGCCGATGACGCCGGTGCTGGCGACGGCCTGGTGGTCCTCGATGAGCGCGACGGCCTCGGCCGCCCCGCACACCTTGCCCGTCCGTCCGCCCGCGACCGTTCCCGGGGCCTGGCCCCGGGACTGGCCCGAGGGCTGGTCCGGGAACGGGGTCGGGCCGGTCATGGGCGGGCTCCGAAGCGGGCCAGGCTCTCGCGGGCCGCGGCGGAGGCGCAGTCGGCGCCGAACATCCAGGCCGTGCGGGCGTCGAGCGTCTCGGCGGGCCCGCTCACCGCGTCGGTCAGCGCCCGCTTGGCGGAGGCGACCGCGTGCGGGGGCAGCGCGGCGAGCCCCGCCGCCACCTCCAGCGCGCACGCCAAAGCCTGCCCCGGCTCGGCCAGCTCGTCGGCGCCGCCGAGCGCGTGCAGCTCGCGGCCGGTCAGCGGGCGGTCGCCCCAGACCAGCCGCCGCGCGGCGACCGGCCCGACCCGGGCGGCCAGGCTCTGGATGCCCCAGGGCGGCACCCAGCCGAGCCGCACCTCCGGCAGGTGCCAGCGGGCGTCCTCGGCGGTGACCACCACGTCGCAGCCGGTGGCCAGCAGGAAGCCGCCGCCGAGCGCGAAGCCCTCGACGGCGGCCACCACGGGGATGCCGAGATGCTGGACGGCCCTGGCCACGCGCCCGGTGTCGGCCTCGTGCCGCACCATGCCCTCACGCGTCATCCCGGACAGCTCCTTCAGGTCCGAACCCGCGCAGAACCCCGGCGGCGCGCCCGTCAGCACGGCGGCGCGCACCCCCGGGTCGTCGTCCAGCTCGGTCAGTGCGGAGCCGAGCGCCGCGACCAGCCCGGACCCGAGCGCGTTGCGCACGCGGGGCCGGTCGAGCCGCAGGACGGCCACCGCACCCCGGCGCTCGCACGTCAGGCCCCCGTCCGACGGCCGGTCCATCAGAACGGGGTGGGCCAGGGGGCCAGCCAGGCGACGTCCACGACGCCGGGACGCAGGTGCGGCCAGGCGGCCACCTCGCGCCAGCCGTGCGCCGTCATGTGCTCGGCGATGCTGTCGAGGGTCGAGCCGCCGCTGTAGCGGGCCGTCACGCTGCCCTCGATGACGGCGAGCCGCAGCCGGCTCAGGTCGGTCCCGGCCAGCACCTCCAGCTCGGCGCCCTGGGCGTCCACCACCATCACGTTGCAGCCGTGCTGGATCTCGCTGACGGGGATCACCGGGACGACGTCCTGCCGGACGACGGCCATGGGCAGCAGCGGCGGCAGCATGCTGGACTGCTTGTCGTAGGGGGTGACGTTGAGCGTGGCCTGGCCGCGTTCCCGGCCGGCGCACGCGGCCACGACCTCGCGGGCCGGGTGGCCGTGCTCGGGCTCGGGCAGCCCGGCGGCCAGGTGGTGCAGCCGGAGCTGCTCGCGCAGCGCGGGCAGGTGGTCGCCGTTGGGCTCCATCATGACCAGGCGGCGGAACCCGCACCTGGTGAGCGCCTCCACCTCCTGGCCCCGGTGCGCGCCCACCTGGATCGCCCCTTCGGCCGGCAATCCCAGCTTGTCCAGCAGGTCGGGCAGGTGATCCTCCCATCGGGCGCTCACCCGCTCCGGTGCGACAGTCTGGTTGCGCATCTGGTCGTCTCCTCCCGGTGAACCGCTCAGGGCAGCGTCATCGTGGTCATCGTCGGTCGCGGCCGCGCGCCGCCGCATCTCGTGGATTGCGCGGTACGTCCGCCCGCCGTCCCGCATCGCCGTCCCGCATCGCCGTCTGGGGAGCAATCCGCGAGGTGCGGGACGGCCGCGCGGCGGACCACGATGGACGCGGCGACCGAAGGGAGGGCCCATGCGGCGAACTCGTGACCGTGACCTGAACGCCTACCTCGACCGGCTGGACGTCGGCGACCCCGGCGAGCCGTCGCTCCCGGCGCTGCGCGCCCTGCACCGCGCGCACGTGGAGCGGGTGCCGTACGAGACCTTGGAGGTTCAGCTCGGCCGGCGGATCACCGTGGACCCGCGCGAGTCGGTCGAGCGGGTGCTGCGCGGGCGCGGCGGCTACTGCGTCCAGCTCAACGGGGCGTTCGCCACGCTGCTGACCGCGCTCGGCTACGACGTCACCTGGCATCGGGCCGGGGTGCAGGCCGCCGTCCGGGCGCCCGCCTCGCCGGCGTCGTTCGCGCCGCACCTCGCGCTCACCGTCGCCCTCGACGGGCAGGACTGGCTGGTGGACATCGGGCTCGGCGACGGGCTGCACGAGCCGCTGCCGCTGCGGGCGGGGACGTACCGACAGGGGCCGTTCGAGTTCCGGCTGTCCGCCTCGGACGTGGAGCCCGGCGGCTGGCGGTTCGACCACGACCCGCGCGGGTCGATCGCCGGGCTGGACGTCGAGCGGGCCCCCGCCGAGCCCGGGGACTTCGTGGAGTGGCATCCGTACCTGTGCACGTCGCCCGAGTCCCGGCTGGTGCGGGCCGCCGTCGTGCTGCGGCGCGACGCGACGGGCGCCGACTGCCTGGTGGGCTGCATGCTGCGCCGGATCGGCGCGGACGGCAGGACCGAGCGGGAGCTGTCCACCCGGCGGGAGTGGTTCGGGGCCCTGGAGGAGGTGTTCGGGCTGCGCCTCGACGACGTCAACGGCGCCGAGCGCGAGGCCCTGTGGACCAAGGTCCACGACGCCCACCTGGCCTGGCAGTCCCGCCGCCGCACCCCCGCCGCCTGACCCCGCCTGCTGACCCGCTGGTCAGCGGGCGGACGCGACCGGGGTGAAGAAGTTGACGAGATTGCCGTCGGGGTCGCGGAACAGCAGCGACCGGTTGCCCCAGGGCATCGTGGTGGGCTCGTTGACGAAGTCGGTGACGAAGCCGGTCAGGTTCTCGTACACGCGGTCCACGTCGTCCACCAGGAACTCGACGATCACGCTGTGGTTGTCGGCCGGGCGGGAGGATCCCGGGGCGAACAGCGGGACGGTCCGGGTGCCCGCGATCGCCAGCGTGGCGGTGCCCGTCCTGATCTCGGCGAAGTCCTCGGTGGACCAGGTCGCCGGCGTCCCGGTGGCCTGCTCGTAGAACCCGGCGAGGCGGGCGACGTCACCGGTGATGATGCGGATCGATACGAAGTTCATGACGTTCCTTCGGTGTTCGTGCAGCTCTTGGCACCCCGCACGGTACGACTGATACTGGACAGGTTCGGTCCACTATTCGCCATAGGCTCGGATTCATGTCGCCACCCACCGGTCGTGTGCTCACGCTCCTGGAGTTGTTGCAGTCGGGCGGCGTCCGGACGATGGCCGAGCTGGCCGACCGGCTCGGCGTGGACGGCCGTACCGTGCGGCGGTACGTCGGTCAGCTCGTCGACCTCGGGCTGCCGGTCGAGTCGGTGCGCGGCCGTTACGGCGGCTACCGCCTCGCCCGCGGCTACCGCCTGCCGCCGCTCATGCTCGACGACGACGAGGCGCTGGCCGTGCTGCTCGGCCTGATCGCCAACCGCCGTGCGGCCGGCGACGCGGGCGACACCGCGAGCGAGACGGCGAGCGGCGCAGTGAGTGGCACGGCGAGCGAGACGGCGGCCGCGAAGATCCGCCGGGTGCTGCCCGAACGGCTCGTCCGCAGGCTCGACGCGCTCATGGAGTCCCTCGCCTTCACCGGCCCGCCCGCCGGGCCCGCCGGCCCGGACGCCGCCGTCCTGCTCACGATCGCCGACGCCGTACGCCACCGCCGGCCCGTCTCGATCCGGTACGCCGACCGCGCCGGCCGGCGCAGCGACCGCACGCTGCACCCGTACGGGATCGTCAGCCACGCGGGCCGCTGGTACGTCACCGGCGAGGACCCCGGCGTCGGCGAGAACCGGACCTTCCGCCTGGACCGCGTCGCGGACGCCCGGGCCCTGCCCGGCTCGTTCGAGGCGCCGGCCGGACGCGCCGCGCCGGATCCGGCGCAGCAGGTCCTGTCAGGGTTCGCCACCGCGTCCTACCGGCACGAGGTGACCCTGCGGATCCACGGGACGGCCGAGCACCTCCGCACCCGCCTGCCCGCCTCTGTCGCCACCCTGGAAGAGATCGCCGCCGGCACCGCGGACGGCACCGCCGACGAGCCCGCCAGGGAGCCCGCGGACGGCACCGCAGTCGCCCTCGCCGACGAGCCCGCCGGGGAGGCCGGGGAGGCCGGGTCGGCGGGCGAGCGCTGGTGGCGTGTCGAGCTGCGGGCCGAGCGGCTCGACTGGCTGCCCGCCGTGCTCGCCGCGCTCGACCGGCCGTTCGTCATCGAGCGTCCCGGCGAACTGCGCGACCTCGTCCTCGCCGCCGCCGACCGCCTCGCCGCCCGCGCCCGCGCCCGCGCCCGCCGAGCCTGACCGCCCGGCGTCACACTCCGACGAAGCTCACCGTCTCCGCCAGGTCCGCCCGCCCGGTACGCAGCCGCGGCACGCCCTCCCGCTCGAACCCCACCGCGACACCACAGAATCCTCCTGGGCCGGTCGGGGTCGTCGCGCTCGATCCCCAGCGCCCTGTACCGCTGGTCGGCCACGGCGGCGAAGCGGTCCAGGTACGGCGAGGTCAGCCCGGCCGGGTACATCGGGTACTCCCGCTCGTCACCCGGGTCCCCGGCCTGCGCCCTGGCCGTCGCCCGCCGTTTCAGCTCGGCCAGCGGCTCGCCGGCCACGACGTACAGCCGCCACGGCTGGAGGTTCCCGCTCGACGGTGCCCGCGCCGCGGCGGTCAGCACCGTTCGAGCACCTCCTTGGGGACCGGCTCGTCGCTGAACGCCCGCACCGCCCGGCGGCCGTCCACGGCTTCGTACACGTCCATGCCCTCACGCCCTCTCGCCCGCTCGCTCAGCTGCCCGTGCGGGCGACGTCGTGGAGCCGTGCGGCCGTCACCGTCGTGCCCGCGACCGCGGCCGTCACCAACCAGATCATGAACGTCGGGTAGCGACAGACCACCTGGATCCACATGATGTCGCCACCCCGCAGGAGCACCCGCATGATCGGGACGATCGTGACGCACAGCGCGAGCGGGGCCGGCAGCGGCAGCAGCCGCCACCGCCGCCACCCCGCGCACACGACGGCCCAGCGCCGGGAGCGGGCCACGCCCCGCACGGCCAGCCCGACGGTCGCCAGGGCCAGCAGGACGAACAGGATGTCGGTGACGAGGTAGGGCGGCGAGGAGGGGATCTCGGGTGTGCCTCCCTCGACCAGGGCGACCAGGCCGTCCATGAGGGCGCGGGCGTCACCGAAGGCCGTCCCGGTGTTCGCCATGACCGCGATGCCGTACCCCCGATCCGGGGGCACGGCCGGGCCGGACGCGAGCGGCAGCGCGAGGCAGACCGCGGCGACGATGTCTGTGAGCACCCGCCCAACGCTATGGACCACCCGCGTTCCGCGACCATGGCGAAGTCCCTCCGCCTTTCCTGTGGAAAACCGCCATTCCCTCGCGCACCTCGACGACCAGCACCACGCCCCGGAAGCCCCTTCGCCGACCCGGGCGATTCCGCCTCCGACTGACGATTAATCCGTTTCGCCGGAAATGAAACCCTCGGTGCGCGAGTGCCGGTGATGGCTACCGTGGCGGAGTGCACACAGTGATCACGCGAGACGGCCGCGCCCTTGCCGTGG
Source organism: Nonomuraea sp. NPDC049646 (assembly GCF_044465525.1). NCBI lineage: Bacteria > Bacillati > Actinomycetota > Actinomycetes > Streptosporangiales > Streptosporangiaceae > Nonomuraea > Nonomuraea sp. NPDC049646. The sequence continues at coordinate 198,501 of NZ_JBITLU010000013.1, read as the reverse complement.
AGCAGTGGGGCGTCCCCGACGGGACCCCCGTCTTCTACCTGCACGGCACCCCCGTGGGACGCCTGGCCCGCCACCCCGACGACTCCCTGTACACCAGGCTCGGCATCCGGCTGATCACCTTCGACCGCCCCGGCCTCGGCGGCTCGACCCCGCTGCCGGGGCGGCGCGTCGTGGACGGCGCGGACGACGTCGCCGCCGTGGCCGACGCGCTCGGCCTCGACGAGTTCGCCGTCTACGGGGTCTCCGGCGGCGGGCCGCACGCGCTGGCGTTCGCCGCCCGCCATCCAGGCCGGGCCGTCCGGGTCGCCACGCTGGCGTCCCTGGCCCCGCGTGACGCCGAGGGCCTGGACTGGACGGCCGGGATGATGGAGGGCAACCGGCGCAGCGCCGCCGTCGCGCTCCAGGACCGCGACGCCATGATCGCCCACCTGGGGGCGGACTCGTCCGGGCCGCCGCAGTTGCCGCCGTTCGAGGCCGCCGTCCTGACGCGTCCGGAGGTCAGCGCCATGTTGGCGGCCGCGTACGCCGAGGCGGTCCGTCCGGGGCTCGGCGGCTGGGCCGACGACGTCATCGCCCTCTTCGGCACCCCCTGGGGGGTGGACCCCGCCTCCATCACCGTTCCGGTCCGGCTGTGGCACGGCGAGCTGGACGGGGTCGTGCCGGTCGCGCACGCCCGCTGGCTCGCCGCCCGCATCCCCACCGCCACCCTCACCGTCCAGCCCGGCGCCGGGCACGCCGGGCACTTCGACGCCACCCCCGCCACGCTGGAGTGGCTGCTGCACGGCGACGAACCCCTCCGCGACCAGGACGCGCTGGCGACCGGCACCGCGTAGGCGGCCCGCCGTCAGTGGGGGATGGTGTCGATCAGTTCCCGGGCGCCCTGGCGGAGCAGCGCGACCGCGACGGACGTGCCGAGCGTCGCCGGGTCGAGCGGGCCGGCCCACTCGTGCGCGTCGAGCACGCGCTTGCCGTCGGGGGAGAAGACCCGGGCGCGCAACGACAGCCGGCCGTCGCGCTCGGCGCGGGCGTGGCCGGCGATGGGCGAGTTGCAGTGGCCCTGGAGCACGTGCAGCAGCATGCGCTCCGCCGTGATCTCCCGCCACGTGTCGGCATGCCCCAGCCCGGCGACCGCGTCGACGGTCGCCGGATCGTCCTCCCTGCACTGCAGGGCCAGCACGCCCGCGCCGATCGGCGGGCACATCGTCTCCAGCGACAGCGCCTCGGTGATCCGGTCCGGCCGGCCGATGCGCTCCAGCCCGGCCACCGCCAGCAGCAGCGCGTCGGCCTCGCCCGCGTCCAGCTTCTCCAGGCGCCGGTTGGCGTTGCCGCGCATCGGCACGCAGCGCAGCCGCGGGTGCGACGCGGCGAGCTGGGCCACGCGCCGCACCGACGACGTGCCGATCCGGGTGCCCTCGGGCAGCGCGTCCAGCTTCAGGCCGCCGGGGTGCACGAGCGCGTCGCGCAGGTCGTCACGCTTGAGGAAGGCCGCGAACACCGTGCCGGCCGGCAGCGGGCGGTCGGCGGGCACGTCCTTCATGCAGTGGACCGCCAGGTCGGCCCGGCCGGCCAGGAGCGCCTCGTCGACCTCTTTGGTGAAGGCGCCCTTGCCGCCGAGCGCCGACAGCGCCCCCTGCCACCGGTCGCCGGACGTGGTGACCGGCACGACCTCGGTGCGGATGCCGGGATGCAGGCCGGCCAGCTCCCGCCGGACGCGCTCGACCTGGGCGAGCGCCATGGGAGAGGAACGCGTCACGATGCGGATCAGCTCAGGGACGGCCATCCCCCGATCGTAGGGCGTCGCCCCCTGCGCCGCGGGCCGATCCGGCAGCTCGCCATGGATGGCCCGCCGAGGGGACGGCGGCTTAGGGTACGGATCACCAGATGTCACGGGGAAGAGGACGGGGACGTACATGATGGCCAATGATCCGGCGCGGCCGACGCTGATGACGCGGATGCTCGCGGCGTACAAGGGCGAGGTCCGCGCGGACGAGCTGGAGGCCTACCGGCGGGCCGGGGGCCTGGTCTACACCGAGCTGGAGCGCGCCGAGGAGCTGCGCTTACGCCTGGTCCAGGAAGGCGTCAACCTCTGGCACGGCCCGCAGTCCGCCTCCGGGCAGCTGCTGTGCACCTGGAACGCGTTCGTGCTGCAGACCATCGGCGAGCAGCTGCTCGACTCCGACTACAGCGCCGACCCGCGCACCGCCGGCTACGTGCCGCCGGTCACCAGCCGGCAGGTGGCCGCCTGCTTCGCCCAGGTGGAAGGCTGGGTGTCGCGCGCCCGGCAGGCCGCCGGCAACACCCGCTATCTGGTCGAGACAGAGCTCCAGCTACCCGCCGACCTGCCCGAATGGGCCGAGGCGGACCCGTGCCCGCTGCCCCACCTGCACGGCATGCTGGCCGCCACCCGCGCGATCCGGCAGCACGCCGAAGTGGCCTTCGGCGTGTTCGAGCAGACCGTCGCCGACGACCACGACCACCAGGCCGACCTGCAGCGGCTGCGCCAGCTCGTGGCCGAGGCCGCCACCGCCGCCGACTACGCCGAGGGGCTGCTCAAGGCCGATCCGCAGCCGAGCCTGCACGAGGCGATCGAGCAACGGCTGCAGCGGTCCCTGGAGCTCTACTACCACGTGGGCCAGCTCATCGCCATGCCCAGGCACATCGCCACCTACCGGACCACCGCCACCAGGCCCGCGGCGACGTACCGGTCTCTTGAGGCGAACCTGCGCGACCTCGACCCCTGGTGCCTGACCGACCCGCAACGGCGGGACTACTGGCAGGCCGACCCCAAGGCCCGGCAGGCCGTCAAGGAGATGTGGGAGTACGACCCCGACCCGGCCGCCACGCTGCACATCCAGGCGCAGATCGACGCCGCCTTCCGGGACGGCGCCATCGCCTACGCCGTCGACGCGGCGGGCAAGCCGCTCGGGAGCTACTACTGCTGCCCGTTCCCCGCCATCTATTCGGTGCGCAGGCCGGTGGTCATCGCCGGTCGGCTGCTGCGGCCCATGCAGCGCTTCACCTTCGAGGCGTCCGCCGAGGAGATGCCGAGCGGCGGGCCGTTCCGGCGCGAGATCATCGTGGCCGACTTCAAGCCGACGGACGAGATCGACTACTGCGACCCCGACGGGCTCCACGGCGACTAGTCATCGGACGGGCCACGGGAGAAAGGCGCCGCGAGACGGGCCGGGCCGGGCGTATCCAAGGACATCCGGCATCGGAGCTGCCTATATTTCTGGCAACGGAATTCTCCTGTTGGAGGCCTAGGTGTCCGATGCGTTCGCCAAGGATCTCAGCCGCCGGGTCGTGACCAGGATCGCTCCCGCCGAACTGCCGCTGTTCGACCAGACCTGGGACGCGCTCGGCGGCCGGAGCAGGCCGAGGTCGCATCGGGATCCGCTCGGTTTCGGGTTGCCGGGGGTGGACGAGCTGCTGGTGACGGCGATCGTCTCCGGCGTCGTCACCACGGTGCTGGCGGACGTGGGCAAGGACGTCGGCTCGTGGACCGGCCGGCTGATCGGCCGGTTGCGCCGCCGTCCGCGGGAGCTGCCCGACGCGCCGGCGTCGGGGCCGCCGCCGTTGCCGCCGGCCCGGCTGACGGAGATCCGCAAGGTCGCCTACCAGAAGGCGCGCCGGATGGGCATGTCGCAGGCGCAGGCCGACGCGCTGGCCGACGCGGTGGTGAGCGAGCTGGCCCGCAACCCGTCATGAGCGGCCGTCTGCCGTCGGCCACCACGTCCGCGTTCGTCCTGCTGATCAGCCTGGCGTTCGCGACGACCGCGATCTACCGGCCGGGGATCTTCGACCTGCTGTCGGTGCAGGGGGCGGAGGTCCCGGCGAAGGTCAGGGAGGCGTGCCAGCTCGCGGCGCTGAAGGGCCTGGACGATCCCGCCTGCGAGGTGATGAGCCGCGGGGCCCACCAGGATCTCCGGCTCGGCGTGCTGCTCTGCTTCGCGACGCTCGTCCTGCTCACCGGGCTGCAGTACTGGTTCGGCCCGGCCTGGCGGATCCGCCGCCGGCGGCTGCGTCCGGTCGGCGGCGAGGTCGGCGAGGAGTTGCGGCGGATGGCGGCGGAGGTGCTCGGCGGGCGCCGGGTCGTCTTCCTGCTCGACGTGCTCGACCCCGCGGTGGCCGGGCTGGCCTTCGGCCGGGCCGGGCGCCGGTACGTGGTGATCAGCCGGGGCACCTGGCTGTCGTTCGAGCGCGACCGGCCGCTGTTCCGGGCGGTGGTGCTGCACGAGCTGGCGCACGTGCGCAACCGGGACCTGAACATCACGGCGGTGACGCTGGCGATGTGGCGGTCCTACGCCGCGGTGATCCTCGTGCCGGGCCTGCTGGCCGCCGTGAACGGGGTGCTGTCGGGGCAGGCGCCGTTCCTGCGGTCGGAGCAGATGCCGTTCGGGGCGCGCGCGGCGCTGTCATGGCTGTTCGCCGCCCAGATCGCCGGGCTGGCGGTGTTGTCGTGGCTGACCCGTTCGGTGGTGCTGCAGTCGCGCGAGCTGATGGCCGACGCCCGCGTGTTGTCCTGGGAGCGGGACGCGACGCCGCTGCGCCGCGTGTTCGACCGGGCGCCGGCGCCGCGCCGGTGGCCGGTGTCGCTGCGGGTGCGCACCCATCCGCATCTCGCCGTCCGCCGGGCCGCGCTGGAGGATCAGGAGCCGCTGGTGCGCCAGGGTTTCGTCTTCCCGCTGGCGCTGGGCGGCTGTTTCTCCCTGACCATGGATCCGGCCGCGTCGCTGACCGCGCAGGGACGCACCAACACGCTGCCGTGGCCGGCGGAGGTGTTCGCCCTGCTGCTGGCCGTCGCGCTGGGGTTGCGGGCGTTGCGGGCCGTGGGGGCGCGCCCCGACGCGGTGCACGTGCCGCTGGGCCTGGCCGTGGGGCTGGCGGGCGGCTGGGTGCTGGCCCCGAGCAGGATGACGGACCACGCGCTGGCGCCCTTCCCCGTGTCGGTGCAGCTCGCCGGGCTGGTGGTGCTGGCGATGGCGGGCCTGCTGCTGGGGGTGTGGGTGCGGTGGGTGGCGCGGGTGTGGGCGCCGAGGGTGCACGGGCTGCGGTCGGCGCTCGGGCCGCTGTCGCTGATCGCGGTGGTCGTGACGCTGGGCGCGCGGGCGTTCTACGACCTGCAGGCCGACATCATCATCGCCCACGTCCAGCGGTATCCCGCTGTTTCCGACCCGCTGGCGCAGGTGCTGATCAGCGCGCAGATCATGATGGACTCCCGCCTGTCGGCGGGCGTCCTGCTGCTGCTCGCCGTCGTCCTGCTCATGCTGGCCCCGATGGCGGTACGGTTCCTCACCCTCGGCGAACGCCGCCCGCCCGCGCCCCGGCGCACCGGCCGCGTCGCCCTGGCGGTGGGCTGCGCGGCCGCCGCGGCACTGGTCACGGCGATGGTGTCGGGCACGGTCAACGGCTACGTCTTCCAGAGCTCCGGCACCGCGTTGTCGGACGTCATCGCGACCGGAGCCGCCGCGGGCGCCGCCCTGGCGGCCTGCGTGGCCGGGTTGTCCGGCACGTCGCCCGTCGCGAAGGGCATGCTGGCGGGGCTGGCCGCGGCGGTGCTCTACGCCCTCGCGCTGGAGCTGGTGTGGCTGCCCTTGCGGGCGGCGCTGCCGTGGCAGATCCACATGATCATCCTGGCGCGCATGCTGGAGGCCGCGCTGATCGCCGCGCTGGCCACCGCCCTGCCGGCCCGCCTGCTGCCCGTACGCGGCGACCCGGCCCCGGTCCCCGGTGTGCCCGCACCAGGGTGAGCCCTGGTGCGGGCCCACCGGACGCTACCAAGTGCTCACGCAGGTGACCGTATCCGTCGGGGCCGGCGTTCGGTCCTGGCCGGTGGTTGGGATGATGGCGGCATGGACGCCCCCATCCCGATCGACACCGTGACCTGGCCGCGCCGGCAGCACTTCGAGCACTACCGCCGGGCCGTGCCGTGCACGTACTCCATGACGGTGGAGATCGACGTCACCGCGTTCGCGGCGGCGCTCGGCCGGTCGCGACGCAAGTCCTACCTCGCGCAGGTCTGGGCGATCGCCACGGTCGTCAACCGGCACGACGAGTTCCGGATGTGCCTGACCGCCTCGGGCGACCCGGCCGTCTGGCCCGTCGTGCATCCGGCCTTCACGGTCTTCAACCCCGACCGTGAGACGTTCGCGTGCGTGTGGGCGCCCTACGACCCCGACTTCGCCGCCTTCCACGACGTCGCCGCTCCCCTGCTCGCCGAGCACGCCCGCGCCGCCGAGTTCTTCCCGCAGGGGACGCTGCCGGCCAACACGTTCGACGTGTCGAGCCTGCCGTGGACGTCCTTCACCGGGTTCAACCTCAACATCGGCGACAACTGGGACCACCTCGCACCCATCTTCACCCTCGGCCGGTACACCGAGCGCGACGGCCGGGTGCTGCTCCCCCTCGCGCTCCAGGTGCACCACGCCGCCGCCGACGGGTTCCACTCCGCCCGGCTCGTGAACGAGCTCCGGACCCTGGTCGCGGACCCGTCCTGGGTCGACGGGAGCCCGGCCTCCTGAACCGGCGCTGACCTGCCACTGACCTCCGCCCCGGCCAGTGGCCGCCGGGCGAGATCGCCGCACGTTACGACCGGCTCGCCGAGGTGGCGGAGCCCCGGCTCCGGTTCCTCCAGGAGCACGCCGAACCGTCGGACCCGTCCGGGGCGTCCGCGCCGCGGAGTTCACCCGGGCGATGGAGGCCGACCCGCTGCTTCCCCCGAGCTGCTCCCCCGGCCCTGGCCCGGCGCCCGGGCCAGGGCGCCGACCGTCGGCGCCTGACGGGCCGTCACGCCGTCTCCACGGCGACCTGCACCGAACCGGTCCACCGGGCCAGGTCGGCGAAGAGCCGCTCGTGGTCGATCGCCGCCTCGGGCGGGTGGACGCCGGGTTCGCGCCCCGGGTCGTCGATCAGCTGCGCCAGGCTCAGCGCGGCCGGCCCCTCGAAGCCGAAGGCCCGTACGGCGGTGCGCACGGCCCGCCGCATGGTGGGCCATGCCGCGCCCGGCCTGCCTGCCTACTCCCGATGAGGGTGATCTTGGCTTTGGTCGCCGGTCAGTGCCGTGCGCGCGGCGGCGAGGATGTCCTCCGACAGCGGGTGGCCCGCGGTGGCGCGGGCCAGGACGAGGGCGCCGACCATGGTGCACAGCCGTGCCAGGCCGTCCTGGTCGGCGGTTTCGAGCCAGGCCGCGGTGTCGCCGACCTGCTCGGTGAACACGCGGCGCGCCTCGGCGTCCCCGTGACCGCGGGCGATGTCGGCGGCGAGTCCGGCGACGGGGCAGCCGTCGGCGGCGTTGTCGCGGTGCGCGGCGGAGAGATAGCCGTCCACGAACGCCCGCTGAGCGGCTTCGCGATCTCCCGCGTGCCGTTCGAGCGCGGCGGCCCGGACGTCGGCCTGCTCGTCGAAGGCATGCGCGGTCGCCTCGCCGATGAGGGCCTCCTTGGAGGCGAACTGCTTGTAGAAGCCGCCGTGGGTCAGACCCGCGGCCTTCATCAGGTCGGCGACGCTGACCTCGGTGCCCTGCTCACGGAAGAGCCGGGACGCCGTGTCGACGACCCGCAGGCGGTTCTGCCGCGCCTGCGCCTGTGATCCGCGTCCCATCTGCGCCTCCTTGCCGGATGTCAGTCGTCATCTATTCTATGCTGCGACAGATAGATTGCGTTCATAATCTATCTTCTCTCAAGGAGGCAGCATGAATCTGAACGGCGCAGTCGCGGTGGTCACCGGCGCGAACCGGGGTCTGGGACGCCACCTGGCCGCACAACTGCTGGAACGCGGCGCATCGGTCTACGCGGCCGTCCGCCGTCCCGGCGACCTGGACCTGCCAGGAGTCACCCCGCTGCTCCTCGACGTCACCGACCACGCGTCCATCCGGGCCGCCGCGCGGATCGCCACCGACGCGAACCTCCTGATCAACAACGCCGGGATCTCCACCGGCACGCCGCTCATCGGCGGCGACCTCGACGCGGTGCGCCGCGAACTGGAGACGAACTTCTACGGCCCCCTCGCCGTCACCAGAGCCTTCGCACCGGTCATCGAGGCCAACGGCGGGGGCGCGATCCTGAACATCCTGTCGGTGATCTCGTGGCTGCACCCGGCGCGGGCCGGTGCGTACGCGGCGGCGAAGGCGGCCGCGTGGGCACTGACCGACGCGACCCGCGAGGAACTCCAGCCCAGGGGGATCAGCGTCTCGGCACTCCATGTCGGCTTCATGGACACCGACATGACCGCCGGACTGGACGGCGTCCCCAAGGCCGACCCCGCCGACGTCGCCACCCAGGCACTCGACGGAATCGCCACCGGCCAGGCCGAGATCCTGGCCGACGACCTCACCCGCCGGATCCGTCAGGCTCTGGCGCGAGGACCCGTCCCGACCGGCGGCTGATCGCCCGCGCGAGCCGGCCGGCTTCGACCCCGTCGATCAGCGCGCAGCCATGCGGGCCGTAATGCGTCTCGCAGTGCAGGCTCATCAGGTCGGCGAGCCGGGTGGCCGCGTGCGCGACGCCCTCTTCCGCGACCTCCACTGCCCTCCTCGACGGGCGCCGCTGACCATCCGGGGGCCTCGGCGGCCTCGGCCCGGAGGTCGATCTCCCCCGGGTGGGGGAGGCTGCTCACCCGCTCAGGTGATCTTCCGGGGCGGCGGCCCGGACACGGTTGCAGCATGCCGATCAGACTCCTGCACCGGGCTCCCGCCGAGAGCGACACCGAGCGGCAGGTCCCGCGCTGGGCGCTGCGGGTCGCCTACGCGCTGCCGCTTCTGGTGCTGCCCTCCTGCCTCTGGCGGCTGCCGTTCGTCCTCGATTTCGACATGGGCCAGATCCACGACACGGACATGCCGGCGTTGTGGATCAGAATTCCGTACATCTTCGGGCTCAGCACGCTGTCGGAGCTGGCGGCGTTGCTGAGCATCGGGCTGGTACGCCGGTGGGGCGAGGTCTTCCCGTCCTGGGTGCCTCTTGCCGGGGGGCGGCCCGTCCCGCCGATGGCTGCGGTGGTTCCCGCGGCGGCCGGGGGCGCGATCCTGTCGGTGTTGCCGGTGCAGACGGTGCTCCACTGGGCGGGGGTCGTCGATGAGGTCGCCTACGACAACGTCTGGTGGGAGATCCTGGCGAAGGTGTGCATCAGCCCGCTCAACCTGTGGGGGCCCATGGTGCTGGCACTGACCTGCGCGTACTACGTGCGCCGCTGCCGTCCTGGCGTGAAGGCCGCCGCCTGATGCGACGACCTTGCCCGGCGCGTGCCCGTTCCCGACAGTGGCAGTGAGCGCGGACTCGCGGACGGACGGGGGCGTCGGAGGTACGGGTTCTTCCCGGGGGCCTGTCGGGGGCATCCCTGATGCGGGCCGCGGGACGTCCGGACAGGATTGACGGCATGAAGATCACTGCGATCGCGGGCGGCCTGCTGGCCTCCGCGGTGCTCCTGACCGGGTGCGGCCTGGACGCCATCGGCAAACCGAAGAACGAGGAGACCAGCACGTACCAGGTCAAGGAGAAGGTGCAGCGGCTTCACCTCAGAAGCGGCAGCGGGAACGTGACCGTCACCGAGTCGGACGCGACGTACGTCAGCGTGACCGAGAGGCTCTACTGGAGCAACGACAAGCCGCGCGCCGCGCACAAGGTGGAGGGCGGCACGCTGTCCGTCTTCTACGACTGCGAGAAGTCGTGGGGAACGTGCGGGGTCGAGTACCAGGTGCAGGTGCCCAAGGGGGTGCCGGTCGACGTGGACGCCGGCTCGGGTGATCTGACGCTGAGGTCGCTCACCGGCCCTCTGGACCTGAAGGCCGGCTCCGGCGACATCAAGGGCGACGGCCTGGGCGGCAAGAAGCTCCTGGTCAAGGAGGGGTCCGGCAAGGTCACCCTGAAGTACGCGGTCGCGCCGGAGAGCGTCGAGCTGTCGGCCGGGTCGGGTGACGTCGAGCTGACCGTCCCCGACGAGACCTTCGACGTGAAGGCGAGCACGGCCTCCGGGGACGCCGACGTCTCGGTCAAGAAGGACGGCTCCTCGCCGCGCAAGATGTCGCTGACCACGGGTTCCGGCAACATCACTGTCTCCGCCGGGTAACCGGCTCCTCGTGCACGCCACCTTCTTCGCCGGGTAACGGGCTCCCCCTCCCGGGCGTTGACTTTGTCGCAAGTGATGACGCACCATGTTGCTACAAAGCTTGCGACAAAAGGAGGAGGCATGACGAACGCTTCCACGTCCGACGCCGGGCCGCCGCCCGCGGACATCCGATGCGCCGAGACCTGGCTGCGGCGGCACGGCCTGAGCGACGGCCCGCCGACGCCGTTGCTGGCCACGCGGCTGGCGGTGCGGCGTCGGGTGCGGCTGCTGGGCAGCGTCCTGCTGGCCGTGCTGATCATCGCGGCCTCCCTGGCGCAGGTCGCCGCCCTGCCAGGAGCCGCCGACGGGTCCGGGTCCGGGTCGGACCGGCTGGCGCCGATGCTGGTGCTGAGCGGGTCGATCGTCGCGCTGCTGCTGACCCAAATCCTGCTGGACGCCTGGGTGCGGCGCGTCGACCGGCGCGCCGGAGCCGCGCTGCCGCGACGGGTGACCCATCCGGTGCGGCTCGGCTGGGCCGCCCTGCTCGGACGGCCCTACGCCGTCATGGCGGGCGCCACCTTCGCCTGCGCCTTCGCGCTGGGGGTGAGCGCGCTGACCGTCACCGAGGGCACCGCACGGCACGCCGCCGTCGTGCTGCTGGTCGCCGTGACCGGAGTCGCCCTCGGCGCCGTCCTGCAACTGCGCGAGATGCTGGCCCGTCCCGTCGTGGCCGAGGACGAGGTCTCGCTGACGGCCGACGTCGTCATGCGGATCGAGGACGCGCGTGAGAGTTCCGCGCCGCCCGTTTTGTGGGCGCTGCCGGTGGTGCTGCTGTCCGGGTTCGCGCCCGGGTGGTGGAGCGCCGCCTCGGTGGGCTTCCTGGTGCTGGGAGTGCTCGCCCTGGTCGCCGTCCAGGTCAGGACGCCGTCGTACGCGGCCACGGCGCGGCGCGCGGTGGGCCTGCGATGATCGTCATCGATGCGGGCTCACCGGTCCCGCCGTTCGAGCAGTTGCGGGCCCAGCTCGCCCGGCAGATCCAGAACCGCACGCTGGCCGTGGGCGCCCGGCTGCCGACCATCCGCCACCTGGCGGCCGACCTCGGTCTCGCCGTCAACACGGTCGGCCGGGCGTACCGGGAGCTGGAGGAGGCGGGTCTGATCGAGACGCGCGGGCGGGCGGGCTCGTTCGTGTCAGCCGCCGGCGAGGAAGGCCGGGAACGGGCCCGCCGGGCCGCCGCCGACTACGCCGCCGTGATCGCCAGCGTCGGCCTCGACGCGGCCGAGGCGCTCCGCATCGTGCAGGCGGCTCTGACGTCCGGCGCGGTGGCGCCGGCCTCGCCATGACGCTCCGGCCGCGAAGCCACGCCACCAGGCACTGCGGCCGAGAGCGCATGACGCCGACGCACCGGCTGGAGGTTCAGCTCCTTGTGAACCTGGTTTCCTCGTCCGGATAGCGCTCACACCGTTTCGGACGCTCCCACAGGGACCACGGCGCGGGCCGCCGACAGCGCCGACGGATCTTGTGACAAGATCGCCGAATGCTGCGACTCACCGACTTCATCATCGACTGCCCGGACGCGATGAAACTCGCGGCCTTCTACTCCGCGGTGACGGGACGCCCGGTCAAGGAGGGCAGCCACGAGAACTGGGCCGGCATCCAGTTCGGCGAGATCGAGCTGGCCTTCAACCCCGTGGAGGACTACCGCGCACCGCAATGGCCCGACAGCGAGCACCCCAAGCAGTTCCACCTCGACTTCGAGGTCGACGACGTCGAGGCCGAGCAGAGCCGCGTCCTGGCCCTCGGGGCGTCCCTGCAGCAGGATTTCATCGGGCCCAACGGCTACGGGTGGCGCGTCTACACCGACCCCGTCGGGCACCCGTTCTGTCTGTGCCGCAACAAGGGGGTCGTCTGGACCGACCAGGGCCCCGTCTGGCCCAAGCGCGCCTAGCAGTGCTGTGTGACTCGCGAATGACCTTGTAGCGGAAGGGTCTGCGCCGCCCGGTACGTGCCGGTCGTCGGCACGCGGTTGGCCGGGCCGCCCGGTGCGCCGGGGAGCACGCGCGCCCTTGCCGTCGTGCGTGTTCCGTGGCGTCCCCACGTGCGGGGAACCGGGTCCCTGTCGTCGGCAGTTCTCCGGTCCCCCGCCGGCGTCAATCGCGAGACGAGGAGACGGCCGGATGCGGCGTCGAGCCGAGCGTGACGGGCTTGTCCGGCATCCGGACCCGCAGGTCGCGGGCCGGCGCGCGCCGGTCGGGCGCCGCGGCGGGCGCCGGGGCGCCACCGGGCATCCCGCCCGTGGTGAAGTCCCACCACACGCCCGGCACCTCGTGCGCCACGACGGTGTCGGCCGTGGCCGTGCCGCCGTCGTAGCCGAGGGTGTAGATCAGGCGCTGGTCGTCGTCGGTGATGAACGCCGTCACCGGCCACGACTGCCCCGGCGCGCCGCCCGCCAGATGGGTGGCGCCGCCCCGGTAGCTGCGCAGGCTGTGCACCGAGTCGTCGTCGGTGTACTCGTAGGCCAGCGCGGTGCCCTTCTGGCTGAGGAACAGCGCCTTGCCGCGGCCGTTGACGTCCTCCGGGACCAGGCAGTTGCCCGCGCCCGGCGTGGCGCCGCCGATCCTGGCGACCATCAGGCACGAGGTCTGGGACGGATGCGCGGTGAACCGCAGGGCCACCACCTGCCCGTCGCCGGAGATGATCGGGTCGCCGACGTCCGTGCCAGGGAAGATCTCCGTCGTGCCGCCGGCGACGGCGTCGTACAGCCAGGTGCGGTACTTCTGGACGGTGACGTCGTAGGTGGACCAGGTCACCCGGTTGCCGTCGCCGGACAGGACGCCGTCGCCCGTCGAGGTCGGGCAGTCGCCGTCGGTCTGGGAGTCGCAGGAGGTCAGCTTCTGCGCCGCGCCGCCCTTGACCTGCCGGTAGAGGTTCCACCGGGAGGTGGCCGAGTTCACGTCCAGCTTCTTCCAGTAGACGACCGCGTGCCCGTCGTCGCTGACGGCGGAGACGTAGCCGTGCTCCTCCAGCGTCCAGGAGGTCCTGGCGGCGATGTCGTGCACGACCGACCTCGGGGTCAGCACGCCGGTCCACTCCAGCGAGGTGAAGGCGACCACGTTGCCGTTCCGGCTGGCCAGCGGGCCGCCGACGAAACCGGTGACCGGGGTGACGCCGTCGGCGCCCATCGACACGACCTGCGTGCCGCCGCCCTGCGTGTCCTTGCGCAGGATGAACGGCGCCGTGCTGGAGGGCGCGCGCCGGTCGTCCGGCATGAGGTTGCTGCGCGCCTGGGTCATGAAGAAGATGTAGCGGCCGTCGCCGGAGGCCGCGGCGCCGGTGGCGCCGCCGGCCGTTCCGGAGGAGTCGGGCCGGCCCTGCGTCTCGGTGCTGCCCGCGAGGTCCGCGCCGAGCGTGGAGGGCGGGCCGAAGAAGATCACGTCCGTCGGCGTCAGCTTCAGCGGCGCGGACGGCTCGCCGCTGCCCTGCGCGTTCTGCGCGATCACGGTGACGCTGTACGTCACCCCTGGCGTGAGCCCCTGGACGAGCTGGTGCGTCGCGTCGCCGCCGTAGGCGTACGTCCGCGCGGTCTGGCTGCCGTCCTCGGCCGTCGCGGTCACCACGTAGCCGGAGATGTCGCTCGTGCCGGTGTCGGCCGGCGGCGACCAGCTCACGGTGGCCCCGCGCAGCGTCGGCGCGGTGAAGGTGTCGAGCTTGGGCGGGCCCGGCGTCCCGTACTGCGCGCCGACCTCGACGCCGCCGCGGGCCTGCAGCTGCGGGTGCCCGCCGGTCGCGGGGCTGGTCACCTCGACCTCGGCGAGGCCCTCCTGCGAGGAGTTGAACAGGCCGTCGGCGGTGAGCGTGCCGGGGCCGCCGACCAGCTTCCACTGGGTGACGACGTCGTCGGGATAGCCGGAGACGGCGACCTTGAACTGGTAGTTCTGGCCCGGTCCCACCTTGCCGTGCTGCGGGACGACCTTGATGCCCTGGAAGGCGCCCGGGGCGTGGGTGACCGTCCAGAACGCGCTGATGATGTCGTCCTTGCGCCAGACCGAGTAGTCCTTGCCGATCGCGCCCAGGTCGATGGCGGCCCCGAGCCGGGCCAGCACCCGCAGTTCCCACCACGGGTTCTGCGTGGTGTCGGCCTTGAACTGCGCGCCCGGCGCGTCCACCACCAGGGCGGGGCCCACCACCCCGTACAGCAGGAGCTCGATGTCGGTGGAGATGGCGGTGGTGACCGTGCCGTCGCCGTAGGCCCCGACGCCGCCGTCGCTGTAGAAGCCAGGGCCGCCGTCGTTCGGGGTGCAGGACGTGCCGCTCTTGCCGGTGTGGCAGCGCGTGCCGAACTGCTTGTCCCAGTGGACGGCGAAGCTCAGCCCGACCGTCGCGGACGCCTCGAACGCCAGCGCGACCGAGAAGCGCACGCACACCACGACCGGCACCTTGCCCACCATGAACGAGAAGCACGGCCCGTTGACGTGCCCGAGGTGCGTCCGCCTCTTGTACTCGAACGCGAGACCCTGCTTCACCCGCACCTCGGAGCTGATCTTCGTGGTGTTGCTGATGTCCACGCCGCGGCCGGCGGAGTCGGTGCTGGCGCCCATCTTGGTGTCCTGGTCGATCACCGCCCAGCCCTCGACCTTCGTGACCGAGCGGCCCTTCTGCTCGAACGACTGCTCGAACTCGATGACCAGGTTCCCGTCCCGCAGGCCGACCCGCGGCCCGGCCGCCCGGTGACTGGTGTTCTCGACGGGTTCGACGAGCCGCGCCCCCGGCACCGACGGCACGAACTCCACCTGGTCGCCGGTGTCCACGCGGCCGTCGGTGGCGAAGCCGGCGTCGGTGAAGGCGTCGCTCAGCGAGGCGGCCGTGGTCGAGACGACGAACCGCCCGTTCTGCAGCGCGGTGCCGGACACCTTGCCGAAGAACCCTTCGGGGGTGCGTTCGGTCTGGCCGATGACGAGCAGCGTGCCCGCGGTGAGCCCGGTGACCTCCGCCGGCGGGTTCTCGAACTCCAGGGCCCGCCCCCGTACGGCCCGCAGCGTGGCCGCCGCCTGCGGGGACAGCACCCGCGGCTCGCTCTTGACCGTGAGCTTCGGCGTGATCGCCTCGGTCGGGGCGCTGGCCGTGCCGGTGCCGGCGGCGTTGGTGGCGCGCACGGTGAAGGTGTAGGCCGTGGCCGGGTCCAGCCCCGCGATCGTGGCGGTGGTGGCGGTGACCGTCGCGGCCTTGCCGCCGGGGCTGGCCGTCACCGTGTAGCCGGTGACCGGGCTGGTGCCGACGTCGGCGGGCGCGTCCCAGGTGACCTGGACGCTGCCGGAGGCCGGGAGCCCGGCCCGCAGGTGCGTCGGCGCGCCGGGCGGCCGGCTCGCCGCCGGGGTGACCGCCGCCGCGGTGCTCGGGGCGCTCGCGCCCACCGCGTTCCTGGCGACGACCGAGACCGTGTACGCGGTGCCGTTGGCCAGCCCGGTCACCGAGGTGACCGTCGTGTCGGGCGGCGTGTCGACGGTCCGGCCGCCGGGCTGGACGGTCACCGTGTACCCGGTGATCGGCGAGCCGCCGTCCACCGCGGGCGCCCACTGCACGTCCACGCGCTGGTCGAGGGGGGTCACCAGCAGCGCGGGCGGGGACATGGGCACCTCGGCGGGCGCCGGGCGCACCGCGTCCGAGGGCGGCGACGGGTCTCCGGCGCCCGCCGCGCCGACCGCGGTGACGGTGAAGGAGTAGTCGGTGCCGTTGGTCAGGCCGGTGACCGTGGCCTCCGTGGCCGTCGTGTTCACGGTGGCGCCGCCGGGGGCGGCCGTCACGACGTAGCCGGTCACGCCCGCGGCGCCGGTCTCGGGCGGGGCCCAGGTGACGCGTGCCGCGCCGTCCCTGCCGTACACGCCGGTGACGAACGGGCGGCCGGGCCGGCCCGGGACGCCGGGGGTTACCGGGTCGCCGGGCGCGGAGGCGTCGGAGACGCCGTTCGCGTTGGCCGCCGTGACGGTGAAGGTGTACGCGGTGCCGTTGGTCAGGCCGGTGACCGTGGCCTGTAACCGGTCGCCGGCGACGGTCGCGGTCGCGCCGCCGGGGGCGGCCGTCACGACGTACCCGGTGATCGCCGACCCGCCGTCGGAGGCGGGCGCGCGCCAGGTGACCTTCGCCGAACGGTCGCCCGGCGTCGCGGACACCCCGAGCGGCGGCGAGGGACGGGTGACCGTCCCGGCCGGCGTCACCGGCGCGGACGCGGCCGACCTGGCCGAACTGCCCACCGCGTTGGCGGCGGTCACGGTGAAGGTGTACGCCGTGCCGTTGGCCAGGCCGGTGACCGTGGCCTTCAGCAGGTCGCCGGAGACCGTCGCGGTCCCGCCACCGGGGCTGGAGGTGACCGTGTAGCCGGTGATGGGCGCGCCGCCGTCCGCGGGACGCTGCCAGGAGACGGTCGCCGACGTGTCGCCCGCCGTCGCGCTCACGCCGGCCGGGGCGGACGGCACGGACGCCGATCCGTAGTAGTCGAAGGTGTCGACGGTCACGTTGACGCTCGCGCCGCCGGTGTTCAGGATCACGAACGTGCCGCCGGTGCCCACCTTGACCGGCACCAGGCTCGACCAGAAGTCGTTCGGCTGGTACGCGATCGAGCCGCCGCCCGGGATGCTCGCCTGGCCGGTGGGGTAGACGCGCAGCAGGCCGTTCGCCGTGCCCTTGGCGGTGATGTTGACGCCGACCGCGCTCACCCCGGAGGCCGGCACACCGCCCTTGCCCAGCGGGGCGACCGTGTACGAGGCGCCCGCCGCCACCGTCACGGAGGTGAGGGTCCGTGACGGGGCGACGGGCGCCAGGACCGAGGAGGCGACCGTGGCGGCGGGCGTCGCGAAGTAGCCGGCCACGTCGGCGTACACCGTCAGCGCGGCGGCCCCGTTGTTGTTGACGGCGATCTTGCCGTCCGCGCCGAGGGCGGCGATGACCAGGTTCGACTGGAAGTAGGAGGGCCGGTAGTCGATGTTCGACCCGACGGGCGGCGTGCCGCCGGACGGGTAGGCGATCATCTTGCCGGACCCGGTGCTCTTCACCGCGAACGTCAGCGCCACGTACGCCACCCCGGAGGCCGGCACGCCGCCCACCCCCGCCACCGCGAACGTGGCGGTCGAGTTGGCCGCCACGGTCTGGTTGCCGATGACCCGGCCGGTGTTCAGCGGCACGTACCGGGCTCCCGCCGTCGCGGCGGCCGTCGCGGTGTAGTACCCGTGCACGTCGGCGTAGACGCTGACGGCGGCCGTGCCGGTGTTCTTGACCTTGAGGGAGCCGTCCGGGCCGAGCTTGACCGTCAGGAGCTGGTCGTCCCACACGCCGGAGCGGTAGCGGGTGCCCGTCACCGCGGGCGCGGCGGCCAGGTCGGAGGGGAAGACGATGAGGCCGCCCGCCGCGCTCGCGCCCTTGGCCGCGACGTTCACCGCGGCGCTCGCGACCCCGCTCGCGGGCACCGCGCCCACCCCCGCCACCTTGACCGTGGTG
Organism: Nonomuraea sp. NPDC049646; assembly: GCF_044465525.1. Lineage (NCBI taxonomy): Bacteria > Bacillati > Actinomycetota > Actinomycetes > Streptosporangiales > Streptosporangiaceae > Nonomuraea > Nonomuraea sp. NPDC049646. The sequence continues at coordinate 180,975 of NZ_JBITLU010000013.1, read as the reverse complement.
GTGGCCCCCGCCGCGATCGACACGTTGCTCAGCACCCGGGCCCGGACCCCGTAGAACTGGCCCGGCCCGGGTTGGACCGACGCGGCGGCGGCCGGGGGCGCCCCCGTCACCACGAGGACCCCGGAGAAGACCAGGATGAGCGCTGACAACCATCGCATGACCACACCGGCCTCCTGGGGCAGGATCACTCCGTGTTGCGCGGCTGACGCTACCAATGGCCCTGAGCTCGTGAAATACGGCGAAAAATAGATATTTTTCGTCTATCAACCGCTGTACGACTGTCTGTCCGCCTGCAACTTCGGCGGTAGCCGACGTCCCCCGTCAGGGGTGGGGCTTACTCGAACGCCTCGGCCGTCAGGTGATAAATGTCGCGATGTTGGTAGATGAGGTCGCCGTCTTCCGCGTCGCAGGCGATCCCGAAGGGCTCCTCGGGCGTTCCCTTCAGTTCTTCCCCCAGCGGCTCGTCCACTTCCAGGAACCATGTGACGCCCGCGATCGGCACCCCGGAAGGGAAGGGGAAGGGGATTCGGTCGCCGTTGGCGTGCATGATCTCGTAAATGGCGCTGTGCAGGTCCGGCACGGCGTCGTTCACTTCTTCCGGGGTCGCGTCCGGCTGTGTCCGGCGGTAGGACTTGCGTCCCTCTTCGAGAAGCCGGTCGAAGTCTTCGATGCGGTAATCGATGCGGGACAGGATCGAAATCGTCCCTCCGCTCCCGGGTTCGCCTTTCTCCATCTGATCATCTTGGTGTACGGGTTTCGCCGGCTCAACGACTTCTCGATGCCGTCCCTTCGCTCGCCCGGGCCGGGCGGGCGGCGGCGGCGTGGGCGCGGGCGGCGTCCTCGTCCCCGAGGCGGCGGGCCAGCTCGGCCAGCACGAGATGGGTGGACCCCCAGCAGGCGGTGCCCATCCCGGCCACCACCAGCAGGTCCGCGTACGGAAGCAGCCGCTCGTAGAGCGCGCGCGGATCGGGCACGCCCAGGCGGGCGGCGACCAGGCCCCAGACGGGCACGAGGAAGTCGGCCACCCAGTCGTCGGGGACGTCGGTCCCCCAGCGCGCCACCAGCTCGTGCGCCAGCTCGGCGCGGCCGGACTCGGCGGCGGCGAGCACGGCGACGGGCCGCAGCGGCACGAACCGCGGCTCCTCCGCGGCGGCCACCAGCTCCTCCAGGATCTCGGCCACCCGCCCCTGGCCGCGCCGGCAGGTGAACGTGGTCACCAGCCGGTGGAACCCGCGGCCCCACATGGTCGGGGCGAACCGCATGTCGCCGTACCGGGCGAGCAGGTCCTCGGCCTCCTCCCACCGTCCGTCGAGGGTGGCACGGGGTGTCTGGGCGATGCGCACCATCGACTCCAGCTCCGGGCGCGGCGCCATGGCCAGCAGTGCCTCGCAGCGGGCCAGCTCGCGGTCCCAGCCGGGCAGGTCGCCGTCGCGCAGCAGGCAGGACATGAGGGAGACCCGCGCCAGCACCTCGCCGCTCACCGGCAGGCCGGGCAGGGCCGCCAGCTCCTCGGCCATCGCCCGCCGCGCGGCGTTGCCTCCGGGGCGGAACGCGGCGAGCAGGTAGTTGTTCATCGTGCGGGCCAGGAGCGGCGTGTCACCCGTCCGCCTGGCCAGGGCGACGGCCTCGGCGGCGTGGCGTTCGCCCTCGGCGCCGCGGGGACCGTAGTGCAGCTCCAGGGCGAGGGTGCCCAGGAGGGTGGCGCGGTCGGCGTCCGGCAGCGGGCCGTCGAGCAGCTCCTCGATGACGGCGACCAGGCCGGAGTCGACGACGCCGTACGGGCGCCAGTTCCACAGGGCCGGGCCGCCGATGGCGGTGACCGCGGAGATGAGCGCCGCCCGGTCGCCGGCGGCTCTGGCCAGGACGATCGCCTCCTCCCAGTCGCGGTGCGCGTCCTCGGGCCGGCCGGCGGCGCGGTGGGCGTGGCCGAGCTCGGTGAGCAGGCGGGCGCGTTCGGCGTCGTGGCCGGGTTCGAGCGCCGACAGGGCCAGCGTCCAGAAACCGGCCGCCTCGGTGTGGGCGAGCTGCGCGGCGGCGTGCCGGGCGGCGCGGGAGGCGTACCGGACGGTTCTGCCCGCGACGTCCAGGCGGCCCGCCTGGGAGAAGTGGTGGGCGAGCGTGGCCGACCGCGACTCGGGCAGGACGCCTTCCAGCGCCTCGCCCGTACGCAGGTGCAGGCGCGAACGGTCGAGCTTGCCGAGCCCGGCGTACAGGGCCTCCTGGACGAGGGCGTGCGAGAAGCGGTAGTCGGGCCCGGCGAGCGGCTCGGCCAGCAGGCCGGTGGCGACGGCCGGCTCCAGCGCGGCCATCACCTGCTCGGCGGTGCTGCCGGTGACGCTCTCCAGCAGGCCGGCGTCCACGTCGCGGCCGGCCACGGCGGCGGCGGCGAGCAGGGCACGGGTCTCCTGGGGCAGGCGCGCGACCCGGCGCTCGATCACGTCACGGGCGCCGCTGGGGACCGTACGCTCGCCGCGCGGCAGGCGCAGCACCTCGCCCAGGTAGAAGGGGTTGCCGCCGGTCCTGTCGAGCAGGTCGCCGACCAGGCCGGGCTCGTCGGCGACCTGCTTGGCCCGCAGGAAGGCGGCCACGTCGCCGGAGGTGAACGGCGGCAGCTCCAGGCGCTCACCCGACCGCGTCAGCGCCGCCAGCGTCCCGCGCAGCTCGGCGGGGTGGTCGCCGGGCTCGGGACGGCAGGTGACCAGGACGAGCAGCGGACGCCGCAGCGCGGACTCGGCGACGAACTCCAGCAGCCGCAGCGAGGACACGTCGGCCCAGTGGAGGTCTTCCAGGACGACGGCCAGCGGCTCCTGCGGCCGGGTCAGGACGTCCAGGACCTGCTCGTACAGGCCGAACAGATCCTGCTCGGGGTCACGGGCGCGGCCGGACAGCAACCCGGTGGCGTCACCCGCCTCGCGCAGGATCTGCGTCCAGGGCCAGAAGGCCGAGGCGGCGCGGTCGGCGCAACTCCCCCACGCGACCCCGAACCCGCGCGCGGCGGCCAGATCGGCGGCGGCCCGGACGAACCGGGTCTTGCCGATGCCCGCCTCCCCCATGACCAGCACGGCGCCACCGTCGCCGCGCCGCGCGGCGGCCAGCCGCCGCGCCACCAGCTCCAGTTCGGCCGAGCGGGCGATGAGGGCCTCGCCCTCCGGTTCGGGGGCGGCCGGGACGAACGGCGCCACCGGCTCGGGCACCGGCGGGCGCAGCTCGGGCGCCTGGTCGAACACCGCGCGTTCCAGCTCCCGCAGATCGGGGCCGGGGCTCAGCCCGAGATCGGCCGACAGCCGCTCACGCACCCGGCGCAGCGCGGCCAGCGCGTCGGCCTGCCGTCCGGCCCGGTAGAGCGCGCGCACGAGCAGCGACCAGGCCCGCTCCCGGTACGGCTCGGCCGCGACCAGCGCCTCCAGCCCGGGGATCAGGGGCGCGTCCTCCCCCAGAGCCAGGCGGGCGTCGAAACGGTCCTCCAGGGCGGTGACGCGGGTCTCGGCGAGCCGCGCGGCGACCGGCTGGGCGAACTCCTGACCGGCGAACTCCCCCAGCGGTTCGCCCCGCCACAGCCCGAGCGCCCGGTCGAGCAGCTCGACGGCCCGGCCGGGCGCGCCACCCGCCAGCGCCGCGCGGCCCTCACCGGCCCAGGAGGCGAACCGCCACAGGTCCACCTGGCCGGGCGCGACGGCGAGCAGGTAGCCCGGCTCGCGGGTGAGCAGGACACGCGGCGGGGTACGCGGCGGCCGGTCGGGCTCCAGCACCCGGCGCAGGTGGGCGATGTACGCCTGAAGGGTACGGGTCGCCCCGGCGGGCGGCTCCCCGGCCCACAGCTCGTCGATGAGCCGGTCGAGCGACACCACCCGGCCGGGCTCCAGCGCCAGCATCGTGACCAGGGCACGCTGCTTGCGCGTACCGAGATCCAGCACACCCTGCTCGCCGGTGACCTCAAGCGGCCCGAACAGCCGAATCTCCAACCCTGCCATGTCCGTCCCCACCCTACGGCACCTCAACTCGATCCCAGCTCGACCCCAGCCCCCACCCGACAAAGTGGAGCCATCGACGAGAGAGGCGTGAACATGAACATCGGGGACGAACTGCGCGGCGTGGTCCGGGGCACGGTGCTCGCAGCCGGCGACGAAGGGTTCGAGCAGGCCCGGCGGCCCTGGAACCTGGCGATCGACCAGCCCGTGCGGGCCGTGATCGAGGCCGCCGACGCCGAGGACGTGGCCGCGCTCGTCCGGCACGCCCACCTGGCAGGACTGACCGTCACCACCCAGCCGAGCGGCCACGGAGCCACCGGCGACACCGCCGAGACGATCCTGCTGCGCACCACCCGCCTCGACCACCTGCACGTGGACCCCGCCGAACGCGTCGCCCGCGCGGGGGCCGGCGTGAAGTGGGGCCGCGTCCAGGAGGCCGCGAGCCCGCACGGGCTGACCGGGCTCGCGGGCAGCAGCCCGGCGGTGACCGTCACCGGCTACACCCTGGGCGGCGGCCTGAGCTGGTTCGGCCGCCGGCACGGCTGGGCGGCGGGCGGCGTGCGCGCCTTCGACATCGTGGACGCCACCGGCACGCGCGCCCGGATCACCGCCGACGACGACCCCGACCTGTTCTGGGCCCTGCGCGGCGGCGGCGGCGACTTCGCCATCGTCACCGCGCTCGAATTCGACCTGCATCCGGCCCCTGACCTCTACGGCGGCCGCATGTTGTGGCCCGCCGCGATGGCCCCCGCCGTCCTGGAGGCCTACCGCGAGATCACCGCCACCGCACCCGACGAGCTGACCCTCTGGTACGACCTCCTGCAGTTCCCCGGCGCCGCCCCGCTGGTGGCCGTGGACGCCACCCACCTCGGCGCGGGCGGCGACGCCGAGGCGCTGATGCGGCCGCTGGAGAAGATCGCGGGGCGGCTGTCCGACTCCCGCGCCGTGCTGCCGGTCGCCGGGCTGGGCGCCATCACCGCCGAGCCCACCGACCCCGGCCCCGGCAGGTCCCGCGCCGAGCTCCTGACCGGGCTGACCGACGAGGTGGCCGCCGTGCTGCTGGAGCAGCCCATCGACCCGCTCCTCAGCGTCCAGGTCCGGCACCTGGGCGGCGCGCTGGCCCGGCCGTCCGGCATCCCGGCCGGACACCTGGCCGAGCCGTACGCGCTGTACCTGTTCGGCATCCCCGGGCAGGACGGGGGCGCCGCCGTCCGCGAGCGCATGGACCGGCTGACGGGGGCGCTGGTGCCGTGCACGTCGGGGCGCAAACCGTTCACCTTCCTCGCGCCGGGCGAGCGCGCCGCCGCCGCCTTCGCCCCCGACGACCTGGCCCGCCTCCGGGACGTCAAGCGCTCCCGCGACCCCCGCGGCACCTTCCGCAGCAACTTCCCCGTCCTGGCCTGACGACCACCGGGGAGCCGCGGCGAGCAGAGCGCGCCGCCGGGCCGCGGGCACGGCCTCACCGCGGCCCGGACTCCTCGGGCACGATCTCACCGCAGCCCGGACTCCTCGGGCACGGCCTCACCGCGGCCCGGACTTCTCGGGCCGCTCGGGGCGGCGTCCCCATGCCGAGATCAGCGGCGCGAGGGTGAGGTCGAGCTCGCCGGCCTCGACGGCGGCCAGGTGCGCGTCGATCTCGGCGTCGTCGGCCAGCCCGGCGGCGAGCAGCTCGGCGCGTACCATGCGCACCGTCGCAGCCTCCAGCCGGTCGCAGGCCACCCCGCCGACCGGGAAGCACCCGGCCGCCGCGACGTCGGCCAGGCCGGCCGCGCGCAACGCCCTCGGCAGCGTACGGCCGTAGCGCAGGTCGGCGCCGCGACGGGTCATCAACTCCCGGACGGCGCGCCGCAGCCGGTTGGCTCGCCGCTGTGCCGGACCGACCTCGTCGAGGCAGGCCAGCGGCTGCAGCTCGGTGTCGGCGTCCTCGATGAGCAACCGGCCGCCGGGACGCAGCGCCGCCACCATCGTCGCCAGCGCCCGGTCCCGGTCGGGCACGTGGACGAGCACCAGCCGGGCGTGCACCAGGTCGAACGTGCCCGGCTGCGGCGGCGGGTCCTTGACGACGTCGTGCCGGAGCACCTCGTACCCGGCGTGCGGGTCCAGCCAGGTGGGGTTGATGTCCGTGGCCAGCACGTAGCCGGTCGGCCCGACGGCCGTGGCGAGCGCCTCGGGGATGCTCGGGCCGCCCGCGCCGACTTCCCAGCACCGCCAGCCCGGCTTCACGCCGAGCCGGTCGAAGTGGCCCCGGGTGACGCCGTCGAACAGCTCGGCCAGCCAGGTGAACCGCTCGCCCGCCTCTACCCGGGCGTTGTCCAGCAAGTAGCGGTGATCCGGGGCAGATCCATCCGGCTCTGGCCCGTGGTCGGCGAAGGGCTGCGATGAACTCATGCCTACATCTTCACGATCTTCCACGTGCCGTGTCAGCACGACATGGGATGAGATCGGACGACCTTCCGGGACTGGTGAGGACCGCAACGGATCTGCCCGGGATCGTCGTCCTGCCGGAACCGGCGAGAGCCGCCCGCCCACGGAAGGGCCGGCCGTCCCCGGGGGCTGACGTCGTTCAGACGCCGAGCGAGGCCAGGGCCCGGCGGGTGACGTCGGCCGGGGCCGCGGCGATGACGTCGTCGAGCGCGTCCATGGAGGCCTGAAGGTCGCTGATGGCCTGGGCGATGCGGTCGCGCTCCTGGTGGAGGTCGGCGAGCAGGTCCGGGCAGGTGGGGACGAGGCGGTCGCCGGCGTCCCGCAGGCACGGCAGGACCGTCATGATCGTCGAGGTGTTCAGGCCGGCGGCCAGCAGGCTGCGGATGCGGCGGACGACGGCCACGTCCTCCTCGACGTACTCCCGGTAGCCGCTGGGGCGCCGCTGCGGGTGGAGCAGACCCTGCTCTCCGTAGTAGCGCAGCAGGTGCACGGCCACGCCGGTCCGCCGGGACAGCTCACCGATGCGCACGACGACCTCCTGACGGCGGGCCGGTCACCGCCCCGCCGGACTTGACTCTCATATCGATGTGAGACTTTAGCGTCTACGGCGTGAAGATGAACAAGGGTTTCGCGACGCTCGCGGCATTGTGCGCAAGCGTCTTCGTCGTGGGCACCTCGGAGTACCTGATCGCCGGGTTGCTGCCGCAGGTCGGAGCTGATCTCGATGTCTCCGTGGGCACCGCCGGACAGGCCGTGACCGCGTACGCGCTCGGTGTGGTGGCCGGAGGGCCGCTCATGGCCCTGCTGACCTCGCGGCTGCCGCGCAAGGGGCTCGCCCTAGGGCTGATGCTGCTGTTCGCGGCGGGCAGCGCGATCAGCGCGGCGGCGCCGTCGTTCGGCCTGCTCCTGGCGGGCCGCGTGGTGTCCTCGCTCAGCCACGCCGCCTTCCTGGCGCTGGCGCTGGTGACGGCGACCCGGGTGGTCCCGGCCGAGCGGACGGGCTCGGCCATCGCCACCGTGGCCTCGGGCTTCACGGTGGCCACGCTCCTCGGGGTGCCCCTGGGCGCGCTGCTCGGAGAGAGCGCCGGTTGGCGGGCCCCGTTCGCCGTGCTGACCGTTCTGTCCCTGGTGGGCACCATGCTGCTGGCCGCCGTCCTGCCCCGGCAGGAGGCGCCGTCCACGCGGCTGCGTGACGAGATCCGCGTGGTGACGCGCCGGCCCGTCATGCTCGCCATCGCCACCACCGCGGTGGGCTTCTCCGGGGTCGCCACGGTGTTCACCTACATCGCGCCGCTGCTGATCCGCGTCTCCGGCTTCTCCGCCGCCGCGGTCTCCGGTCTGCTGCTCGCCTACGGCGCGGGCAGCTTCATCGGCAACCTCACTGCCGGCAGGCTGACCGACAGGTCGATGAGCGCCACCGTACGGGGGGTCTTCGGCGGGTTGGCGGGGACGCTCCTGCTGGTCCCGTTCGCCGTGGTGTGGCAGCCGACCGCCGTGATCGCGGTCCTGGTGCTCGGTCTGCTCGCCACCGCGACCATCGCCCCGCTGCAGGGGCTGATCCTGCACCACGCGGGCGCCGCCCCGAACCTGGCGGTCTCCGCCAACGTCGGCGCCTTCAACCTCGGGGCCGCAGCCGGCTCGGTCATCGGCGGCACGATCGTCGCCGCCGGCGCCCTGCGGTGGACCGGCCTGGCGGGCGCGCTACTGAGCCTGATCGGACTGGCCCTCACCTACCTCGTCCTGCCCCGGACACGCAGGCTGCCGAAGAACACCGAACGCCAAACCCCGCTGGCCGCCTGACTCCCACCTCGCAGGTGCAGGCACCGGGAGGCCGGGGGTCAGGCATCGGCGCGTCGCGGGGCTGCGCGGGGAGGAGCTGGCGCCGCTGGCGAGGCGGCCGCGCGGCCCCAGTCGCGGGGTCGTGTCCCGGGTCGTCGGGTCGTGAGTCTCTGTCGTCATGCGGCCAGGCTGGGGCAGGCCGCGAAGATCAACCAGAGCCCTGCTGAAGGTACATCTGCCAGATGCAGGACCAGCGCTCGAACAATGCGCTAAGGACGGGACAGAATCACCGAGCTGGAGAGCTGAGTGAGCAGCTCCAGTTGATCGAAATAAAGCCGCAGACTCGTAATGAGTCCGTCTTCAACCGTGCAGACATAACAGCACCGCAAACGAATGGGGCGACCCGTCGCGGTGAGCACCTGACCGTCGGGCATGGCGTACGGCCCTCGGTGGGTTCCCACCATGAGAAGCTCGTCGACGGTCGTGGCCTCGCCTTCCGAGGACTCCGTGATCACCGCCCGGACGTCGGGAAACGCCCTCCAGAACTCCTCCAGGTAGGAGGCCAGCTCGCTGTGTCCCTGGGACACGCCCTCGGGGCTGATGGACACTCCGGACGGGCTGACGGTGTGAAGCAGCGCCTTCATATCGTGTGCGTTGAACGCGTCCGTATAGCGGTCGCGCATTTCGCGGGCAACATTCATGGCACCGGATCCTCCCACTCGCTCGATGCCCGGCACGGCTGCCGATATGCGGTTCACCTACCAACGCACGCTAAATCCCTGCACTCGGCCGGGTAGAATTCCGGGCGCTTCGTCAAGGCGCGCGGTCGCGTGAGCGCCTGGGGCGGCGCGTGCCCGGCCGGTGACGGCGGGCCATCGTTCGCATATTGACGTGAACGTGAGGAAAGGATACGTTCCGGTAGATTTCACGGTTGTCCAAGGGAAATCCGGTGAGATGCCGGTGCGGACGCGCCACTGTATCCGGGACGTAGATCCCGGGAGCCAGGTCGCTTGGCAGCCGTGACCTCGTGATATGGGACGCGTGACCCCTGAGGAGGCTTGACATGACCGGGCTGTCCACCCCGTCGACGATTCCCTTTCCGCGCCTGCGCCCTTGGCTGCTGCTGGCCGTGCCCGTGCTGCTGCTGGTCGCCTACCTGGTTCTGATGGACAACGGCGCCATCTCCCAGACCGGCACCTTCCTGCACGAGCTGATGCACGACGGGCGCCACCTGCTCGGCGTGCCCTGCCACTGAGCGCCGGGCATGGTACGCACCTTCCTGGCCAGAGGTCTGCTCATCGGACTCCTGGCCGGACTGATCGCGGGGGCCTTCGCCTTCGCCTTCGGTGAACCTCGCGTGGACCACGCGATCGCCCTGGAGGAGGCCGCCGCCCAGTCCGAGGCGCCCGGCCAAGAAGCCGGGACGGCCGGGCACAGTCACGGCGAAGCGGCCGAGCACAGTCACGGCGAGGACGCCGTGGTCGGCAGGCCCGTGCAGAAGGCGGGGCTGTTCCTGGCCACCGGGCTCTACGGGCTGGCCGTGGGCGGGGTGTTCGCCCTGGTGTTCGCCGGGCTGCGCGGCCGGGTCGGCCCGCGTTCGGACGGGCTGCTGGCGGTGGCCGCGGCCGGTACGGCGTTCGCCGCGATCATCCTCGTGCCTTTCGTGAAATATCCGGCCAACCCGCCTGCGGTGGGCGACCCGGACACCATCAACAGCCGCACGCTGCTCTACGTGGTGATGATCCTCGTCGGGCTGGCGGCGACGGCGATCGCGGTGGCGACGGCCCGCCTCGTCGACGGCGGCCCGTGGGCTCGCTGGACGGCGGCGGCGGTCGCCTTCCTCGTGCCCGTCGTCGCCGCGTGGTGGTTGCTGCCGGCGGTCGACGAGGTGCCCGACGGGTTCCCCGCCACGCTGCTGTGGGAGTTCCGGGTCGTCTCGCTCGGCACGCAGCTCGTCTTCTGGGCGGTGTTCGGCGGGCTGTTCGGCTGGGCGAGCGACCGGGCGGAGCGGCGCGCGGCGGCTCGTCCGCTGGTCGCGGCGCCGAGCTGAGCAAGGTGCTGTTCGTCCGGCATGCCACGACACCGGGGATGCGGGCCGGGTGCTTCCCCGCCGACGAGGACGCCGACGCGGCGAGCCTGACCAGGGCCGCCGCGTCGGGGCCCGTCGAGGCGCCGGCGGCATGGGCCGCTCCCGGCAGGGCCGCCCGGCAGACGGCCGCCGCCATGGGGCTGGCGGCACGCGTGGTGCCCGCCCTGGCGGAGGCGGACTGCGGCCGGTGGCGGGGCCTGCCGTACGGGCGGGTCGCGCTGGAGGAGCCGGACGCGCTGGCGAGCTGGCTGGCCGACCCGCACGCCGCCCCGCACGGCGGCGAGTCACTGAGCGCGCTCGCCGCCAGGGTGGCGGGCTGGCTCGATGCGGCACGGGACGAGCCGCGGGCCGTCGTGGTCTGCGACGCGGGCGTCATCCGGGCGGCGCTCGGCCACGTCCTGGGGCTGGATCCGCTGCGCGCGGCCCGTTTCGACCTGGCTCCTCTGTCCACCACCGAGCTGACCGTCGCGCGGGACGGCTGGCGGGTGGTCCACGTCAACCGGAAGGCTGAGTCTTGATCGTCACCTATCCGTTCAGCGCCGTCGTCGGGCTCGGCGACCTGAAGCTGGCGCTGGTGCTGAACGCGGTGTCGCCCCGGGTGGGCGGGGTGCTCGTACGCGGGGAGAAGGGAACGGCGAAGTCCACGATCGTGCGGGCGCTGGCGGCCCAGTTGCCCACGGTGGCCGTGGTGCCGGGCTGCCGGTTCGCCTGCGACCCCGTCGTCCCCGACCCCGGGTGTCCGGACGGGCCGCACGAGCCCGGCGCCGAGCGGGTGGAACGGCCGGCCGCGCTGGTGGAGCTGCCGGTCGGCGCGTCGGAGGACCGGCTGGCCGGCTCGCTCGACGTCGAGCGGGCGCTGACGGAGGGGGTGAAGGCGTTCGAGCCGGGGCTGCTGGCGGCCGCCCACCGCGGCGTCCTGTACGTGGACGAGGTGAACCTCCTGCACGACCACCTCGTGGACCTGCTGCTCGACGCGGCCGCGCTGGGCACGTGCTACGTCGAGCGCGAGTCGGTGTCGGTGCGCCATGCCGCCCGCTTCCTGCTGGTGGGCACCATGAACCCGGAGGAGGGCGAGCTGCGTCCGCAGCTCCTGGACAGGTTCGGGCTGACGGTCGAGGTCAGGGCGTCCCGCGACCCGGAGGAGCGCGCGGAGGTGGTGCGGCGGCGGCTGGCCTTCGAGGCGGACGCGGCGGCGTTCGCGCATCGATGGGCCGGGGAGGAATCGGCGTTGTCGGCCCGCATCGCCGCCGCGCGGTCCCGGGTTCCGGGCGTGCGGCTGCCGGACGCCCGGCTGCGGCAGATCGCGACGGTCTGCGCCGCCTTCGAGGTGGACGGCCTGCGCGCCGACCTGGTGACGGCGAACGCGGCCATCGCCCACGCCGCCTGGCAGGGCCGCGACACGGTGACGACCGAGGACGTGCGGGCCGCGGCCCGGCTGTCCCTGCCGCACCGCAGGCGGCGGGATCCGTTCGACGCTCCGGGGCTGGACGAGGCGCTCCTCGACGAGCTGCTGGAACGCACGTCGGCCGACGACGACCCCGACGACTCCGGTCCCGGCGGCGACGGCGGACCCGCCGGGACGCCGCCACCGGGCGACGGCGCCGGACCGGAAGCACGCAACCAGCCGACCGGCGCCGAGTCACCCCCGGATGACACGACCGCGCCCGCTGACGCGCGATCGGCGGCCGGAGAATCCGGTGAGGCGGCACTACCAGGGGCGGAGGCGCCTGGGGAATCCGGTCCGGAGGCGGCAGGGGCGGAGGCGGCCGGGGGATCCGGTCCGGAGGCGGCCGCGCCGCAGGCGGCCTCGCAGGTGGCGGGCGTGGCAGCGCCGTACCGGGTGCCGCTGCTGGAGGTGCCGGGGGTCGGCGAGGGAGCGGTGGGCCGGCGGTCGCGGTCCCGGACCCGGCGCGGCCGCAGCGCCGGCGCGCGCCGCCCGCACGGTCCCGTCCGCGACCTCCACGTGCCGGCCACGCTGCTGGCAGCGGCGCCCCACCAGCGGGAACGCGGCCACCAGGGCCCCGGCCTGACGCTGCGCGGCGACGACCTGCGCGAGGTGGTGCGCGAGGGCAGGGAGGGCAACCTCGTGCTCTTCGTGGTGGACGCGAGCGGCTCGATGGCGGCGCGCAAGCGGATGACCGCGGTCAAGACGGCCGTGCTCAGCCTGCTCCTGGACGCCTACCAGCGGCGGGACAAGATAGGACTGATCACTTTCCGGGGCGCCGGCGCGGAGGTGGCGCTGCCGCCCACGTCGTCGGTGGAGGCGGGCGCGGCCCGGCTGCGCTCCCTGCCCACCGGAGGGCGCACGCCGCTGGCGGCGGGGCTGGTGCGCGCGGCGGAGGTGCTGAGGGTGGAACGGCTGCGCGACCCCGCCAGGCGTCCGCTGCTGGTGCTGGTCACCGACGGACGGGCCACGGCCGGCCGCGACATGGGCAGGCCCGGCGGTGGCATGGGCAGGACCGCCGGAGGCATGGGCACGACCGGCGGTGATGTGGACAGGGCCGCCGCGCTGCTGGCCGGCACCGCGGCGGTGGTCGTGGACTGCGAGAGCGGGCCGGTCAGGCTCGGCCTGGCCGTCCGGCTGGCGTCCCGGCTGGGCGCGCGGCTCGTGCCTCTCGACTCTCTGGCCGAGCTCGGCTCGGTCGTCCGTGACCACAGGAAGGCTGTCTGACCATGCCTCAGGGAAAGCCGGCTGTCGTGCCCGACGACGGCCTGACCACGCGCCAGCGGCGGACGCGTCCGCTGCTGATGGTGCACACCGGGCCGGGCAAGGGCAAGTCCACGGCCGCCTTCGGGATGGCGTTGCGGGCCTGGAACCAGGGCTGGCCGGTCGGGGTGTTCCAGTTCGTGAAGTCGGCCAAGTGGCGCATCGGCGAGGAACGGGCGCTCAAGGTGCTCGGCGAGACGGGCGAGGGCGGCCCGGTGGCCTGGCACAAGATGGGCGAGGGCTGGTCGTGGATCCAGCGGCCCGGCGCCGAGGAGGACCACGCGGCCGACGCCCGTGAGGGCTGGGAGCAGATCAAGCGCGACCTGGCGGCGCAGACGTACCGGTTCTACGTGCTGGACGAGTTCACCTACCCGCTGAAGTGGGGGTGGCTGGACCTGGACGACGTCCTGAAGGCACTGACGGACCGGCCGGGCAGCCAGCACGTCGTGATCACCGGCAGGGACGCGCCCGAACGGCTGATCGAGGTCGCCGACCTGGTGACGGAGATGGGCAAGGTCCGCCACCCCATGGATGCCGGCCAGAAAGGACAGAAGGGCATCGAGTGGTAGTTCCCCGGCTGGTGATCGCCGCGCCGTCGTCGGGCAGCGGCAAGACGACGGTGGCCACCGGGCTCATGGCGGCGTTGCGGGCGCGCGGGCTGCGGGTCTCGCCGCACAAGGTGGGGCCCGACTACATCGACCCGGGCTATCACGCGCTGGCCGCCGGGCGTCCCGGACGCAACCTGGATCCGTGGCTCGTCGGGGAGGAGCTCGTCGCCCCGCTGTTCCTGCACGGCGCGGCCGGGTGCGACGTGGCGGTGGTCGAGGGCGTGATGGGCCTGTTCGACGGCAGGGGTGACACCGGCTTCGCCTCGACCGCGCACGTCGCGACGCTGCTGGACGCGCCGGTGGTGCTGGTCGTGGACGCGGCCCGGCAGAGCAGGTCGGTGGCGGCGGTGGTGCACGGGTTCGCCACCTTCGACCCGGACGTGCGGGTGGGCGGGGTGGTGCTCAACCGGGTGGGCTCCGACCGGCACGAGGAGCTGTGCCGGTCGGCGCTGGCGGCGGCGGGCGTGCCGGTGCTGGGGGCGATCCGCCGCGACGACGCCGTGGCCACGCCCTCCCGGCACCTGGGGCTGGTGCCGGCCGCCGAGCGCCGGGCCGAGGCGGTCGCCGCCGTGGACCGGCTGGCCGCCTTGGTGGCGCGTTCGTGCGACCTGGACGCGCTGCTGCGGCTGGCGCGCTCCGCTCCCCCGCTGGGCGGCCCCACCTGGACACCGCCGCCGCCCCCGATGACGCCGCCGACCCCCGGCGCGTCGGGCGGCCGGCCGGTGGTGGCCGTGGCCGGTGGGGCGGCGTTCACCTTCGGGTACGCCGAGCAGGTCGAGCTGCTGCGCGCGGCGGGGGCGGAGGTGGCGGTCTTCGACCCGCTGCGCGACACGCGGCTGCCGGACGGGACCGGCGCGATCGTGATCGGCGGCGGCTTCCCTGAGGTGTACGCCGCCGAGCTGGCCGCCAACGAGCCCCTGCGGCAACAGGTCGCCGCCTTCCCAGGCCCGATCGCCGCCGAGTGCGCGGGGCTGCTGTACCTGTGCGACGAGCTGGACGGCCAGCGGATGTGCGGGCGCGTCCCAGGGCGGGCGCGGATGACGTCCCGGCTGACGCTCGGCTACCGGGACGCCGTCGCGCTGCGCCGCTCGCCGCTCACCAGGACGGGCGAGCGGCTGCGCGGGCACGAGTTCCACCGGACGGCCGTCACCTACGCGGGCGAGCCGCTGTTCCACTGGGACGGCGGCCACGACGGGTACGGCGATCCCGGCGTGACCGCGTCCTACCTGCATCTGCACTGGGCGGGCGCGCCGCGCCTGGCTCAGCGGCTGGTGTCGTCCTCCAGGTCGCCCTCGGTCTTGAGGTAGACCTCCTGGAGCCCGCGCAACACCTCCGGGTCCGGGTGCTGCCACATGCCGCGCTCGGCGGCCTCCAGCAGGCGTTCGGCGATGCCGTGCAGCGCCCAGGGGTTCGAGCGGGCCATGAACGCCTGGTTCTCGGGGTCGAGCACGTACGTCTGCGTGAGCCTGTCGTACATCCAGTCGGCCACCACGCCGGTGGTGGCGTCGTAGCCGAACAGGTAGTCGACGGTGGCGGCCAGCTCGAAGGCGCCCTTGTAGCCGTGGCGGCGCATGGCGGCCAGCCAGCGCGGGTTGACCACCCTGGCGCGAAAGATCCGTGAGGTCTCCTCCGACAGGGTCCGGGTGCGCACGGCGTCGGGACGGGTGCTGTCGCCGACGTAGGCGGCCGGGGCCCTGCCGGTGAGCGCCCGCACGGTGGCGATCATGCCGCCGTGGTACTGGAAGTAGTCGTCGGAGTCGGCGATGTCGTGCTCGCGGGTGTCGACGTTCTTGGCGGCGACGGCGATGCGGCGGTAGGCGTCCTCCATCTGGGGGCGGGCGGCGACGCCGTCGAGGTCGCGGCCGTAGGCGTAGCCGCCCCACACGGCGTACACCTCGGCCAGGTCGGCGTCGTCGCGCCAGTTGCGGCTGTCGATGAGCGGCAGCAGCCCGGCCCCGTACGCGCCGGGCGCGGAGCCGAAGACGCGCATCGTGGCCAGCCGCTCGTCGCCGCCCGTCGCGGCCACGTGGGCGCGGACGTAGTTCTCCTCGGCCGGCTCGTCCAGCGAGGCGACCAGCCGTACGGCGTCGTCGAGCATGCCGACCACGTGCGGGAAGGCGTCGCGGAAGAAGCCGCTGATGCGGACCGTCACGTCGATGCGCGGGCGGCCCAGGTCGGCGGGCGGGATCGGCTCCAGGCGGACGACGCGCCGCGACGCCTCGTCCCATTCGGGGCGGACGCCGAGCAGGGCCAGCACCTCGGCGACGTCGTCGCCCGCCGTGCGCATGGCGCTGGTCCCCCACACCGACAGCCCGACCGAGCGCGGCCACTCGCCGGTGTCGGCGCGATAGCGCTCCAGCAGCGACTCCGCCATCGCCTGGCCGGTCTCCCAGGCCAGGCGGCTGGGCACCGCCCGGGGGTCGACGGAGTAGAAGTTGCGGCCGGTCGGCAGCACGTTGACCAGGCCGCGCAGCGGGGAGCCGCTGGGGCCGGCGGGCACGTAGCCGCCGTCCAGGGCGTGCAGGACGTGGTCCAGCTCGTCGGTGGTGCGGGCCAGGCGCGGCACCATCTCGGTGGCGGCGAAGGCCAGCACCCGCGCCACGAGCTCCACCCGTTCCTCGTCCGCGCGGGTGACGGCGGGCGTCCCGTCCAGCACCGCGCGGGCGACGGCGGGGGCTGCCTCCGGGGCCCAGGCGTGCTCCTCCATGGCCTCGACCAGGGCGCGGGCGGTCGTCTCCGCGCGGTCCACCTCGCCCAGCCCCGCCGTGCCGTCCTCGGCCAGGCCGAGCGCCTCGCGCAGGCCGGGCAGCGTCTCCCGGCCGGCCCACATCTGCCGGGCCCGCAACATGGCCAGCACCAGGTCCACCCGCACCTGGCCGGTGGGCGCCTGGCCGAGGACGTGCAGGCCGTCGCGGATCTGCGCGTCCTTCACCTCGCACAGCCAGCCGTCCACGTGCAGGATGAGGTCGTCGAACTCGCTGTCGTGCGGCCGGTCGGCCAGCCCGAGGTCGTGGTCGAGCCGGGCGGCCTGGATCAGCGTCCAGATCTGCGCCCTGATCGCGGGCAGCTTGGCGGGGTCCATGGCGGCGATCGTGGCGTGCTCGTCCAGGAGCTGCTCCAGCCGGGCGATGTCGCCGTAGGTGTCGGCGCGGGCCATCGGCGGCACCAGATGGTCCACCAGCACGGCGTGCGCGCGCCGCTTGGCCTGCGTGCCCTCCCCCGGGTCGTTGACGAGGAAGGGGTAGACCAGCGGCAGGTCGCCGATGGCGGCGTCGGTGCCGCAGGCGGCCGACATCCCCGCCGACTTGCCGGGCAGCCACTCCAGGTTGCCGTGCTTGCCGACGTGCACCATCGCGTGCGCGCCGAACTCGGCCGACAGCCAGCGGTAGGCGGCCAGGTAGTGGTGGCTGGGCGGCAGGTCGGGGTCGTGGTAGATGGCGATCGGGTTCTCCCCGAAGCCGCGCGGCGGCTGCACCATGACCACCAGGTTCCCGGCCCGCAGCGCGGCCAGCACGATGTCGGGCCCGTCGTCGCCCTCGTGCACGAACAGCTCGCCCGGCGGCGGCCCCCAGTGGCGTTCCATGTCCTCCCGCAGTCGCGCGGGCAGCGTCCGGTACCACCGCTCGTAGGAGGCGGCGGAGATGCGGACCGGGTTGCCCGCCAGGTGCTCCTCGGTCAGCCAGTCCTGGTCCTGGCCGCCGGCGGCGATCAGCGCGTGGACGAGCGCGTCGCCGTCCTGGTCGGCCACGCCGGGGAAGCCGTCGCCCAGGTCGTAACCGGCCTCGGCGAGCCGGGCCAGCAGCCGGACGGTGCTCGCCGGGGTGTCCAGCCCGACCGCGTTGCCGACGCGGGAGTGCTTGGTCGGGTACGCCGACAACATCACCACCAGCCGCCGTCCGGCGGGCGGGGTGTGCCGCAGCAGGCCGTGGCGCACCGCGATGCCCGCCACCCGGGCGGCCCGCTCGGGGTCGGCGACGTAGACGGTCAGCCCGTCGGGGTCGATCTCCTTGAACGAGAACGGCACCGTGATGATCCGGCCGTCGAACTCCGGGATCGCCACCTGCGAGGCGGCGTCCAGCGGCGACAGGCCGTCGTCGTTCTCCTCCCAGGCCTGCCGGGTGGTGGTCAGGCAGAGTCCCTGCAGGATCGGCACGTCGAGCTCGGCCAGGGCGCCGACGTCCCAGGCCTCGTCGTCGCCGCCCGCCCCCGCGGTGGCCGGACGGGAGCCGCCCGCCGCCAGCACCGTGACGACCAGGGCGTCCGCCGCGCGCAGCGTGTCCAGCAGCTCCGGCTCGGCCGCGCGCAGCGACGAGCAGAAGACCGGCAGCGCCTGCCCGCCCGCGTCCTCGACGGCGTCGCACAACGCCTCGACGAACGCGGTGTTGCCCGCCACGTGGTGGGCCCGGTAGTAGAGCACCCCCACCACGGGACCGGCGGTGTTCCTGGCGGGACGGTCCAGCCGTCCCCAGGCGGGCGCTGCGGCGGGCGGCTCGAACCCGTGCCCGGTCAGCAGGACGGTGTCGGACAGGAACGCGTGCAGCTCGGCCAGGTTGGCCGGGCCGCCATGGGCGAGGTAGGCGTGCGCCTCGGCGCACACCCCGCCGCTGACCGTGGACAGCTCCATCAGCTCGGCGTCGGGGGCCTGCTCCCCGCCCAGCACCACCACCGGGCGCGGCCCGGCCAGCAGCGCGTCGAGCCCGTCCGGCCAGGCCCGCCGCCCGCCCAGCAGGCGCACCACGACCAGGTCGGTCCCCTCCGTCAGGCCGGGGACGTCCTCGGCGGTCAGCCGGGCGGGATTGCCCAGGCGGTAGCCCGCCCCGCAGGCGCGGGCGCTCAGCAGGTCGGTGTCGGAGGTGGAGAGCAGCAGAACGGTACGGCTGTCGCCAGGCACGGCGCATTCCTCCCTCGGGGTCCTCGCCCCGGTCGCGGGTGACACGACGGCAGGAGTCTCCTGGCTCCCGGATCGACGCTCACCCCGGCCTTCCCGCCCGTCGCCGGACAGTGGCCTCGTGGTGGGGTTCGCTCCCCGGTCACAGTGGCGGGACCGCGCCGGTTTCGCACCGGCTTCCTCCCATTGCCATCGCCTACGCCGAAGCTTACGACAGGAGCGACCCGTCCCAGAAGTGGCGTTACGATCCCTTCGTGCCCGTAGGTGAATCTTCCGGACGTACGCGTCCCGATGCCTGTCCGGGGGCGCTCCAGGTGCACGAGGCCGCGGACGGCCCGCTCGCCCGTGTGCGCCTGCCCGGCGGCGCGGTGTCGGCCGCGCAGCTCCGCGTGCTCGCCGGGTGCGCGGCCGAGCTGGGAACGGGCGTGATCGAGCTGACGTCGCGGGCGAACGTCCAGGTGCGAGGGCTGCGCAAGCCCGAGGTCTTCGCCGGGCGGATCGCGGCGGCCGGGCTGCTGCCGTCGCCCGCGCACGAGCGGGTGCGCAACATCCTCGCCTCGCCGCTGAGCGGGCGCGGTCCTGACGGGCTGCTGGACGTGCTGGCGATGGCGGACGCCCTGGACCGGGCCCTGTGCGCGCGGCCCCGGCTGGCCGCGCTGCCGGGACGCTTCCTGTTCGCCCTGGACGACGGCACCCGGGACGTCGCCGGGCTCGGCGCGGACGTCACCTACCTGGCGACCGGACGGCTGCTGCTGGCCGGCGCCGACACCGGGCTCACCGTCGCCCCCGACGCGGCCGTCCCGCTCATGATCGACGCCGCCGAGGCGTTCCTGGACGAGCTGTCCCCCGGCGGCCCGCGCGCCTGGCGCATCCGCGACCTGCCGGACGGCCCCGCCGGAATCGCCGCCCGCCTGCGCCACGCCCGCCCCGGCCGGCCGGACGCCCCGGAGGCCCGGGAGGCCCCGGACAACCTGGATAACCCGGACACCCCGCCCGCCTCCGCACGGCGCCCGTCCGCGGGCAGGATCGCCCAGCGGGACGGCCGGGTGGCGATCGAGGCGCTCGTGCCGCTCGGCCGTCTGACGTCCGCCCAGGCCGCAGCCCTCGCCGGCCTCGGGCGGCCGGTGCGCCTGACGCCCTGGCGGACCGTCGTCCTGCCGGACCTCCCCCAGGGCGAGGCGGACCAGGCCGAGCGGGCGCTGGCCGCCACCGGGCTCGCCACCGACCCGGACTCCCCCTGGGCCGGGGTCACCGCCTGCACCGGCCGTCCCGGCTGCGCGAAGGCGCTCGCCGACGTGCGGGCGGACGCCCTGCGATGGGTGCGGGGCCTCGGCCGCGCGCCCGCCACGCCCGTCCACTGGGCCGGTTGCGAGCGGCGCTGCGGCCTGCCACGCGGCCCGGTCCGCCAGCTGATCGCAACCATCGACGGATACGAGGAACGCCAGGAGTGAGCGACTACATCCGCGACGGCGCCGAGATCTACCGGCGCTCGTTCGCGACCATCCGCGCCGAGACCGACCTCACGGGCCTGCCGCCCGAGGTCGCCCAGGTGGCGGTGCGCATGATCCACGCGTGCGGCATGACCGACCTCGTCACCGACCTGGCCTGGTCGCCGCAGGTGGTCGCGCGGGCCAGGGAGGCGCTGCGCGGCGGCGCGCCGGTGTTGTGCGACGCCATGATGGTCGCCTCCGGCGTGACCCGGCGCAGGCTGCCCGCGGGCAACGAGGTGCTGTGCACGCTGGGCGATCCGCGCGTGCCCGAGCTGGCCGAACGCCTCGGCACCACCCGCAGCGCCGCGGCCCTGGAGCTGTGGCGCGACCGCCTGGCGGGCGCGGTGGTGGCGATCGGCAACGCGCCGACCGCCCTGTTCCGGCTGCTGGAGCTGGTGGCCGGCGGCGCGGGACGCCCCGCGGCCGTGCTCGGCATCCCGGTCGGCTTCATCGGCGCGGCCGAGTCCAAGCAGGCGCTGGCCGGCAGCGACCTGGAGTACCTGGTGGTGCACGGCCGTCGCGGCGGCAGTGCGATGACGGCCGCCGCGATCAACGCCATCGCGAACGAGACGGAGTGACGACCATGTCAGGACGCCTGTACGGAGTCGGCCTCGGCCCCGGCGACCCCGAGCTGGTCACGGTCAGGACGGCCCGGCTGATCGGCGAGGCCGACGTGATCGCCTACCACGCCGCCCGGCACGGCCGCAGCATCGCCCGGTCGATCGCGCTGCCGTACATGCGCGAAGGCCAGATCGAGGAGCTGCTGCTCTACCCGCTGACCACGGAGACCACCGACCACCCCGGCGGCTACCAGGGAGCGCTCGACGACTTCTACGCCGACTGCGCCGAACGCCTGGCCGCCCACCTGGACGCGGGCCGCACCGTGGTCGTGCTGGCCGAGGGCGACCCGCTGTTCTACGGCTCCTACATGCACATGCACAAGCGGCTCGCCCACCGCTACCCGACCGAGGTGGTGCCCGGCGTGACCTCGGTCAGCGCCGCCGCCGCCGTGCTGGGACGGCCGCTGGTCGAGCGGGACGAGGTGCTGACCGTGCTGCCCGGCACGCTGCCCGCGCACGTGCTGGCCGAGCGGCTGCGCGACACCGACTCGGCCGCCGTCCTCAAGCTGGGCCGTACGTTCGGGAAGGTGCGCGACGCGCTGGCCGAGGCGGGCCGCCTCGACGACGCCTGGTACGTCGAGCGGGCCACCATGGGCGCCGAGCGGGTCGCCCCGCTCAAGGACGTGGACCCGGAGGGCGTCCCGTACTTCTCGCTGGCCCTGCTCGCCAGCCCGGCCGAGCGCACCTTCGTCCCCGAGCGCCCGGCGGACGAGGTGCGGGGCGAGGTGGCCGTCGTCGGCCTGGGCCCGGCCGGGCGGCCGTGGCTGACGCCGGAGGCGCAGGAGGCGCTGGCCGCGGCCACCGACCTCGTCGGCTACGGCCCGTACGTGGACCGGGTGGCGCCGAACCCGCGCCAGCGCCGCCACCGCACCGACAACCGGGTGGAGGCCGAACGCGCCAGGCACGCCCTTGAGCTGGCCCGGGACGGGGCCCGCGTGGCGGTCGTGTCGTCCGGCGACCCGGGCGTGTTCGCCATGGCCAGCGCCGTGCTCGAAGCCGCAGCCGACTTCCCGGACGTGCCGGTGCGGGTCGTGCCGGGACTGACCGCCGCCCAGGCGGTCGCCGCCAGAGCGGGCGCGCCGCTCGGGCACGACTACTGCGTGCTGTCGCTGTCCGACCTGCTCAAGCCGTGGGAGGTGGTGGCCGACCGGCTGTCCGCCGCCGCGCGGGCGGACCTGGTGCTGGCGATCTACAACCCGGCCTCGCGCAGCCGTACGTGGCAGGTCGCCGCCGCCCGGGACCTGCTGCTGGAGCACCGCGCGCCGGACACCCCCGTGGTGATCGGCCGCGACGTCGGCGGCCCGCGGGAGAGCGTCACGGTCACCACGCTCGGCGAGCTGGACCCCGGCCAGGTGGACATGCGCTGCCTGCTGATCATCGGCTCGTCCACGACCCGGGCCACCGAGGGCGGCGTCGTCTACACCCCGCGCCGCTATCCCTGAACCCAGGCTGCCGCCGCCGCCACGCTGTCCGTCGCCCGGACGCCCGCCGGCAGCGGCGGCCGGTCCACCATGATCACCGGCAGGCCGAGCTCACGCGCCGCGCCGAGCTTGGCCGTGGTCATGCCGCCGCCGCTGTCCTTGGTCACCAGCACGTCCAGGCGGTGCTCCCGGATCAGCGCGCGCTCGCCCTCGACGGTGTACGGCCCCCGGTCGAGCAGGACGTGCGTGTTCGCCGGCACGGGACCCTCCGGCGGGTCCACCGACCTGGCCAGCAGCCACACGCCGGGCAGCGGCGCGAACACCGGCAGGCTCCGGCGTCCGGTCGTCAGGAAGACCCGGGTCTCACGGCCGGCCGCGAACCGGGCCGTGGTCAGCAGCCCGGCCGCCGCCTGGAGTGAGCCGACCCGCAGCCAGGCGTCGCCCGGCCCCTCCCGCCACCCCGGACGCCGCAGCACCAGCAGCGGCACCCCGGTCGCCGACGAGGCCGCGACCCCCGAGGCGGTCATCCGCTCCGCGAACGGATGCGTGGCGTCGACCAGCACGTCGATGCGCTCCTTCAGCAGCCACGCGGCCAGGCCCGACGGCCCGCCGAACCCGCCTTCCCGCACCTCGCCCACCGGCAGCCGCGGGTTGTTCACCCGCCCCGCCAGCGAGGACACCACGTGCAGCCCGGGATCTGCGGCCAGCTCGGCGGCCAGGGCCCGCGCCTCGGCGGTGCCGCCGAGGATCAGGACCCGTCGCACGCCCGCTCCCTGGCGGCGCTGTAGAGGTGGCTGTCGGGGAACTGCGTCGCCGACAACACCCGGCCCACGACGATCACGGCCGTCCGCCGGATCCCGGCGTCGCGGACCTGTCCGGCGATGTCGGCCAGCGTCCCGCGCAGGATCACCTCGTCGGCCCGGCTCGCCCGCGCGACCACGGCCACCGGGCAGTCCGGGCCGTAGGAGGGCAGCAGCTCGGCCACCACCGCGTCGATCCGCTGCACGGCCAGGTGCAGCACCATCGTGGCCCGGCTCGCGCCGAGCGTCCCGAGGTCCTCGCCGTCCGGCATGGGGGTGGCGCGGGCGGAGGTGCGCGTCAGGATGACCGTCTGGCCGACGCCGGGCACGGTCAGCTCCCGGCCCAGCGCGGCGGCCGCCGCCGCGAACGCCGGAACCCCCGGCACCACCTCGTACGGCACGCCCAGGGCGTCCAGCCGGCGCATCTGCTCGGCCACGGCGCTGAACACCGACGGGTCGCCCGAGTGCAGCCGCGTCACGTCGAGCCCGTCGCGGTGGGCGGCGGCCAGCTCGGCGACGATCTCGTCGAGCGTCAGGTCCGCCGTGTCCACCAGCCTGGCGCCCGGCGGGCAGGCGTCGAGCAGCTCGCGCGGCACCAGCGACCCGGCATAGAGGCAGACGGGCGACGCCTCCAGCCGCCGCAGGCCGCGCAGCGTGATCAGGTCGGCGGCGCCGGGCCCGGCCCCGACGAAGTACACGGTCACGGCCGGTCCTCCTGCGTCATCGACCACACGGTCACGGTTCGTCCTTCCTGGTGATCGACCACACGGTCACGGTTCGTCCTTCCTCGTGATCGACCACACGGTCACCGGCATCGCCGCCCGCCAGCCGGTGAACCCGCCGACCGGCGAGGCCCGCTGGACGCTCAGGCGCACCAGGTCGCCGCCGAGCCTGCCGTACCAGTGGGCGAGGACGGCCTCGGACTCCAGGGTCACGGCGTTCACCACCAGCCGGCCGCCGGGGCGCAGCGCCGTCCAGCAGCGTTCCAGCAGGCCGGGGGCGGTCGCGCCGCCGCCGACGAACACCGCGTCCGGCTCGGGCAGCCCGTCCAGCGCCCCGGGAGCCCTGCCCTCGACCACGCGCATCGACGGCACGCCGAGCCGCTCGGCGTTGCGCCGGACGGCGGCGGCCCGGTCGGCCCTGCTCTCGATCGCCACGGCCGCGCACGACGGGTGGCTGCGCATCCACTCGACGGCGATGCTGCCCGCCCCCGCGCCCACGTCCCACAGCAGCTCGCCGGGCATCGGGGCCAGCCGGGACAGGCTGACGGCGCGGACCTCCCGCTTGGTGAGCTGCCCGTCGTGCTCGTACGCGCCGTCGGGCAGCCCCGGCACCCTGGCCAGGGGCTCGGCGTCCCGGGCCAGGACGCATTCGACGGCGATCACGTGGAGCGCGGATGCCTGGCCCTCCCCCCAGCTCTCCGCCGTGCCCCGCCGCTCGGACTCCCCCGGGCCGCCCAGCTCCGACAGCACCGTCATCGGGCTCGGGCCGTACCCGTGCCGGACGAGCAGCCCGGCGACCAGCGGCGGAGAGTCCGGCCCCGCGCCGAGCACGACGACGCGGCGGCCCGGCTGGAGCGCGGCGGCCAGCGCCGCGGGCGGACGGCCCACCAGGCTGACGACGTCCACCCGCTCGGCCGGCCAGCCCAGCCGGGCGCAGGCCAGCGCCAACGACGACACGTGCGGCAGCACCAGGACGCGCTCCGCGCCCAGCAGCCGGACCAGCGTCGAGCCGATGCCGTAGAACATCGGATCGCCGCTGGCCAGCACGCACACCTCGCGGCCGGCGTACCGGTCCATGAGCGCGGGCAGGGCGGGCAGCAGCGGCGAGGGCCACCTCACGCGTTCGGCGGCCGTCGCGGGCACGAGGTCGAGCTGCCGCGCGCCGCCCATGAGCACGTCGGCGGCCTCCACGGCGCGGCGCGAGCCCGGGGTCAGCCCGTCCCAGCCGTCCGCGCCGATCCCGACGACCGTGATCACGCGTCGCGCCGGGTCAGCCGGCTCTCCTCGGCAAGCCGCTCCCGACGGGAAGCGGCGCGGGCGTCGCCCTGCTCGGCCAGGTTCACGATCCTCCTCGATGGCAAAGTGCGAGGGATATCGTATATCTGCCTATCTGGCAGACTTTGGCGGGTGAAACGGCTTCTCGTCATCGGGATCGGCGCCGGCGATCCGGACCATCTCACCCTCCAGGCGGTCAAGGCCATCGCCGCCACGGACGTGTTCTTCATCGTCGACAAGGGCGAGATCAAGCACGAGTTGATCCAGCTCCGCCTCGACCTGATCGCCGAGCACGGGCGCGAGCCGTACCGGATCGCCGAGGCCCGCGACCCGGAACGCGACCGCACCTCCCCCGCCTACACCACCGCCGTCGAGGACTGGCGCTCGCGCCGCTCGCTCGCCTGCGAGGCGCTCATCCGCGACGAGCTGGGCGCCGGCGAGACCGGCGCCTTCCTGGTGTGGGGCGACCCGGCCGTCTACGACAGCACGCTGGCCGTCCTCGACGAGATCCAGGGACGCGGGAACGTCGCCTTCGACGTCGAGGTCGTCCCCGGCATCAGCAGCGTGGCCGCCCTCACCGCCCGGCACCGCATCGGCCTGACCCAGGTCGGCCGGCCCACGCACCTGACCACCGGCCGCCGCCTGGCCGAGCAGGGCCCCACCGCCGACGACGTGGTGGTCATGCTCGACGCCCACACCTCCTTCGCCGGCCTCGACGACTTCCACATCTACTGGGGCGCCTACCTCGGGACGCCGGACGAGATCCTGGTGTCGGGGCCGGTGTCCGAGGTCGGTGAACGCATCCGGCGGCTGCGCGCCGAGGCCCGTGACCGCAAGGGCTGGATCATGGACACGTACCTGCTGCGCCGCCTGGCACCGGGGGACCGCTGACCTGACGGCGAGGTCGCGCCGCCAGGCCGGCGGGCCCCCTCGCGTCATGCCAGCAGGCTCTGCCCGATCCAGCCGCCGGGCCCGCAGCCCGGCGGGATGGCGAACACCGCCGACCCGATCGGCGTGGTCCACTCGTTGAGCAGGTCGGCCTCGGCCAGCCGGCGCTGCATCGGCAGGAACTGAGCGCCGACATCGGCCTGGTAGGAGGCGAAGAGCAGGCCGCTGTCGGAGTGTCCGGCCGCGGTGAGCCCTTCGTCGTAGTTGTAGGGGCGGCGGAAGATCCCCTTGGCCGGGTCGGCGCTGTGCGCCCGCCTGATGTGGGCGTACTCGGAGATGACCGGGAACCCCACGGGCGTCAGCTTGGCGAAGTCGGGCGGGTCGTGCTCGGCGGCGCCGGTCAGCGGGGCGCCGGTGTCCAGGCGGCGGCCGACCGTGAACTCCTTGGCGACCCGGTCGGCGGCGTCCCAGGTCTCCAGCTCGACCCGGATCCGCCGCAGCACCAGCGTGGTGCCGCCGCGGAGCCACGCGGGCGCGTCCGCGCCCGCCCACACCACCCGGTCGAAGACGGGGGTTCCGGGGACGGCGTTGGCGGTCCCGTCGAGCTGCCCCATGATGTTGTGCTGGGTCAGCCCGGACGCCTGCACCCCGGCGGCCCGCCGGAACCCGCGCTGGACCCACCGGACGCGGGTGAAGGCGCGGGCGTCCTTGATGATCATGCGGAGGGCGTGGGCCACGGTCAGCGGGTCGTCGGCGCAGATCTGCACCAGCACGTCGCCGCCGTTCCACCGGCTCTGCAGCCTGTCGATGGAGAAGCGGGGCAACGCCTTCAGCGAGGACGGGCGCGCCTCCGCCAGGCCCACCGCGTCGAACAGGCCGGGCCCGAACCCGAAGGTGACGGTCAACCGGGCGGGCAGCACCGCCAGTTCCGGCTCGGTGTCGGCCAGGGCCGGGCCGCCCGCGCTCAGGCGGCGGGCGTCGTCGGTGAGCAGCCGCATCATCCGGGCCACCGCCTCGCGGCCGACGCCGTCGCGCAGGTCCAGCCCGGCGAAGACGGCGTGGGCCTGCGGGACGGTGGCGATCCCGGCCTGGTGCGGGCCGTGGAAGGGCTCCACCGCCGAGCCGGGCGGAGTGGCCTGCGCCGCGGCCGGGCCCGTCGAGGCGGCCTGCGTCGCGAGCGCGCCGGCCGCGGCGGCCGCGGCGGCCGCGGTCGAGGCCAGCAGGCCCCGCCGGGTCAGGCGGGACCTGCCGCCGGTGTGCGCGTCCATCAGTGCTTGCCCTCGCCCGGCTGGTAGTTCTCCTTGCCGCCGGCGAAGTCCTTGCCGATCGCGGTGAACTCGACGGTGGAACCGTCGGCGAGGGTCAGGGTGAAGGGCACCTCGGCTCCTGGCTCCACCTTGCCCGTGACCCCCATCAGCATGATGTGGTCGCCACCGGGCGTCAGCGGGTGGGAACCGCGGGCGGGCACCACGAAGCCGCCCTTCTTGGGGCGCATCACCATCTTGCCCCCGGAGTCCACCACTTCGTGCAGCTCGACCGTCGGGGACAGCGGCGACGTGGCGGAGACGACCGTCAGCTCGGCGTCGGTGTTGTTGACCAGGGCGCCGAAGGCGGCGGTCATGCCCTTCCCGCCGGTCTTGATCCAGGGGTCGGTGATGGTCAGAGCGGGCGAAGGGGTGGCGGTGGCGGCAGCCGGTGACGCCGACGCGGTCGTCGCGGTCGTCGCGGTCGTGCCCTGGCCGCCGCAGCCGGACACGAGCGCGGCCACGGCCAGCGCCGCGGCGGGAAGAAGCGGAGAACGCGAACGGAGAGAGTGCATGGTGGGCCTTTCCAGGCAGGCCTCGGCGCACGGCGGGCTTTCCCACCGCGCCGAAGGCGGATCAGGCAGGGACGCTTGACGCGGCCGCGACGTCGGCGGCCACGCGGACCCGGACGGAGCCGGGCATGACGACGTACTCCGGCCTCACCATGAGGGTCAGCCGGAGAGAGCGATCACCTGCGTGAAGGGCGGGCCGCGCGTGGGCGCGGCGTGTGCCGGCACCGCCGAGCGCAGCCGGTCCGGCTCGGGCGCCACCACGACGACCGGCTCGTGGACCGCATGCGGGAGATGCGCCAGCAGGACCCGGCACAGCCGCGCGTACAGGCGGTGCAGCAGCCCCCACAGAGCGGCCTCGCCGCGGGCAAGCCACAGGGCGACCAGCCCGGTGGCACCGGCGTGCGTGACGAGCATGCCGACGCCGGGCACCAGCCCCGAATGGCCGTGGACGAGCGTGGCGTAGGCGTCCGCGGCATGGCTGAGGGAGAACAGCACATGCAGCACCACCTGCATGCCGGTCAGCAACGGCAGGATCACCGCCGGCGTGCGCTCACGCGCCGAGGCCGCGACCCCGCCCCCGAACGCCAGCAGCAGCCCACCGGCCGCCACCGGTCCCGTGACCGATCCCCCGCCGAACAGGTGCGCCAGCACGCCCAGCGCCACGCAGACCACGGCGAACACCGCGGCACGGGCAAGACGGAACGGCAGGGAGGCGGTCATAATGCGCCCATCATCCCATCTCACCCCTTCGCCCTGGCATCCGCCATCGTGCCCACCGGCGGCCCGCCTGAAGGACGGCCGCAGGCGACGGCGATCAGACCGAAGGCGACGCCGGGAGGTTCACCCCTCTGACACGCGCCTCGTCGCTGACGTTCTGCCCCGGACGCGAAGGCCCGCCCGTGCCCGCTCGACGGCGGGCACGGGCGCGCTCTGTTCGCCTACCGGCTCAGCGGGCGAGCGGGCGACTGCCCTGAAGCGGCACTCTTCTGCGGTGCACGGCGACCGCCGCCCTCAAGGCGACGGCGGCATATCCGCAGGTCACAGCCAAGCCCGCCCACGGTGGAAGCCGGTAGTAGCCACCCAGCAGTGACGGGTCCACGTCCACATGGGCGAACGACGGGATGCTCTGCGTGATCGCGAACCCGGCGGCCGGGGTGATCATCAGCAGCCACGGCGCCAGCCCCGCGACCCCCAGCAGGCACGGCACGACGACCACCACGGCCTTGCCCACCAACAGCCCCCTCGAATGAACCCCGGCCGGTTCGTGCCGGTGGTCGGTCGGGCCGGTTCGGGTCGGTTCGCGTCGGTGGCCGGTGGTGCGGAAGGTGGCCACCGCCGCGAGCAGCGGGATCAGGCCCACGGCCCCGCCGAGCAGCATGAGGTCGGCGCGCACGCCGCCCTACACCGTGGCGGGCCCGATGTCGCCTCCCCCGGTCACGACGAGCTTCCCGCCGGACTCGACGACCCCGCCCGGATGGTGCGGGGTCCTCCCGTCGGACTCCATGGAGACGCCGACGTCGTCGCGGCGCCACGGGCCGTCCGCCCCCTGCACCTTGATCTGGTCGAAGGTGGCGGTGGCGTTGGCGAACGCTCTCGCCGGACACCCTCGACCTCGCCCACGTCGTCGGGACCGTGCTCGCCGCCCGCCGCCGGCAGGCCGCCGAACGCGGCATCGACCTCGCCGAACGCCTGAGCCCCGCGGTGACGGCCGGGGACCCGAGGCTGATCGGGAGCCTCGTCGCCAACCTCGTCGACAACGCCCTCCGCCACAACCACCCGGACGGGCACGTGGAGGTCACCACCCAGACCTCCGGCACGCAGGCGGTCCTCACGGTCACCGACAGCGGGCCGGTCGTCCCCGGCGACGAGCTCCAGCGCCTGTGTCAGCCCTTCCAGAGGCTGGCCCCCGACCGTCACGGCCGCGGCGACGGCCACGGCCTCGGTCTGGCCATCGTCGACGCCGTCACGCGAGCGCACCGCGCCACCCTCGCCGCCGCCGCACGCCCAGAAGGCGGCCTGTCGGTCACCGTACGGTTCGCGCGGGCGTCGCGTCCCTGACGTCAGGCCGCCGGCACGCGTCGCCGGACGGGCCGGTGCGCGCCGACGGGGTTGAGCAGCCGGGCACGGGGGAAAGTCTCCGTCCTGCGGGCCGCCGACTGGAGTGCGGGCCCCTGCGACGCGAGCATCCGCTCGCCGGGAGCAGGGGGATCTTCAGGGATGGGGTGGATGCATGGTGGAACGACGCATGTCGGTCGCGACGCACTGGGGCAGTCTCATCGCAGTGGTCGATTCCGGGCGATTAGTACGAATTGAGCCGAGGAGCGACGACCCCGTGCCGTCCCCCATCGGCCCCGGCATGGTGACGGCCGCCGACGACGGCGCCCGCGTGCTGCGCCCCGCGGTGCGCAAGGGCTGGCTCGACGGCGAGCCGCGCGTCCACGACGCCGCCAGAGGCTCGGCCGCCTTCGTGGAGGTGACCTGGGACGACGCGATCACGCTGGTGAGCGACGAACTCCGCCGGGTGCGTTCGCAGCACGGGGACAGCGCGGTGTTCGGCGGGTCGTACGGCTGGGCGAGCGCCGGCGTGTTCCACAACGCGCAGAGTCAGCTCCACCGGTTCCTGGCGCTGGGCGGCGGGTTCACCGACTCGCGCAACACCTACAGCACCGCGGCCCTGGAGGTCATCCTTCCCCATGTGATCGGCGGGCATCCGTGGAGCTACCAGTCGCGGATGCCGATGTGGGACGAGATAGCCGAAAACTGCGAGCTCGTGGTGGCGTTCGGCGGGCTGGCCCTCAAGAACAGCCAGATCAACCCCGGCGGGCTGGCCAGGCACCAGACGCAGATCCTGCAACGACAGTGCCGCGCGGCCGGGGTGCGGTTCGTGAACGTCAGCCCCATCCGCAGCGACGTCGCCGGCTTCCTCGACGCCGAGTGGCTGCCCGTCGTCCCCAACACCGACACCGCCGCGATGCTCGGCCTCGCCCACACGATGCTGGTCAACGGGTGGCACGACGAGGACTTCCTCCGCCGATGCTGCGCCGGGTTCGACCGCTTCGCCGCCTACCTGACCGGCGAGCTCGACGGCGTCCCCAAGGACGCCGCCTGGGCGGCGGGCATCACGGGCATCGGCCGCGAGGCGATCGTCGACCTCGCCCGCCGCCTGACCGAGCGGCGTTCGCTCATCATGGTCAACTACGCGGTGCAACGGGCGGACCACGGCGAACAGCCGATCTGGATGTCCGTCGTGCTGGCCGCCATGGCGGGGTCGATGGGCCGGCCCGGCTGCGGCTGGGGAGCGGGGTACGCGACGATGGACGCGACCGGCGTGACCAGAGGCCGCCCCTCCGTGGCGAAGCTGCCCGAGGTCGCCAACCCCGTCCCGGACTTCATCCCCGTCGCCAGGATCGCCGACACCCTGCTGCATCCGGGCAGGACCATCGGCTACGACGGCCGGCGCCTCACGCTGCCGGAGCTCCGCTTCATCTACTGGTGCGGGGGGAACCCGTTCCACCACCACCAGGATCTCCACCGGCTGGCCCGGGCCTGGCAGACCCCTGACACGGTGGTGGTGCACGAAGCCTGGTGGAACACCACGGCCAAGTTCGCGGACATCGTCCTGCCCGTCGCCACGAGCCTGGAGCGCGACGACTTCGCCGCCGGATTCTCCGATCCGCACCTCGTCGCGATGCCCAAGGTCCGCGAGCCGGCGGGCGAGTCGCGCACCGACCATCACATCTTCGCCGCGCTGGCCTCCCGGCTCGGGTACGGGCAGGAGTTCACGCAGTCGCGCTCCGAGCTCGAATGGGTCCGGCACCTGTACGAGCAGACGAGGGCCGCACTCGGCGACAATGCCGCGCTGCCGGGCTTCGACGACTTCTGGCGCAGCTCCACCGCCGAGCTGCCGCCGTTGACCGGGCCGTTTCCCGGCAGCTTCGAGGCGCTCCGCGCAGACCCGCAGCGGTTCCCGCTGCCGACGCCGTCGGGCCGGATCGA
This sequence comes from Nonomuraea sp. NPDC049646, assembly GCF_044465525.1. NCBI lineage: Bacteria > Bacillati > Actinomycetota > Actinomycetes > Streptosporangiales > Streptosporangiaceae > Nonomuraea > Nonomuraea sp. NPDC049646. The sequence goes on along the minus strand of NZ_JBITLU010000013.1, from coordinate 149,484 downwards.
GATCTTCTCCGAGGAGATCGACTCGTTCGGCTACGACGACTGCGCCGGGCATCCGACGTGGTACGAACCGGCAGAGTGGCTCGGCGCCGATCTGTCGAGCCGGTTCCCGCTGCACCTGATCTCGAACCAGCCCGCCGCCCGCCTGCACAGCCAGTACGACAACGGCGGCCACAGCCTCGATTCCAAGATCAGCGGCCGTGAGCCGGTGACGATGAACCCGTCGGACGCCGCGTCGCGCGGCATCGAGAACGGCATGATCGTACGCGTGCACAACGACCGGGGCAGCTGCCTGGCGGGCGCGGTCCTGTCGGACGACGTCATGCCGGGCGTCGTGCAACTGTCCACCGGAGCGTGGTGGGACCCGGTCCGGCCAGGGGTGAGCGGAACACTGGACCGCCACGGCAACCCCAACGTCCTCACGGCGGATCGGCCGTGCTCGCGGCTGTCCCAGGGGCCGAGCGCCCTCAGCGCGCTGGTCGACGTCGAGGTCTACGACGGCCCTCATCCCGAGGTGCTCGCCTTCACCCCGCCACGCTTTGAGCGTTGACACCGGACGCCCTCCGGCGGCTTGCTTTACCGTAGTCGATCGAATACTTTGCGTAATCGTGACTCGACTGCAAAACCTCAAGTACGGCCAGTGGTTCAGGGGCGCCGACGTCGACGGCGACGGGTTCATCACCCAGCGGGACGTCCGGCTGATGAGCGAGCGTTACATCGCCGTCCGCGGCGCCGCGCCGGACTCCGAGACCGCCCGCCTGCTCACCGAGAGGATGGACGCGTTCTGGACGCACGTGATCGCCCCGATGGATCGCGACGGTGACGGGAAGGTCGATCTGTCGGAGATGACCGAAGGGTTCAGGCAGGCCCTGACCGACCGCGCCCTGTACCCGGCACAGATCGAGCCGGTGACCGACTGCTTCTTCGACCTCGCCGACCTCAACGGAGACGGCCGGATCGACCAGGCGGAGTTCCAGCAGATGTTCGACTCCGTCGGCGGCGTCCCCGGCGACGACTGCGCCGCGGTCTTCGCCGCCCTGGACCACGACGGCTCCGGCGTCCTCGACCGCGCCGAGTTCCATCAGGCGGTCACGGAGTTCTTCTACGGCGACGACCCGGACGCTCCCGCCAATCACCTGTTCGGCAGGTTCACCGGCTGACGGCCCATTACCCGCACGCCCGCACCACTTCCGGTGCGGGCGTGCGGCGTGCGCACCCCAGGCCGGGCGGCCCCTGACCCGGGCCCGGATCGTCGCAGGCGACCGCCGGCGTACGGGCGGAGAAGAACCTTGAGGAAGCCGATGGTTCTCTCTTGCCCGACGTCGAGCAGGACCAGCATCGATCCGATGTGCCCGATGAGGGGAGTACCAGTGGGGCAGAGCATCAAGGGGCCGATGGTCCTGCGCATCACCGAGGGCGAGATCGTCGACAGCCAGCTCTCCGAGGACGATCTGAGGGCGTTGAGCGACAAGAGCGAGGGATCCGCCGCCACGGCCAGGATCAGGTGCCCCGTTCTGTACTGCGCCGCCATGTACGACTCCGGCGTCGCGCGCTGAGGCGCCCGGTGAACACCGCTCAGGGGCGGCGGCAGATGGAGGAGATCCTCGCCGGCGACCGCCCGTTCGGCGACTGCGACTACATCCGCCGGCGCACCCGCCTGCACTACCGCCACCGCCTGCTCCTGCTCAAGGAGCACTCCAAGGGCGCGCATCTGCTGCTCGCCGCGCAGGAGGACGCCTCCGACGCCTGGCACCACCAGGTGCTGGGCGATCCGGCGGTCCGGGTGGCGACCGACACCTGGCTGAGCGCCGTGCTCGGCGGCCGGGAGCTGCCCTGGCCCGAGGAGGAGCTGGACGCCGTCCTGGAGACCGCGGCGGCTCAGAGCCCCCGCGCGGCCGTGCCGCCGCTGGCCGAGGGGGCCGCGGACCTGATGAGGCTGCATGAGGCCGGCCGGCCGTGGGTGTGGACCGAGCCGCGGGCGGAGGCGGACCCGCTGGGAGAGTTCTTCCGCCGCGTCTTCTCCGCGAGCTTCCACGGGCTCACCCTGACGAGCCCCGAGGGCCGCGTCCGCGAGACGCTCCTGCGGGGTGCGGAGCTGCTGCACGAGCTCTGCCCGGTGCTCGCGCGCAGCGCGCTGAGCCACGTGCACCTGGTCGTCGTCGCGGGCAAGGAGACGCCCGGGTCGGCGTCGTCCGGGTCGGCGTCGCCAGGGTTCGCGTCGCTCACGCATCCTCGCATCCCGGGGGTGATCTTCCTGTCGGCCGCCGTGCTGGGCAGTGCGTGGCAGGCCGCCGAGTATCTCCTGCACGAGGCGATGCACGCCAAGTTCACCGACCTCGAACACACCCACTCGCTGCTGGACGAGGACTACGACGCGGCGGCCTCGCCGCTGATCCGTCCGCACTGGAACCGGGCCAGGCCGGAGGCGGGCGAGGGCTGGCCGGTCGATCGCGCCCTCACCGTGAGCCACGTCTACACCACCCTGGCGCTGTTCCACTCCACCGTGGCCGCCAGGCACGCGGAACTGGCCGGCCGGTACGGGCCGATCACCGGCGCGGACCCCGCCCGGCAGGCGCGGCGGTCCTTCGACCGGGCCCAGTACCTCCTGCACCGTCTCGGCGGGCACACGGAACAGCTCGGCACCGGCGGCCGGCTCTTCCTGCGCTGGCTGGGCGGGATCAACGAGGCGTTCGACCCGTCGCCCGCGCCGGAGGGCGCGTACGCGCACCTCGTGCTCGACCTGTACGAGCGTGAGGCCGACACCATCCGCACGGCCCTGTCCCGGCCGGACGCCGGGCACCCCGACGAGGACGCCGACCGGGACGCCGACCGGGACGCCGACCGGGACGCCGCCGCCCTGCGGAGCGCCGCGCGGCAGGAGATCAGCGGTTGCCTCGCCGCCCTGGCCGCGACCGGCGAGCCGAGCGGTCAGCGGCAGGAGCTGGCGGACCAGGACAGTGTGCTCGCGCAGCTCGAATCCTCGGGGGCGTCGTTCCGCGACAGCGCCGAGGCGTTCCTGCGGACGAGGGACCTGGTGCTGCGGGCACTGGGCCCGCTGCCGGCCGCCGCGTTCCTGGGCCCCGTGCCCGGCCGGCCGGAGGAGACCGTCGCCGAGATGGTACGGGCGATGGCCGAGGAGTCCGGCCGCCGCCTGGGCGCCCTGCTGGAGCGCTGATCAAGGGGCCGCGGGGCCACGTCGCCGCGACCCGGCAACCGCGGACGTCAAGGAGCGCGTGCGATGCCCGACGAGGACGAGCAGGCACCGGGGAGTGCCCGCAGATCACAGGACCCGATCGTGGAGCGGCTGCGTCCCGATCCGGCGCAGGCGCCCGCGGCGGTTCTGCGCATGACCGGCTTCCTCGGCGACAGCGACCGGCCCGGCCACCGGCGGCTGTACTTCACGCGCGGGCTCGACTACTACGCCGAGTTCCGCACCGGCGACGTCGTCGACATGACCCCGGTCGCCCGCCACGAGGAGCCGTTCCGGGGCGAGGAGGCCACCCAGGTGTCCCTGCGCCGCGACGCGATGGTGGAGTTCACCAGAACCCGCACGGCCCGCTCCCCCGACGAGTTCGACCTCGACGTGCGGATCGGCCGGTCGAGCAGCGGCCAGTGCGTCCCGGGCCTGACCGACACCCGCGAGCACGACTGCCAGGAGCCGACGGGGGCGGACGGCGGGGACTGCGTGACGCCGGGCACCTGCGCGCCGACCTGCGAGACGTGCGTGACGAACTGCGGGTCCTGCTACGAGACCTGCGTCATCCCCACCAACTGCGGCAGCTGCGTGACGTGCGACGCTTGGTGCGGTGAGAACCGGTGAGCGCCGTCACGTCCGGGCCGGCGCAGCAGTGTGACACCGCCTGGCAGAGCCCGCTCGGCCCCGACCGGCGGGCGTCGGCCCTCCGCGTCGCCCGCGACGTCGCCGCGCGGGTGACCGACCCGGGCCGGCTGGCGGCGGCGCTCGCCGCGTCCGTCGAACAGACCCGGTTCCCGAAATCCCTGGCCCGCAGGCCCTACGCCGTGGCCGACGGCGACGCGGGCCTCGCGCTGACCTGCGCCTGCCTGGACGCCTGCCTGCCCGGCGAAGGCTGGGACGCGGTGGGCCACCAGTTCCTCACGGCGGCCGCGGCGGACGTGGAGGGGGCGCCGTCGGGCCTGTTCGCCGGATTGAGCGGGCTGGCGTTCGCCACCGTGTCGCTGAGCCGGGACGGGACGCGCTACCGGCGGATGCTCGCCACGCTGGACGACGCCCTCGCGCCCCGGGCCGCGGCGATCGGCACGCGGCTCGGCGAGACCCGCGAGCCGGGCCCGGTGAGCGCGTTCGACCTGATCTCCGGAGCCTGCGGGACGGGCGCCCACCTGCTGAGGCACGACCCGCACGAGGTCCTGCCCGCGATCCTCACGGGGCTCGTGACGCTCGCCCGGGAGCAGGAGCCGCCCGCCTGGATGACGCCCGCCCACCTGATGGGCGACGAGACGATGGCGCGGCTGCACCCGCACGGCGCGCTGGACTGCGGTCTCGCGCACGGCATCCCGGGGCCGCTCGCCCTGCTGTCGCTCGCCCTGCGCGCGGGCGTCGAGGTGCCGGGCCAGGCCGACGCCGTCAGGCGGATCACCGGCTGGCTGGTCGCCCATCGTGCCGGGGACGGCTGGCCCGCGCTCGTCCCGCTGACCGGCGAGGGACGGCCCGGCCCGGCCACCCCGTCAAGGACCGCGTGGTGCTACGGGACGCCCGGGGTCGCCCGCGCCTTGTGGCTGGCGGCCCAGGCGCTCGACGACGGCCTCCTGGGCGAGCTGGCGCTGGAGGCGATGGACGCCGTCCTGCGCCGCCCGGCCGCGCGACGCGCGATCCCGTCGCCGACGTTCTGCCACGGGGTCGGCGGCCTGCTGCAGGTCGTGCTCCGCTTCACCCGCGACACCGGCCTGTTCCGCCAGGAGGCGGCCGAGCTCGTGGACGAGCTGCTGGCCGCCTACCAGCCGGAACGTCCGCTCGGGTACGCCTCGCTGGAGCCGCAGGGCAACGCCGTGGACCGCGCCGGGGTCCTGGACGGCGCGGCGGGCGTCGTCCTGGTGCTGCTGGCCGCGGCGACCGACGTCGAACCGGCCTGGGATCGGCTCTTCCTGCTGTCATGACCCGCGCGAAACCTGCCGTGCTCCGCGGGGACCGGAGCCTGTACGCGCCGATGGACTGGGCGCTGGTGCGCGCCCCGCTCCTGCCGGTGGACGCCGCCGGGCGAGCGGGCGAGCCGGCGGATCCGGGCCGCCTGCTGCCCGGCGACCCGGCGGTGGTGGCGGCCGTCCAGGTGGCCAGCGGCGATCTGGCCGCCGCTCTGGCGCGGACGGCGCCCGGCCATCCCAAGGCCCCGCGGGTCGGCCGCAAGCTGCTGCGCTACCTCATCCGCATGAGCACCCGGCCGACGCCGTTCGGTCTCTTCGCGGGCGTCGCCCTGGCCGGCTGGGGAGATTGCACCGATCTGGCTCTCGCCAAGCAGGAGCCGCGCACCCGCACCCGTCCGGACCTGGGCTGGCTCACGGACCTGGTCGCGCACCTCGAAGCCGACCCCGGGGTCCGCGCCCGGCTGCGCCTGGTGGCCGACCCGTCCGTGCTGGTCCGCGCCGGGCGGGCGTTCCCGGCGGGCGGCGCGGCCTCCGTACGGGCCACCTCGGCGGTACGGCGGGCGCTCGCCCTCGCCCGCGCGCCCGTCCCGCGTGCGGAGCTCGTCGAAGCGCTGATCACGCTGCCCGGCGCCACGCCGGAGAAGGCGGACGGGCTGGTCGAGGAGCTGCTCCGGCAGGGGTTCCTGCACCACGACCTGCGTCCGCCGCTCACCCGCGACCCGCTCGGCCACGTGCGGGAACGGCTCGCCGGCCATCCCGTCGCGGACGACCTCGCCGGGTTGCTCGCGGCCCTGCGGCAGTGGGACGCCCGCCCGCTCGGCGAACGGGCCCGCGCGTGGCCGGGCCTGCTGGACCGGATGACCACGATCGCGTCCCCCGCCGACCCGCGCAACCTCCTGCAGACGGACCTCGCGCTGCCGCTGTCCGGGACCGGCCTGAACAGGCGGATCGGGGCGGAGGCGGCGGTCGCGGCCGAGCTGCTGCTCCGGCTGAGCCCGCACCCCGCCGGACCGCCGCACCTCGACGCCTGCCGCCGGGCGTTCGAGAGCCGCTACGGCGCGGACCGCGAGGTCCCGCTGCTGGAACTGGTCGATCCGGACGTCGGGCTGGGCCGCCCCGCCGACGGCGGCCAGGCCCACGCGCCGGCCGCCCGGCACCGGCTGCTGACCGACCTGGCGGTGAACGCCTGCCGTGACCGGGTGACCGCCGTCGAACTCGACGACGACCTGCTGGCCCGCCTCCAGACCTGGACCCCGGCGGACGCGCCGGCCCCGCCGACCCTCGATCTGGCGGTCCTGGTGGCGGGCTCCAGCGCCGAGGCCGTGGACAAGGGCGACTTCCTGCTCGTCGTCGGCCCGAACCTGGGCGCGCACGCGGCCGGGCGCACCCTCGGGCGCTTCGCCGACCTGCTCGGCCCCCCGGCGGCCACCGCGCTGGCGCGGGCGGCCGAGGCCGAGTCCCGGCACGCGCCCGGCCGGCTCCTCGCCGAGGTGGTCTACACGCCGGAGCGGGCCCGTTCCGGCAACGTCGCCGTACGCCGGTGCGGGCACCGCCACGAGATCCGGTTCGGCCCTTCCGCCGGCCTCGCGGAAGAGTGGGCCGTACCGGTCGACGAGCTGGTCGTGGGCCTGCGCGACGGCCGGTTCACCGTCCGGTGGCCCGCCCGGGACGTGGAGGTCGTCGCCACGCAGTGCCACATGCTCAACCCGTCGCACGCGCCCCCGGCGGCCCGCTTCCTGCTGGACGCCGCCCGCGACGGCCGGTGCGCGTTCACCTCGTTCGACTGGGGGCCGGCCGCCGGTCTGCCGTTCCTGCCCCGGATCCAGCGAGGTCGCATCGTCCTGTCCCTGGCCCGCTGGCGGGTCGATCCCGCCGCCCTGAGCGCGGCGGGCGGCCCGGCCGCCTGGCGGCGGGCGCACGGCGTGCCGCGCCACGTGTACCTGGCCGGTGGCGACAACCGGCTGCTGCTCGACCTGGACGACCCCGAGCACGCCGGACTGCTGCGCGAGGAACCGCAGGGACGTCCCGTCACGCTCCAGGAGGCCCTGCCCCACCCGGATCACGCCTGGCTGCCGGGACCGGCGGGCTTCCACCTCAGCGAGGTGGTGGTGCCGCTCGCGCTCAGGGAGCGGCGGGACGTCCCGCCGCGCCGCCGGAGCCCCGGCGTCGTGCCTGCCGGCGCCCGCGTGCGGCCGCCCGGCAGCGACTGGCTCTACCTCAAGCTGTACGGCCCCCGCCGGTTCCAGGACGAGCTGATCGTCGACTCGCTGCGCCCCTTCGGGCAGTTCGTCACCGGAGCCGGGCTGGCCGACGGCTGGTTCTTCCTGCGTTACGCCGATCCCGGCCCGCACCTGCGCGTCCGCTTCCACGGCGACCCCGCCACGCTGCTCGGCCCGCTCATGCGCCACGTCTGCGACTGGGCGGCCGAGCTGATCTCCACGGGCGCGTGCGCGACCTTCGCCTTCGACACCTACGAACGCGAGATCGAGCGGTACGGCGGCCTGGACGACATGCCGGCCGCCGAGGACGTGTTCATCGCCGACAGCGCGGCCGTGGCCGGTCTGCTCGCCCTGTCCAGAGGCCACGGGTTCCCCTGCGCCCCGGCCACCGTGGCCGCGCTCAGCGTCGACGACCTGCTCGACGGCCTCGGACTGGACGTCGAGCGGCGCACGCGCTTCTACCGCGACGCCGTCTCCCTCTCCCCGGACGGCGGCCGGGACCATCGCCGGCGCTCCCGCGAGCTGCGCCGGCTCCTGGGCGATCCGGGTTCGCGCGACCGGGCCCTGACGTCCCTGCTGGCCGCCCGCCGCCGGGGCCTGCCGTCCACCCGCCCCTCTCCCGAGGTGTGCCGCAGCCATGTGCACCTGCACTGCAACCGCTTGCTCGGCACCGGTCACGAGCTCGAACACCGCGTCCTGGAGCTCCTTCGCCGCACCCGCGAAGGTCTCGCCCGCCGGTGACGGTTGGACAGCGTCATCCCTGATGGGTAGTTTCTCCGGGTCCCGTCCGAGCTGCCCGACACCGGAGGCGCCGCCTCAGGCCGGGTGACCCGCCCCCGCCTCCAAGGAAGACGCGCCGTGACCGACCTCGTCCCGCTGCGCAGGAACGTGCGCTTCCAACTGCTGTGGGTCGGCAGCGCGATCTCCGAGCTGGGGTCGCAGCTCACCGCGCTCGCCATGCCGCTGCTGGTGCTGGCGCTCACCGGGTCGCCCGGGGCGGCGGGCGTCGTCGCCGGGGCCCGTACCGTCGCTTTCCTGGCGGCCCAGATGCCGGCCGGCGTCTGGGTGGACCGGTGGGACCGCCGCCGTACGCTCGTCACGGCCCAGAGCGTGCAGGCGGTCGTCTCCGCGCTGCTGACGGCGCTGGTCATCACCGGTCAGGCACAGGTCTGGCAGTTCGTCACGCTGGCGGTGCTGGACGGGCTGTGCGCGGCGTTCCTCGGTCCCGTCCAGGACACGGCGCTGCGCGGCGTCGTCCCCCCGGGCCAGTTGCACGGCGCGTACGCGCAGGAGGAGGCCCGTACCCACGCGGCCGGGCTGATCGGCCCTCCGCTCGGCGGCCTGCTGTACGGCCTCGGACGGGCGGTGCCCTTCGTCGTCGACACCGTCACCTTCGTCGCCGCCACGCTCTTCTACGCCCTGGCCAAGGTGCCCCGCCGCCCGGCGGAGGAGCCGCAGCCGTCCGCCCCGGACGACGGCGAGGGGCAGCGGCCGGTCCGGCGCAGCATGCGCCGGGAGGCGGCCGAGGCCGTCAGGTGGCTGTGGCGGCGGCATGGCCTGCGGGAGGTCACCGCGGCGGTGACGGTGCTCAACCTGCTCGGCGGGGCGTTCCTCATCCCGCTGATCGTGCTCGTCGGCGAACGCGGCGGTGACGCCCGCGTCACCGGCACGGTCCTGGCCGGTCTCGGCATCGGCGGGCTGACCGGCGCGCTGCTGTCGGGCCGCATCAGCAGGCTGCTGCCTCCTGGACGGCTCCTGCTCGCCGTCGTCACGGTCTTCGGGGCCGCGCTGGCGGCCACGGCACTGCCCTGGGGGGCGTGGTGGCCGATGATCCCGCTCGTGTTCATCACTTTGTCCACGCCGTCGCTGAACGTGGTGATGAACGTCGTGGTCGCACGGATGGTGCCGGAAGCGATGCTCGGCCGGATGGGCGCGGTCCTGAGCACGAGCGCGATGGCGCTCAAGCCGCTCGGGCCCGTACTCGGCGGGGCGCTGGCCGCGGCGCTGGGCGGTGCCGGGGCCCTCGTCGTGCTGGGCGGACTGCTCGTCCTGACCGCCGCCGTGGCCGCGCTCAGCCCGGAGCTGCGCCACTTCACCGGAGAACCCGCCCCGGCCGGGGACGACACCCCGACCGGCGGCAAGGCCCCGCACTCCCCCGCCTGACGCCGCCTTGACGACGGTGGCGCTCACCGGCTCCTTGCGTCCGGGGGCCGCGGTCCCGCACTCCCCCGCAGCGCCGCGAACCATGCGCCGTTCTCGATCGTTGTCCGGGTGTTGCCGATTTCTGGGGGACCGCCGTGGAGCAAGTCTTCGAGTACCTGCCCTTGTTGTTCGTGGCGTTCGGCGCCGTGATCGTGCTGGTGTCGGTCAGGGGGATCGTGCAAGGCAGGCGGTTCGTCCGCGGGGCGCGGCGGGTGCCGGGCGTGGTCACCGACGTGGCCACCGCGTTCACCGGACGCGGCGAGCATCTGAAGGCGAGCCGGCGCCCGGTGCTGACCTTCACGACCGAGGAAGGGCGGGAGGTGACCGCCGAGTCCTGGGCCGAGTCGAAGCTGGGCATCGGCAGGGAGACCGACGTCCTCTACGACCCGGAGGACCCGACGAAGGCCGCGCCCGCCGGTGACGCCGGCGTCGGGGGCGGTTACGGCGGCATCGTCGTCGGGCTCCTGGCCGCCGCCGTCGGCCTGGCCGTCTTCGCCGGCTTCCCCGGACATGCCGGCCCATTCGGCGGCACGGAGAACGGCTGCCAGATCGAACACGCCGACGGCACCTCCGAGCCCGTCGACTGCCCTCCGGGCCTGGACGCCGAGTGACCGCCTTTTTCAGCGAATACAAAGACCTATGATGGACGAATGCGGCTTTGGGGACGTCACCCAACCCAGAATCATGTCATCGCCAGACATATGCAGAAATTCTTCCGCAGCCTGCATCAAGATGAGCAACCAGAACAAGTAGCGAAAAAGTACGCAGCCTACTTCTGGGACCGGGACGCGGACACCCTGCGCGACATGAGCTCACTCACCCAGCACGAGTTCGACGTGAGCCTCGGCCTCAGAGCAAGCGACCTCGCCGCCGTCACAAAGCGCGTCTCGCTCATCTCCGACACCCTCCTTCTTTCCGACGGCATAGGCGGGACATATCACGAAATCGGACAGACCGGAATCCACTGGGACGACCCGGGGAGACGCTCAGGAAACAAACCGCGGCTCCCGCCCGGGACGCCGCCCGACCTACCGGCCTCGATGCTCCATATGGCAGCCGCCCCCGAGCCTCGCGAGAACTGGCGGGAGGACTACTTCGGCATCAGGACGCTCGATCTGGCGCAGCTCGGCGCCTGGATCCTTCAGGCCCGGCCCCTCCTGCAAGCCGGGCTGACCTGGTACCTGCCCACCTACTGCCTGCGCACGCAGCAGGTCAAGAAGGGACGCCCCGTACAGAGGAGCAGGTCGATCCGTGACGCTCGGGCCGTCGACTTCCTCCTCAAAGGGCGGCGCGCGATCGAGGCGTCCGGCGAAGAGCCCGTCAAGAGCCGGATCGTCCGGCCGATCCTGGACATCAGACTGCCCTACATCGACGGCGTCGGACTTGGGGACTTCAGCAGGATCACCGTCGAGGAGTTCGGATCCTACGACCGTTTCCGCACCTACCTGCGCGGCAAGTTCCTCCAGCTCGACGAGGCCCAGGACGCCGTCCAGTCCGAAGTGGCCCTGACCCGGATCGGCCTGGAGATCCGGGAGCAGATTCAGGAATGCCAGGCCGAAATGGCCAAGATCCAGAGGACCAGAGCTCTTGCCGCCACCGGCGCCGTCCTCGGAACCACGGGAGCGACCCTCACCGCCGTGTACGGTCCGGCGCTGACCGCTGCGCTCGGCGTCCTGGGCGCCACCGGTGGGATATGGAGCGTCGTCCAAGCGATCAGCCAGAACAGCGTCCGGACACTCCGTGAGGGCAGGTGGTACTACATCTGGACCCTCGATCAGGCGTACGAGCGGAACCAGCGTTAGGGCGTGGGCCGCGCCGTCCTGACGCGAGCCACCGGGGCATGCGAGAGCGGCCCGAGAGGAAGGAAGCCATCATGACGATCACGGAAGAGTCGGAGCTCGTCGAGGTCCCGTTCTGGTTCGATCCGCTGTGCCCCTGGGCGTGGGTCACCTCGCGCTGGCTGCTGGAGGTCGAGAAGGTACGGCCGGTGCGCGCCGACTGGCGGCTCATGTCGCTGGCCCACCTGAACCTCGTCCAGCGCAAGGGCGAAGGGCTGAGCGACGACTACCGGAAGGGCATGGAGGAGGCCTGGGGGCCGGTACGCGTCTGCGCGGCCGCCGCCGAGCACGCCGGCCACGCGGTTCTCGGCCCGTTGTACACCGCTGTCGGCACCCGCTTCCACAACCAGAGACGCCGCGATGACCCCACGGTCATCACCGAAGCCCTCGCGGAGGTGGGCCTGCCCGCCGCGTTGGCGGCCGCCGCCGACAGCGATGAGCTGGACCAGCTCGTCAGGGACTCCCACGACGAGGCTTTCGACGAGGTGGGGCTCGATGTCGGAACGCCCGTTCTCCGCATCGCCGGGATGGCCCTGTTCGGCCCGGTGATCAGGCAGGCGCCCCGCGGCGAGGCAGCCGGCCGGCTCTGGGACGGCCTGGTCCTGGTCGCCGGGACGCAGGACTTCTTCGAGCTCAAGCGGAGCCGGCCGCAGGGCGTCAGACCGTCCTTCGACTGAGGCACGTCCGACGCTTTCTACTCGCGGGCCGGCGCGTTCCACCCACGGGCGGGCGCGTTCTGCTCGCGGGCCGGCACGGCTCGGGCGATGCGAGGGCCGACGAGGCGCTCGGCCTCGTCGAGGGGGTACCAGGCCGCGTCCGTCACCTCCGACTCCTGGATCGGCCCCGTGTCGGCGTGCGTCACGAACGCGTACCCGATGTCGAGGTGACGGTGCGCCGGCTCGTCCTTCCGCGGTCGTGCCGGCACGCGGCCGTACTCGATGTAGACGGGGGTCCGCGACCTCGGCACGACCTGCGCGGGATCGATGCCGGTCTCCTCCGCCAGCTCGCGCACCGCTGCGTCGATCAGCGAAGTGTCGTCCGGCTCCAGATGCCCGCCGGGCTGCAACAGCATCCCGTAAGCGCGGTGCCGGACGAGCAGGACCTCGACGCCACCTCTCACGAGCAGCGCGCCGACGGTCACATGCATCCGGAAATTCCGCCGCGAGGCGAAATCCCGGCCCTCGGCCAGCAGGCGAAGCGGCTCGGACAGGAGCGCGGCGTCGTCCGGGAATCGCGCGAGGTAGTCCCGGACGACACTCGACAGGTCCGCGTCAGTGATCGCCACAGGTCACCCCCGCACCTGCCCGGCGGCACACGTCAGCCGGTCCGACGACGGGGGCGGCGAACCCAAGCCGCACTTCGCGAGAGGTGGGACCATGTACGCACCTGCTGGATCGCGGCCTGCATCTCCTCGGCCGGGCGAGCTGATCGCCCAGGCCCACGAGCCGCCGGGGATCCCGCGGGAGCAGCTCAGCCGGGTGATCGCCACCTCTTCGGTCGCCGGCAGCGTGCTGGTACCGCTGTTCTCCGCGTTCGCCGATCCGCTCGCCGACGCCGTCGGGGTGCGAGTGGTGCTCGCCGGCTGCGCGACGGTCGTCGTCGCCGGTGCGGCGGCCGCGTCCGGTGTTCATGACGTACGCCGTCTCGGCACCACCAACGGTCGAAGCCGGTGAGCCGGGCATCTGACCACGCCGCTCATCCGTACTGCTCACGCATCGAGCTGTCGTAGTCGGCGTGCGGTTCCAGCCCGGCCTCGGCCCGGCGCTCATCGAGCCGATCACGATCTTCTATCGGCCGCGGCTGGAAGACGCCGTCAGGGGCGTGGTATTGCGTGCCGAACACCTGCGGCCGCCCCTCACCGACTCGAACCCGGTCCACGAGGTAGGCGAGGTGTCGAGGCGCCGCCTGGCCCTGGCCCACGGCGTCCCGCAGCAGCTCCAGGCACCGTTGCTGGAAGGCCAGATCGTGGTCGGCATGCTGGGCCAGCAGCCATGCCGCCTGCGCTCCTTCATCTCCGACGAGGTCGCGTCCCGGCCAGCCGTGCTCGTCGATCACCTGCTTGAGGTAGGCGGTGTTGTCGGCGTCCACGGTCGTCCATCGCTCCATCAGGTCCTCGGACACGGGCCCACTCCTGGGCAGGCTCAGCCGGACCTCCTGATCGCGCCTCATGCGTTCCAGCAGCTCAGCACGGAGCTCATCGTTCATCTTGACAGGCCCCCCTGTCGTTTCGATGTCCTGGCGCAGTGCAGCTAGGCGCCGCTTCTGCAGTCGGTGGTCAGCGTCACGGGCAGTTGGAGCACGTCGGTGCCGATGAAGGAGGGCAGCGGCTGGAGATCCGGCAGGCCGGTGGCCAGCCGCAGATCGGGGAAGCGGTCGAACAGTGCGGGCAGAGCGATGCGCGCCTCCAGCCGGGCCAGCGGCGCGCCCAGGCAGTAGTGCATGCCGTGGCCGAAGGCCAGGTGCGCACGGTCGTGCCGGTCGATGTCGAAGCGGCCGGGATCGGCATTGACGGCAGGGTCACGCCCGTGAGCGCCGAAGCAGATGAGGATGAGGTCGCCGGCCCGGATGACGGTCCGCCCGTCCAGGGGGATGTCCGCGGTGGCGTAGCGCAGCGGCAGATGCATGACGGGCGGGTGCCGGCGCAGAGTCTCCTCGATGACGTCGTCCCAGCGTGCGGGGTCGCGGCGGGCGGCAGCGAGCTGCTCGGGGTGGCTGAGCATGGCGATGACGGCATGGTCGAGCAGAGACACGGTGGTCTCGCTGCCCGCGCCGATCATCAGGAGCAGCGTGCTGACGAGCTCGTCGTCGGTGAGCTGATCGAGGCCGCCGTCCCTGGCGGCGATCAGCCGGGTGGTCATGTCGTCGCCGGGCTGGGCTCGCTTGGCCTGGACGAGACGGTGCATCGAGGCGATCATCTCCTGCTGCACGCGGGTCGTCTGCTCGGCTGACAGGGTGGTGTCCAGCACGGCGTCGATGGTGGCCAGCATGGCGGGCCGCTGATCCGGCGGCACGCCGAACAGGTCGCAGATGACCTGGGTGGGAATTCTGTAGGAGTAGCGTGCCCGCAGGTCCAGGACGCCTCCCGGAGCCTCGGCGGCCAGGGCGTCCAGCAACGTGGTGACGACGGTGGTGATCGGCCGCCGCATCGCCTCCACGCGGCGGGGCGTGAACGCTCTGCCGACCAGGTTCTTCAACCGCTGGTGGTCGGGGTCGTCGGTGGTGAACATGCTCTTCACGTCCACCCAGGCGGTGAGCCAGCCGATCGCGTAGGGGCGGTAGCCGGGCCAGGACTTGCGCGCGTCCTTGGAGACGTGGGGATGCGTCAGCAGGTGCTTGACGACCTCCCCGTCGGTCACCGACCAGGCGGTGAGGTCGCCGGGCAACCGGACGGGCACGGCCGGTCCGGCGGCTCGTAAGGCGTCGGCCTGCTCGTAGATGCGGCGTCCGCTGCTGTCGAGAACCACGGGTGCGGGGGTCACGCGTGCCTCCGGTGCGGGCAGGGCTTCGGTCGAGCCCGCCCTTCCTCTCAGTTCAAGAGTCCACAACCTGTCGAGGATCGTTTCAAGGGCCCGTTTCTCCCTCCACCAGGCCGGCGAGCCGCCCTTGCTCCCGGGCGGCCCGGGGCCGGGCGCATGGAGCGAGCCCCCGGCCCTCTCGCGGTTGCAGGGGGCCGGGGGCTCGCGGCGGTGCTGAGGTGTCCGTTCCGGCGGAGGGGTTACCTCACGTAGCTGACCTCGACGTTCAGATAGGTGCCGACGCCGTAGTCATGGCCGCGGATGGCCAGGAGGTTGCAGTGCTCCAGGTGCCTGGCGGGCAGGACGACGTTGATCGCGCCCGCGGCGCAGCCGCCGCTCCTGACGGCCTGGACGAGGCGGCCGTTGAAGTAGACCCGCGCATCGTTGTCGATCGTTCCCTGGATGCGGATCTGCCGGGCGTTGCGCGGGATGTGCACCCAATGGCGTACCAGGATGTCGGTGTTCACCGCCCAGGACGTCTTGACGTGGGCGGAATTGTTCCAGGAGCAGATGCCGTTGGTGGTGCCGAATCCTTCTTGCCCGCTCGACCAGTCGCTGTCATCGAAGTCCGGCTCGTAGAAACGCGGGGCGTTGGCCCCGGGCGGCACCTGGAGGTATTTCCAGTCGGTGCTGTTGTAGCCGAGTACGGTGACGACATTTTGCCGCGTTCCGGCCTGGGAGGCCGACGCCGACGCCGGAGCGGGCAGGGCCACGGTGGCCAGCAGCGAGCCGGCCGCGAGGCCGACGGGAAGGAAACGCAGCAGTTTCTTGAACATGGCGATCTTCCTCCGTTGATGGTGCGAAATGTCGATCCTGCGGCCGCCGAAAGGGACATGTCTATGCATGTCGCAATTCTGCCGCCTAACATCCCGGCCGGAATGGGTAAATCGAATCATAAGTTGAGCACACACCGACAGGTTAAGCAATGGCAAAGAAAGGTCGACAAGAAGAGGCAGGCGCATTTATTAATAAAGAGGAATTTTCCGATATGCCGAATATGAGGGGCCCTCGGCGGGGTGGCTCGCGTGTTCAAGAGGCGACCCCGTACGGCTACGCGTCCTGTCGATCGGGGCCGGCCGGCCCCGAAACGCCGGGCGAGCCGTCGGCGCCGCCGCCCCGCCCCGCCGGTGGTCAGGCGGGCAGCAGCAGGGTGGTGAGCAGGTCGTCCAGGGTGACGAGGCCGGTCAGCGTGCCGGCGTCGTCGCGGATCAGGGCGATCTGGCTGTGGGCGGCGCGCAGCCGGGCGACCGCGTCGGCGACCGAGGTCTCCTGGGGCAGGTCCGGCACGCGGTAGGCGAGCTGGGCGGCGGCGGTGGCGGCGCCGCGCCGGCGGGCCAGGTAGGCGTCGCGCAGGTGCACGACCCCGCTCGGCCCGGCGTCGGACCACACGATCAGCCGGGTGCGCCCGGACCGGTTGCAGGCGTCGATGACGTCCTGGGCGGCGGCGTTGGCGGGGACGCCGACGATCTGCGCGGCCGGGGTGAGCAGCGCGGCGATGCCGGACTGCGGCGCCTGCAGGGCCTGGCTGAGCACGACGTGGTCGTCGGCCTCGATCAGGCCGAGCCTGCACGACTCGGCCACCAGGTGCCGGAGCTGGTCGGGGGTGCGCGCCTTGGCGCCCGCCTCGTCCGGACGGACGTGGAACAGCCGCAGCAGCCCGTTGGTGACCGCGTTCAGCGCGCTGATCAGCGGACGGACCAGCAGGGTGAAACCGCGGAACGGCAGTGCGAGCAGGGTGGCCGAGCGCTCGGGGTGGGCGATGGCCCAGGACTTGGGCGCCATCTCACCGAGCACCATGTGCAGGAACGTCACGACCGCCAGCGCGACGACGAACGCCACCGCGTGCGCGACGGCCTCGGGCAGGCCGACGGCGTCGAAGAGCGGGGCGAGGGTGCCGGCGATCAGCGGTGCCTGCTGGGACAGGGCGAGCCGGTCGGCGCTGACGTAGGCGAACTCCTGGGCGACGAAGTAGCCGGTGGCGAGGGTGAGCAGGACGATGGCCACCAGGCCGAGGGCGACACTCATCGCGGCTGCGCACCCCGCAGACGAAGGCCGTCCCTGAGGCTGGGGCTACTGCTCGGGTCCGCTGACACGGACACCACCACCGATCCTTCCCGTTTCGTGTTCTCCGCCGCGGCGCGCCGGCCGCGGCTTCCTGGCCCGGACGTTCTCCGACCCGGGCAGTCCGGTCCTGACCGGGGCGTCTTCGCCCGGGTCAACGCATATGAGCGAGCGTAAGCACCGGATGTGATCCGCGTCTCAGCCGGGTTCGGTCGCAGTGGGAGCCTCCCGTCGCCTCTACCATGATCAGCGATTTGTGATCTTCACTGTGAGGAGCGATCCCGTGTCGTCCGGGCAAGAACGCGTGCGGGCCGTGCTCGAGCACCGGCTGACCCAGCGGGCCGTCATCGGCGTCATCGTGCTCAACGCGGCCACGATCGGCTGCGAGACCAGCGCCTACCTGATGGAGCAGGCCGGCGGGCTCCTGCACGCCGTCGACCGGATCGCCCTGGCCGTCTTCACGGTGGAGATCGCGGCCCGGCTGTTCGCCTACCGCCGCGCGTTCTTCGCCGACCCGTGGAACTGGTTCGACACGATCATCGTGGCGATCGCGCTCGTCCCGGCCTCCGGCCCGGCCTCGGTGCTGCGCGCGCTTCGCATCCTGAGGGCGCTGCGGCTGGTCTCGGCGGTGCCCAGCATGCGCCGCGTGGTCAGCGCGTTGTTGTCGGCGGTGCCCGGGATGGCCTCCATCATCGGGCTGCTCGTCCTGATGATCTACATCGCCGGAGTGATCGCGACCAAGCTGTTCGGCGAGATCATGCCCGAGCGGTTCGACGAGCTCCCCCGCTCGCTGTTCACCCTGTTCCAGATCATGACCGGCGACGACTGGGGCAACGTCGCCCAGGCGGTCATGGAGCACAAGCCGTGGGCGTGGGTGTTCTTCATCGCCTACATCCTGATGTCCACCTTCGTCGCGCTGAACCTGTTCATCGCGGTGGTGGTCAACGCGATGAACGACGCCGAGCCGTCCCCGGCGGAGACGCGGGCCCAGGCGGAGCTGGCGGAGGTGAAGCAGCAGCTCGCGGCGGTGAACGCCAAACTCGACCAGCTGCTGCTGGCGCGCGAGGGCGTCACGGCCGACGGCCGCGCCGACGCCGGCTGAGGGGGCGTCCGCGGCGATCGAGAGGGGCGACGAGCCGGCCTGACGGAACACGGCTCAGCCGACCAGGTGGCCGCGCGGTTGCGCGACACTGGGCGAAGTGACCGAGCGACACACCCGTGCGCCTGCCGGACATGAGCCAGGCATGAACGTCACCGACACCGGGCCGCCGGAGCGCGCCCAGCGCTTCGCCCGGCTCTACGAGCAGACGTATGCCGCGTTGCTGCGGTTCGTCGAGCGTCGCGTCGACCCCTCGCACGCCGAGGACGTGGTCGCCGACGTGTTCCTCGTCGCCTGGAGGCGCCTGGACGACGTGCCGGCGGCGGCGGACGAGGCGCGGGCCTGGCTGTTCGGCGTGGCGCACCGCACCCTCCGCAACGGGCTGCGGGCCGACCAGCGGCGGCGGGCGCTGACCGTCCGCATCGCCGACAGCCGGCCGACCGGCGCCGCGGCGGACGGGCTGGACCCCGAGCTGGTGGCACGACGCCTCGACCTCGTCCAGGCGTGGCGGCGGCTCAGCCCGCGCCACCAGGAGACGCTCGCCCTGGCCGTCTGGGACGGCCTCACCGCCCCGCAGGCCGCCGGGGTGCTCGGCATCTCCCCCGCCGCGTTCCGGCTCCGGCTCACCCGGGCCCGCCGCGCCCTGCGCCACCATGCCGACCACCAGGCCGACCACCAGGCCGACGCCCAGACCGACAGCCACGCCGACGCCCGGACCGACAACCAGACCGACCACCAGGCCGGCACGGCCCCCGCCGCGACGACCCAGCCTGTGGCAACCGCCACCGCAGACTCCCGGAGCATGCGATGAACGACAGCCTCGAAGACGTCCTGCGCGACCTCGACCCGGCCGTCACCCCCGCCGGCCTAGACGCCGGCACCGATCCCGGAGCCCGGGCCCTGCTGGCCCGGGTGGTGTCCGCCGACCCGGCGGCGGCGCCCGCCTCGGCGGCCGGCCGCCGTCGCCCGTTCACGACCAGGCGTCTCGTCGTCGTGGCCGGCGGGGTGGCCGCCGGCGTCGCGGCGGCGCTGCTGCTGCCCGGCGTGTTCGGCGGCGGCTCGGCGATCGCGGCGTGGACCGCGACGCCGCACACGGTGACCGGTGACCGGGCCGCCGAGGCCCAGGAGAAGTGCCTCGACCACGCCCAGGACGCCGCCCGGCGCACGACGGGGCACGAGCTCGGCTTCCGGCCCGTGGTGACCGAGGGCCGGGGGCCGTGGACGCTCGTCTACGTCAACGACGGCGGCAGCCGGCTGGCCGAGATCAGCTGCCTGTTCCGCGACGGCGGCATCGCGGCCGCGGGCGGCTCCACGCCGGGCCCCGGCGCGCGACCGCTTCCGCCGGTCCCGCCGGGATCGGCGCGGGCCGCCCTCGGCTCGGTCGTGAGCTCGAGCGAGGAGAGCGTGCGCATCGTGACCGGCAGGGTCGGCGCCGACGTGGTGGGCGTGGAGCTGTCCACGGAGGCGAAGGGCACCGTGACCGCGACCGTCACCGGCGGCTACTTCGCGGCCTGGTGGCCGGACGCGCCGACGACGGAGGAGCGCGAGAGGGCCGCATCGGGCCGGGGTGGCGTCAAGGGCGTCACGACGATCCTCCAGGACGGGTCGCGGCACGGCGTCCCCCTGGAGGAGCTCACCGGCCGGACGAGCGCGCAACTGACCACACCGGCCACAGGGGGCTCTGCGCGCAGCTGACCTGGCCCTTCACAGCGGCGCCGGGCCTCAGGCGCCCCCGCCCCCGCTGCCCGGGGTGCGGAGGAGTGGCACGGGGTCGGTGGCGAACCGGGCGGCGCGAGGCTCGCGTTCGTCCCCGAACCGGTGGGTGAGGAGGCCGTAGAGTTCCGGGCGTCGTCCCTGGAGCCAGCGGCGGCCGGTCGAGAGCGGCAGCAGGGTGAGGTCGAGGTCGGCGGTCACCATGTCGTCACCGGCCGCCCAGGTCTCGCCGAGGACGCGGCCGTAGGGGTCGATGATCATGGCGTTGCCGGTGCGGATCTCGCCGTCGTCCTCGCCGACGCCGTTGCTGAACAGAACGAACAGCCCGTTGTCGTGAGCCCGCGCGGGCAGCCAGCGCATCAGCCACTGGCGTCCGCTGGGGCCGCGCAGCTCGGCCTCGATCGCCTCCGGGGCGCTGTGCCGGTTGCGCCAGAGCTCCACGGGGATCGGGCGCATCCCGTGGGGGCTGCGCGAGGCGGTGCCGCCCGTCTGGTGGGGCGCCACCAGGATCGAGGCGCCCATCAGCGCGGTGACGCGGACGTTCTCCACCAGGTTGTTGTCCCAGCAGATGAGGATGCCCATGCGGACTCCCCAGGGGGTGTCGAAGACGGTGTAGGCGTCGCCGCTGCTGATCGCCGGGTGCTCGAAGGCGTGCAGCTTGCGATGACGATGGACCGATCCGTCCGGGAGGCAGAGGGCGTAGCTGTTGAACAGCCGCCCGTCCGGGTCGCTCTCCAGGAAGCCGACTCCCACGGCGAGGCCGTGCTCGGCCGCCAGCGCGCGGACCGCGGTGACGGACGGACCGTCCAGCGGCTCGGCGAGCTCGCGCAGCCGCTCGGGGGTCTGGCGGCGGAGGTGCCAGTACCCCAGCAGGCACATCTCCGGGAAGGCGATGACCTGCACGCCGTCCGCGCTCGCCACGCGCACGTGCTGCTCGACCTGGGCCAGGTTGTAGGTCTTGTCATCGGGACGATGCTCGAACTGCACGGTCGCGCACCGCAACGCCGGTGCGGGGGTCTCGGCCGCTTCGTCGTTCCCTGCCATCGCGAACCTCCGGATCCTTGGGGTTCACCAGGAGACCGCATGCGCCTCCCATGCGTCCAATGAATGTTTTTCGCTGTTCGATAGAGTCACGGAATGGATCTGGTTCTGCTGCGCGCCTTCCTCACGGTCGCCGAGCACGGTCACTACGGCCGCGCCGCGCGGACGCTGAACGTCACCCAGCCGACGCTCACGAAACAGATCCAGTCGCTGGAGGCGCAGGTGGGAGGCCGGCTGTTCGACCGCGGCCGGCACGGCGCCGTCCTGACCGAGCTGGGCGCCGTCCTGCTCCCGGACGCGCAGGCTCTCCTGCGGCGAGCCGACGCGCTCACCCGGCGGATGGCGAGAATGGCCGCCGGGGAGATCGGCAGGCTGGCGGTCGGCTTCGGGCTGTCCAGCATCGACCTGGCCCCGCGGATCGTCGCCGCTTTCCGGCGGCGCCACCCCGATGCGCACGTCACGTTGGACGACATGTCGTCACAGGTCCAGCTTGACCGGATCGACGCGGGCGACCTCGACGTCGGTTTCGTCCGCCTGCCTCTCGAAGGCGGACGGGGACGACTGCCGCTGGCCGGCGACCGCCTCGCCCTCGCCTGGGCCGACCACGACGACCGGCCCCCGCACGACGTCGGAGAGCTCGCGAGCTGGGCGGCCCGCCACGACTTCCTCCGGCTGGCGCGGGAGAGAGGGCCTGGACTGGCCCGGCAGATCAACCACCTGTGCACCGCCGTCGCGGTCCGTCCCGCCGTTGTCCAGGAGGCGCGGGACCTGCAGACCGTCCTCGCGCTGGTGGCGGCCGGGGCGGGGGTCGCCTTCGTGCCGGCCAGCGCCCGCCGCATCGCGCCCCCCGCCGTCACGATCACGCCGATCCGCCATCCGGCGGCCGAATGGCAGATCGCCGTGGTGTGGAAGGACGGGCGGCCCGGCCCGTTGACGACCGGTTTCCTCGACCTCGTCCGAGAACACGGTCATCCGGAAGCCGGCGGCTCCTGAGCCGGCGTCAGGAGATGGTGAGCGTGCCGTCCGGGTTACGGGCGCACGTGACGACGGCGCGGGACGTCGCGGCGAGCGCGCCGGTCAGGCACTGGCCGAGGACCGTGTGCCCCGCGGCGTTGGGATGCCACGACTCCTGACAGGTCTGGAAGTAGGTGACGCAGGTGTTCGCCGCCCGCTGGATGCCGATCTTGTCCCAACCGGACAGGCTGGTGACGAACGTGCCGGACGGCCCGTCCTGCACCCGGACCGGCGTCGCGAGCGCACCCGCCGGGCTGCCGGGGTTCTCGCACAGCCTGGCCCCGTCGAAGGCCCTCTGGACGTCCAGCACGCGCAGGTCGGCCGCCGGGCGCTCGGCTGCCAGCGTGGCGAAGGCGTTCTTGACCAGCGAGCCGAGGTTCTGCGAGAACACGTGCCCGGGGGCCAGGCTCGCGCGGTGGATCGGGCACCCGGCGGCGTAGCGCTCGGCGCCGAGGGCGCGGAACTTGTCGCGGGTGTCGGTGCGGCCGTCCTCGTCGTAGTACTGCGGGGCGACGTCGGGCGGCAGCGGGTTGGTGTAGGTCTGCAGCACCACCTGGTGGACGCCGTCGGCGTCGATCTGGTCGAGGGTGTCCAGGATCTGGCGCAGGGCCGCGGTGGTCTCGGCGGTGGCGGCGGCGACCTCGGCGTCGGTGGCCAGGTCCGAGGCGGTGCAGGGCTTCTGCGGCACCTCGCCCTTCAGGTAGGCCCAGAACTCCCACCAGCCCGTCCAGGCGTCGGCGATGAAGCGGTTGGCGCACAGCGTGGCCACGTCGCCGAAGGTGAACTGGGTGTTGTTGGAGCCGAGGCCGACGAGGACGACGTCGATGTCGTGCGTCCGGGCGACGGCGCGCAGCTGGTCGAGCTGCGCGGCGACGGCGCGGCCCTCGGCGCGGGCGCTGGAGGGGGCGGCGATGTCGGCGGGCTGGGCGCCCGAGCAGGCGAGGTTGAACCGTTGCTGGATGCCC
Organism: Nonomuraea sp. NPDC049646; assembly: GCF_044465525.1. NCBI lineage: Bacteria > Bacillati > Actinomycetota > Actinomycetes > Streptosporangiales > Streptosporangiaceae > Nonomuraea > Nonomuraea sp. NPDC049646. The sequence continues at coordinate 126,702 of NZ_JBITLU010000013.1, read as the reverse complement.
GGGAGCGACGCCGTGAACACCGAGGCGTTCGCCGACCGGTGACAGAAGTAGGCGTTGCTGTTGGCCGCCGACCAGCCGGGGAAGGCCTGTGCCGTACCGGAGGCGTCGACGACGGGCTGGTAGTCGCCCGCGCCCTCCCCGCTGATGAAGCTGTCGCCGAGCGCGACGGCGGCGGTGGGCAGAGCGGTGGGCAGAGCCGCCTGCGCCGGTCCGCTCCGCGCGGCCTGGATGCCCGCCGCGCTCACCAGGAGCATGACCACCGCGACCGCGTTCCGGAGGAGCCTCATGACCGCCTCATTTCATACTGAACAAGTACGAAATACGCCTGTGTGGATCACAACACGCGGCGCCAACAGCGTCAACATGCACCGGCGGCGATCCGCGCACGCTTACCCGGGACGTAATTGCCGCCCCTACCTCCGCCTGAAAAGCTCGAGACATCGCACGACATAAGGAGTCATGAGATGTTCTTCGAGACCACGGACGGCACCCGCCTCGCCTACGAGGACCACGGCCAGGGCAAGCCCATCGTCTTCGCCGCCAGCGTGATGCTCTCGGCGGACATGTGGGAGTACCAGATCCCGTACTTCGTGGAGCGCGGCTACCGTTGCGTCGCCCTCGACCGGCGGGCCCACGGCCGCTCGGACCGTCCCTCGACGGGCTACGACCTGGACACCGGCGCCGACGACCTGGCCGAGCTGATCGAGCTGCTCGACCTGCGCGACATCACCCTGGTCGGTCACTCCATGGGCGGCGCCGAGGTGGCCCGGTACCTGGCCCGCCACGGCGACGAGCGCGTCGCGCGGGTGGCGTTCGTCTCGGCGATGCTGCCGTTCCTGTGGCGGACCGACGACAACCCCGAGGGTGTGCCGGGCGCCGTGCTGGAGGCGTCGATGGCGGCCCTGGACGCCGACCGTCCCAAGTGGCTGGCCCAGCGGGCGCAGGCGTTCTTCGCCACGCACCTGGGCAACGAGGTCTCCCCCGCGCAGGTGGACTTCACGCTGCGGCAGTGCCTTGAGGTCTCGCCGTGGGCGATCCGCCAGTACCAGCGGGCCGCGATGACCTTCGACCACCGGGCCTCGCTGGCCGAGATCGCCGTGCCCGCGCTGGTCGTGCACGGGGCGGCCGACGCCTCCGTGCCGGTGGCCGTCAGCGGGCGGCGCACCGCCGGGCTGGTTCCCGGGGCGACCTACCTGGAGTACCCGACCGGCGGGCACGGCCTGTTCGTCACCCACCGCGACCGGTTCAACGACGACCTGCACACCTTCATCAAGTCCACCTGACCCGCGCACGGGTGGTCACTCGACCACCCGTCCTGTCGCCTTCCGCCCGTCCACGCGTACGGCCAGGCAGTACACGGTCCGGTAACGCGGCCAGTCCCCCGGGGCCGGCGCGAGCCACGCCAGCCCGATCTCGTCCTTCTTCGGCTTCTTGACGCGCATCCTGGGAAGACAGCCGTTCTCCGCGAGGCGCGCCATGTCCGCCTCCGGGTACGGCCCCTGCGGCAGGACGTACGTGGTGGCGAACTCGGCCGAGTGCGGCACGTGGCAGGGGACGACGGTCACCAGGTACGTCTGGGGAAGGGGTTCGACGCAGTCGCCGGGTCGTAGTTCGGTGGCGTAGTACCGCTGCGTGCCGGGAACGCTGCTCTGCTGCACGGGGGTCCGCGGGGCGGCGGCGGGCTCCGGCCGGGCGGACCCGGACGACGCCGCCGGCACCGGGTCACCCGCGCAACCGGTGAGCGAGACGGCTAAGCAGCATGCGATGAGTGAGGTGCGAACCATGGCACAAGGGTGGCAGCATCGCGGCGCTCCGGCGGCTCTCCTGACGCCCGGCCGCCGCCGGTATATTGGGCGGATGCTGATCAGGGAAGCCACCGTGGACGACTGGTCGGCCATCTGGCCGTTCTTCCGCGAGATCGTCGCCGCCGGTGAGACCTTCACCTATCCGCTCGACCTCGGCCGGGAGGAGGGGCGCGGCTGGTGGTTGCTGCCGGCCCCCAACCGCACGGTCGTCGCCGTCGACGACGACGGGACGATCCTCGGCACCGCGAAGATGAACAACAACCAGATGGGCAACGGCTCGCACGTCGCCAGCGCCAGCTACATGGTCGATCCAGCGCATTCCGGACGCGGTGTGGGCCGCGCGCTGTGCGAGTACACGATCGAGTGGGCCCGCACCAACGGTTTCCGCTCGATGCAGTTCAACGCGGTCGTGGAGACCAACGAGACGGCGGTGCGGCTGTACCGGAAACTCGGGTTCGAGGTGCTGTGCACCGTGCCGGAGGGCTTCCGGAGCCCGGCGAAGGGCTACGTCGGCCTGCACATCATGCACCGCCCTCTGTGACGGCGTCCCGGAGGACACCGCGCACCGGACCCGGCGCCCGTGGCGGCGGCCACGGACGCCGGCCGGCGAACCCGATCCGGGCCCGGCCCTCCTACCGGGTCGCTCCGGCCACCCACTTGGGGGCGCCGTACTGGTAGGCGCCGAGGCTCGGGAGCGGGTCGGTCGAGCCGTCGTTGACGCCGGGCAGCGGGATCGCCTGGTTGCGCGCCGGGGACGCCTCCGACAGCCGGTAGTCGCGCCCGGCCGGGTCGACGAACAGCGGGTCGACGTCGGCCGGCAGGTTGTTGGACAGCACCATCCCGCCGTTCGTGGCGCCGTCGAGGCCGCGGATCGGGCCGATGTTGTTGTAGACCTTGGTGCCGGTCGAGTTGCCGGGCTCCTTGACGTAGAACATCGTCATGCCGCCGGTGTTGTTGTAGACGCCGTTGTTGCGCGAGCCGCCGCCGAGGCCGTTGAGCATGACGGTCCCCTCGGGGTTGCCCCAGCCCACGTTGGCGGCGATGGTGATGTTGCTCTGCCCGTTGTCGGCGTAGACGCCGGTGACCCCGAACTTGGTGGCGCCCCACCTCGGCGCCGGGTCGTGCAGCACGTTGTGGTCGATCGAGGTGCCCAGCATGTCGGAGCCGCAGCAGGTGTAGACCGCGGCGACGTCCAGGCTCAGCCGGGCGTACCGGGAGATGTCGTTGTAGGCGATGCGGTCCGGCCCCGGCGTGCCGCCGGCGGCGTCGTCCCACTGCAGGTTCACGCCGCTGCGGCCGACCCGGTAGATGGTGTTGTGCGTGACCGTCTGGCTGTTGCCCTGCACGGCGACGCCGGCCGCGTATGTGCCCAGGTAGTCCACGTCGTGGATGACGTTGTTCGTCGCGGTGTTCCGCATGCCGCGCAGCGCGATGCCGTTGCCGGCGCTGAATGACAGGTCGCTGCCGACGACCTTGTTGTCCGTGCCGTTGAGCACGATGCCGGTGTCGGCGACGCCGCGGGTGACGGTGGAGCCGCAGTCGGCGGCGCCGCGCGTGATGTCGGTGTAGTGCGACAGGTACGTGCCGGTGATCCCGTCGATCACGATGTGGCTGCTGCCCGGCCCGGTCTCGATGGTGGCGGCGAACAGGCCGAGGCCGGCGATCGTCGTGTGGCTCGCGTTCCGCAGGTCGAAGGCCAGCGTGCGGGCCTTGGCCTCGATCACGTGCCGGTTGGGGTCGTCCTCGCTGTACAGGTACAGCCGCTTGCCTGCCGGGTCGTAGAACCAGGTGCCGGGGTGGGCGAGTTCGCCGATCTTGCCGGCGAGCGCGTACCGGGTGTCCTTCGGCACCACCTTGTGGACGCACGGCGGCGCCACGTCGAGCTCGACCGAGCCCACGTCGGAGCTCTTGATCGTGGAGGTCGCGGTGATGTACCAGTAGTTCGTCGTCACGCGGGCGCCGTTCCAGTAGCCGGCCGGGCGGGTCAGCGCGTCGTCGGCGACGGTGGCCGCCGCGCTGCCCGGGCCGGCGTACCGCACCGCGGGTTCGAGCAGGTCGAGGCCGGGGTAGGGCCACTGGGCCTCGACGTTCATCCGCTTGTCGGTGAAGGTCTGCACGGTCGTGACGTCGGGCCCGAGGTCGGCGCGGGCGCTGTGGACGTGACCGTCGCGCACGGCCTGGGCGAAGGGCGAGCCCGCCGCGTACGGGTCCGACCGCGCGATGCGGGCCAGGTCCCGGCCGGTGACCGGGGACCAGCCCCTGATCCGCTTGGCGCCGCTCACCGTCACGCGCGCGCCGGGGGCCGCCCGGTAGGTGATGGGCAGTCCGGCGGCGCCCGGCCTGGCGGGCACCACGGTCTCCTCGTACGTGCCCGACTGGATCAGGCAGGTGTCGCCGGGCGTCATGACGTCGGCGCACCGCTGGATGCGGCGGTAGGCCGTCGCGGCCGACCGGCCGTCGGCCGAGTCACTGCCCCACGGCGCGACGTGGTAGGTGGTGCCGCCCGCGCTCGCGCCCTGCTCGGCCGCCGCCGGGACGGCCGGGACGGCTGCCGGCACCGTCGCGATCACCGTCGCGATCACCATGGCCGCGAACGGCCGCCGATTGCGTAAGAACGTCATGGTCCTTCTTTCCGTGACGGGCCGTTCAGCCCTTGACCGCGCCGACCGTGAGGCCGCTGATGATGTGGCGCTGCATGTAGACGAAGAAGATGACGACCGGTGCCACCGCCAGCAGCAGGTTGGGGAACACCCTCGTCAGGTCGGTCGAGTACTGGCTGATCCCGGCGTAGATGGCGGTCGTCACCGTGTACCGGCCGGAGCCGGGGCTGAGCAGGATCTGCGGGCTGACGAAGTCGTTCCAGATCCCGATCGAGTTGAGGATCAGCACGGTGACCACCGCGGGCCGCATCAGCGGGAAGATGATCGTCCAGAACGTGCGCAGCCGGCCCGCGCCGTCGATCATCGCCGCCTGGTCGATGGAGGCCGGGATGGTCCGGATGAAGCCGACGAACAGGAAGATGCTCACCGGAAGGGTCGAGGCCACGTCGTGGGCCACCAGCCCGGCCACGGTGTTGGCCAGGCCGACCGAGCGCAGCACGTAGATCACCGGGATCACCAGCGCGGCGCCCGGGATGAACGTGCCCGCGAGGAAGTACAGCAGCAGCAGCTGCGAGCGGCGGCTGAGGCTGCGCGCGATCGCGTACGCCGCCGGGCCGGCCAGCAGGATGCACAGGACGTCCACGACGACGACGAGGAACAGCGTGAAGCCGTAGCTGCGGATCACGTTGTACTGGGGGCTGTCGACGGCGTTGGCGAGGTACTCGAAGGTGAGGTCGCCGAACGGGAGGGAGAAGGGGTTGCCGAGGATGTCGTCCTGGGACTTGAAGCTGTTGACCACGAGCAGGTAGACCGGCACGGTCATGGCCACCAGCAGCAGCGCCAGCATGACCGGGCGCACGAAGGAGCGGCGCCTGCCGTGGCCGGCTTCCGTTTGTTCGATCATCGCCGTCCCCTAACTCGTCGTGGCCCGGTCTTGCCGGTTGCGCGCGGCGGTCACCAGCAGGGCGAGGCCGGCGCACACGACCATGAGGAACACGGCCTGCGCGTTGGCGTAACCGACCTTCGTCCCCTCGAAGGACCTGGCCAGGATGAGGAACGAGTACGTCTGGGTGGCGCCCGCGGGCCCGCCGTTCGTGAGGCTCACGACCAGGTCGTAGGTCTTGATCAGGCCGATGAGGTTCAGCACGGTGGCCACGGTCACCACCGGGGAGATCATCGGGATCACCACCCGCAGGTTGGCCTGGCGCCGGGTCGCGCCGTCGATCGCCGCGGCCTCCAGCAGTTCGGCGGGGACCGTCTGGAGCGCGGCGACGAACAGCACGACGTTGAACCCGAATCCGGCCCACACGATCACCGCGATGAGCGAGACCAGGGCGAGGTTCTCCTCGAACAGGAAGCCGACGGGCCCGATGCCGAAGTGCCGCAACGTGCTGTTGACGGCGCCGTTCGTGCCGAGGATCGCGGCCCAGAGGAAGCCGAGGATCAGCGCGCTGATCACGTGCGGGTAGTAGGCGAGCGTGCGGAAGAACGAGTTCGTCCGCGAGCGCTCCTTCAGCAGCAGCGCGTACGCCAGGCCGCCGCCGATCATGAGCAGGGTGCCGGTGACGGCGACGAGGGCGGTCACGTACCAGGCGCCGGTCGAGCTCGGGTCGTCGAACAGGTGCAGGTAGTTCTCGAAGCCGATGAACACCGCCTCGGAGAAGCCGTTCCAGTCCGTCAGGCTGAGATAGACCGCCACGCCCACCGGGACGACGGTCATCACCGTGTAGACCAGCACGGACGGCGCGACGAGCCCGAAGGTCACCGCCCTGGCCCGGTACCTGGCGGGCAGCCACTCGCGGCGCGGGCGCCGGGGCTCGGACGCCTGCCGCTCCGGCCGCCGGGTCAGCTCTGCGAGTTCCACCACTTGTCCAAACCGGCGGCGACCTGCTCGGCCGTGGCGCCCGTGTACAGCTTCTGCACCTGCGTGTTGAGCTCGGCCGGATAGCCCTCGACCGGCTGGCGCTCGCCCGACTTGACCAGGACGGACGGCGCCTCCTCAAGGATCTTCTGGACCTGCGTGCCGAGGCTGGACATCTTGTAGGTGAAGCCCTTGCGCAGGTTGCCGTCGGCGGCGAGCTGGCTCTCGATCGCGGCGGGGTCGGTGACCAGCCACTTCACGAAGTCGATCGCGGCGGCCTTGTTCTTGGAGGCGTTGACGACGACGTACGGGCTGGCGATGTTGCCGTACTGGGCGGTGGGGTGGGAGCCGTCGGACGGCATGGAGAAGACGCCGATCTCGTCGCTCTTCTTCGCCGCGTCGGCGGCCGGGACGAAGAAGGAGCCCATGACGTACATCGCGGACTTGCCGTCGAGGAAGGCCGTCTGCCCGTCGGCGTAGGTCAGGCCGAGCGCGCTCTTGTCGAGGTAGCCCTGGTCGATCCAGCTCCGGAAGCGCTGGAGGTACTTCAGGTAGTCGCCGGTGGCGAAGGAGACCTGGTTCTGCTTGCGCTTGACCGTCCAGTCGGGGTCGGCGGTGAGCACGCCGGAGTCGGCGATCAGCGAGAACTGCGCTCCCGGCACCCACTGCCCGGCGCTCTGCAGCGGCGTGTAACCGGCGCTCTTCAGCTTGGCCATGGCGTCCTGGAACTGGTCGAGCGTCTTGACTGCGGTGGCGTCGAGACCGGCCTTGGCGAAGGCGGCCTTGTTGTAGAAGACGAGCGACTGGATCTGCTGGCCGACGCCGACCAGGTAGCGCTTGCCGTCCACGGCGTACTGGTCGGCCAGCGGGGTCTGGCCGGTCCACGCCTCGCCGGTGAGGTCGGCGAACAGGGCGGCGTTCTCCTTCGTCGGGGTGATCTGCTGGGCGATGTCCGGCGGGTCGCCGGCGGCGAGGTCCTGGGTGAGCTTGGCGGTCGCCGAGACGGTCCCGGTGAGCTCCAGGTTGACCTTCACCCCCGGGTGGCTCTGCTCGTACTTGGCGAACAGCCCCTTCCAGTACTGCTCGGTCAGGTTCGGGCTGATGTTGACGATGATCCGCAGAGTCGTGGCGCCGGCCTGCGCCGGGTCCTCGCCGCCGCAGGCGGTGGCCGCGGCCACCACGGTGGTCGCGGCGACCGCGACCGCGCACGCCCGGCGCAACTGTGTTCCCATATCCGCTGCACGCTCCAATTGCATAGTCATGACCGGTGGAAGGTCGGGGTGGACTGGCCGTCTTCGGCAGCCGCCCGCCCGGGGGCCACCTGAGTGAGGGGGTCGGGCTGCGCGGGCCGGCGTGGCGGACGGCGTGACGGCTCGACACGATCGACGCGGCGACCTCGACCACCGTCAACGTCCATCGCCTATCGATAGGTGATGTTATGTGGCATACCTAACTTGTTCAAGAGTCATTTCGTGCGTGCCGGCGAAAGCTCACGGCGAACCGGCCGCCGCTCCCCGGGCCGGTGACGGCCAGCGTGAGCCGGGTCAGCCGGGAGCCCCAGCTGCGCGCGAGGCGCGGGTCGTCGATGTCCCGGTGCTCGACCGACGCGGTGCCGGCGGCGGCGTCCCAGCGCAGTTCGAGCGGCGGTCCCCCGTCCGCCGTGACGACCGCCCGGCCCGGCCGGCACTCGACCTCGCCGGCGAGAAGGTGCCGGAACAGCACGGTCCGCGGGCCCGCGGCCCATGCGTCCGCCACGCTGACGTACGGCTCCGGGCCGTCGCGGACCAGCCGCACGACGCGCTCCCAGCGGGTGAGCAGGCCCGCCGGATAGGCGGCGCTCAGGTCCGCCCGCAGGACGGCCTGGCCCTCGCCGAGCCGGACGGCGACGTCCCGCGCACCGTGCTCCTCCCCCGGGAGCTGCCCGTGTCCCGGTTCGGGCACGTTGTGCCAGGCGCTCTGGAACGGCCACTCCTCGTAGCGGCGCGGGCCGAACGTCGCGGCGGTGTAGGTCGGCTGGCCGGCGTCCACGACCATCGGCCGTCCGTCCAGCGCCACCCAGTAGGAGCCGACGTCGAGGTGGTTGTGGTGCTCGCCGTTGTGGCCGGCCTTGGCCGCCACGGTCAGCCCGTCCGCGCTCCCGGCCCGCTCGCGCGCGACCATGACCTGGATGCGCGGCAGCCAGCACTCGCGGGCCAGCCAGGGCGAGCCGTCCGGCGTCCCGCCGGCCGCGACCGCCCGGCACCATCGCCGGTCGGCCAGCGCGGTCATGGCGCGCCCGAGCCCGGCCCTCGGCTGGACGACGCCGCCGGAGCGGCGTGCGGCGGCCACCGCGTACGCCACGGTCTCCGGCTGCCCCAGGCGCTCGCCCCAGCGGAAGAGCACCTGCCACGGCCGCTCGCCGGAGAGCCGGGCGGGGGCGTCGCCGGTGTTGACGTACCAGTCCGCGCCGAGATGCATGCGCCGGGGGTAGGCCAGCAGGGCGGGCAGCACCGGCGGGCCGGGGTCGTCCAGCAGGTCCAGCGCCTCCAGCAGCCGGCACGCCCCCTGCCACCAGTACGCGATGCCCTCGTCGATCCCGCCGTCGTCGGGGAGCCCGGTGACGTAGTGGTCCAGCCCCTCGGCGACCAGGCGTACCAGGCGCTCGCGCCGCCGGGCGTCGTCGCAGAGCAGCAGCGCGGCCGCCAGGACGGCGCCGTGGATCCAGGGGTTCCAGTTGTTCGCCCGGCCGTCGCGGCCGATCCAGTGCCAGTCGCGCACCCGCTCGAACGGGGTGAGCACCCGCCGGTCGGCCTCGCGGCGCAACCTGCGGCGCAGCCCCGGCGCCCTGATGTCCAGATGCGGGCCCAGCGCGTGGCCGGTCCAGGCGAACAGCGCCGCGATCTCGGCCGCGCCCAGGTCGAGGAAGGGGTCGTCGGGGTCGGGCACGACCTCGCCGCGGGCCGCGGCCCCGCGATCGTGCGGCGCCCAGCACCACGTGCTCGTCTCGGCGAGCGCCATCAGCCCGTCCACGACGGCGTCCAGGTGCGGGCAGGCTCCGGGGGGCGCGGTCGCGGGGGCCACCTCGCCGGTGAGCACGGCGGCGAGGGCGAGGACGTCCACGCGTTCGCGCAGCCGCCGCGCCTCGTCCTCGTGGACGGCCCGCGCCCCGTCGCGGAACGTCCGGGCCCAGTCGTCCGCGGACAGGCGCGGGGCCGGGCGGGCCAGCTCTTCGGCCGCGGCGGCCAGGACGGCGTCGCGGGCCTCGGCGGGCACCGCGTCCCACACCGGCCGCGCGGTGACGTCAGGAACCATCGTCGTCGCGCAGCACGAGCTCGACGACCGGGAGCGGCACGTCGGGCGCGGCGACGGGCAGGGTCAGCGTCAGCGTGCCCGGCGGCTGGCCCGGCAGGGCGAGGTTGTTGTGCTCGTGCAGGTCTCCGTCCGCCTGGTGGAAGCGCACCTCGGAGCCGTCGTGGAGGAACTGGGCGTAGCGCACGCGCCCGGCGAGGCCGGGCAGGTGGACGTGCTTGAGCGGCCAGGACAGCAGGTGCAGGTAGAGGCGGCCGGCCCGCTGGGTGTAGAGGGCGTTGGGCGGCGGGGTGAACGCGCTCGGCCCCGCGCCGTGCACGGCCCTGGCGTGCAGGGACATCCACTCCCCGATCGCGGCCAGCGTGTGCCGGGCCCGCGGGTCGAGCGCGCCCCGGCCGGTGGGACCGACGTTGAGCAGCAGGTTGCCGGCGCACGCGACCGACTGGACGAGCATCCGGATCAGCAGCGCCGGGTCCTTGTAGTCGTGGTTGTCGCGGTCGTAGCCCCAGGAGCCGTTGAGCGTGTGGCACGCCTCCCACATGACCTGGACGCCGTCGCGGGTGAGCGGCCGGTCGGGCTGGTACTGCTCGGGCGTGACGTAGTCGCCGGGGATGCCGAGGCGGTCGTTCACCACGATCTGCGGGCTCAGCGCGCGCACGGTCGCCATCAGCTCCTCCGCGCCCCAGTCGGCGGGCCCCTTCGCCGGGTAGGTGAAGTCGAAGAAGAGCAGGTCGATCGGGCCGTACCCGGTCAGCAGCTCGCGTACCTGCCCGTGCAGGTACGCCCGGTAGCGGGCCATGTCCCGCGTGGCGTTCGCGTCCGGCGGCGCGCTGTCGCGCAGCGGGTGGTACCGGTCGATGGTGAAGTCGGGGTGGCGCCAGTCGAGCAGCGAGTAGTAGAGCCCCACGCGCAGGCCCTCGGCCCGCATGGCCGCGGCGAACTCGGCGACCAGGTCCCGGCCGGTCGCGCGGGCGCTGGTGTAGTCGGTGAGCGCGGAGTCGAACAGGCAGAACCCGTCGTGGTGCTTGGCGGTCAGCACCGCGTAGCGCATCCCGGCGGCGCGGGCGGTCCTGGCGAGCTCGGCCGCGTCGAACAGGTCGGGATCGAACTGCTCCAGGTAGCGGTCGTAGTCCGCGTCCGGCATCTTCTCCCGGCTGCGCACCCACTCGTGCCGGGCGGCGAGGCTGTAGAGCCCGAAGTGGACGAACATCCCGAACCGCGCTTCCTCGAACCACTCCGTCGGCCCCGCCGGCATCCCGGTCTCCTCTCACGGTTGACAGCTCTCATCGGTCGGCAGTTACATCTACCATCGATAGGCGATAATTGTCGATGTATGGGGATGGGGCAGAAATGAGCACGAACGGGCATGTCGGGGCACCCGAGACGGGCGTCTACGAGACGATGCTGGGACCGGCGCACGCCTCGCCCTTCGTCCGGCCCGGCGCGGGCCTGGTGGACGCCCTCGCGGACGTGAGCGCCGCCACCGCCTGCGCCAAGCTCCACCAGATGGGCATAACCCGGACCTTCATCGACGGCCCCGTCCCCCTGCACAGGGAGCCGGGCGTGCGGATCACCGGCGGCGCCGTGACCCTGCAGTTCCTGCCCCAGCGCGAGGACGTCTTCTCCGGCACCGGCCAGGAGGACGCCGAGCGCAAGACCGCGCTGTGGGGGGTGCTGGAATCCATCCGGCCCGGCGACGTGCTGGTCATCTCCGCGCAGGCCAGCCACTTCACCGGCTGCCTCGGCGACATGCTGGTCCGCTACTTCAAGCTGCGCGGCGGAGCCGGCATCGTCGTGGACGGGCGGGTGCGCGACGCCGCGCGGGTGCGCGCGCTCGGCGTGCCGATCTGGTGCACGGGGGTGACGCCGCACTACGCCTCGCAGGCCGAGCTGTTCCCCTCGGCCTTCAACGTCCCGGTCGGGGTGGGCGGCACGCTGGTGACGCCCGGCGACCTGATCGTCGCCGACGAGGACGGAGCGGTCGTCGTCCCGCAGGGCAGCGCCATGGCGGTGGCCGAGGACTCCCTCCTGCACCAGGACCGCGAGGAGTTCGCCCGCCGCCGCCTGGACGAGGGCGGCCGGCTGTCGGACTACTACCCGCTGACCGGAGCCGGCCTGGCCGAGTACCTGGCCGCTCGCGAGAACGACTGAGCGACGGGGCGGGGCGGACAACCCGCCCCGCCGAGGGCTACCCCTGCCCGTCCAGCAGCTCCGGAGGGACGAACCCCTCCTCGGCGAGCCGGCGCCACAGCTCCGGCGGGATCTCCGTGCGCGCGGCGGCCGCGTTCCCCTTCACCTCGGCCGCCGACCGGCAGCCCACCACGACCGACCGCACGGCGGGATGGAGGAAGGGGAACTGGACGGCCGCCGCGGCGAGCGGCACCCCGAACTCCGCGCAGACCGCCCGGCAGCGCTCGGCCCGCGCGAGCACGCCGCCCGACACCGGCCGGTAGTTGAACATGGCCTCCGGACGCGGGTCGGCGAGCAGCCCGGTGTTGAAGACGCCGCCCACGACCACCGCCGTGCCGGTCTTCAGGCACAGCGGCAGCAGGGTCGTCAGCGCGTCGTGGTCGAGCAGCGAGAACCGCCCGGCGATGAGGACGACGTCCACGTCGAACTCGGCCACGTACGCGGCCAGCGGTTCGCTGTGGTTCATGCCGAAGCCGACCGCGCCGGCCAGCCCCTCGTCCCGCAGCCTGCGCACGGCCGGGTAGGCGGTACGGCGCACGTCCTCGGGGAAGTCGTCGGGGTCGTGCAGGTACAGGATGTCGACGGAGGGCCGCCCGAGCCGTTCCAGGCTGGACTCCAGCGACCGGCGGATGCCGCGCTCGGTCCAGTCGGTGACCACCCTCTGCCCGGGGCGCAGCAGCCAGCCCGCCTTGGTCGAGATCACCGGCTCGGCGGCCCCGCCGTGAGCGGCGAGCGCGCGGCCGAGCCGTTCCTCGGCGACCCCGTGCCCGTAGCGGGGCGCGGTGTCGAAGTAGGTGACGCCCTCCTCGACGGCGGCGGCCACCGTGGCGGCCGCGTCCTGCTCGGAGACGTCCTGGAACAGGTTGCCGATGGGGGCGGTGCCGAGGCCCAGCCGCGGCAGCCCGGCCTTCATCGCCGCACCTCCATCGGCGGAGCCTCGTACGTGGGTCTCCCGCCGCGCAGCGTCATCGTGAGGGTGAGCCGTACGTGCGTCGAGCCCGGCAGCCGCACGTGGACGTACGGCCCCTCGACGGGCGTGGGCGGCCCGTCGTCGGCGCGGACCTCGTGGATGACGTGCTCGGCGAACGTGCCCGCCTGCACCACGAGCGCGCGCGGCGCGTCGCCGAGGTTGGCCAGCTCGACCACGGTGTGGCCGGCGTCGATGCCGGTGACCAGCGCGGCGACGTCGGCGGGCAGGCCCGGACGGCGCTCCCCGGCGTCGAAGTACCGCAGGTGCATCTGCGCCAGCGCGCCGTTGTAGAGCACCTGCGGCGATCCGGTGGTCAGCTGCAGCAGCGCCTCCGTGACGACCGGGTTGCGGTCCTGCCAGTCGTGGATGCCGAACGCGTCGGGGCCGACGGCGGGGTCCACCGGGTCGGCCGCGATGGACTCCAGCCGCTGGGCGCAGGTGTCGATGGCGCTGCGCAGCATCCGCTCGGGGAAGCCGGGGTTGCGGCCGGCGAGGTACTCGTACCAGGGCTCCTCGTGCCCGGACTCCTCCTTGGTGCGCTGGGTGTGCACCGCCGTCCAGTCCCAGCTCGCCTCCTCGCGGAGCCGGTCGACGCGCTCCCGGTCGGCGGCGGCCCGGCTGAACTGCCACAGGGCCACGGGGAGCTGGGTCGGCATGATGTTGTGGTCGAACCAGCCGGAATCGTCGTGGCGCATGGGCGCCATGAGGGTCGGCTCGTGCTCCAGCCCGCGCAGGTGGGGCCGCCAGCGCCTGGTGATGGTGGAGACGTCGGCGGGGCGGCGTCGTTCGGCCCGGCCGAGCACGACGTCCAGCGGGTTGCGGGCCAGGTCCAGGTAGGAGGCGTCGCCCGTCAGCAACGTCGCGTTGGAGGCGCCGACGATCGCCGCCGTCCCGACGGGCGGCAGGCCGTGGGGCCAGGACCAGCCGTAGTGGCCGCCGTACCAGCGGCCGTCGAGGTGCTCGCCGACCACGCCGTGCAGGCCGGCGTTGTCGGGGACGACGTCGCGGCCGTCCAGCCGCCGCCGCCAGGCGTCGACGTACTTCACCACCCAGTCGGCGTGGCGCGACTCGCCGCCGAGCAGGTAGGCGTTGGTGACGAGGCTGGTCGCGCAGAGGTTGACGATCGTGTCGCCGCGTCCCATGCGCTCCCACATCACGCGGCCGTACGCGCGGGCCCGCGCCGGGTCGGCGGCCAGGTCGTCGAAGGGCGCGGCCTCGTCGATCCAGTCGAGCGGCAGCCCGTAGGGGCGCAGGGCCAGGCTCCACGGGAAGTACACGTCGTGGTCGCTGAAGCCCCAGCGGGGGCCGGCGGCGCCGTTGTGCGGCGCGCGGATGACCCGGTGCTCGGGGTCGTAGTTGGGGCCGCCGGGCAGGTAGAGGTCGGCGAAGCGCCCGGCCAGCTCCCTGAGCTCGCCGTCGCCGGGCGTAGCGAGGCAGAGCCCGTAGAACAGCAGCATGCCCTCGCCCTGGTGGAACCAGTCGTAGCCGCGCTCGAACTCCTCGACCAGCATGCCCATCCCGGTCAGCTGGGCGGTGACGCCCCGCCAGTGGCGTCGCGCCGCCGTCAGGACGTCCGCGCTGCCGCCGAGCAGGTAGAGCGTCGGCCAGTTGAAAAACGCCTCGTAGAAGTCGTCCACCCCGTCGCGGCCGTCGAGCCCCTCCCCCAGCCTGTCGCGGAAGACCAGCCGGCCGTCGTCCTCGGTGTAGCGGTCGGAGAAGATCCGCCACGCCTTGTCCTGGACGGCGAACAGCTCCCGCTCCAGCACGGCCCACCGCGGCGGGGTCGTCAGTCCGCGGGAGGCCCGCACCTCCGGCACGCGCGCGGCGTCGAAGGCCGTCACCTCCCGCCACCGCCCTCTGCCGCGCCGCCGGGGAGTCTTGCTGCCATGCGCATGAGAACACCTGTAATCGCTGATCGATAGCCGATGATTAGAATCATCATGAGCTCGGATCAACGTGTCAATACTGGCCGAACATACGGAGCACAGGTGATCGACTGCCACGCCCACCTCTGGGACCTCGACGGCGGCTATCCGTGGATCACGCCGGAGTCACCCCATCACCGGTCGTTCACCGCCGGCGACCTGGCCGCGGCGGGCGACGGCCTCGGCCTGACCGGGACGATCCTGGTCGAGGCGTCCAGGGGCGACCGCGGCGAGACGTGGCGGCTGCGCGACCTGCGCCTGCGTCACCCCGGGCTGATCGCCGGGCACGTCGGCAACCTCAACGTCCACGCCGGGATCGAGCCGTCCCGGTTCCGGGACCTCATGGACGAGGCCCGGCCCAACGGGATGCGGCTCGGCGGCCCCTCGTGGGCGGCCACGCCCGCCTCGGCCCGCGCGCTCGTCCCCGTGCTGGCCGGGCTCGGGGTGGCGCTCGAACTCAACCTGCACGCCGCCGCGGTCGGCGTCGCGGCCGAGGTCGCCGCGCGGCACCCGGAGCTGACCGTGGTCGTCGACCACCTCGGCAACCCGCCGAACCTGCTGGCGGCCGACCCGGGCGAGTGGCGCGAGCACGTGCGGCAGGCGGCCCGCACCCCGAACGTGATCATGAAGATCTCCGGCCTGCTCACCCAGCAGCACGGCGTGCCGCCGGGACGGGTGGCCGCCCTGGTCGCCCACGTGGTCGAGACGTTCGGTCCCGATCGGTGCGTCGTCGGCTCCGACTGGCCGATCTGCCTGCCCCGCGGGTCCCGCGCCGAGTCGCTGGAGCTGGCGACGCTCGGGCTCGCCGGGCTGACGGCCGGGGAGCGCGAACGGGTGCTGCGCACCACCGCCGAACGCGCGTACCGCCTGGCACCCCCGGTTGACAACGCTCCTGAGCCCCTGCTTCGATGCGACAGTTGATCGATAAGCGATGATTGGTTAATCGATGGCCCATTTCGACCTCCCCCAGGACCAGCTCGAACGGTACCTGCCGCCCCTGCCGGAACCGGCGGACTTCGATGCGTTCTGGGCGAAGACGCTCGCCGGCGCCGACGGCATCGACCTCGCCATGACGGCCGAGCCGGTGCCGAACGGGCTGGCCACGATCGACACCTTCGACGTCACGTTCGCGGGCTACGGCGGCCATCCCGTCAAGGGCTGGCTGCACCTGCCGGTGACCAGGACCGGCCCGCTTCCCGCCGTCGTGGAGTACCTGGGGTACGGCAGCGGCCGCGGCGTGGCCCACGAGAAGCGGCTCTGGGCGTGCGCCGGTTACGCCCACTTCGTCATGGACACCCGCGGCCAGGGCGCGGAGACGCCCGACCCCGACCCGGCGACCGGCGACGTCGCGGCCCCCGGCTTCCTGACCCGCGGCGTGCTCGACCCCGAGCGGTACTACTACCGCCGCCTGTACACCGACGCCGTGCGGGCCGTCGCGGCGGTGCGCACGCATCCGGAGGTGGACGCGTCCAGGGTCGCGGTGACCGGGACCAGCCAGGGCGGCGGGATCGCCCTGGCCGCGGCCGGGCTCGTCCCGGATCTCGTGGCCGTCATGCCGGACGTGCCGTTCCTGTGCCACTTCGGGCGGGCGACGACGTTCACCGACCAGCCGCCGTACGTGGAGTTCACCCGGTTCGTGAAGCTGCACCGGGAGCACGCCGGGACGGCGATGCGCACCCTGTCGTACTTCGACGGCGCGACGCTCGGCCGCCGGGCCAACGCGCCGGCGCTCTTCTCCGTCGGCCTCATGGACCGCATCTGCCCGCCCTCGACGGTGTACGCGGCCTTCAACCACTACGGCGCGCTGCACGACCTGCCCCAGGCGCGCAAGCGGATCAGCGTCTACCCGTTCAACGACCACGAGGGCGGCGGCCCGGCGCACGAGGCCGTCAAGCTCGCCTGGCTGGCGGACCGGCTGGCCGAACAATCGATACCTGCTAACCGATGATCGCGTATCATGACAGCGGGGATCGGGGACGCGCGAGATCGCATGATGAGGACTTCATGGCATCGACACGGCAAGCCAACAGTGACTTCGCCTCCAGACTGGCCACGAGCAAAGACTCGGTCCGTCCCACCTTGATCTCCGATCGGGTGTACGAGCTGCTCCGCCAGGCCATCGTCGAGGGCGACCTCGCGCCGAACGAGCGCGTGGTGGAGTCGGAGATCGCGCGCCGTCTGGGCGTGAGTCAAGCGCCGGTTCGCGAGGCCGTCAAGCAGCTGGCCCGCGAGGGGCTGCTGGTGCACGTGCCACGCCGCGGCAACTTCGTCGTCGAGATCTCCACCGAGCACGCCGAGTACGCCCGCCAGGTGCGCGAGCCGCTCGAACGCCTCGCCGCCCAGCTCGCCGCCGGGCAGGTCACCGACGACCAGCTCGGCGAGCTGGAGGACCTCGTCGAGCAGATGCACCAGGCCGTGGCGATGAACGACGTCGGCAGGTTCCGCGACATCGACATCGCCTTCCACACCAGGGTCAGCCAGATCGCGGGGAACCCGTTCCTGACCCGGATGTGGGAGGTGCTCGAACCGAGCCTGCGCGCGCTGCGCGCCATCGCCGACCCGCTCTTCGACGGCGACTGGCACGCGATGGCCGACGAGCACGGCCGCCTGGTCTCGCTGCTGCGCGACGGCGACCCCGCCAAGGCGGCCGAGGCGTTCGCCGACCATTCCGCGGGCCGCTCCCCCGTCCCCGACGGCCGCACCCGCAAGAAGAGCACGCCCTCTGCTCGCTGAGCCCAGGATGTTGTTGTTCCAGGTGGGATTCGCCTGATCCCGCCCCCTGAATCCCGCTAACGTGGGGCACATGGCAGTTGATCAACGTGGAGGCGCGGGGGTGGCCGGCGACAGGCAGGTGGCGGTCGATCTCAAGACGAACGTGCCGCACTCGGCACGGGTCTACGACTACCTCCTGGGCGGCAAGGACAACTTCGCGGCCGACCGCGCGGCGGCCGAGGAGGTCGTCAAGATCGCCCCCTACATGCCGACGTCCGTACGCGCCAACCGCGACTTCATGGTCAGGGTGGCCCGCCACCTGGCGGCCGAGCGCGGCGTCGACCAGTTCATCGACATCGGCACCGGGCTGCCCACCTCGCCCAACCTGCACGAGGTGGCCCAGCAGGCCGACCCCGCCGCCCGGGTCGTCTACGTGGACAACGACCCGCTCGTCCTCGTCCACGCCCGCGCCCTGCTCACCAGCACCCCGGAGGGCAGAACCCGCTACATCCAGGCCGACCTGAACGACCCGGACGCCATCATCGGCTCGGCCGAGGTCCGCGACACCTTCGACTTCGCCCGTCCCGTCGCGCTGTGCCTGATCGCCGTGGTGCACTTCATCCGCGACGACTCCGACGTCCGCTCGATCATCGAGCACCTGATGAAGCCGCTGCCGCCGGGCAGCTTCCTGGCCCTGTCCACCATCACGCTCGACAGCGCGCCGAGCAGGCTGGTGAGCGAGGCCGTCGCCCAGTACAACCGGCGCGGGATCATGTCCAAGGCCCGGACCAGGGCGCAGATCGAGGAGTTCTTCACCGGGTTCGAGCTCATCGAGCCGGGTGTGGTGCCGGTGCACCGGTGGCGGCCCGACGAGCGGGCGCTGCTCGTGGAGGACTCCATGGTCTCGATGTACGGCGGGGTCGCCGTCAAGGCCTGACGGGCCCCCGGAAGGCGGTGGCGAGGGCGCCGAACTCGGTGATGCGCAGGACCCGCGCGGCCAGCGCGTAGAGGCCGGCTCCGATCGCGCCCGCGGCGCAGAGGGTGATGAGCGAGCCGGTCCAGTCCGCCCCGAGCGTGGCGCCGAGGACGCGGTTGACGACGGCCGCGGCGAGGCCCGCGACGATCGCCGCGGCGAGCATCCGGGCGTGGGTGCGAAGCAGGCGGTGTCCGTCGACCCTGCCGATCCGGCGGCGCAGCAACTGGGCGGTGAGCAGCAGCGCGGCGGTGTAGGCGACGGCGGAGCAGGCGGCCAGGGCGATGACCACGTCCGGCCCGGGCGCGAGTCGTGCGGCGGCCAGGCAGGCGGCGACGGTGACGGCGGAGACGCCGACGCTCAGCAGAGCCGGGGTGCGGGTGTCGCCGAGTGCGTAGAAGACGCGCACCATGATCTGGTAGCCGGCGAAGGGGACGAGGGCGAGGCCGTAGGCGGCGAGCACCGCGCCGGTGAGCCGGGCGGCGGCGGGCGAGGCGTTGCCGTGCGCGAACAGCACGGTCGTCAGCTGCGGGCCGAGCGCGACGAGCGCTGCGGCGGCAGGGACCAGCACCACGCCGGTGAGCCGCAGGCTCCGGGACAGATCGGCGGTCATCCCGGCGAGGTCACGGTCGGCCGCCGCCCGGCTCATCCTGGGCAGGACCGCGGTGATGACGGTGACCGCGACGACGGCGTAGGGCA
Source organism: Nonomuraea sp. NPDC049646 (assembly GCF_044465525.1). Classification (NCBI taxonomy): domain Bacteria; kingdom Bacillati; phylum Actinomycetota; class Actinomycetes; order Streptosporangiales; family Streptosporangiaceae; genus Nonomuraea; species Nonomuraea sp. NPDC049646. Next base: position 107,679 of record NZ_JBITLU010000013.1, on the reverse strand, counting down.
GCTGGAACAGGGTGTAGGCGTTGGAGTAGACGCCGACGGCGCCGGGCCCGGCCTGCGAGGCGATCCGGGTGATCACGAGGAAGACGGCCTGGGCCGCGGCCACGGAGGCGAAGGTCCATCCGGCCAGGGCGACGATGCGCCGGACGCCGATGCCCCGCGGATCGGCGCGCAACCGCGCCCGGAACCCGGTTCGCCGGCCGGCCACCACGAGAACCGCCATCTGGGCGGCGACCCCGGCGCTGGTGCCGATCGACAGCAGCAGCACCTGCACGCCGGTCAGCGACTCCAGCCTTCCGGTGCCGCCGATCAGCAGGAAGGCCGAGGCGGTGGCGATGACGACCAGGTTGTTGGCCACCGGCGCCCACATGGGCGAGACGAAGCGGCCGCGGGCGTTGAGGATCGCGGCCAGGGTCGCGCTCACTCCGTAGAACAGGATCTGGGGCATGAAGTACCGGGTGAGGACGACCGCCAGCCGCCGCTGCTCGGGGCTGAAGCCGGGAACGTAGAGGTCCACGATCAACGGCGCGGCGATGATCGTCACGATCACCACGGCTCCGAGGCCGTAGACCACCAGCGACAGCAGCCGCTGGGCGAACAGGTCGCCGTCGATGTCGCGGTCGGCGGCCGTACGAACCAGCAGCGGGACGAGCACGCCGGCCAGCGCGCCGCCGAAGACGAGCTCGTAGACGGTGTTGGGGGTGACGTTCGCCGCGGTGTAGGCGTCCAGCAGCCGGGTTCCCAGCCCCAGCGCGGCGACCAGCGCCAGCGTGCGGACGAAGCCGGTGGCCCTTGAGACGGTGGTGGCGATCGCCATCGCCCGTCCCGTCCGCATGAGCCTGGGCCGATCAGGCATGGGCGATCTCCTCCGTCTGCGCTTCGGCGCGGGAACGACGGCGTCGAGCAGGCCGACGCCGTCCTGCCGGACGTCAAGGCCCCTGGTTCTGGGGCCTCCTTACAGATCTACTGCGTTTCCGCCGAACGCATCGCCACGTCGTCGATCCGGAACGCGGACCCGGTGGGGGCGCTCCAGACGAAGGTCCAGTCGACGCGGGTCGCGCCCGTCGGCGCGGTGAACGTGCCGGCCGCCTCGGTCCAGGCCGTCTTCCGCGGCAGGGGGACGGCGTCGGTCCGCAGCACCGAGCCGTTCTCGTCGCGCCAGCGCACGTTCCAGGCGACCGTGGGCATGGTGGCCGCGGCCTCCCGGTACCACAGCGACACGCGGTAGCTCTTACCGGCGATCACACCGCTGTACCCGGGGTACTTGTCCAGCGCCACCGCGCTGCCGGACCCCTCGGTGCTGGTCAGCTGCAGCGAGCCCGTGCCGCCGTGCGCGTCGCCGGTCTGGTGCGCCAGGCTGGATCCGTACCAGGCGGAGTAGGGCGCCGTCGAGACGTCCTCGAAGGTCTGCTCGGTGACCGGCGGCACCTCGGGCGCCTTGCCGTCGAACGTGCTGCCGGCGTCCTGGCCGTACTGGGGGCCGACCCACTCCGCGGCCGTGACGCGCCTGCCCATGTCGTAGATCCTGAACTGCCACGGTCCCGTGTAGGTGTTGTCGTGCCAGGAGTTGTTCGACTCGTGGACGATCGACTTCTCGATCTTCTCCCCCAGGTACGGCGACCAGTCCGGGTGCGCCGTGCCCCAGTTGGACAGCAGGCTCATCTGCCCGCAGTACTGCGTCGAGCAGCCGCCGCCGACGGCGCCGGGGTCGAAGGAGAACGTGTTGTGGTGGATGTCGAGGTTCTTCGTCCACCAGCGGCAGTCGGTGTAGAGCGGCTCGTCCTTGATGGCGGGCGCCGCGCACTTCGAGGTGTTGGCCGGCCCGACGATCAGCGTGCAGTCGCTGGTGGTCGAGGCTGCGCTGCCGCAGAACCGGTCGGCGTTGGCCCAGGCGGTGATCCCGCCCCAGTTGTTCTCGAGCAGGTTGCCGGTGACCTCGATCTTGCCGGTCCGCGCCGGGATGCGCGGCTCGCCGTCCGCCTCGGACAGGTAGATCGCCGCGTCGGGGAAGGAGTCGCCCTTCGCCGCCCGCTCGGCGCCCGCCTTCCAGGTGTTGCGACGGAGGGTGTTGTTCCGGATCACGGCGTTGTAGCTGATCTCGTAGAAGATCCCGATCGACTCGTTGTCCTCGATCAGGTTGTTCTCGATGAGGAAGTCGTTGTTGTTGGTGTCCGCCCAGATCCCCGGCCCGTGGTTGTGGTGCACCCAGTTGCCGGTCACGTCGGCGCCGTTCACCGCCCAGAACTTCAGGCCACCGGTGCATCCGCAGCCTTGGCCCTGGTGTTCCCAGTCGTCGGTGTTGTTGCCGGTGACCTCGTTGTCCGCCACCACCAGGCCGGTGATGTGGTCGCCGTGCTGGGACGCGTTCAGGCCGAGCTGGCCGTTGTCCTTGATGCAGTTGCCACGGATCTGGTTCCTGGCCCCCGCCATCAGCGCCGCGCCGGAGTTGTCACGGAACGTGTTGTGCTCCAGGACCCAGTCGTCGGCGGCGCTGTGGTTGACCACGGCCTCCTCCTGCGGCGCGACGAACCCGGTGACGGTCAGGTGGCGGATGGTGACGCCGGTCGCCGTGTCGCCGAACGCGTACTGGTTCACGCCCTTCCCGTCCAGCACCGCGCCGGGGGCGCCGATGAACGTGGCGTTGTCACCGGGCAGGATCTGGGCGTACTGGGCGGGCTCCAGGGTGTGCGTGCCGGTCTCGAAGTAGTACGTGGTGTTCGCCTTGCGTAAGTCCACGCCGCTGTTGTCGCCCGCGGGCACCACCACGGCGCCGGCGGGCGGTGTGGCGGGGCCGTCCAGCGACGAACTCCCGCAGACGGCCGCCTTCGCCGCCGTCGCCTTGGCTGTTGACGTCACCTTGGGTGTTGTCGTTGCCGTCGTCGCCCTGGTCGCCGGATCGCCGGCGTCGCCACTGGCCGGCGTCGCGCCGCCCATGACGACAGCGGCGAGCGCCACCAACGCCATCGGCCACGTTCTTCTCATTCATCGTCTCCTCGGGGTTTCGGCCAGCCTTTACTGCCGTTGACTGCTGGCCGTCGTCACTGTAGCCCGCACCCGCCCACAAGATCGAAGCTTGGACAAATTGGACAAACTACTGCGCACGCCGGGGGCCGGAGCTCTGGCGTCGCCTCGCATCCGGCCCGTGTTCCGGACGTGATCGGAACGCGGCAGGATCACCGTCATGAGGCGGATGATCGTGACCCTGGTGGCCTGCGCCGCCCTGCCGGCAGGCGCCGCTCCCGCTCAGGCAGTGAGCAAGGACCCCGTCCAGGCGCTGAAGGCCGTTCTCGCGGCCGGACACGGCATGCACTTCACCGAGACGACCGCCCTTTCGGACGACGCCGGCGAACGAGCGGAACGCCGGCGCACCGGAGTCTTCGAACTCGATGCCAAGGGCGGCGTCAAGGCCCTGGACGTCACCACCACCGGAGGCGAGTACGGGCGCGAACGTGTCATCGGCTTCAACCACGACATCGGCGGCACCGGTTACCGATCCGGCGGCCTCATAGGGAAATGGCTGAAGAAGGGCAAGACCTGGTGGAAGGACTCTCACCAGCTGCACCTCTGGCACACCGAGTTGCTCGGCTATGACGAGCAACTCGTCAACCCGGCCGAGCCCGCGACCCTGGCCGCCCTGCTGAAGAACGGACGGCGGAGCGGGGACACCGTCACCGGCACGATCACGTTCAAGCAGCTCGGGCCGGCTTCCCGCTGGGCGGCGCACTCGACCCACGCGGAGTGGGATGCGGACACCAGGCTCGCCTACACCGTCACGCTGACCCCCGGGGGCCTGGTCAGCAGGGTGCGGAGCGCGTTCACCTTCGCCGACGGCCTCGACGAACTGGTGGGCAAGACCCTGCATGTCGACACCCGCTACAGCCGGTGGGGCGCCAAGGTGTCGATCAAGGCGCCGGCCCCCGGCGAGACGACCACCGAGCTGTGCATCGAGGGCATCTGCAACTGGCGCCTTCCGACCTGACGACGGGACGCCGGCGCTCCGCTCGTCCTCCGGGCCTTCACGCGCCGTCGAGCCGTCCGTGCAGCTCCGCGACCCGGTCAAGGGCCGCGCGACGAACCCGGCTGCCCGGCGTTCACCGCTCAGAAATGCCTCGCCGCGTCGTCAGTACTGGCAGCCCCTCGCCACCCGCGGAAGGATTGACGACCATGACCGACACCAGGCTGCCAGGCGACGACGCGGCCACGTTCATCGCGGCGGCCCGTACGGACGACGCGGCACGGTTCGCGCTCATCACGGAGCGCCACCGGCGTGAGCTCCAGGTGCACTGCTACCGGATGCTCGCGAACTACGAGGACGCTCAGGACCTGACGCAGGAGACGTTCCTGCGGGCGTGGCACAAGCGGGAGTCGTTCAAGGGCCACTCAGCGCTGCGGACCTGGCTGTACCGGATCGCGACGAACGCCTGCCTCGACTTCCTGGACAAGCGCAACGGCCGCATACCCGTGGCCGCCGAGCTGCCGGACGCGAGCCCGGAACTGCGCCACCTGCAGCCCTACCCGGACCGGGTGCTCCCGGAGGACCCGCAGGAATCGGTGGTGGCGCGGGAGACGATCGAGCTGGCGTTCATCGTCGCCGTCCAGCACCTGCCGCCGCGGCAGCGGGCGGTGTTCGTCCTGCGCGACGTCCTCGGCTGGCCGGCGTCGAAGGCCGCCGACGTCCTGGAACTGACCGTCGCATCGGTGACCAGTGCCCTGCAGCGGGCCCGCGTGACGATGCGCGAGCAGCTGCCCGGCCGCCGCCTCGACTGGCGCAGCCCTGCCACGCACGAGCTGTCGCGGGACGAGCGCGGCGTGGTGAGGTCGTACATGGACGCCCATGAACGCAACGACCTCGACGGGCTGACGGCCCTGCTGCGCGACGACCTGCGCTTCGCGATGCTGCCCGACCCGGGCACCTTGATCGTCACGGCCAAGGACGCGGTGGACGGCTGGGTCTCCCACGGGCTCTTCCGGCGCGGCTACGACGACTGGCGCTGCATCGCCACGACGGTCAACCTCATGCCCGCCGCGGCGCTGTACCTCCGCACCCCCGGCGACCGGGAACACCGTCTGTTCAACATCGCGGTCCTGCACATCGCCGACGGGAGGATCGCCGAGCTCACCGGGTTCGACGCCACCGGCAAACCATGGCTGGGCCTGCCCGCGACGCTGTGAGCGGACGAGCCCCTCGTCCGACGGGTCCGGCGCACGGGCCGGGCGTCACCGCATCCTCTCGGCCTGGCCTCACGAGCCGGGCGTCCGGCCCGTGCTCAGCGCCGCACCTCGTACCGGGTCAGCGCCGGACGTCGTACCCGGTCAGCGCCGGACCTCGTACCGGGTCAGCGCCACGCCGCCGGGAAATGCCCGCGTCTCGACCAGTTCGAGGTTCACCCAGCTGTCCAGCGCGGTGAAGAACGGCGTGCCGCCGCCCACCAGGACCGGGTGCGTGACGATCGCGTACTCGTCGATCAGCCCGGCCCGCATGGCCGCCGCGGCGAGCGTCGCGCCGGCGATGTCCATCGGGCCGCCGTCCTCGGCCTTGAGCCTGGTGATCTCGGCGACCGCGTCGCCGGTGACCAGGCGGGCGTTCCAGTCGACCTTGTCGATCGTCGAGGAGAACACCACCTTCGGCATGTCCCGCCAGAGGCGGGCGTAGGCGATCTCCGCCGGGGTGGCGCCGGGCCGCTGGTCGGCGGTCGGCCAGTGGGGGCTCATCGCCTCCCACAGCTTGCGGCCGTACAGGGACAGCTCGCTCGCCCGCATCTGGTCGTACCACCACTGGAACAGCTCGGAGCTCGGCGAGGAGTCCGGTCCCTCGCCCCCGCTCCAGCCGATGTCGTCGCCGGGCGCGGCGATGTAGCCGTCCACCGTCACGTTCATGCCGAAGATCAGTTTCCGCATCGCGCCAGCCTTCCGTGAGTCGATCTCATCTGTAACAGACGGGCGCGGCGCGGAAACCTCATCGGTGCGCGATCTGTCACATCGGATGGTCGTCCGGGCTCATCGGTACGAGCGCAACCGTGGAGTGCGCGGGCCGCAGCGCTCGGCCGGCCGCTCGTTCTCGTCCATCGGTCACAGCGTCCCGTCGTCAGGTTCACACAGGTGAGCCCTCGGACACGGCGGATGTGACGCGGCCGGCGCCGCCACGGAACGGATCAGAGCCGGATGCCCTCGATGATCTTCGTCAGCCCCGGCACGAGAGGCGGGGTCGCCATCACGGTGACGACGACTCCGGGGCGCTCGACCCAGCCCGAGTACACACCGGCCCCCAGCGCGCCGTCACCCCCCTGGCGAAGCACCTGGCGATCGCCGATCTTCGTGGTGGTCGTGTCACCGGAGAAGGTCCCGACGTGGAACGGCGCGTTCTTGAGCTGCGCCACGGAGGTCGCCTTCGGCCAGCACACCACCCTGACCCACAGCGACCGGTGCCGGCGGCTCATGTCGTCGCGGTCGTCCGACCACTGGTAGCTGTACTCGACCATGCCGTCGTGCTTGTCGACGAGGACCTGCCCGTAGGTGAAGCCCTTCGGGATGTGGTTGACGCGGACCCCCTTCATCGCCGCCGCGCCTCTCGCGGGCTTGTCCACCTTCACAGCCGACGAGCGCCGCACGTCCGCCTTGGAGGGGGCGGGACAGCTGGGACGCTCCGCCGCCTGCGCGGGGAGGGCCACGAGAGCTGCGGCAACGGGGAGCACGGCCAGGGCCGCAAGGTTCTGAATCTTGTTCATGTCAGGGTTGGATGCGTCCGGAGCTAGAAGGGTTCGGCACTCTTTTCACGGCATTTTGGGCGGAACTTCGTCGGTCATGAATGCATCAAACGAGCGTGTTGATCGAAGGAGACCCTCAGCGGCTGGGCCGGTACTGGCTGGCCGGACGGCTCGGCGCCGGCGGCCAAGGCGTGGTGTACGAGGCCTATGGCGAGGACGGACGCCGGGTGGCGATCAAGGTGCTGCACGGCGACCAGGCGGCCCAGCTCGGCCGGGAGGCGACGGCCGCCCAGCGGGTGGCCTCGTTCTGCACCGCGCCGATCATCGAGGCCAGGCTGGAGGGCCCGCGCCCCTACATCGTCAGCGAGTACGTGGAGGGCCCGAGCCTGCGCACGGCGGGCCGGATCTTCGCCGGTGACGACCTGCACCGCCTGGCCACCGCCATCGCGACGGCGCTGACCGCCATCCACGACGCCGGGGTGATCCACCGCGACCTCAAGCCCGACAACGTGCTGCTGGGCCCGGACGGTCCCCGCGTGATCGACTTCGGCATCGCCAGGACCGCCGAGATGTCGCTCACCGCGACCGGCGTGGTGAGCGGCACGCCCACCTACATGGCCCCCGAGGTGTTCATCGGCCAGCGGGCGGACGCCTCGGCGGACGTGTTCGCCTGGGGCGCCGTCATCGTCTTCGCCGCCACCGGCCGTGATCCGTTCCACGCCGAGAACCTGGGCAGCGTCATGCACCAGGTGTTGTCGGCCACCCCCGACCTGTCCGCGCTGCCCGGGACGCTGCGCCGGCTGGTCGCCTCGGCGCTGGCCAAGGAGCCGGCCCAGCGGCCGACCGCCCGCGAGCTGCTGCTGGCGCTGGTCAGCGGCGACGGCTCCCTCGACACGGCCCGCCTGCTGGCCCAGGGCGGCCACCGGGCCGCCGGGATCGGCGCGCAGGGGCACGATCCCGCGCTCGGCACGCTGGCCGAGCAGGCGTACACGATGCTCGACCCGGCCGAGCGCGAGCTGGTCCCCGAGGTGTTCCTGCGGCTGGTGACGGTGGACGAGGCGGGCGAGCTGTCGGCCCGGCAGGCCGAGCTGGCCGAGCTCGTCGAGGGACGGGCGTCGCACGAGGTGGCCGCCGTGCGGAGGATCCTCGCCGTGTTCGGCTACCTCCTGACCAGGCAGGACGGCGGCGTACGGCTGGCCAGGCCGGCACTCCCCCATGCCTGGCCGCGCTACCGCCGGTGGATCGAGGCCAACCTCGACGGCCTGGCCGTACACCGGCAGATCCTCACCGCGGCGCGGCGCTGGGAGGCGGCGGGACGCCGGGACGGCGACCTGTTCCAGGGCAGCAGCCTGGAGAACGCGTTGCACTGGGCGGCCACCGCCCGCCGCGACATCACCCTGTCGCCCACCGAACGCGACTTCCTGGCCGCGGCGGCCACCCTGACCAGGCACAGGGCCAGGCGCGCCCGGCTGACCTCGCTGAGCCTGGGCGGGCTGCTGGTGATCGCGCTGGTGGCCGGCGGGCTGGCCGTGCAGCAGAGCGCGGTGGCCGACGACCGGGCCGAGCAGATCGCCGGGCAGCTCACCAGGTCGGAGGCGGCCAGGCTGGCGGCGGCGGCGACCATGACCCGCCGGAGCGACCCGCGCCAGGCGATGCGGGCGAGCCTCGCGGCCTGGCGGCTGGACCACACGCCGGCCACCAGAGCTGCCCTGGTGGCCTCGCTCGCCCAACGCGAGACGGCGATGTTCGGCGACCCGTCCACCGCGGGCGACACGGTACGGACGCTCGGCGCCGACGGCCGCACGCTGATCAGCGCCGACTCCAGGACGACGCGCGCGTGGGACGTGCGGAACGGCCGTCTTCTGCGGACGCTCGCCACCCGGCCGGCCGAGCCGCTGGACAGCGTGACGCTGAGCCCGTCGGGCAAGGTGCTGGTGACCGTGACGGCCAAGCGCGCCGCCGCGGTGGACCTCGTCAGCGGCAGGCCGATCAGCGACTACACCTTCCCCACGGCCAAGGACCTCACGATCGAGTGGATCGACGTGACCTTCGAGCGGGACGACTCCGTCCTGCTTGAGGAGGCTGACCGGCGGACTCGCTGGGACCTGCGTACCGGCGCCGCCAAGACGCTCGCGCCCGCCCCCACGAGCACGTTCAGCCGGGACGGGGCCTGGCGGGCCGCACAACGCGGCCGCCTGCTGGAGCTGACCAACCTGCGGACCGGGGCGAAGGACCTCATCGGCGACAAGGACGGCGCCGGCACCCAGGGCACCTGGAACGGCGGCGCGGCCGTGTTCGGCCCCGGCCTCATCGCGACGGTGACGCCGGGGTCCATCCAGTTCTGGCGCAGGTCGGACACGCAACTGCTCACCACGGTCCAGGTTCGCGGGGACGAGGAGGCGGTGCAGGGGGCCTTCGACGGGAGCACGTTCCGCTACCTGCTGGGCGACCAGGTCTTCTCGGTGGACGTGGCGGACCTGGCCGTCGAGAACGACGATCACCTCGTGGGCACGGCGGCGCTGAGCGGTGACGGGCGGCTCGTGCTCCGCGACGGCGAGCTGTCGGCCGTCGGCGGGCGGAAGGTCGGCGCGTTGCCGGAGGCGGAGAACGCGGTGTTCAGCCCGGACTCCCGCTTCATCGCCGTGTTCGGGCCCGAGGTGCGGATCGTGGACGCCGCCTCGGCCGCCGTCCAGGGCACGCTGCGCACGTCCGCCGCCCAGGTGGCCTTCTCCCCCGACGGCGCCAGGCTGGCCGTGGTCACCGAGCGGGGCGGGGTCGAGCTGTGGGATCGGCGGACCAGGCGGCGGGTGTGGTCGGCCAAGGCGGGCGCGGCGACGTACGCGGCCTTCTCCGCCGACGGCCGGACGCTGGTGGTGGCGGGCGACCGCGTGCACCTGCTGGAGACGGCCGGCGGCAAGGCCCTGGGGCCGGCGTTCGGCGGCGGCGGCAGGGACGCCGAGGGGGTGCGCGCGTATTTCACCCACTCGGGCAGGGCGGTCGTGGTGCTCGACGCGCGGCGTCGGATGACGGTCTGGGACGTGGCCACGCGCCGCAGGCTCGCCACCGCGCGCGGGTTCGCCGATCCGGCCGCCTACTCGCCGCGCGAGGACCTGCTGGCCAGCCTCCAGGTGGGCGGCAGGGTGCGGCTCGTCGACGTGATGTCGGGCACGGACCTGGGCGCGCTGCTCGACGAGGGCGGCGGCCAGGACCCGGAGATCGGGCAGCCGCTCGACGTGGCGTTCACTCCTGACGGGTCGGCGGTGCTGACCGTGGACGGCAACGGCGTCGTCAGGCGGCACGCCGTGGGCGGGGAGGCGATGGCGGCGGCGGTGTGCGCGAAGGCGGGCGGGCTGAGCGCGGCCCAGTGGCGGGCGCTCGTGCCGACGCTGCCGTACAGGAAGGCGTGTCCCTAGCCGGGGGCCGCGCGACACCCTCTCGAAGGGGAAGTCCGCCCTACCGGAACAGGAGAACCCCGGTTCCGGGGGGGCGGGCCGTTGATCACCACAATCCCCGCGGTCGGCGAGAAGGCCGCGAAGAACGCATCTCGGACGGCCAGGTCCGCCTGCGCGCCGGCACTCTCTACGCGGCCTTCGACCGGCTCCAGGAAGAGGGCCTGATCACCGAGGACCGGGAAGAGATCGTCGACGGCCGGGTGCGCCGCTACTACCGGCTGACCGGCGACGGCGCCGCGAGGCTGGCGGCGGAGGCCGAGCGGATGCGCCGGCACGCCAAGGCGGCCACCGTACGACTGCGCGCGATCGGCTCGGGAGGCACGGCATGAGACCGTTCGAAGCGCGCTACCGCCGTCTCCTGGCCGCCTTCCCGCGGGACCACCGGGCGCGGCACGAGGAAGACATGATCGGCGTGCTCCTCGCCGGTGCGCGGCCCGGCCAGAGCCGTCCCCGTCCGCCCGACGCGGCGGACTTACTGTGGGGCGCGCTGCGCGTCCACGGGCGGCGAGCCTTCGGCCCGGCATCGGCGCCGGCGTGGCGCGCCGGGCTGGCGCTCGCCGCGGCGCTGTGGCCGTTCCTGATGCTGGCAGGCGCGCTGGCGGCAGCGCTGCTGAGGAGCGCCGAAAGCGTGCGGAACGTGGAGGCCGCCGCCGTGGCGCGGCCGATCTGGATCCTGTACCTGGCCGAGCCGATCGTCGTCGCGGCCCTGCCGGTGCTGGCCGTGCTGCTCGCCCGACGGTGGATCGCCGTGCTCGCGCTGGTCGCGCTCATGCTGGATCTGGCCGGCAACCCGTACCTGCTGGATGTGGACAGGCTGCTGTTCCCCAATCACGGCCCCGTCCTGCTGGCCGAGCTCGCGACCATCGTCATCGCGTTCGCGCCCGCGGCGCATCGCGCGATCACGGCCGTTCCGCGGCGCGCGTTCCTGCTGTGGGGGCCGCTCGCCGTGGTCGGGCTGACCGCCGGCAAGGCCATCGTGAGCTGGGTGGACGTGATCACCCACCAGGACATCGTGAGCTGGAAACCCGTGCCGTGGCTCGTCGTGGTCGGGCTGGCGGCCGGGTACGCGTGCCGGTCGGCCGTGGGGCGGCGGGCGGCGCTGCTGCTGTTCGTGCCCGCGGCGGCCCTCGGCGACCTCGGGGCCCTGCCGTCGGTGCCGACCTTCACGGCCCTCGCCCAGCTCGGGTGCGCGGCCCTGGCCTTCACCGCCGCGGCCGCCCTGACCCGGCGGCGGCGGCGGAGAAGCCTGAGACGAGCTCCGGCTTCTTGAGCAAGAACCCGCCACCGAGGGCCGCGCATGCGGTCAAGGTGGACGAGCGTCACGTCGGCGTGACAGCCGCCGTCCGGGGGTCAGTCCCAGGCGTTCGGTTCTGGAGGCGTCCAACAGGGCGTTGAACGGCTTCCCCTCGCCCGAACAGCTCGCCGGGGCGGATCCCGAGACGGTCCGGCGGGCGTTCGCCCCGGTCAACGACTCCCTGCTGACCGCCACCGAACGGGAGGCGCGCGCCGGAGCCAGGATCGTCGTCTGGCCGGAGGGGGGGCGGCGCGGCGCGCGAGGCCGACAAGCAGCGGCTGATCGCCGCGATCGCCGTCAGGACGGGCAGCTATGTGAACGCCGGACTGATCGTGATCACCGGGGCGCCGCCGTGCATGCGCAACGAGACGGTGCTCGTCGATCCGGCCGGGCGGGCCCGATGGACGTACGAGAAGGCCCGCCCGGTGCCGGGCATGAACCCGTTCGCCCCCGGGGACGGCAGGGTGCCGACCGCCGACACCCCGTTCGGCCGCCTGGCCAACGTCATCTGCTTCGACGCCGACTTCCCCCGCCCTGATGAGGCAGGCCGCCGGCGTGGACCTCATGCTGGTGCCGTCCAACGACTGGCACGGCTTCGGCGCCACGCACACCGAGAAGGCGGCCGTCCGGGCGGTGGAGAACGGCTACTCGCTGATCCGGCAGGCCGGCAACGGCCTGGCCGCGGTCTTCGACCCGCAGGGCCGGACGCTCACCTCGGCCGGCTACTTCACCACCGAGCAGCAGACGATGACCGCGTACGTGCCGGTCGCCGGCGATCCGACGACATATGCGCGTATCAGCGACGTGTTCGCCTGGCTCTGCCTCGCGGCGATGGCCGCACTCGGGGTCGTCGCCATGCGCGCCAGGCCCGTCACCCCACCCGGGGTCCGATCGGACCGGTGCCGGGAGACGATCTCCTGAAGCATGTCCGATCCGTACAAGCCCGAAGCCGTTCTCGCTGAATAGCGTCACGGCTGTGCCCCTCGGCGGGCGCAGGAGGACGGCCGGACCTGGACCGTCCGGATCGTCGTGCCCCTGATGAGATCTGTTGAGACGGAGTGCTCGTGAACATTGGAATCGGTCTGCCGATCGCCGTGCCCGGACGTCCCCCGCGGGAGGTCAGGCAGTGGGCGGAGGAAAGCGAGCGCCTCGGCTTCCACTCCCTGGGATCCATCGACCGCCTGGTCTACGACATCCTGGACCCGCTGGTCTCCCTCGGCGTCGCCGCGGCGGTGACCGAGCGCGTCCAGCTGTTCACCAGCGTGCTGAACGTCGGCTGGCGGGGCAACCCGATCCTGTTCGCCAAGCAGCTCGCCACCATCGACCTGATCTCGCAGGGCCGGCTCACGGCGGGCCTGGGCATCGGCGGCTGGCCGGACGACTTCACCCTCAGCGGCGCTCCCGCCAAGGGCCACGGCAAGCTCTTCGACGACACCCTGACCGAGCTGCGCCGCGTCTGGGACGGCGAGGTCACCAGCGTCTCGGGCCCGACCCCGCTGCCCGGCGAGGGCCGTCCCAGGCTGCTCATCGGCGGCCTGATCCCCGCGGGCTACGCCCGCGCCGCCCGCTTCGGCGACGGCTGGGTGGCGCCGACGCTGAGCCTGGACCTGCTGGTGAACGGCGTTCGGGGCGTCACCGGGGCATGGGCCGCGGCCGGGCGGCCCGGCAGGCCGCACATCCTCACCGGCCGCTACTTCTGCTGCGGTCCCGAGGCCGTGCGGCTCACCGACGAGTACGTGGCCCACTACTACGGCTCCAAGGAGTCGCCGTACTACGAGGCGGTCCGCGCCGACTCGCTCGACTCCGACGAGCGCCTGCTCAAGGAGCTGATCGCGTTGTCGGACGCGGGCGTGGACGACCTGGTGCTCTACCCGGCCGGCAGCTCCCTGGACCAGGTCCATCTGCTGGCCGAGGCGCTGGAGCGGGTGGGGGTCCGGCGGAACCCGACCTTCGAGTTCACCACGGGCTGACCTGGACCGGCCGACGCCCCACTCGACGACGACACGTGAGGACATGCCCGTGATCCAGCAGATCCAGCCGACGGGTGCCCCCGCTCCGGCCGCCGGGGCGGTGACGAGACTCGCCGGCGACGTCAAGGGCCCGGTCTTCCTCCCCGGCGACCCGGGATACGCCGAGGAGGCGGAGGGCTTCGACCGCTCCGTCGTCCACCACCCGGCCGTCATCGTCGGCGCGGCGGGCGCCGGCGACGTGGTGGCCGCGGTGCGCTTCGCCCGCGACCACGGCCTGGGCGTGGCCGTGCAGGCCACCGGCCACGGTGTGGGGCCGCCCGCCGACGGGGCCCTGCTCATCTCCACGCGGCGCATGGACGGCCACCGGGTCGATCCCGGGCGCCGCACCGTGCGGCTGGAGGCGGGCGTGCTGTGGCGGGAGGTCATCAGGTCCGCCGCCCGCCACGGCCTGGCCCCGCTGAACGGCTCGGCGCCGTTCGTCGGCGCCGTCTCCTACACGCTGGGCGGCGGCATCGGCGTCCTGTCCCGCCGCTACGGTTACGCCGCCGACCACGTCCGCTCCATCGAGGTCGTCACCGCCGACGGCGAGCTGCGCACCGCCTCGGAGGCGGAGAACACCGACCTGTTCTGGGCGCTGCGCGGTGGCAAGGGCAACTTCGGGGTGGTCACCTCACTGGAGATGGAGCTGGTGGAGGTGTCGCGGATCTACGGCGGCGGCCTGTTCTTCCCGGCCGAGTCGATCCGTGAGGTGCTGCACTTCTACCGCACGTGGGTCATCGGGGTGCCCGACGAGCTCAGCTCCTCCTTCCTGATGATGCCCTGGCCCGACCTGCCCGAGGTCCCGCAGGAGTTGCGCGGGCGTTTCGCCATGCACCTGCGCCTGAGCCACCTCGGCTCGCCGCAGGACGGCGCCCGGCTGGTCGAGCCGCTGCGCCGGATCGCCACGCCGCTGCTCGACACGGTCACCGACCTGCCGTACACCGAGGTCGGCACCATCCACAACGATCCGCCGACGCCCGGTTCGTACCACATCGACAACTTCCAGCTCACCCACCTCGACCACGACGCCGTCGAGGCGATCCTGGCGCTGGTGGGCCCGGGGTCGAACAGCGCGGTCGGCATCGAGATCCGTCATCTCGGCGGCGCGCTCGCCCGGCCGCCGCGCCTGCCGAACGCGGTCGCGCGCACCACCGCCCAGTTCCAGCTGTACTCCGCCGGCGTCCTCGGCATCGGCGCGGACGAGGCCGTGCACGCCGGGCACGACCGGGTCGTCCAGGCCCTCGCCCCCTGGAACAGCGGGACGCGCACGCTCAACTTCATGGCGGGCGTCGCCCACACCGACCCGCAGGACGTGCGGCAGGCGTTCACGCCGCAGGCGTACGAGCGGCTGGTCGCCGTCAAGACGGCCCACGACCCCGGCAACATGTTCCGCTTCAATCACAACATCCCGCCGGCGGCCGGATGACGGCAGGGGCGTCGTCCCGGCCGGGGCGCTCACCGTGCCGTCATCGGTTCCGGTGCGTTGTGGGCGCGACGGTAGGCCAGCGGTGACAGGCCCAGGTAGGTGTGGAAGTGCTTGCGCAGGGCGACGGGGTCGCCGAAGCCGCAGGCGGCGGCGATCCGCGCCACGCTCAGGTCGGTGCACTCCAGCAGCAGGCGCGCGTGCGCCAGCCGCCGCTGCGCCAGCCACTTCTGCGGGCTGCTGCCCACCTCGCCGCGGAACCGCCGGGTGAAGGTGCGCACGCTCATGTGCGCGTGCCGGGCCATGTCCTCCAGGGTGACCGGCTCGGCCAGCCGGTCCAGGACCCACTGCCGGGTCGCCGAGGTGGACCGGTCGGTGTCCTGCGGAACCGGGTGCTCGATGAACTGCGCCTGCCCGCCTTCGCGCCACGGCGCCACCACGCAGTGCCGGGCGGCGGTCGAGGCCACCGCCGCCCCGTGGTCCAGACGGACCAGGTGCAGGCACAGGTCGATGCCGGCCGCGCCGCCGGCGGAGGTGAGGATGCGTCCGTTGTCGACGAACAGCACGTCCGGATCGACCTCGACGCCTGGGAACAGCCGGGCCAGCGTGTCGCACAGCATCCAGTGCGTGGTGGCTCGCCGGCCGTCCAGCAGACCGGCCGCCGCCAGCAGGAAGGCCGAGGTGCACAGGCTGACGATGCGGGTCCGCGGCCCTATCCGGCCGAGCGCCGCGGCCAGCTCCCCGGACAG
This sequence comes from Nonomuraea sp. NPDC049646, assembly GCF_044465525.1. NCBI lineage: Bacteria > Bacillati > Actinomycetota > Actinomycetes > Streptosporangiales > Streptosporangiaceae > Nonomuraea > Nonomuraea sp. NPDC049646. The sequence goes on along the minus strand of NZ_JBITLU010000013.1, from coordinate 92,051 downwards.
CGCGCCGGTCGCGAGCAGGTGCTCGCCGGGCTCCTGAGTGGCGATGACGACGGTGTCCGCGGTCTCCAGCAGCGACTCGTCATGGTTGACGACGATCTGGTAGTCCTCGTGCGTGCGCACCGGCCGGCCGCCGAGCGAGCAGGTGCTGACGGCGTACAGAGGGGTTCCGTCCGGTGCGCGGGCCGCGTTGAACACCCGGGCCGGGATGCCCAGGTCCAGCGGCAGGACCCCGTCGAGGGCGAGCACGGCGACACGATGTGGCATGGCCGGAATAGTACGACAGATGACTTCCCGGCCACTCACCCGCCTCCGCGGGCCCGCGCCACCCTTTCTGTCTGCCGGGACGGCGGTTCCGGCGTGAAGAAAGGAAGACTGACATGAGCGAGGACGACATGCGGGCCGTCACCGTCAGGGAGTTCGGCGGGCCGGAGGTGCTGACCGTCGAGCAGGTCGCGCGCCCTGAGCCGCTGCCGACCGAGGTGCTGGTGCGGGTGCACGCCGCCGGCGTCAACCCGGTGGACTGGAAGACCCGCGAGGGCCAGGGCATGGCGGGGCTGCAGACGCTCCCGCTGATCCTGGGCTGGGACGTCTCCGGCGTCGTGGAGGAGGTCGGCTTCGGCGTCACCACGCTCGCGCCCGGCGACGAGGTGTACGGCATGCCGTGGTTCCCGCGCGCCGCCGGCGGCTACGCCGAGTACGTGACCGCGCCGGCCCGCCAGTGGGCCCGCAAGCCGTCCACCCTCGACCACGTGCACGCGGCCGCCGTGCCGCTGGCGGCGCTGACCGCCTGGCAGTCCCTGACCGACACCGCCCGCGTGCGGCCCGGCCGGCGCGTCCTGGTCACGGCCGCCGCCGGCGGGGTCGGGCACTTCGCGGTCCAGTTCGCCCGGCACCTGGGCGCCCACGTGATCGCCACCGCCAGCGCGGCCCGCCACCCCTGGCTCAAGGAACTCGGCGCCGACGAGACCATCGACTACACCACCACCCGCTTCGAGGACGCCGTCACGGACGTGGACGTCGTCATCGACCTGGTGGGCGACGCCCATGACGGGACCAGCACCCGTTCGCTCAAGGTCCTGCGTCCCGGCGGGCTGCTGGTCGCCCTCACGGCCGGCGTGCCACCGGAGCTGGCCCGCGCCGCCGAGGCGGCCGGCGTGCGCGCCACCCCGTGCCTGGTCGAGCCGGACGGCGCGGCGCTGACCACGATCGCCGGCCTGATCGACGCGGGCGAGGTGGCCGTCGAAGTGGCGGAGACCTTCCCGCTGGAGCAGGCCGGCACGGCCCACGCCCGGCTCCGGACCGGCCGCACCCGCGGCAAGCTCGTCCTCACCGTGACCGGCTGAGACCGCCCGCCGGGAGACGACCGGCGCGCGCCTCGCGCCGGTCGCCGCCCGGGGCGGGGCCGCCGTCCGGCGGCCCGGGGCGCGGTCAGCCGATCGCGTAGGCGCGGGTCACCGTCTGGGTGACGCTGTCACCGGCGGCGTCCCTGGCCGTCGCGCGCAGGGAGACGAAACCCGGCGAGCCCGGGTTGGCGACGGTCGCCGTCCAGCCGGAGGCGGCTGCCCGGGTCCTGACGGGCTGCCACGTGGCGCCGTCGTCGGTGGAGAACTCCAGCTCGACCGCGCGCACCGCGGCGCCGCGCGCGCCGGGGTTGCGTTCGGTCCAGATCGACAGGTGGGTCCGTGATCCGGGTGCGGCCCGGTTGGCGGTGTCGAGCCCTCTGGGCGCGTACCTGACCGCCGTCAGCGGCAGGGGCGTGGCCCGCGCCGTACGGGCCGAGCGGAACGTCCAGACGGCCTCGACCACCGTGGACAGGGCGTTGACGGACATGTCCCTGCGCGAGGACGCGGCGAGGGTGTAGGTGCCGGCGTCCTGCGGCAGCGTCGCGGACAGCGCGCACTGCCCGCCGTCGCCGGGCGCGCACCCGGCGATGTCGCTCGTGGCGAGCTGCCTGCCGTCGCGCGAGAGGGTCACGGTGCCGGTGGCGGTGGCGTCCATGCCGGTCAGCCCGGCGACGCCGTCGGTGTAGAGCCGGCCCGCGGAGAAGCGGAGCGTGTCTCCGTCACGGCTGCCGCCGGGCGTGGCGAACGACGGGCCCGCGACCGCCGCGTTCCAGACCTCGGAGAAGGCGCGCTCGCGCACCGGGCTCGTGCCGACCTGGCGGGAGCCGCCCGTCTGGAACTCCGAGGACCAGGCGAACCCGGGGCTCCGGTAGTGCGTCATGGCCGAGGGCAGCGGGATGTCCCTGGTGGGCAGGGTGAGCGCCCCGACGCCGGCCGGGTCCAGCGGTCCCGTCCACATGGTGCCCGTGCCGGCCGCGCCCGAGGCGCGAAACGTCTCCGACGCCTTGACCAGGTCCCTGGTCCGCACGGAATAGGTGGGGTCGTCCGGGATGCCGCCGGTACGGCGGTCGACGAGGTCGTACCGGTAGGGGCTGGGCGTGGCGCCCTTCTTGTGCCAGACGCTCCAGGACTCGTAGGTGAGCCCGGGTTGCCGGACGGGGATGACGTAGTAGCTCTCATCGGGGTCCTGGCCGGAGGAGTACCAGCCGTACTGCCATGGACCGTTGGCGAGGTAGAGGCCGAACGCCGGGTCTGCCGCGGCGGTGGGGTCGTCCACGGCGAACCGGATCCGCCTGCCTTCGCGCGCGTCGATCGTGACGCGCAGGTCGTCGTGCTCGATCGTGAGCGGCCGGTGCCCGGTCGTCAGGACGACGGGGTCGAAGTCGTAGATCTCGGTGTAGAGGTTCCAGGCGCCCTTCGGGAGCCGTGCCCTGGCCACCCCGTCGCGGAAGTTGAGGGTCCGCTGGGCGCCGCTCGCCTGGTCGTAGACCATTCCGAACACCACGGGGGGCGCGGCGCCCGACCTGCCGACCGTGCTGACGGTGACGTCGTGGGACTCCGGCTCCACGTACGCGCCCGCCGGAGTGCGGAGGATCACCTCGCCGGAGGTGGCGGTGAGCACGCCCGGGTAGTCGCCGGCGGGCTTGCCGGTGACGTCGACGGTGAGGGTGAGGGACGCCTGCCCGCCCGCCGGGACCTCCAGCCTGTCCTGCGGCAGCTTGAGCACGTCGCTGTCGGTCGTGAGGCTCAGGGTGACGGGGACGTCCCCGTCGTTGGTGTAGGTGATCGTCCGGGTCGCCCGGTCGCCACCGGCGTGCTGCCACGGGAAGGCGGCCCAGACCGTGGCGGGAGAGGCGATCACCGGCTGGGCCAGCGCGCGGGGCACGTCCACCCGCCCGGCGCCCTGATCGTAGAGGCCGGTCCCGCTGGTGGGCCTGGCGCTGCCGACCAGCGCGGCCTGAGCTGCTGCCCGGTCCAGCCGGGGTGTCGCTGGGCGAGGATCGCCGCCGCGCCGCTCACGTGCGGCGCGGCCATGGAGGTCCCGCTGTGCGCCACGTGCGGCCCGTCGGCGGTGCCCGCGGCCGCGGCGGCGACGATGTCCACGCCGGGGGCGGTGATCTCCGGCTTGATGGCGTGATCACCCGTTCTGGGGCCCTTGTTGGAGAACGTGGACACCTGGTCCGACCGGTCGACGGCGCCCACGGAGAGCGCCGCGTCCGCGGTGGACGGGCTGGTCACGGCCCCCTCGCCGCCGTTGTTGCCGGCCGCCACCACGAAGAGGGCGCCCGTCCGTTCCGACAGGGTGTTCACCGCCTGCTCGACGGGATTGTCGCCGGGTTCGTCCGCCGCGCCGAGGCTCATGTTGACGACCTTGGCGTGGGCCTCGGTGGCGGCCCACTCCATGCCCGCCAGCAACGCCGAGTCGGAGATGCCGTTGACGCCGCCCACCTTCCCCACGGCGATGCGGGCCCCCGGCGCGACGCCTCGGTACTTCGTCCCGGCCCCGGCGACGATCGAGGAGACATGCGTGCCATGGCCGACGCGGTCGGTCATGTCCGGCTCGTCGGAGAAGTTGCGCTCCTGGGTGACGACGCCCTTGAGATCGGGATGACCGGCGTCGTAGCCGCTGTCGAGCACGGCCACGGTGACGCCCTGGCCGGTGAACCCCTGCTTCCACGCCTCGGTCGCGCCGATCTGCGCGGTGCTGCGGTCCAGCGCGAACGACCGGCGCCCGTCGAGCCAGATCTTGCCCTTCCCCGCGGCCGGCGTGCGGGCCCCGCTCACCAGGTCCCGCCACGTCCGCGCGGCGGTGCTCTTCGGCACCCGCACCGCCGCCACGCCGAGGTCGTCGAGCTTGCGGGTCAGGCGGGTCCCGCTCAGCGCCGGGGCCGGCCCGTCCCCCTGGGTCTGGCTGATCAGCGGGATCTCGTTCATGTCGGCGTCGCCGTACCTCCAGGCCAGGAGCTGTGTCACGTCGAAGAGCCGCTCGTCGAGCAGCCCCTCGCTGACGAGCGGGAACGCGTCCGAGGGGATCACGTGGAGGTGTCCGTCGCGAACCTGCGCCGAGTAGCGGACCCGCCGGCCGGGGGCGCTGTCCACCCGGTGGCCACGGCCGCTGACCGTCACCTTGTCCCCGGTCAGGAGCGTCACGCTGCCGGACACGACCGGGCCGGTTTCTGCCGGGACCGCGGCGAAGGAGGGTTCCTGAGCCGTGCCGGCTCCCAGGGACCCGGCCAGCACGGCGGCCACCAATCCTGTTCGCAAAGTTGTGAATGCCACACCCCTACTTGGACGAACCGTCGTCAAGCGTTATGAGCCACGTCGCCAGCCGTCCGGCATTGAGGGATCCACCCGCCTGTGCGACAGTTGCGCCAAGCTCGCAGGGAGAGGCCGCATGAACCGTGTTCTCGAACAGCGCTACCGTCGCCTTCTGCGCGCCTATCCCGAGGCGGGCGGCGTGCCGGGGTGGGCCGACGGCCTGCACCTCGGCGCGCTGGCCGTGGCGGTCGTCACCGTCGCGCAGCTGCCCGTCCTGCCCTACCTCACCTACAAGGTGTGGACCGCGCTCGGGGTCGTCCTGGTGGTGGCGCTGGTGCGGGGATGGACGCGGGTCGCGGCTCCGCTCGCGGCGGTCGCCGCGCTCCAGGCGAGCTGGCCCATCGTCCTGGGAGGGTTCCACGACCCGGTCGTCGACGTCGGGCCGCTGTACGGCGATCTCGCGCCGGTCGCGCCGTACTGGGTGGTCGCGGTCGTGTCGGCGGTACTGGCCGTCCGGCGGACGGGGGCAGGTCGCACGTCGGGGAAGGGCCGGTGGTGGGGCGCGACGATGCCGGTCCGGTCGCCGTGGTGGCTGGTCGTCCCGCCGGTCTGCTGGGGGTTGCAGCTCGTGCACGGGCCGGTCCTGGGCGTCGTGCGGGCCGGTGTCGAGGTGGTGGTCCTGCTGCTGGTCCTGGCCGCCACGCTGGCCGCCCGGGACGGCCGCTGGGCGCTGGCCGCCGCCGTCTACCTGGTTCCCGGCCTGGTTCACCTGGGCGAGAACCTGGCGGTGACGCGGGTGAGCGGTTTCCTGTACTGGAGCGTGCTCACCGTTCTCGTGGCGGCCTCCCTGGTGGCGGCCCGGCGGGGGGCTGGGGGCGGATCAGCGGCGGTCAGGAGGTGGTGATGAGGAAGCGGTGGAGGCCGCGGCCCACCCAGCGGTCGCGGTGGTCGGGCGGCTCGGCCGCGGACAGCGCCGGGAAGCGCCGCAGGAGCAGCGGCAGCGCGATGCGGGCCTCCATGCGCGACAGCGGCGCCCCCAGGCAGAAGTGCGGCCCGGCGCCGAAGCTGAGCGGCTGGACGTCCGGACGGTCCGGGTCGAAGCGGGCCGGGTCGGGGAAGCGGCGCGGGTCCCGGTTCCCGGCGGCCAGCATGAGGACGACCTTCGTCCCGCCCGGCACCGGGACGCCGGAGACGTCGGTCGCCGTCTCGGCCCACCGGCTGGTCGCCTGGACGGGCGCCTCGAACCGCAGGACCTCCTCCACGTACGCGGCGGCGAACCCCGGCTCCCCGCGCAGCCGCGCGGCCTGGCCCGGGTGCTCGAACGCCAGCCGCAGCCCGTGCCCGAGCAGGAAGCTCGTCGTCTCGAACCCGGCGGTCAGCAGCAGCATGAGGTTGCCGACCAGCTCGTCGTGGCTGAGCCGGGTGCCGTCGTCGTGGGCGCGGACGAGCGCGGTCAGCATGTCGTCGGCGGGGTGGCGGCGGCGGTCGTCGATCAGCTCGCCGAAGTAGCCAGCCAGCTCGTCCATGGCCTTGTCGGCGATGGACAGCCTGGCGACGTTGGTGATGCCCTCCAGGGCGATCGTCAGGTCCGAGGCGACCTGGCGGAACCACTTCTGGTCCTCCTCGGCCACGCCGATGAGCGCGCTGATGACGGCGATCGGCAGCCGGGAGGCGAACTCGGCGATGTAGTCGACGGGCGTGCCGCCGGCGCCGAGGTCGGCCAGCCGGTCCAGCAGCCGGTGGACCATCCGCTCGACCGACTCCTGCATCCCGGCCACCCGGGCGGGCGTGAAGCCGCTGCTGACCAGGCGCCGGGTCTGGGTGTGGCCGGGCGGGTTGCGGTACAGCATGGAGTCGGTGTAGCCGCGCAGCGAGGAGTGCGAGCGCCAGGCGGGATAGATGTGGTCGTACCCGGCGGCGTCCTGGACGCGGAGGCGGTTGTCGCGCAGCGCGCGGTTGATCTCGGCGTACCCGACGGCGACGGTGAGGCCGGGACGTACCGGGACGACCGGGCCGTGGGCGCGCAGCAGCTCGTACAGCGGGTAGGGGTCACGGCGGCCCTCGGGGGCGACCAGGGCGGCGACGATCTCGGCGGGGGTCACGGGCCTGCCACCAGCCGGACGATCCGCAGCGCGCCCGCCGGATGCACCGAGGCGACCTCCAGGCCGCACCGCGCGGCCAGGGCCCGCAGGTCGGCGACGGCGCGCTCGCGTCCGCCGTAGTAGACGAGCATGCGCAGGTCCATCCCGGTACGCGGCGACTCGCCGTCGGGGCCGAAGTCCTCCACCACGAAGACCGAGCCGCCCGGCCCGGCCGCCTCGGCGCAGCGGCCCAGGATGACGGCGGCGTCGTCGTCGCTCCAGTCGTGCAGGATCCACGACAGCAGGTAGCCGTCGGCGCCCGGCGGCAGCGGGTCGAAGAAGCTGCCCGCCACGGCCTCGCCGCGGCCGGACAGTCCGGCGGCCGCCAGCGCCGTGGCGGCGGCCCGAGCGGTGGCGGGCTGGTCGACGACCGTGCCGCGCAGACCCGGGTAGGCGGTGAGCAGCGCGATGAGCAGCGATCCGTCGCCGCCGCCGACGTCGACGATCCGGCCGAGGCTCCCCCAGTCGTAGCCGGCCACGATGGCGGGGGCCCGGCCGGGGACCTCGGCGGCCATGCGCGCGTCGAAGGCGGCGGCGCGGCCGGGGTCGGCGGCCAGGTCCGCCCAGAACGAGCGGCCGAACTGGCGAGGGAAGGCGGCCTCGCCGGTGCGCACGCTGTGCAGCAGGTGGGCGAAGGCCAGCTCGGCCCGGCCTTCCCAGCTCTCGATGTCCAGCATGGCGCGCATCCCGGCCGGATGGTCGTCGCGCAGCTCCTCGCCGATCGCGGTCAGGGTGTACCTGCCGTCGTCGTCGCGGCCGAGCACCCCCCTGGCGGCCAGGTAGCGCATGAGGCGCTCCAGCACGCCGGGATCGGCGCCCACGGCGGGGGCGAGTTCGGCGCCGGTGGCCGGCGCCTTGGCGAGCCGGTCGGCGATCCTCAGCGTCGCGGCCACCCGGATCGCCATCGGGGTTCCCAGGTGGGCCAGCGCCCACAGGCGATGCTCAGTCACGCGGTCATCGTCACATCGGGGCGCTGGCACGGGCACCTTCCAGAATGCCGCCCGCGCCCGCGCCGGCCGAACAGCGCACATCGCGAGATGGCCGCCGCGGGCGCGGGTGCCACGCTGAGGATGCACCGTGCTGCCTGCCCTGGGAGATGTCCGATGCCCGATGCCGCGCCGAAGACCCGCCCGCTCACGGGCGGCGAGTACGTCGAGAGCCTGCGTGACGATCGTGAGATCTACCTCTACGGTGACCGCGTCAAGGACGTCACCGAGCATCCGGCGTTCCACAACCCGGTGCGGATGACCGCCAGGCTCTACGACGCCCTCCACGCCGACGGCACCCGTGAGCTGCTGACCTGCCCCACCGACAGCGGCGGCGAGGGCTACACGCACCGCTTCTTCACCACCCCGCGCACGGTCGAGGACCTGGTCGCCGACCAGCGGGCCATCGCGACGTGGGCCAGGATGAGCTACGGCTGGATGGGCCGCAGCCCCGACTACAAGGCCTCCTTCCTCGGCACGCTCGGCGCCAACGCCGGCTTCTACGCGCCCTTCGACGGCAACGCCCGCCGCTGGTACCGCGAGTCGCAGGAGAAGGTGCTGTTCTGGAACCACGCGATCGTGCACCCGCCGGTCGACCGCAACCGGCCGCCGGACGAGGTCAACGACGTCTACGTGCACGTCGAGCGGGAGACCGACGCGGGGCTCGTGGTGAGCGGCGCGAAGGTGGTGGCGACCGGCTCGGCGCTGACGCACTACAACTTCATCGCCCACTACGGCCTGCCGGTCAAGAAGCGCGAGTTCGCGCTGGTGGCCACCGTGCCGATGGACGCGCAGGGCCTGAAGCTGATCTGCCGCCCGTCCTACGGCATGAACGCGGCGCTGACCGGCGGCCCGTTCGACTACCCGCTCTCCTCCCGGCTGGACGAGAACGACAGCATCCTCGTCCTGGACAAGGTGCTCATCCCCTGGGAAAACGTGTTCATCTACGGCGACCTGGGCAAGGCGCAGCTGTTCACCGGCCAGTCGGGCTTCACCGAGCGGTTCACCTTCCACGGCTGCACCCGGCTGGCGGTCAAGCTGGAGTTCATCGCCGGGCTGCTGGTCAGGGCGCTGGAGATCACCGGCACCAAGGACTTCCGCGGCGTGCAGACCCGGATCGGCGAGGTGCTGGCCTGGCGCAACCTGTTCTGGGCGCTGTCGGACGCCGCCGCCCGCAACCCGGTCGAGTGGCGCAACGGCGCCCTGCTGCCCAACCCGCAGTACGGCCTGGCCTATCGCTGGTTCATGCAGATCGGCTATCCGCGGATCAAGGAGATCGTGCTGCAGGACGTGGCCAGCGGGCTCATCTACGTCAACTCCGGCGCGGCCGACTTCAAGAACCCGGACATCCGCCCGTACCTGGACAAATACCTGCGCGGCTCGGACGGCACCGACGCCGAGGGCCGCGTCAAGGTGATGAAGCTGCTGTGGGACGCGATCGGCTCGGAGTTCGGCGGCCGCCACGAGCTCTACGAGCGCAACTACGGCGGCAACCACGAGAACACCCGGGTCGAGCTGCTGTTCTCGCAGATGGCCGGCGGCCAGCTCGACGAGTACGCGGCCTTCGTCGACCGCTGCCTCGGCGAGTACGACCTGGACGGCTGGACGGTGCCCGACCTGTCCTCCTTCGAGGAGCTGCGGCGCACCGGCACCGGCTGACCTGCCCGACCCACCCCTGACCGAAGAAGGGCGGACCACCCATGCGTCCATTCCGCATCGACATCCCCGAGGCCGACCTGGCCGACCTGCACCGCCGGATCGACGCCACCCGCTGGCCGGACGAGCTGCCCGGCACCGGCTGGGAGCGCGGCGTGCCGCTGGGCTACCTCAAGGAGCTGGCCGACCACTGGCGGCACGGCTTCGACTGGCGGGCGGCCGAGGCCGAGCTGAACCGGCACCCGCAGTTCGTGACCGAGATCGACGGCGCCGACGTGCACTTCCTGCACGTGCGCTCGCCGGAGCCGCAGGCCGTGCCGCTGCTGCTGACGCACGGCTGGCCGGGCTCGGTCGCCGAGTTCCTGGACGTGATCGGGCCGCTCACCGACCCGCGCGCGCACGGCGGCGACCCGGCCGACGCCTTCCACCTGGTCATCCCGTCGATCCCGGGGTTCGGGTTCTCGGGGCACACCAGGGAGGCGGGCTGGCATCCGTACCGGGTGGCGCTGGCGTGGGCCGAGCTGATGCGCCGGCTGGGCTACGACCGCTACCTGGCGCAGGGCGGCGACGCGGGCGCGGTGATCTCGCTGGAGCTGGCCAGGCTGGCCCCCGAGCACGTGATCGGCGCGCACGTCAACATGCTGATGGCCTTCCCCTCGGGCGACCCGGCCGAGCTGGCCGGCCTGACGCCCGCCGAGCAGGGGCGGCTGGCCGGGCTGGCCCGGTTCGACGAGGAGCTGTCGGGCTACATGAAGCTGCAGTCCACCCGTCCGCAGACGCTGGCGTACGCGCTCACCGACTCGCCCGTGGGGCAGCTCGCCTGGATCGTGGAGAAGTTCCACGACTGGACGGACTCCGACAAGTCGCCCGAGGACGCCGTGGACCGGGACCGGATGCTGGCCAACGTGTCGATCTACTGGCTGACCGCGACGGCCGGGTCGTCGGCGCGCTTCTACTACGAGGGCGCGGCGGGGCTGAAGATGGCCGCCGAGGGGCACCGGCCGCCGCCCATCACCGTGCCCGTGGGCGTGGCGGTCTTCCCCAGGGACATCTTCGTGCCGGTGCGCCGGCTGGCCGACCGGGACATCCCGACGATCAGCCACTGGACCGAGTTCGAGCGGGGCGGCCACTTCGCCGCCATGGAGCAGCCGGAGCTGCTGGTGGGCGACGTCCGCGCGTTCGCCCGCCCGCTGAGGTAGCCGTACGGACGGAAAGGACGCCGGCGGGATCCGCCGGCGTCCTTTCGTCGTTCGGACGGGGTCAGGACTTGAGCAGCGGCACCTGCGGACGCTGCTCGGAGGCGGCGGCCGTCGCCGGGCCGCCGCCGCTCTGGCACAGGACCCGCAGCATGAGCGCGGGCCGCATGAGCGCCTGCGGCGGGTCCACCAGCCCGGCCACCCGCATGAACGCGGCCGTGACCGCGCCGTCGCGGGCCGCCGCGGCGTGCAGGCGCGCCATGTAGGCGTTGCCGATCCGCACCTTGGCGGTACGCCGCCCCTCCACCCCGGGGAAGGCGAGGTCGGCGCCGGCGGAGATGTCCCACGGGACGTCGATGACCCGCGAGATGTCCCTGAAGAAGGCCCGCCACGGCGGCACCGCGCCCGCCTGGAGGTGCTCGCGCAGGATCATCGCCTCCATGGCGGCGACGGTCATGCCCTGGCCGTAGACGGGGTTGAAGCTGCACACGCCGTCGCCCAGCACCAGCAGGCCGTCGGGGAAGGCGGGCAGGCGCTCGTAGCGGCGCCGCACGCTGGCCGGGAAGGTGAAGGTGACGCCCTCGTCGAGCGGTTCGGCGTCGCGGACGGCGTCGTAGACGTCGGGCACGGGCAGGGACTTGGCGAAGGCGAGGAAGCCCTCCAGGTCGGCCGGCGGGTGGTCGCCCAGGATACCGGTGAGGGAGAGCATGCTCATGTCGCCGGGCAGCTTGGGGAAGAACGCGCCGCGCGGGTTCGCGGGCGAGGCGACCGGGTTGATGGACAGGTCCTCGCCGTACGGGTCGCGGCGCAGGCGGAAGTGGCGGGTGGTGTAGGCGAGGCCGATCTTCACGCGGTCCTCGTCGGGCCGGGGGAAGCCGAGCTCCTGGAGCCAGGCGGGGGTGCGCGAGCCGCGGCCCGTCGCGTCCACCAGCAGGTCGCAGGCCAGGTGCTCCTCGACGCCGTCCGTCCCGCGCACGCGGACGCCGGTGACCCGGTCGCGGGCCGGCGTCGCGGTCGGCCCGAGGATGTCGGTGCGCTCCAGGAAGCGCACGTTGGGCAGGGCCGAGACGCGGTTCCTGACCTGCTCCTCCAGGACGGGCCTGGTGGCCGAGACGCTGATCAGGCCGGTGGGGGCCGGGCGCAGCCGGCGGCCGTTGAAGTACCAGCGCAGGCTGGTGGCCAGGTCTCCGGCGGGCACCCCGTCGTCGATCATCTGCTGGGTGAGGCCGGGGAACAGCTCGTCCAGGATCTGCTGGCCGCGGGCCAGCAGGGCGTGGGCGTGGCAGCCGTGCGGCACGCCCCGGCGCGGGCCCGCCGCGCCGGTCAGCGTGTCCCGGTCCACCAGCAGGACCTCGGCGCAGTGCTCGGCGAGCACGCGCGCGGCCAGCAGCCCCGCCATGCCTCCGCCGAGCACCACCGCGCGCTGTGCGACGTGAGCGGCCATCTCAGTCACGCGGGCTGTTCTGGTAGGCGGTCAGCTTCCACTGCCCGTCACGGCGGACGGCCAGCCAGGAGGCGCGGACCGCGCGCTCGGGGGCGACCTCGCTCTCGCCGGCCGCCAGCACGCCGCCCTCGGTGGTCAGCAGGCAGACGTCCTCGGCCAGGAAACGCAGGTCGATGGGCTGCCCGGTGACCTGGGTGCCCTGGTACGGCCCGGCGAAGGCGTGGGCCATGAAGGCGCGGATCTCGGCCTGGCCCTTGCGGTACACGCCGGGCAGGATCATGGAGCCGTCCTCGGTGAAGACGGCGGCGAACGCCTCGGCGTCGTGGGCGGCCCACGCGGCGATGATCTGCTGCGGCAGGGCGGCGACGGCGAGGGTCTGGTCGGGGGCGGACACGGTGGTCATGGCGATCTCCTTCAGATGTAGAGGGTGTCGGGTTCGAGGCCGCACAGAATCCGCCCGTACAGCTCGGCGTTGGTGTTGGGGTGCATGAGGGCGTGCTGGTTGACGGCGTGCACGTCGCGGGCGATGCGCTGGATGGGCACGTCGCTGTAGATGGAGGAGCCACCGCTGGCGGTGGCCAGGATGTCGACGGCCTCCTTGGCCAGGCGGCAGACGGCGCCCATGTCGGCGCGGGCGCGCACGCGCTCCTCGATCGTCCACTGGGCGGAGCCGGCGTCCTTGGCGTCCACGGTGTCGGACAGGCGGTGGGCGTGGAACTCGGCCTGGTCGATCTTGAAGGTGGCCTCGGCGACCTGGAGGTGGGTCAGCGGGGCGGCGCTCTGGCTGGCGTACCCGGTGTAGGTGATCTTGCGGTCGGGCAGCCGCTCGAAGAAGACCTCGCGGGCGGCCTTGGCCAGGCCGAGCACGGTCCCGACCGAGGAGGCGGCGGCCACCGGCAGCAGCGGCGAGCGGTAGATCGGGGAGCCGGCGTTGGCGCCGTCGGCGTGCTGTCCCTGGAGGATCGCGCCCAGCGGCATGACCCGGGCGGCCGGGACGAACAGGTCCTGGGCCACGGTGCTGACGCTGCCGGTGCCGCGCAGGCCGGAGGTGTGCCAGTCGTCGATGACGGTCAGGTCGCTCATCGGCACCAGCGCCATGACCGGCTCGGGCTCGCTGTCCGGGCCGACGACGACGGCCACGATCTCCTGCCAGTGGCTGTGGTGGGCGCCGCTGACGAAGCCCCACTTGCCGTTGACCACGATGCCGCCCTCGGCGCGCACGGCCATCGCGGTGGGGCTGAGCGTGCCGCAGATGCGCACGTCGGGGGTGGCGAACACCTCGTCCTGGACGGCCTCGGGGAAGTGGGCGGCCATCCAGGTCGGGATCCAGTAGACCGAGGCCGTCCACGCCGCGGCGCCGTCGGCGCGGCCCAGCTCGGCTGCGACCTCGACGAGGGTGCGCGTGTCCGCCTCGAAACCGCCGTAGCGGCGCGGCGTCCGCAGCCTGAAGACGCCGGCCTCGGCCAGCGCCTCGATCGTCTCCTCGTGCAGCCTGCGGTTCTCCTCCGCCCAGGCCGCGTTCCTGCGCAGGACAGGGCCTGCCTCCGTCGCGCGGCGGACGAGGTCTTCCCGCGCCGGAGCACCTGTCATCAACACCATGTCCTCCCGGGACGTCAGTCGGGACACTGCTTCCTGAACGTCCCATTCGCCGGTTGACGGGCGCATCTTCCGGCGTGCGGGATTGCCGGGCACGCACGGAGATGCGAAGGTCACCGGCGCCGGGCGAGCCTTGGGGGAAAACCCGAGACGAAGGGTTCGCGCAGCATGACAGCCGTCACCCACGCCCCCATGGCTCCGCCCGAGCCCGGGCTCACCCCCGACGAGATCGTCGCCAGGGCCGAGGCCATGGTGCCCGCCCTGGTCGAGCGCCAGGCCGAGACGGAGCGGCGCACCTACTACGCCCCCGACACCCACGAGGCGTTCGCCAGGGCGGGCTTCTACCGCATCCTGGTCCCCCGCCGCTTCGGCGGCTACGAGTTCGGCGTGGAGACCTTCATGCGGGTGTCGATGACGCTCGCGCGGGGTTGCCCGTCCACCGGCTGGATGTACTCCTTCGGCTCGGCGCACACGCTGGCGGTGGCCACGCTGTTCGGCGAGCGGGCCCAGAGCGAGCTGTTCGCCTGCGGGGACTTCGTCTGCCCGGCCACGGTCGCGCCCGGCGGCTCGGCCCGTCCGGACGGCGAGGGCGGGTGGCTCCTCGACGGCACCTGGAGCTACTGCTCGGGAGCCCCGTACGCCACCCACTTCATGGGCCACGTCGTCGTGGACGGGCAGCCGATGCTGTTCGTCGCGCCGCGCGACCAGTGGCGGCGGCTGGACGACTGGGGCGGCCAGCTCGGCCTGAAGGGCAGCGGCTCGCACAGCATCGCCATGGCGGGCGGCCGCGTCCCCGGCCACCTCACGCTGCCGATCCACCTCAGCCAGGCCGTCGTCACCGGCGGCACCCCGGGCCGGGACCTGCACGGCAACCCCGAGTACGGCGGCGGGCCGCTCAGCGTCATGCTGCTCGGCAGCGCGGCCGTCGTGCTCGGCATGGCCCAGGGCGCCCTGGACGCCTACGAGGAGCTGATGCGGACCAGGACGACCATCTTCCCGCCGTTCACCACCCGCGCCGAGGACCCCGACTACCAGTTCTGGTACGGCGAGGCCGCCGGCATGCTCGCCGCCGCCGAGGCGGCCATGACGAACGCCGTCCAGCAGTGGAGCCGGACCTGCGCGGCGGGCCCGGAGGCGTTCACCAGGGAGCGGGACGTGCGCCTGGCCACCGTCAGCCGCGAGGTCGCCCGGCTGGCCTGGCGGGCCGTGGAGGGCTGCCTGTTCCCGACTGCCGGTTCCAGCGCGGTCAGGGACGGTCAGCGCATGGAGCGGATCTGGCGGGACATGTCCACCACGCACAGCCACGCCGGGTTCGCGATCTACCTGGCGGCCCTGGCCAACCGGGAGCTGTCCCGCGCCCGGTTCGGCCTGGACTGAGCCCTCGGACGACCAAGGCGGGCCCGGTTCCCCGGGCCCGCCTTCCCGTGCGCTCAGGCTCGTACGGCTGCGCTCAGTCCACCAGGACGGGCTCCTGGTCCGGCTGGTGGTGGCCGTCGTGCACGCCGGCGAAGGGCGCCACTCCGCGCAGGCGGACCAGCGCGAGCACGGCCAGCACGGCGCACAGGGCCGCGCTGGCCCACGCGACCGCGTGCAGCCCGGCGGTGAACGCCTCGCGGGCCGCGCCGAGCAGCGCCGCGCCCTGGTCGGCGGGCAGTTGCCCGGCCACGGTGACCGCGCCGGTGATGCCGTCCTGGGCGAGCGCCGGGGTGCCGGCGGGCGGGCTGAAGGTGCCCCGGTAGACCGCGGTGCCGAGGCTGCCCAGGGTGGCGACGCCGAGCGCGACGCCGAACTCGCCGCCGGTGGCCACCAGCGAGGCGGCCGAACCGGCCTGCTCCGGCGGGCTGGTGCTCATCGCCACCTGGTTGATCATGCCGCCGACCGGCCCGACGCCGAAGTAGCACACGCCCAGGAAGACGATCAGCGCGGTCACCGCGCCCACGACGACCTGGGTGAGCAGGAGCTGCCCGACGACCGCGATCACCATGCCGCCGCCCAGCAGGTACGCCGGCCGCACCCGGCTGGCCAGCCGCGGGGTGAGGTTGATCGAGACGATGAGCGCGACGGCCGGGCCCAGCAGCCACAGCCCCGCCTCCAGCGGCGACATGCCCTCGACCGTCTGGAGGAACAGCGCGACCTCCATCCCGGTCCCGGTCTGCAGCGCCCCGCACAGCAGCCCGATCAGCACCGCGGCGGTGAACGCGCGGTGGCGGAACAGCCGCACGTCCAGCAGCGGGTGGGCCAGCGCGCGCTGCCGGTGCACGAACACCGCCCCCACCAGCAGCCCGGCGGCGACCGCGACGGCCGGACCGGCGCCCCATCCGTCGCGGGCGACCGCCTTGAGGCCGTAGATCAGCGGCAGGATCGCCGCCAGCGACAGCACGACGCTGACCAGGTCGATCCGGCCGCCGGCCGGATCGCGGAACTCCGGCAGCAGCGGGGCCGCGGCCAGCAGCAGGAGCATGACCGGCACGCCCATGAGGAAGACCGACCCCCACCAGAAGCGCTCCAGCAGCGCGCCGCCGACCACCGGGCCGAGCGCGATGCCCAGCATGAAGGCCGTGCCCCAGGCGGCCATGGCCAGGCCGAACTGCCGGGGGTCGCGGAACATGACGCCGATCAGCGACAGCGTCGAGGGCAGCAGCGTGGCCCCGGCGACGCCGAGCAGCGCGCGGGCCACGATCAGCATCTCGGGGCTGGTGGAGAAGGCGGCCAGCAGCGACAGCAGGCCGAAGGCCGCGCCCCCCGCCAGCAGCAGCCGCCGGCGGCCGATCCGGTCGCCGAGCGAGCCCATGGTGACCAGGAACCCCGCGGTCATGAAGCCGTAGATGTCGGTGATCCACAGTTGCTGGGTGGCGTCCGCGCCCAGGTCTGCGCTGAGGTGCGGCAGGGCCAGGAACAGCACGCTGATGTCCAGGGCCACGAGCATCGTGGGCAGGAACAGCGCCACCAGCCCGAGCCACTCTTTCCGCCCCGCGCGCGGGGCGCCGTCGTCGGTCACGTCCTCACTCCTTGTTCCCTGGGTTCATGTGGTCAGCTCGATCCGCGTGTGGTCGCCGACCACGAGACGGTGGTCGCTGCGGCCGGGAGCGACGGTGGTGTAGCGCCCGATGAGCGAGCCGCGCAGGCCGCTGGCGGCCACGATGGAGGCGCCGTCGAGCACGATGGAGTCGGACAGGCGGGTGGAGCGCACCACGCAGTCGCGTCCGATGGAGGTGCCGGGCCCGATGTGGCTGTCCACGATCAGGGTGTCCGGGCCGATGATCGCCGGTCCCTCGACGACGGAGGCCACCACCCGCGCGCCGGGGCCGAGCACGACGTCGCCGCGTACCAGGCTGGCGGCGTCCACGTGGCCGGCGATGTCGCGGGAGAGCCGGGCCAGCAGCCGCCGGTTGCACTCCAGGACGTCCTCGACGCGGCCGGCGTCGCTCCAGTAGCCGCGGTAGAGGCTGGCCCTGACCTCCTGGCCGGAGGTCAGCAGCCACTGGACGGCGTCGGTGATCTCCAGCTCGCCCCGGCGTCCGGGGACGATGCGGTCCACCGCCTCGTGGACGGCCGGGGTGAAGAAGTAGACGCCGGTCATGACCAGGTCGCTGCGCGGCCGTTCCGGCTTCTCCACCACCCGCAGCACCGCGCCGGTCTCGTCGGTCTCGACGACGCCGAACGGCCGGGGGTCGGCCACCCGGTGCACCACGATCTGGGCGGCCGGGCGCAAGGCGTGGAACTCCTCGGCGATCGGGCCGATGCCGTCGGCCAGGACGCAGTCGCCGAGGTACATGACGAAGTCGTCGCCGCCGAGGAAGGGTCGCGCCAGCTTGACGCAGTGGGCCAGCCCCAGCGGGCGGAGCTGGCGGATGTAGGTGACGCGCGTCCCGAACCGCGAGCCGTCGCCGACGACCTCGGCGATCTGCGCCTCCCTGTCGCCGACCACGAGGCCGATCTCGGTCACGCCGAGCCCGCGCAGGCTCTCCAGCACGTGCTCCAGGACCGGTTTGTTGGCGATCGGGATGAGCTGCTTCGGCATGGAGTGGCTCAAGGGACGCATGCGGGTGCCGGACCCGCCGGACAGCACCAGAGCCTTCATGCTCGCCAGAATCCCAACGGCGGGCCCCCGCGGGCATCTCTGACAGTGCGGGATGCCGGCGGAGAAAGGCCGGCTACCCGATGCCCTCCACCAGCCCGGCGCCCGAGGACAGGCCGTCGCGCAGCCGCTGACCGGCCCGTTCGTCGACCGTGTCGGCCAGTTCGTGCACCCGCGACAGCGCCCGTTCGGCCGCGCTGGCGTCGCCGAGGGCGACCAGCACCTCGCTCAGCATCGTGAGCGTCTGCGCCTCGAACAGCGGCGCGCGCATCTGGCGGAACAGCGTGACCGCCTTGCGCAGGCGGCCGATCGCGTCGCCGGGCTCGTTCGCGGTGACGGCCAGCTCGCCCAGCCCGGCCAGGGCGTGCGCCTCGGCCAGGCGGTGGCGGGCGGTCTCGGCCACGGCCAGCGCCCGGCGCAGCAGGTCGTTCGCCTCGCGCAGGCGTCCCCTGCGCAGGTGGGCGATGCCGAGGCCGTGCAGGGCGAAGGACTCGCCGACGGTGTCGCCGATCTCCTCCACCAGCGTGAGCGCCTCCTCGAACGCGCCGGCCGCCAGCGCGAACTCCTCGGCCTGCAGGTGCACCCGGCCCATCCGGTGCAGGATCTGCGAGATGATGCGCCGGCTGCCGCCGCTCTTGCCGCGGACCAGCGCCTCGGCCAGCATGATCTTGGCATCGTCGATGTCGCCGCACTCCGACCTGATGGCGGCCAGGTTGTCCAGCGTGTGCGCGGCCGAGATCTGGTCGCCGATGTCGGTGAAGATGGCCAGCGCCTGTTCCAGGTGCGTCGCGGCGGCGTCCAGCTGGCCGTTCATGCGTTCCAGGAACGCCAGGTTCCGCCGGGACCGGGCGATCTGCACGACGTTGCCGGTCTTCTCGAACAGCGTCAGGGCCGCCTCGAAGTCGCGTCTGGCCTCGCCGAAGTGCTGTTCGGTCTGGGCCAGCGTGCCGCGCACGCACAGCATCTCGGCCTGGCCGCGCTCGTCCCCCGCCCGGCGGGCCGCCTCCAGGGCGATCTCCTGGATCTCGCGCCAGTCGTCGAGGTAGACGTGCAGCTCGAAGAAGGGCTCGGCGTTCATGGCGGTGCGCCAGCACAGCTCCACGAACCCGGCCTGGGCGGCCTGGCGGATGCCGGCCAGCAGCACGTGGCGCTCGCGTTCGAACCAGCCGATCGGGTCGGCGACCAGCCGCTCCACCAGCTCGGCCGGGAGCGGCGAGTCGGGGCCTGGCCGCAGGTGGGGGCCGGCGGGCGGGCCGTACTCGCGGGTCCTGGCGGTCTCGGTGAGCCGGTGCAGCGCGTCGAGCACGCGGGCCAGCGCCGCGCTGCGCTCGGCGGGCGGCTCCTCGGCGGCCAGGCGCTCGTGGGCGTAGACGCGGATGAGGTCGTGGAAGCGGTACTGGACGTTGACGTTCCTGCCGACGCCGGCGACCTCGATGAGCTGGGCGTCGACCAGGTCGTCGAAGAGGTCCTGGGCGTCGGCCAGCGGCCGGTCGAGCAGGGCGGCGCCGGTCCAGGCGGAGAAGATGTGCGAGTGCAGGATCGCCAGCCGGCGGAACAGGCAGCGGGCCTGCTCGGCGAGCGCGTCGTAGGTGAGCGACAGGCTGGCCCTGATGCCCATGTCGCCGTGCTTGAGCTCGTCGAGCCGGCGGGCCTCGTCGCCGAGCCGGTCCACGAGCTGCTCCACGGCCCAGTGGGGGCGCGAGGCCAGACGGGCGCCGGCGATGCGCAGCGCGAGGGGCAGGAAGCAGCACAGCTCGGCCAGGGCGGCGGCCGACTCCGGCTCGGCCCGTACGCGCTCGGCCCCGGCGATGCGGGACAGCAGCTCGACGGACTGGGCGGCGTCGAAGAGGTCGACGTCCACGTGGGTGGCGCCGGCCAGCCCGCCGAGCCGGGTCCGGCTGGTGGTGATGACGGCCGAGGTCGGGCTGCCGGGTAACAGCGGCAGCACCTGGCTCTCGGCGGCGGCGTCGTCGAGCACGATGAGCATCCTGCGGTCGGCCAGCAGCATGCGGTACAGCTCGGCCCGCTCGCCGAGGGTGTCGGGCAGCGCCGTACCCTGCACGCCGCAGGCCCGCAGGAACCGGTCGAGCACCTGCATCGGGTGGACCGGGCGGGAGACGCCGCCGTGCAGGTCGGCGAAGAGCTGGCCGTCGGGGAAGTGCGCGGCGACGCTGTGCGCGGCGTGCACGGCGATCGTGGTCTTGCCGATCCCGGCCCGCCCGGCGACCGCGATGACGGGCACGGCGAAGCGGCCGTCCCCGGCCAGGGGGACGGTCACCCGCTGCCTGATGACGTCGAGCTGGGCCTGCCGCCCGATGAAGTCGGCGATGTCGGAGGGGAGCATGCCGGGCACCGCGGGCGGACGGGCGGGCGGCTCGGCCGGGGCCGCCGCGGGGGGTGGCTGCGCCTCCAGGCTCTCGTCGGAGGTGAGGATGGCCGATTCGAGCTGCTGCAGCCGTTCGTTGGGCTCGATGCCCAGCTCCTCGACGATGACCCGCCGGGCGTCGCGGTAGACCTGGAGGGCCTCGGCCTGCCGTCCCGAACGGTAGAGGGCGACCATGAGCTGGGCGGCCAGCCCCTCCCTGAGCGGGTGTTCCTGGACCAGCGCGGCCAGCTCGCCGACGAGCTCGTGGTGGCGGCCGAGGTCCAGTTCGAGCTGCACGCAGTCCTCGTTGGCGGTGACGCGCTGCTCGGCGATCCCGCTGGCCAGCGCCTGCACGGCCCTGCTGTCGATGCCGTCGAAAGCCGGGCCGCGCCACAACGCCAGCGCCTCGCGGTAGTGCTGGATGGCCTCGGGGAAGGAACGTCCGTCGCGAGCCTTGCGGGCCCGGCTCACAAGACTCTCGAAACGGCGTGCGTCGATCGCGTCGGCGGGGGCGCGCAGCATGTAGCCCTGCCGGGTGGTGACGATCATCTCGGGGTGGCCGTGGGCGCTGAACAGGCGCCTGAGCGCGGAGATGCAGATCTGCACCTGTGCGCGCGACGTGGCCGGAGGGTCCTCATCGTAGATCGCCTCGACGAGGCGGTCCAGTGTGACCGAGTGATTGGCGTTCAGGATCAGGACGGCGAGGACGATCTGCTGCCGCGCCCCGCCGAGATCGAGCTGTCTCTCGCTCGCGGTTACCTCGAGCGCACCCAACACGCGAAACTCCACCCGCATCCCCTCAAACAAATCATCGCCCTCGGTCAATGATCTTTCCCGAAGCGACCGGAATCCGGGCGTGATTGCCATGATGAGCGGCGTAACTGGTGCTTACCCCTCAAAAGTTTCTGCCATGGTTGGGTGGATGGTACAACGCCATTGGGTACGTGGCCAGTTTTGGAGCGTTTCAGGGTGATCCGGGTTGCCTGTCACCGTCAGCGCTGAAAGACGCCCTCGATCAGGCCCCACGGCCAGTCCATGGTGCCGTTGACGGTGTCGTGCTGCGCGGCGGACGGAACGGCGTGCGCGGGGGCCGGCGCGGCGGCGATGGCGGCGAAGCCGGCCAGCGCGGCCAGCAGCAGCGCGAGGGTGAGGCGGACGCGGGCGGTGATGGCGGTGGTCGCGGTCATTTCGATCTACCTCCGGGTGATTACCGCGGTCTTCGTCCGCGGCTTCGGAAATGACGCTCACACGGTGCGCAATTCGCCCTTTATCCATCTTCTTTTCACCGGCCATCAGCGCACGTTGGACGCTGTGCACCCCCATCCCCGCACCCGCCGGCGATAGCGGGGATAGCGCGAAATAAGGCGGCCGCCTCTTTTCGCGCTCGGCGGCAATCGGACGGCGATAGCGCGGCGATAGCGGCCGGAGGTCCGGCGGATAGGCGGCGGCGGAAGCCTGGGGCGCGAGCCCGGGCGGCGCGACCTGTCGTCGTCCGGGTGGCCATGTGCGCGGACGGCCCGCGCGGACCACTCGGAGAGGTTCGATGGGAATAGCGGTGCAAGCCCAGGACGCGGTCTACGGCCGGGGGGCGGCCGACCTGCACGTACGCCTGGACCATGACGCCGACGGGCAGTGGGTGCTCGAAGCCGAGACCCGTACGGACCAGGACGGCTCGGTCAGCGAGTGGGCCGACCGCCCGCTCGACCGCGGCCTGTACCGCATCGTGTTCGCCACCGACCCGTACTTCGTCGGGCTCGGGCTGCGGCCGGCGTATCCGGAGATCGTCGTCACCTTCCGCATGGTGGACGAGACCGCCGTGAACCACATCGTCGTGCTGATCTCGCCGCATTTCTCGACCGTCTATTTCGGATCGCTCAGCTGAGGGACAGTGAGGCCGGACATGAAGATCAGCCGCTATCGACCCTTCCCCCGGATGCCGCTCGGCGACCGCGCCTGGCCGGACGCCGAGCTCACCGCGCCGCCGCGCTGGCTGTCCACCGACCTGCGGGACGGCAACCAGGCGCTGCCCAGGCCCATGGACCCCGGCCGCAAGCTGGTGCTGTTCGACCTGCTGGTGGGCATGGGCTACAAGGAGATCGAGGTCGGCTTCCCGGCGGCGAGCCAGGACGACTACGACTTCGTCCGGCTCCTGGTCGAGCGCGACCGCATCCCGGACGACGTGTGCGTGACCGTGCTGACCCAGGCGCGCGACGAGCTGATCGAGCGCACGGTGGAGAGCGTGAGCGGGGCGCCCGGGGCGACGATCCACCTCTACAACGCGACCTCGCCGCTGGCGCGGCGGCTGGTGTTCGGGATGAACCGGGACGAGTGCAAGGACCTGGCGGTCCAGGGAACCCGACTGGTCATGAAATATGCCGATAAATTACTCGAAGAGGGTGATGTTCGGTTTCAGTACTCGCCTGAGCATTTCCACGACACCGAGCCTGACTTCGCGCTGGAGGTCTGCGCGGCCGTCATGGACGTCTGGCAGCCCGGCCCCGACCGGCCGATCATCCTGAACTTCCCCACGACGGTCGAGCGCTCGACGCCCAACGTCTTCGCCGACCAGATCGAGTGGCTGCACCGCAACCTGCCGCACCGCGAGCACGTCTGCCTGTCGGTGCACACGCACAACGACCGCGGCACCGGGGTCGCGGCGGCCGAGCTGGCGATGCTGGCCGGCGCCCAGCGCGTCGAGGGCTGCCTGTTCGGCAACGGCGAGCGGGCGGGCAACGTCTGCCTGGTGACGCTGGGCCTGAACCTGGCCACCCAGGGCGTCGACCCCGGCATCGACTTCTCCGACCTCGACCGGGTGCGGCGCGTCGTCGAGGAGTGCACCGGGCTCGCGGTGCCGCCGCGCCACCCGTACGGGGGCGACCTGGTGTTCACCGCCTTCTCCGGCGGCCACCAGGACGCGATCAAGAAGGCGTTCGACGCCATGGACCGGGAGGCGGCCCGTACCGGGGGCGATCCGGCGGGGCTGCCGTGGGAGGTGCCGTACCTGCCGGTGGACCCGCGGGATCTCGGGCGCACGTACGAGGCGGTGGTCCGGGTCACCAGCCAGTCGGGCAAGGCCGGCCCGGCGTACCTGCTGAACGCCCGGTACGGGATCACGCTGCCGCGCGGGCTGCAGATCGAGCTGGGCCGGGCCGTCCAGGCGATGGCGGAGGCCGGGCAGGGCGAGGTCGAGCCGGAGCGCATCAGGCGGCTGTTCGAGCAGGAGTACCTGCCCCCCGGCGACCCCGGCGGCCTGCCCGGCGATCTCGCCGGGACGGTGGCCACGCTGCACGTCGACGGCGGCGCGTACGGGCAGGCCCGATCGGAGACGGCGGCGGCGCTGCGCGCGGCGCTGGAGGCCGCCGGCGTCCGGGTCCGGGCCGTGCACCACCTCGACGGCGCGGCCGTCGCCGCCGGCGGCGGGGTGACCGTCTACGCCCGGTGCGGCACAGACGGCGGCTCAAACGGCGGCACAGACGGCGGCACGGCGTGGGGCGCCGGGACCGCGCCCGACGCGGTCGCCGCGGCCCTGGCCGCCGTGGGCACGGCCGTGGCCCGCGCCCGCCGCGCGGACCCGCCGCCGGCCTCCGCACCCGCCTCCCCCGCCCCTGAGCTGCCCCTTCCCGAGCCCGGACGCCGGCGCGCGGCCAGGAACCGGCGGCTGATGGCGGGACGATAGAGATCGAATACCACCCCGGCCTAGCGTGAGCGCAACACGACATGTGGGGAGACGGCCATGACTCTCATCGAACGGCAGGAGGAGATGTCCTGCCTGGAGTCGCTCGTCGCCAACGCCATCCTCGGCCGTGGACGGGTCGCGCTGGTCAGCGGGCCCGCCGGGACGGGCAAGAGCGCGCTGCTGCGCGCGTTGTCCGAACAGGCCATAGAGCTGGGCGCGCTCGCGGTGACGGCGACAGGATCGCGCATGGAGCAGGACCTGCAACTGGGCCTGCTCCGCCAGCTCATCCAGGACGCCCCCTTGGTCGAGGAGGAGCGCGAGCGCTCGGAGAAACTGCTGGCGGAGGGCGTGCGGACCGCGACCGCGGCGCACGCCGACGCCGAGCGGCTGCTCGACCCGCAGGTCGTGCACGCCCTCGTCACGGTGCTGCTCGACCTGTCCGAACGCTGCCCGCTGGTGGTCGTCGTGGACGACGTGCACCACGCCGACCGCACCTCCCTGCTCTGCCTGGCCTACCTGGCGCGGCGGGTGCGCAACGCGCGGATCGTGGCGGTGTTCGCGCTCAACGACCGGCAGGGCACGGACGGCCCGCTGGAGACCGACCTGCTGCGGCTGCCGCACTGCCTGCGCCTGCAGCTCGCCCCGCTGTCGCGCAGGGGCGTGGCCGCGCTGGTGGCGGGCCAGGTGGGGCTCAGCGCGACCGAGCGGTTCGCCGACGAGTGGCACACGATCAGCGGCGGCAACCCGCTGCTGGCCGGCGAGCTGGCCGCCGACTACCGCCAGCACCTGCGGGCCGTGGAGGAGCCGCCGCGCGAGCTGGTCGTCGGCGACCGGTTCGTCCGGGCGGTCGAGACGTGCCTGCGGCGCAGCCACCCGCGTACCGTCCGGGTGGCGCAGGGCCTGGCCATCCTCGGCGAGGCCGACGGGCTGGCCGAGATGCTCGAACTGCCCGCGGTGGACGTCGGCAGGGAGCTGCTCACGATCGGCGCGACCGGCCTGCTGCGCGGCGGCGGCTACCGGCACGAGGCGGTGCGCTCGGCGGTGCTGGCCGGCATGGACCTGTCGGAGCGCAAGGAGCTGTACCGCCGCGCCGCCGAGCTGGCCTACACGCGCGGCGTGCGGCCCGGCGTGGTCGCCGACCGCCTGCT
The DNA here is from genome assembly GCF_044465525.1 of Nonomuraea sp. NPDC049646. Taxonomy (NCBI): domain Bacteria; kingdom Bacillati; phylum Actinomycetota; class Actinomycetes; order Streptosporangiales; family Streptosporangiaceae; genus Nonomuraea; species Nonomuraea sp. NPDC049646. Next base: position 67,164 of record NZ_JBITLU010000013.1, on the reverse strand, counting down.
CCAGGCCGCCAGGGTCGAGGCGCCGTGGGTGGTGCCGACGCTGGAGGAGGCCGCGCTGGCCGCGCTGCGCAAGGGCGAGGTGGAGTCGGCGGTGGCCTACCTGAAGCTGGCCTGGCGCGAGTGCACCGACGAGCTCCAGCGCTCCAAGCTGATGACCATGCTCGTCCGCGCGGAGTGGCGGATCAACCCGGCCGCCCCCGCCGGGCACCTGGACCAGCTCGCCGAGGCGCTGCAGAAGGGCAGCCTGCACGGCAGCGACGCCGTCGTGCTGGCCCGCGCGCTGCTGTGGCACGGCCGCTTCGAGGACGCCCGCGACGTGCTGGAGCAGCTCAACCAGGAGGCGTCGGCGTCCGACCACGCGACGCTGGCCGAGCTGGTCGTGGCGCAGCTGTGGCTGCGGGTGACCTGCCCGCCGCTGGCCGCGTACGTGGCCAACCCGCCGCGCGAGCACATCCTGGCCGGGATGGTGTCGGTCGCCGTCAACCGGCGGCTGGAGTCCACGCTCGCCCTGGCCGAGGTGCTCACCCACGGCCCGCGCGAGCACAACCTCGACGCCGTCGAGCGCATCCTGGAGGGCGAGCGGCTGGACGAGATGTCCCTGGACGTCGTGGAGAACTCGCTGCTCGCCCTCACCTACGCCGGGCGCTGCGAGCGCGCGGCGCCGCTGTGCGACCTGTTCGGCGACGAGGCGGCGGCCCGGCAGGCGCCCAGCCGCCGGGCCCGGCTGGCCGCCATCCGGGCCGAGATCGCGATCCGCCAGGGCGACATGCCCGCGGCCGAGCGGCACGCCCGCATCGCGCTGGACACGATCCCGATGAGCAGCTGGGGCGTGGCCATCGGCGGCCCGCTGGCCAGCCTGATCATCGCGCTGACCGCGATGGGCCGGCACGAGGCCGTGCGCGACCCGCTGGACCGGCCGGTCGCCGAGGCCATGTTCCAGACCCGTTACGGCCTGCACTACCTGTACGCCCGCGGCCGCTACAACCTGGCCGGCGAGTCGTTCGTGGCCGCCCTGCACGACTTCCTGCGCTGCGGCGAGCTGGTGACGGCCTGGGGCCTGAACAACCCGGCGCTGATCCCCTGGCAGGCCGACGCGGCCGAGGCGTGCCTGCGGATGGGCCAGACCGAGGAGGCCAGGGAGCTGATCAAGGCCCACCTGGACGGCTGCGGCCCCGGCGCCTACCGGGGGCGCGGCATCGGGATGCGGCTCAAGGCGGCCGTCTCCGAGCCGGCCCGCCGTCCGGCGCTGCTGCGCCAGGCGGTGGAGTACCTCCAGCTCGCCGGCGACCGGTACGAGCTGGCCAGGGCGCTGTTCGACCTGGTGGAGGCGTACGAGGCGCTGGGCGAGTTCCGGCGGGCCCGCACGGTGGCCGGACGCGCGCAGGCGGCGGCCCTGGAGTGCGGGGCCGAGCCGATGATCGGCGCGCTCAGCCGGGCGGCGGACGCGGACGGAGCCCCGTCCCCCCTGCCGGGCGACCTGATCGGCGTGCTGAGCGTCGGCGAGCGCCGGGTCGCCGCGCTGGCGGCGGCCGGTTACAGCAACCGCGAGATCGCGGCCAAGCTCTACATCACGATCAGCACCGTCGAGCAGCACCTGACCCGCACCTACCGCAAGCTGAACATCCGCCGCCGGGCCGACCTCCCGCTCGTGGTGGAGTTCGACGACACCGCCCAATCCTGACCGCCCGATCCTGACCCGGGCTGAACCGGTCCGGCGAGCCTTCCGCCGCCGGACCGGGTTCACCCGTGCTCACCTGTGCTCCCGGTGGGCACCGGGCATCCAGGAAGTTGCGGCCGCGCGGGCCCGCGGGCGAGCGTCGAAGGCATGGAACTCACCGTGGTGCGGGGGCAGGCGACCCCCGAGGAACTCGAAGCGGTCGTCGCGGCGGTCTTCCGCCGCCTGGCCGAGGCGGCCGAGCGCGAGGCGTCGGCCTGGTCCGACCCGTCCGTCCTGGTGCCCAGGCCGCTGTCCGGCGGCGACTGGCGGCTGGCGGCCTGGGCGAGCTGACCCGGGTCTTCACGGTACTGGAGGAGGAGCACACCATGTCGTCTCTGCTCGGTTCGCTGCGCCGGCTCGTGCTGGCGCCATCCCTGGCCGACGTGACCTTCGGCGCACGCGGCTTCCCCGTCGTCCCCTCGGCGCTCACCGGCCGCCTGGAGGCGATCCCGCAGGCCGTCGTGTGCGGCTTCGAGTGGGGCATCGACGTCCGTGACCAGTGGGAGATCGAGCGCCGGCTGTCCCTGGTGGACGTCGAGCAGCGCGGCTTCGCCTACGAGGGCGCGACGATGGCCTTCACCGTGCTGGACGCCATGGGCGGCGGGCGCGGGCGGCGTACCCGGGACCTGCTCATGGGCCCGGGGCAGCCGCACATCTTCCTGGCCTACATCGGCATCGGCTTCGCCATGGCCCGGCTGCCGCGGGTGTTGTGGAAGAAGGTGCTGCCCGACCTGGACGGCACCCCGTACCACCCGGTGATGAGCTGGCTGGCCGTGGACGGGTACGGCTTCGACCTGGCCTACTTCCACACCCGCCGGTACGTCGACGGGCAGCAGGTGCCGGCCCCCTACCCCTGGCAGGGCGACGCGGCCTACTTCCCGCGCGCCGTGGACCAGGGCGTCGGCCGGGCGTTGTGGTTCATCCACGGCGGCAGGCCGGGCGACGTGGCCGCGGCGGTGCGCGCGTTCGCCGCGGGCCGGCAGGCGGACCTGTGGAGCGGGGTCGGGCTGGCGGCCACGTTCGCCGGGTGCGCGGCGGGCGCGGCGGCGGTGCTGCGCGAGGAGGCCGGGGAGCACCGGGGCGAGCTGGCCCAGGGCTCGGTGTTCGCGACCAAGGCCCGGCACTACTCGGGGTTCGTCCCGGAGCATTCGGCGGCCACCGGCGCGGTGCTGACCGGGCTCGACGTGGCCGGCGCGGTCGCGCTGGCCGACGAGAGCGCAGTCGCGGCGGGCACGTCGGAACGCGTGCCGGATTACGAGCTGTGGCGCGGCAGGGTGCGCGCGCATTTCGCGGCCGAGGCCGAGATCCCGGCCCGCTGACCGCTTCCCGGAATAAGCACGTCATTCGCTTTCGCACGCCCAAAAATGAGCCTCCGAGCTGAGCAAACCCGAAGTTGTCCGGCCACCGGGCGGCATGTGTCAATGAAATTGGATTGTTCGGGCTATAAGCGGCGGAGGCTCAATTGGCAAGCGCATTGCGGTCACTGAGACGCAGAATTCTGGTGCCGGACGTCGGCGAGACGAAAGTCGAAACGCGCGGCTTCTGGGTGAAGAACGCGGCGTCCACTGAATTACTGGAGACGATCGGCGAATACTTTCTCGCCGGTTACGCCCACGCCGTGGAGTCACGCACCGTCGCCGAGGCCGAGGACCGGCTCGAAGAGGTGCCCGCCCGCTTCCGCGGCTTCGCCTACGAGGGCGCGGGCATGGGCTTCGCCATCCTGGACTGCCTGACCTTCGGCGACCTGCGCCGGGTCAACGCCTGCCTCCAGGGACGCGGGCACCACCACAACTACATGATCTACGTGGGGATCGGCTGGGCCATGGCCCGGCTCCCCCGCTTCCTGTGGCCCAAGCCCCGGCTGCTGGACCCGCTGCTGCTGTGGCTGGTCCACGACGGGTACGGCTTCCACCAGGCCTACTTCCACACCGACCGGTACGTGCACCAGCAGGTGCGCGAACCCCGCTTCTCCTGGCCGGCCGGCCAGGAGGACTACGCGGCCCACGCCCTCGACCAGGGCATCGGCCGCGCACTGTGGTTCGTCGCCGGCACCAGCGCCGAGCGGGCGGTCACGCTGCTCGAACGGTTCCCCGAGTCCCGCCACGCCGACCTGTACGCCGGCATCGGCCTGGCCGCCACCTACGCGGGCGGCGCCGACGACGCCGAGCTGCGGTGGCTGCGCGAGCGCGCCGGAGCGCACCGGGGGCCGCTGGCCCAGGGCAGCGTGTTCGCCGCCGAGGCCAGGATCCGCGCCGGGCTGCTCTTCCCGCACACCGAGTCGGCCGTGGGCGTTCTCTGCGGCACCACGGCGGAGCGGGCGGCCGAGGTGAGCCGCCTGACCCGCCCCACCGCGACAGCACAGGACTCGCCGCCCGCCTATGAGGGGTGGCGCCGGCGCATCGCCGAGACGTTCGTCTTCCATGGAGGTGTTCCCTCGTGAGCTCGGTAGCCGCGTGGTTGCGCAAGCAGGCGGCGGGAGTCGCCGCACTCGCGCTGATGATCGCCGTCTTCGCGATCGGCCACCCGACCTTCGCCTCCGACGCGACCAAGGCCGAGATGGCCGGCGCGTACGGCTTCAAGTCCCTGGCGATCGCCATGCCGGGCGGCGGCTCGGCCAAGACCGTCCGCAAGGTGAACCAGGCATACAAGCACATCGACGCCTGGATCTCCTCGGTGGGGGCCGCGATCGCGCTGAACGACCTCGACGGCAACGGCAGGGACGACGACCTGGTGATCGTGGACCCGCGTACCGACCAGGTGGTCGTCACCCCGGCGCCGGTCGAGGGCGGCGGCGAGCGGTACCGGCCGTTCGCGCTGTCGCTCGGCTCGCTGCCGGTCACCGACGCGATGGCGCCCATGGGCGCGGTGCCCGCCGACTACAACGACGACGGCCGGACGGACCTGCTGGTCTACTGGTGGGGCCGCACGCCCACGCTGCACCTGCAGCGGCCCGCCGCGACCCGGTTCGAGGCCGCCGCCTTCGACGCGGCCGAGCTGGTGCCCAACCCGGGCGGCGCGAAGTACGCCGGCGAGGTGTGGAACAGCAACGTCGCGACCGTCGCCGACTTCGACGGTGACGGCAAGCAGGACATCTTCGTCGGCAACTACTTCCCCGACGGCAGCCCGGTCCTCGACAGCCGCGTGGACGGCGGCGTGCAGATGAACCACTCGCTGTCCAAGGCCGTCAACGGCGGCCGGGACTACTTCTTCCGCGGCACCGGCAACGGCGGCTTCACCCGCCTGGACGGCGTGCTGCCGCCGGACGTCTCCACCGGCTGGGAGCTCGGCGCGACCAGCGCCGACCTGGACGGCGACGGCCTGCCCGAGCTGCTGCTGAACAACGACTTCGGGCCCGACCACCTGCTCTACAACACCTCCTCCCCCGGCACCATCAAGTTCTCCGCCACCGTCGGCTCGCACGAGATCGGCGTGCCCAAGTCGAAGGTGCTCGGCGAGGACTCCTTCAAGGGCATGGGCTCCGACGCCGGCGACCTCAACCACGACGGCGTCCTGGACTTCTTCGTCAGCAACATCACCACCCCGTACGGCATCCAGGAGAGCAACTTCACGTTCCTGTCCACCGTCAAGACCCAGGCCGAGCTGCGCGAGAAGCTGCGGCAGGGCGAGGCGCCGTGGAAGGACCTCAGCGCCGAGCTGCGCACCGCCTGGTCCGGCTGGGGCTGGGACCCGAAGATCGAGGACTTCGACAACGACGGCGAGAACGAGATCGTCCAGGCGACCGGGTTCGTCAAGGGCGACGTCAACCGCTGGCCGCCGCTGCAGGAGCTGGCCGCCGCCAACGACGGCGTGACCAGCAACCCCAAGTCGTGGCCGAACGTCACCGAGGGCGGCGACATCGCCGGCGCGCAGACGCTGGCCTTCTTCGCCAAGGGCCCCGACGGCCGCTACGCCAACCTGTCGGAGCAGCTCGGCCTGGCCGTGCCGGTGCCGACGCGCGGCATCGCGACCGGCGACGTCAACGGCGACGGCCTGATCGACTTCGCGGTGGCCCGCCAGTGGGAGGCCCCCGCCTTCTACCTCAACACCAGCCGGTCGGCCGGCTCGTTCCTCGGGCTGCGCCTGCTGCACGACACCCCCTCCGCGGCCGGCCCGCTGCCCGCCGCCGGCTCGCCGGTGATCGGCGCGACGGTGACCGCCACCACCCCCGACGGCCGCTCCTTCATGGGCCGCGTGGACGGCGGCAGCGGCCACTCCGGCAAGCGCGCGCACGCGGTGCACATCGGCCTCGGCGCGAACGTCACCGGCCCCGTGCGGGTCAAGCTGAGCTGGCGCGACCGCGCCGGGCAGCGGCACCAGCAGGAGCTCACGCTCACCCCCGGCTGGCACACCCTCCAGCTCGGCTCGCAAGCGAAGGAGAAGTGACGGCATGGCCGCCAAGACGATCACCCCGCCACGTCACGATCCCAAAGTGATCACGGCGCTGCGCCGGTTCGCGATCTCGATCACCATCTTCAACATCCTCGGCTACACCGTGCTGGGGTTCGAGCAGCCGTGGTCGTGGCCGTTCGTGGCGCTGGCCACCGGCTACACCGTGGAGATCATCCTTGAGGTGATCGGCGCCCGCCAGGAGGGCCGCGCGCCGCGCTTCCTCGGCAACGGCCCGCGCGGGCTGATGGAGTTCCTGTATCCCGCGCACATCACCTCCATCGCGCTCAACATGCTGATCTACGTCAACGACCAGGTGCTGGTCATGATGTTCGGCGTGACCGTCGCCGTGGGCGCCAAGTGGGTGCTCAAGGCGCCGGTGCGCGGGCGGATGCGGCACTTCATGAACCCGTCCAACTTCGGCATCGCGATCATCCTGCTGCTGCTGCCGTGGGCCAGCATCGCGCCGCCGTACCACTTCACGGAGAACGTCGACAACCCGATCGACTGGATCATCCCGGGGATCATCATCATCGGCGGGACCATGATCAACGGTAAGCTGACCGGCCGCATGTGGCTGATCGGCGGATGGGTGGGCGTCTTCGCCCTCCAGGCCGTGGTGCGCGGGCTGATCATCGACGACATCTCCATCCTCGGCGGGCTGTCGATGATGACCGGGGTGGCGTTCATCCTGTTCACCAACTACATGATCACCGACCCGGGCACCAGCCCGTCCAGGCCGCTGTCCCAGGTCGCCTTCGGCGGCGGCGTGGCCGTGGTGTACGGCCTGCTCATGGGGATGAACATCCCGTACGGGATCTTCTTCGCCACGGCGGCGGTCTGCCTGATCCGCGGCGGCTTCCTGTGGGCGCTGCACATCGTGAACAAGGCGCGCGAGCTCGACGCCGCCAGGGTCAGCGCAGCCGCCGCCCAGGCGCTGCAGCACGCGCGGGAAGAGGTCGCGAAGGCATGACGAGGATCGCGATCGTCGGCATGGCCTGCCGGTACCCCGACGCCGCCTCTCCCCGGGAGCTGTGGGAGAACGCGGTGGCCGGCCGCCGGGCCTTCCGCCGGCTCCCGGACGAGCGCATGCGGCTGGAGGACTACTGGGACCCCGATCCCGCAGCGCCGGACCGCTTCTACGCCAAGACCGCCGCGGTCATCGAGGGCTACGCCTTCGACCGGGTGGCACACAAGATCGCCGGCAGCACGTACCGGTCGACCGACCTGGCCCACTGGCTGGCCCTGGACATGGCCGGCCGGGCCCTGGCCGACGCCGGGTTCGCCGGCGGCGACGGGCTGCCGCGCGAGCGCACCGGGGTCGTCGTGGGCAACACGCTCACCGGCGAGTTCACCCGCGCGAACGTGCTGCGGCTGCGCTGGCCGTACGTGCGGCGCACCCTGGCCGCGGCCCTGAAGGAGCAGGGCTGGGACGACGACCGCCTGGCCGCGTTCCTGGCCGACTACGAGGAGTCCTACAAGAGCCCCTTCCCGCCGGTGGACGAGGACACGCTGGCCGGCGGGCTGTCCAACACGATCGCCGGGCGCATCTGCAACCACTTCGACCTCAACGGCGGCGGCTACACCGTGGACGGCGCCTGCTCCTCGTCCCTGCTGTCGGTGGTGACGGCCGGCAAGGCGCTGGCCGACCGCGACGTGGACGTGGCCCTGGCGGGCGGCGTGGACCTGTCCATCGACCCGTTCGAGGTGATCGGGTTCGCCAAGACCGGCGCGCTGGCCAAGAGCGACTTCCGCCTGTACGACCGGCACTCCAACGGCTTCTGGCCCGGCGAGGGCTGCGGCATCGTCGTGCTGATGCGCGAGGAGGACGCGCTGGCCGCAGGGCGGCGGATCTACGCCACGATCGCCGGCTGGGGCGTCTCCTCCGACGGCAAGGGCGGGATCACCCGTCCGGAGGTGAGCGGCTACCTGCTCGCGATGCGCCGCGCGTACGACAAGGCCGGGTTCGGCCCGGAGAGCGTCGAGCTGTTCGAGGGCCACGGGACGGGCACGGCGCTCGGCGACGCGACCGAGCTCACGGCCCTGTCGCGGGCCAGGGCCGCGGCCGCGCGGCCGGCCGCGGTCGGCTCGATCAAGGGCATGATCGGCCACGCCAAGGCGGCCGCGGGCGTGGCGGGCCTGATCAAGGCGGCCATGGCCGTGCACGAGCAGGTGCTGCCGCCGACCATCGGGTGCGTCGACCCGCACCAGGTGCTCACCGACGAGGGCGCCACGCTGCGGGTGCTGCGCACGGCCGAGCCGTGGCCGCAGGGCGCGCCGCTGCGCGCCGCGGTGACCGCCATGGGCTTCGGCGGCATCAACACCCACGTGGTGCTGGAGAACACCGGCCCGCGGCGGCGGGTGTCCAGCCGGGTCAAGGCGCTGGCCGCCGCGTCCCAGGACGCGGAGCTGTTCCTGCTGGACGGCGGCACCTGGGACGAGCTGCGCGGCCTGGTGTCGGAGCTGCTCGACTTCGTGCCCAAGGTGTCCTACGGCCAGCTCGCCGACCTGGCCGCCACGCTGCGCGGGCGGCTGCGCGGCCTGCCGTTCCGGGCGGCCGTCGTGGTCTCCTCGCCCGACGACGCCGTACGGCAGCTCACCCGCGTGCTGACGGCGCTGGAGTCCGGTGAGAACGCGCTGTCCACCCCCGACGGCAAGGCGTTCCTCGGCCGCGCCTCGGCCCGGCCGCGGATCGGCTTCCTCTTCCCCGGGCAGGGCTCGGGCCGCGGGACCGACGGCGGCGCGCTGGCCCGGCGCTTCGCCGACGTCGCCGAGGTGTACGCCACGGCGGCGCTGCCCGCCGACGGCGACATGGCGGCCACCGAGGTCGCCCAGCCGCGCATCGTCACCGGCTCGATGGCGGGCCTGCGCGCGCTGTCGCTGCTCGGCATCGAGGCGGACGCGGCCGTCGGGCACAGCCTGGGCGAGCTGTCGGCCCTGCACTGGGCTGGCGCGATGGACGAGGACGCGCTGCTGCGCGTGGCGACCAAGCGCGGCCGGGCGATGCGGGAGCGCAGCGAGCCGGGCACGATGGCCGGCGTGCGGGCCGCGCCGGAGACCGTGCCGGCGCTGCTGGGCGACCTGCCGGTGGTGATCGCCGGGTACAACGGGCCGCTCCAGACCGTCGTCGCCGGGCCGGTGGCGGCGGTGGAGGAGGCCGGCCGCCGGGCCGAGCGCGCCGGGCTCACCTGGACCAGGCTGAACGTCTCGCACGCCTTCCACTCGCCGCTGGTCGCCCCGGCGGCCGAGGCGCTGGCCGGCTACCTGGCCGAGGAGCGGTTCGGGCCGGTCGCCCGGCGGGTCGTCTCCACCGTCACCGGGGACGACCTGGCCGCCGGGACCGACGTCCCGGCGCTGCTGCACCGGCAGATCACCGCACCCGTGCTGTTCGCCCAGGCGCTGGCCGCCGTGGCCGCGGACGCGGACCTGCTGGTCGAGGTGGGCCCCGGCCGGGTGCTCAGCAGGCTGGCGGCCGAGCTGACCGACGTCCCGGCCGTCGCGCTGGACACCGACAGCGAGTCGCTGGCCGGGCTGCTCGGCGTGGCCGGCGCCGCGCACGTGGCGGGCGTGCCCGTCGCCTGCGAGGAGCTGTTCCACGGGCGGCTGGTCAAGCCGCTGGAGATCGGCGCGGCGTTCTCGTTCTTCACCAGCCCGGCCGAGCAGGCGCCGCAGGTGCGCGTCAAGGCCGCCGCCCCGCAGCCGGCGGAGCGGACGGCCGAGCAGGCCGGCGAGGCGAGCGGCAACGGGACGAGCGCCGGGACGGCGGCGAAGCCGGGCGAGTCCACGGTCGAGCTGCTGCGGCGGCTGGCCGCCGAACGCGCCGAGCTGCCGCTGGAGATGGTGACCGAGGACAGCAAGCCGCTGGACGAGCTGCACCTCAGCTCGGTCACCGTCATGCACATCATCGACCAGGCCACCCAGCACCTGGGCGTGCCCGCGGGCATGGCGCCGGCCAACGTCGCCACCGCGACGCTCCAGGAGCTGGGCGAGGCCCTGGACCGGCTGGCCGCGCAGCCGCGCGCGCAGTCGGCCCGGGGCGTGGCGGGCGCGGCGCCGTGGGTGCGCCCGTTCGCCGTGGACCTGGACGAGCAGCCGCGGCCCCGGCGGACGGCCGAGGAGCGCGCGGGGTCGTGGCAGGTGTTCGCGCCCGCCGGCGCGCCCCTGGCGGGGCCGCTGCGCGAGGCACTCGAAGGGGAGAAGATCGGTTCCGGTGTCCTGGTGTGCCTACCCGCGCGGTGCGCGGCCGACGACCTGGAGCAGGCGCTGCTCGGCGCCAAGGCGGCGCTGGCCGGCGGACCGGGCACCCGGTTCGTCCTGGTCCAGCACGGCCGGGGCGCGGCCGGGCTGGCCAAGACGTTCCACCTGGAGAGCGGCCTGCCCACCACGGTCGTGCACCTGCCGCAGGACGCGCCGCAGGCCGCCGCGCTGGTAGCCGCCGAGGCCGCGGCCACGACGGCGTTCAGCGAGGTGCACTACGACGCCGCCGGCGTGCGGCGGGTGCCGACGCTGCGAGCGCTGCCGTACCGGCAGGAGCGGGCGCAGGAGCCGCTGACCGGCTCCGACGTGCTCCTGGTGACCGGCGGCGGCAAGGGCATCACGGCCGAGTGCGCCATGGCCATGGCGGGCGAGGCCAAGGTGGCCGTGCTCGGCCGCTCCGACCCCGCCCGGGACGAGGAGCTGGCCGCCAACCTGCGGCGCATGGCCGCGACCGGGCTCACCGTCCACTACGCCAGGGCCGACGTCACCGACGCCGCCCAGGTGCGGGCGGCCGTGGCCGCGGCCGAGCAGGCGCTCGGGCCGGTGACCGCCGTCCTGCACGGCGCCGGGCGCAACGAGCCGGAGGGCATCGCCGGGCTGGACATGGACGCCTTCCGCCGCACGTTCGCCCCCAAGGTGGACGGCCTGCGCAACGTGCTGGAGGCGGTCGAGCCCGGACGGCTGCGGCTGCTGGTGACGTTCGGCAGCATCATCGGCCGGGCGGGCCTGCACGGCGAGGGCCACTACGCCACCGCCAACGAGTGGCTGGCCGACCTGACCCGCGAGGCGGGCGAGCGGCACCCGGGCTGCCGGGCGATCTGCATGGAATGGTCGGTCTGGTCCGAGGTCGGCATGGGCGAGCGGCTGTCGGTCGTGGACCGGCTGGTCGAGCAGGGCATCACGCCGATCCCGGTGGACCGCGGCGTGGAGATCATGCGCCGCCTGGTGAGCGATCCCGACGCGCCCGGCGTCGTGGTGATCAGCGGGCGCACCGAGGGCATCCACACCGTGCGCCGGGAGGAGCCGGAGCTGCCGCTGCTCCGCTTCGTCGGCGCGCCGCTGGTCCGCTACCACGGCGTGGAGCTGGTCAGCGAGGTCGAGGTGAACGCCGGGACCGACCTGTACCTGGCCGATCACCTGCTGGACGGCAACCTGCTGTTCCCGGCGGTGTTCGGGCTGGAGGCCATGGCCCAGGTGGCGTACGCGGCCACCGGCCGTCCCGGCGCGCCCGTCGTGGAGCAGGCGGAGTTCGTCCGGCCGATCATCGTGCCGCCCGACGGGAGCACCACGCTCCGGGTGGCGGCGACGGTCACCGGGCACGACACGGTCGCGGTCGCCATCCGCAGCCAGGAGACCGGCTTCGACGTCGACCACTTCACGGCCGTGCTGCGCCTGGACGCCGGCGCCCCGCCCGCCGGACCGCCCGAGCAGTCCGGCGACGAGCTGCCGCCGGTCGCGCTGGACCCCGACACCCAGCTCTACGGCGAGGTGCTCTTCCAGGGCAGGCGCTTCCAGCGGCTGCGCCGCTACCACCGGGCCGCGGCCCGCGCGGTGGACGCCGACCTTCAGGTGGCGCAGGAGTGCGACTGGTTCGCCGGGTTCCTCCCGCCGGACCTGCTCCTGGGCGACCCCGGCATGCGGGACGCGCTGATGCACGGCAACCAGGTGTGCGTGCCCGACGCCACCCTGCTGCCGACCGGCATCGAACGCGTCCACCCGGCCGGGGCCGCGCTGTCCGGCGCGGACGAGGTGCGCTACTGCGCCTCCGAGCGGTCCAGGGACGGCGACGCCTACGTCTACGACGTCGCGGTCCGGACGAAGGACGGCGAGGTCGTCGAACGCTGGGAGGGGCTGCGGTTGCAGGCCGTGCGCAAGAAGGGCGGGGCCGGTCCGTGGGCGGCGCCGCTGCTCGGCCCGTACCTGGAGCGCACGCTGGAGGACCTGACGGGCGCGCGGGTCGCGGTCGTCGTGGAGCCGGGCGAGGGCACCGGCGACCTGGCCGTGGCCCGGCTGGGCGCCGCGGAGGGCGTGCGGACGGCGTCGGCGCACGTGCCGGGACTGACGGTGTGCGTGGCCGCCCCAGGGCCGCTGTCCTGCGCCGTCGAGCCCGTCACCCCCGGCGGCCCTGCCGACCCCGCCGACCCTGCCGACCGGGACGCGCTCGCCGGCGAGATCGCCGCGGCCTGCGGGGAGGACGCGGACACCGCCCGCGCCCGCACCCGCGCCGCGCTCGCCTGCCTGCGCGACGCCGGAACGGGTGCGGCGACGGCAGCGGGGCCCGACGTGCCGCTCGCGGTCACCCGGGCCGCGGCCGACGGATGGGCGGTCCTGACCGGCGGCGGCGCGGCCGTGGCCACGCTCGCCACCCGGGTGAACGGCCTGGCCGGCCCCGTCGTCGTCGCGATCCTCACCGAAGGACGGTCCTAGCCCATGGGCACCTACTACGAGTACCTGCACACGGTCGGCTTCGAGGAGACCAACCTCGTCGGCAACGTCTACTACGTCAACTACCTGCGCTGGCAGGGACGCTGCCGGGAGATGTTCCTCATGGAACGGGCCCGGGACGTCCTCGCCGACCTGCAGGACGACCTCAAGCTGTTCACCCTCAAGGTCGACTGCGAGTTCTTCGCGGAGATCACGGCCTTCGACCAGCTGTCCATCCGGATGCGCCTGATCGAGCTGGCGCAGACGCAGATCGAGTTCGGCTTCGACTACGTCCGGGTCACCCCGGGCGCGCCCGAGGTCCTCGTCGCCCGCGGCAGGCAGCGGGTGGCCTGCATGCGGGGGCCGAACACCAAGACCGCGCCGGCGAGGGTCCCCGAGCCCCTGGTCAGGGCGCTCGAACCGTACCTGGCCTAGAACCGGACCCAGGAGGTCACCGTGCAACTCCACTCATCGGCCCCGGCGCCGCAGGTCGCGGACGCCAAGGCGCTGCGCGAGGCGTTCGGGGCGTTCGCCACCGGCGTCACCGTGATCACCACGGGCGGCGAGGTCCCGCACGCCATGACGGCCAACTCCTTCACCTCGGTCTCGCTCGACCCGCCGCTGCTGCTGGTGTGCGTCGGCAAGGGCGCCGTGATGCACCAGTGCATCACGGCGGCCACGTCGTTCGGGGTGTCGGTGCTGGCCGGGCACCAGGAGGCCGAGGCGCGGCACTTCGCCGACCGCTACCGGCCGCTCGGCCTGGCCCAGTTCGCCGACGTCGAGGTGACGCCGGGCGAGGTCACCGGGGTGCCGCTCATCGCGGGCGCGGCGGCCCGCTTCGAGTGCCGGGTCTGGCGCGCCTACGACGGCGGCGATCACACGATCTTCGTCGGCGAGGTGCTGTCCCTGAGCCGACGGGACGACTGCGACGGCCTGCTGGTCTACCGGGGCCGCTTCGGGGAGACCTCCCCCGCCCTTCAGGGGGTGTCGGCGTGACCACGCTGGGCACCCGCCCGGTGGCGCTGGGCGGCCGCGTGCCGCCCGGCCCGCCGCCCTGGGCGGCGCCCGTCCTGTACCGGCGGCTGGTCGGCGACCGGCTCGCGCTGCTGTCGAAGGCGACCGCCCGGTACGGCGACGCGGTGCGCATGACGATCGGCCCGAAGAGCATCTACCTGTTCAACCATCCCGACCACGCCAAGCACGTCCTGGCCGACAACAGCGGCAACTACCGCAAGGGCATCGGCCTGGCCGAGGCCCGGCGGGTGATCGGCGACGGGCTGCTGACCAGCGACGGCGAGCGGTGGCGGCAGCAGCGCAGGACCATCCAGCCGCTGTTCCAGAACAAGCGGCTGGCCCAGCAGGACACCGTGCTGGCCGAGGAGGCCGGCCGCCTGGTCGAGCGGCTGCGGGCCCGGGTGGGCGGCGGGCCCGTGGACGTGGCCGGGGAGATGACCGGCCTGGCGCTCGGGGTGCTCGGCCGCACCCTGCTGGCGGCCGACCTCGGCGCGCACGGCTCGATCGGGCACGCCTTCGAGGGCGTCCAGGACCAGGCCATGTTCGAGATGGTCACGCTGGCCATGGTGCCGTTGTGGCTGCCGCTGCCGCTGCACCTGCGCTTCCGCCGGTCCCGGCGGGAGCTGTACCGGGTCGTGGACCTGCTGGTGGACGAGCGGCTGGCCGACCCGACCGACGGCGGCGACCTGCTGTCCCTGCTGATCGAGTCCACCGGGCTGCGGAAGGACCCGCGGGCCGCCCGGCAGCGCCTGCGCGAGGAGCTGGTCACGGTGCTGCTGGCCGGGCACGAGACCACCGCCAGCACCCTGTCGTGGGCCTTCCACCTGCTGGACCGGCATCCGGAGGTGCGCGAGCGGGTGCGGGCGGAGGCCGTCTCGGTGCTGGGCGACCGGCCGCCGGTGTACGAGGACCTGCGCAGGCTCACCTACACGGCGGCGGTGCTGGAGGAGGTCATGCGGCTGTACCCGCCGGTGTGGGCGCTGACCCGGGTGGCGCGGGAGGACGACGAGGTGGGCGGGTACCGGGTCCCGGCGGGGGCGGACGTGCTCATCAGCCCGTACACGCTGCACCGGCATCCGGCGTACTGGCGGGAGCCGGACGCGTTCCGTCCCGAGCGGTTCGAGCCGGGCGCGCCCGCCGACCGGCCGCGGTACGCCTACATCCCCTTCGGCGCGGGCCCGCGCTTCTGCGTGGGCAACCACCTGGGGATGATGGAGGCCACGTTCGTGCTGGCGATGGTCACCCGGGAGCTGCGGCTGACCGGGCTGCCCGGCCGGCGGGCGGTCCCGGAGGCCATGCTGTCGCTGCGGGTGCGCGGCGGGCTGCCGATGACGGTGAGCCCGGCCTAGAGATCGGCCGGAAGGCACGCAAGGGCCCGCGGACGTCGTCCGCGGGCCCTTGCGCAGGCGCCGCCCCTTCCTGTCAGGTGTGGGTGTCGGTCCAGGCCAGCAGGTCGCGCAGGGCGAGCAGGACGGGCGGGTCGAGCGCGTTCATGGGACGCAGCCGCAGGTCGGCGCGCTCGCTGCCGCCGCCGCCCACCTCGATCGGCCCGATCCGCGCGATGCACGTCGCGGCGTCACCCTGGGGCGGGTGGTGCACGGCGTCCTCGCGGGACTCGGCCACGGACTGCGCGATCAGGTACCAGGTGCCCTTGGGCACGTTCTCCAGCACGTACGGGCCGGGCCGGCCGATCAGGGTGAAGCTCGCCGGTCTGCCCTCCAGGATCTGGCCGGGGAAGACGCCGGCGAACACCGGCCGGTCGGCCAGCGGCGAGGTCACGACGCCGTGCAGGGTCGCCGCCGGGCCGCCGAACGCGCGGTCGCCGCCGGCCAGGTCCGCCGCCGTGACGCTCAGGAACTGCCGGTACCTGCTCGGCGACAGGCCCACGCTGTGGGTGAAGCGCGAGCTGAAGGTGCCGACGCTGGAGTAGCCGACCTGGTGGCTGATGTGCGTGATGCTGAGCGAGGTGGACACGAGCAGGCGCTTGGCCTCGCGCAGCCGCACCGCGGACAGGAACCGTCCAGGGGACAGCCCGGTCACGCGCTGGAAGACGCGCGAGAAGTGGAACTTGCTGAACATCGCGGTCCGCGCCATGTCGTCAATGGTGAGCTGCTCGCCATGGTTGTCCTGCATGCTCTCGATGACCCGCAGGACCGCTCGTTCGATGACGTCGTCCATATGGTCTCCCGGAACCCGGAAGCCCTCGGGCGCGCGTCCCCCGTCGATTCTCCGGCCGGAGAATTCCCGGGAGGCGCGACGATTCCTCGGCGCTCCGGATGCATTGCCTTTCGGTTGCCACCCGGTACACGCTCTCGGGCGCGCAGTACGCTGCATGACAAATCGCCCTTTTTTGGGAAATCTTCGGAAATCTCGGCAATTTATCTGAGAATGCGATTTATAGGGCCCATTCGCGGCGGGGGGCCGGCAGGAGTTGCCTGAGCGCCCGGCCGTCGCGGTGGTGCGGCCGCCGCTCGTGCGGGTAGCCGAGCGAGACCTCCTCGAAGCGCACCCCGTCGTGCCAGCTCGTGCCCGGGATGTGCAGGTGGCCGTAGACGACCGCGGCGGCGCGGAAGCGCAGGTGCCAGTCGGCCGTCTGCTCGGTGCCGCACCACTGCGCCAGCGCCTGGTGCCGCAGCACCCGGGTGGGGGCGCGCAGCAGCGGGAAGTGGTTGACCAGGACCGTGGGCAGGGCCGGGTCGAGCGCGTCCAGGCGCGACTCGCTCTCGCGCACCCGGGCCCGGCACCACGCCTGCCTGCTGGGATAGGGCTCGGGATGCAGCAGGAACTCGTCCCTGCACACCACCCCCTGTTCGCGGGCCAGGCCGAGCGCCTGCTCCCGGGTGGTGCCGGGCGGGCGGAAGCTGTAGTCGTACAGCAGGAACAGCGGGACGACGGCCACCGGGCCGCCCGCCCCCGTCCAGACCGCGTACGGGTCCTCGGGCGTGAGCACGCCGAGCCGCCGGCAGATCTGCACCAGGCGCCGGTAGCGCTCCTCGCCGCGCAGGCCGGGGTCGCCGGGCGTGGTCCACAGCTCGTGGTTGCCCGGCGCCCACACCACCTTGGCGAAACGCTCGCCGAGCAGGCCGAGCGTGCGCTCGAAGGCGTCCAGCCGCTCGGCGACGTCCCCCGCCACCAGCAGCCAGTCGTCCGCGGTGCGCGGGCGCAGCTCCTCGACGGCCGCCCAGTTCTCGGGAAATCCGACGTGGAGGTCGCTGATCGCCAGTAATGCCGCACCGGAGGCGCTCACGCCGCGAGCGTATGCGCGCGGGAACGGCCGGGAGGCGCGCGGAAAGAAGAACAGGGGTCGCCGGAGGGCGAATAGGGGGTGGCGGCGGCGCCTTTGTGGATAAGGGCGCGGGGGCGTCCCTTAGGGGTTGTTGCGGCGCACCGCGCATTCAATTCTGAGCATGCCGAAGAAAGCGGAAATGGCACGGCCGTGTTCCGGGGGTGAGGGTGATGGCCGAGGTACGGGGGCAGGAATTCGCTGATTTCGCGCGGGAGGCCAGGCCCATGCTGCGCCGGGTGGCCTTCCGGCTCTCCGACGACTGGCACGAGGCCGACGACCTCGTCCAGCGCACCCTGCTGGCGCTGCACCGGCACTGGGACGGCCTCGACCGGCGCGACCGCGCCGAGGCGTACGCGCGGCAGATCATGCGGCGGCTGATCATCAGCGACCGCAGGTCGCTGCGCTGGTCGCGGGAGGTGCTCAGCGGCGCGCCGCCCGACGCGGCCGCGGCGCTGGACCCCTACGACCTGGTGGGCGAGCGCATCGTGCTGATGGGCGCGCTGGCCAGGCTCGGGCCGCGGCAGCGGGCGACGATCTTCTTCCGGTTCTGGGAGGGGCGCAGCGCCGAGGACACGGCCCGGGTCATGGGCAACGAGTCCTCCACGGTGCGCAGCCAGACCGTCAGGGCGCTGAGCACCCTGCGGGCCGCGCTGGCGCGCACCGACCCCGCCGACCCCGCCGACCGTACCGACCGAAAGCCGACCTGAACGAGGGAGTACCCATGGGTCCACTGCTCTACGAGACGAGGGTGGAGACGCTGGAGGCGCTCGCGGACACCATCGTGCCCGGCCCCAAGCGCGGTCCGGACGACCGGGCGGTGGCCGGCATGAGCCAGACGGGCGGCGCGGTCGCGGCCGGCGCCGTCGAGCTGCTGGAATGGGACGCCACCGGCGTCACCGAGGGCCTGGACGACTACGCCCGCTCGCTGAACGAGCACGCCCGCGCCCACGCCGACCAGCACGGCATCGTGCTGGCGGAGGGCGTGCCGGCGTTCGTGGCCCTGCCGTTCGAGGAGCGCGGCGCGCTGGTGCGCACGCTGACCGCGCCCGGCCACCCGGAGAAGGCGCTGTGGGTGCTGCTGGTGCTGTTCTGCTACATGGCCTACGACTCCGCCGCCCACCTGCACACCGCCGACGCCATCAGGGCCGGGCACCCCGGCCTGACCGCCATGGGCATCGCCCCGCCGGACGCGGACGGGCTGTGGCGCTTCCCCGCCTACTCCTACGGCCGTCCCCTCGCCGACCTCCACCCGGACACGACAGCTTCAGGGAGCCCCGCATGAACGGCGTCGAACGCACCGACGTGCTGGTGATCGGCAGCGGCTTCGGCGGCGCGATCCCCGCCTACCACCTGGCCGCCGGCGGCGCCGACGTGGTGATGCTGGAGCGCGGCCCGTGGCTGGAGTCGGCCGACTACGAGCACGACTTCAAGCTGGGCTCGTCCTACACCCGCATCTTCGACTTCACCGTCGGCGACGGCATGAGCGTGCTGGGCGGCAACTGCGTGGGCGGCGGCAGCGTGGTCTACTTCGCGGCCATGCCGCGCGCGCCGCGCTTCGTCTTCGAGCGCCGCGGCAGCATCAACCGGCGCATGTGGCCGGCCGCGATCAGCCGCGACACCCTCGACCCCTGGTACGACCGGGTCGCCGAGTCGATCTCCATCACCCAGCAGGGCTGGGAGGACGTCTCCTACTCCGGCGGCCTGTGGGCGGCGGCCTGCCGGCACGCGGGCCGCACCGCCAACCCCGTCCCCGCGGCCGTGGACACCGGGGCCTGCGTCAACTGCAACTGGATGATGGCCGGCTGCCGGTTCGACGCCAAGCAGTCGCTGCTGGTCAACTACCTGCCGGCGGCGCTCGCCCACGGCGCCAGGATCAGGCCGCTGCACGAGGTGCAGAGCATCGAGCGCACGCCCGACGGCTCCTACCGGGTGCACTACAAGATCGTCCACGGCGAGGACTACCGCCTGACCGAGGGCGAGGGCACGATCGAGGCCAAGGTGGTGGTCCTGGCCGCCGGCGCCGCCGCCACGCCGGTCATCCTGCAGCGCAGCGAGGCCGCGCTCGGCGCGATGCCGCACGCCGTGGGCCGCTACTTCTCCGGCAACGGCGAGCGGCTCAACACCGCCGTGCTGAACGAGGAGCGCGTGCGCGAGGTGCTGGGCCTGGAGCGCGGCGACGGCCTGGCGTACGCGGCCAACCAGATCGGCAAGGGCCCGACGGTGGCCAACTGGGACCGGCTGGACGGCTCGCTGCCCGAGTACACCCGCTACTCGCTGGAGCAGCTCTACTTCCCGCCCGGCCTCGGCACCATCCTCGCGCTGGCCGGCGGCCCCGACCCGGCGTGGTTCGGGCTGCGCAAGAAGGAGATGCTGGAACGCTGGCGGTCCTGGCTGATCATCTTCCAGATGATCGAGGACGACAACGAGGGCGTCTTCGGGCCGCCGCCCGTGCGGGGCAACGCCGACCGGGTGTCCCAGCAGATGCTGGGTGTCGGCCGGCTGTCGTACAAGCCGACCGCGAACACCTCGGCCGCCTGGGCGATGGCCGACGCCGAGTGCAAGGAGATCCTGGAGCGCGACGGGCTGGCCACGGTGACGCCGTGGACGAACGACCTGGTCGGGGCGTACACCGTGCATCCGCTGGCCTCGTGCCGGATCGGCGACGACCCGTACACCTCGGCGCTGGACGACGGGCACGAGCTGCGCGGGCATCCGGGGATCTTCGTCACGGACGGCTCGGCCGTGCCGGGCGCGCTGACCGTCAACCCGGCGATGACCATCTCCGCGCTGGCCGAGCGGGCCGTGCCGGGGATCGTCAGGGCCGCGCGGGAGCGGGGCGTGGAGGTCTCCTACGGCGCGCCCGCCCCGGACGGCTCCACCGCCGGCCGCCGGGCCACCGCGTCGCTGGCCGCCGCCGCGCTGCGCGGTTAGGGCGCCGGCGATGGGACGGCTGCTCAGCCGGATGACGGCGCCCGGCGCGCTCGCCCAGGTGCGGCACGTCCGCCCGGTGCGGCCGGGCGCCGCCCGCGGCCTGGTGGCCCGGGTGTACGAGCAGGTCGAGCGGGACTTCGGCATGCTGGCGCCGCCGGTGGCCCTGCACTCCCCCGCGCCGCGCGCCCTGGCCGCGTGCTGGCTGGTCCTGCGCGAGTCGCTGCTGGCCGACGGGGCAGCCGGACGGGTGGCCGGGGAGCTGGTGGCCAGGGAGGTCTCGGCCGGCAACGCCTGCCCGTACTGCGTGGACGTGCACGGCGCGACCCTGCGCGCGCTGACCCCCGCCGATCCCGCGCTGCGGCCGCTGGCCGCCTGGGCCAGGGCGAGCGCCGCACCCGGGGCCGGCCCCCCGCCGGTGACGGGGGCGGCGGCCGTGGAGCTCGTGGCGGTCGCGGTGACCTTCCAGTACCTCAACCGCATGGTCAACGTGTTCCTCGGCGACTCGCCGCTGCCGCCGGAGCTGCCGGGCGCGGCGCGCGGGCCCGCGCTGCGCGTGTTCGGCGCGCTCATGCGGCCCGCCGCGCGGCGGCCCGCGGCCCCCGGCGGCTCGCTCGGCCTGCTGCCCGGCGCGCCGCTGCCGGACGACCTGGCCTGGGCGGGCGGCGTCCCGCGGCTCGGCGCGGCGTTCGCCAGGGCCGCGGCGGCGATCGAGGAGGGCGGCGCGCGGCGGCTGCCCGTCCAGGTCCGCGAGCTGGTCGCCGAGCGGGTGTCCGGCTGGGACGGCGTCCCGCCGGGTCCCGGCGGCGGCTGGGCGGTGCAGGCCGCCGCCGCGCTGCCGCCCGCGCAGCGTCCGGCCGCCCGGCTGGCGCTGCTGACCGCGCTGGCCTCCCACCAGGTGGACGCGCGGACGGTCGGCGAGTTCCGGGCCGCGACGCCGGGCTCGGCCGCGCTCGCCGACGCCGCGCTCACCGACGCCGCGCTCACGGACGCCGCGCTCGTCGAGGCGGCCGCCTGGGCGGCCATGACCGCCGCCCGCCGGACCGGCGCCTGGTGCCTGCCACCCGCCGCGCCGCCCGCCACCCCGCTTCCGACCGCATCGACAGCCGACTGAAAGGAACGAGGACGTGACCGAGCTAGAGGTAGTGCTCGACGACCTGGCGGCCGACGGCGACCAGCTCGACGCGCTGGTGTCGGGCCTGGACGCCCAGCAGTGGAAGCTGCCCACCCCCGCGCCGGGCTGGACGATCGCCGACCAGATCGCCCACCTGGCCTTCATCTTCCGCCTGGCCACCGCCGCGGCCACCGACGCGAAGGCGTTCGCGGCCATGACGGCCGGCGCCGAGAAGAACTTCGACGGCGCGGTGAACGCCGCGCTCAAGGCGTTCGAGAACGACTCGCCGGACACGCTGCTGGCCAAGTGGCGGGCCGGACGGTCGGAGGTGCACGCCGGTCTGGCCGCCGTGCCCGCGGGCGAGGTCGTGCCGTGGCTGGTCAACCCGCTGCCGCCGATCGTGCTGGCGTGCGCGGGCATCATGGAGACCTTCGCCCACGGGCAGGACGTCGCCGACGCCCTCGGCGTGCGGCTGGAGCGCACCGACCGGCTGCGGCACCTGGTCGTCTTCGCGGTGCTCACCCGGGACTTCGGCTACCTGTCGCGCGGGCTGACCCCGCCGGCCGAGGAGTTCCGCTTCGAGATCACCGGCCCCTCCGGGGAGGTGTGGGCCTACGGCCCCGAGGACGCCGCCCAGCGGGTCAGCGGCCCGGCCGAGGACTTCTGCCTGCTGGTGACCAGGCGCCGGCACCGCGCCGACGTGGCGGTCACGGCGACCGGCGCCGAGGCCGACCGCTGGCTGGACATCGCGCAGGCCTACCGCGGGCCGGCGGGCGCCGGCCGTCGTCCCGGCCAGTTCGCCCGCGCCGGCGTCTAGAGAAGCGGCCTCTGAGAAGCGGCCTCTCAGAAGGGGCTTCTGAGAAGCGGCGTCTGAAAGGCGGCGTCCTGAGAAGCCCTCCCGAACCGCGGGCGCGCCCGTCCGGAACTCCCCCAGTCCCGGGCGCGCCCGCTTCTCACACCCCGGCCTCCAGCGCGCGGCGGTCCACCTTGCCCGAGGCCGTCTGCGGCAGGCGCTCGACGAACGTGATCCGCCGGGGGAACTTCTGGGCCGCCAGCCGGGCCCGGACGAACGCCTTCAGCTCGGCCGCCTCGACCGCCGCCGAGGCCACCACGTACGCGTGCGGCCGGGTCAGCCCGCGCAGCCGGTACCCGACCACCGCGCACTCGACGACGGCCGGATGCTCGCGCAGGCAGTTCTCGATCTCGGCCGGGGCCACCCAGGACCCGCCCACCTTCAGCAGGTCGTCGGCCCGTCCCCGGTAGCGGAAGTAGCCGTCGGCGTCCCTGGTCACCAGGTCGCCCGAGCGCACGGTCCGCCCGCCCACGAACGTGCTCGCGGTCCGCTCCGGATCCTGCCAGTACTCCAGCGCGACGGCGTCGCCGGTGACCTCCAGCCGTCCGGTCTCGCCGTCGGGGACCTCCCGCCCCTCGGGGTCCACGACGCGGGCGCGGTAGCCGGGGACGACCTGGCCGAGCGTGCCGGGCCGGACCCGTCCCGGGCGGTTGGACAGGAAGATGTGGTACGCCTCGGAGGAGCCGAGCCCGTCCACCACCTCCACGCCGAAGGTGTCGCTCCAGCGGCGGTGCAGCTCGGGCGGCAGCGCCTCGCCCGCCGACGTGCACAGCCGCAGGCAGCTCAGGTCCTGCCGGCCGGCGTCGGGGTGGGCGAGCATGGCGCTCATCATCGTGGGCACGTTCACCAGGACCGTGGGCCGGTGCTCGGCGATCAGCTCGAAGATCGTCTCGACCCGGCTGCGCTCGGGGAAGATCACGCCGGCCGCGCCGACGCCGAAGGGGAACAGGGCGGTCAGGTCGCGGGCGTAGCCGAAGAACAGTTTGGGCACGGGCAGCACCACGTCGTCCGGGCGCAGGTCCAGCACGCCGCGGGCGTAGGAGTCGAAGCTGACGTGCGGGCTCCTGGCGGGCAGCACGCAGGCGCGCGGCGCGCCGGTGCTGCCGGTGGTGAACTTCCACAGCGCCACGTCCCCCGCGGCGACCGGCACCGGGTCCAGCCGCGCCTCCTGCGCGGCGACCAGGGTGTCGAAGTGGTGCTCGCCGGGGCGCAACTGATGGCGCGGCACGCCGGTGACGAGCAGGCCGGTCAGCCCCGCCGCGCGCAGGCTCTCCAGAGCCGACGGCCCCGCCACCACCAGGCGCGGACGGGCGTAGCCGGCGAAGTAGCGGTAGTCCTTGGGCCGCAGGAACGTGTAGACCTCGGCGGTGACCGCGCCGATCTTCTGGGCGCCGTACCAGGTGGCGACCGACTCCACGCTGTCGTCGGCGGCGATGAGCACCCGGTCGCCGCGGCGTACGCCGAGCTCGCGCAGCGCGTTGCCGGCGCGGTCGGCCAGGGCGCGCAGCGTCGCGTAGTCGACGCGGCCCTGGCGGGTGACGAGCGCGGTCCTGGCGCCGTCGGGGCGGTCGAGGAATCGTGCGGCGATGTTGAAAGAGTCCATGACATGCCTTCTCGCTGCTCTGCTCGCGGGATGGTTCCGCCTTCCACGGTGCCGGGGGCGGGCCGTCCGCAGGGGGTTCTGAGGCGTCAGCAAGCTGGCGGTCGTGGCAGCTTGCTGACGGGTTTCTCCCGGATTGCGGGATGGCCGCCGCAGCGTTGACGGGCCCGTCGGGCCGCGCGTGTACTGGGGTTGCGGCGGCCGCGACGGCCGTCGCGCTGCGGAGGAGAAGCGATGGCATCCACGCCCGCGGGCTCGTGGCCGGTGACGGAGACGACCGGTGAGGCGCCCGGTGACATCACCCGTGACATGACCGGTGACATGACCCGTGACATGACCGGTGACATGACCGGTGAGACGGCGACCGAGACGGCCGCGCCGACGGCCGACTGCCTCGGCGGCGCCGTCCATCTGGCCTGCGCCGAATCCCCGCAGGACGAGCTCGCCGTCATCGTCGCCGGGTTCGCCGGCTACGAGGCCCAGAGCCGGGCGCGGGCCCTGGCCCGGCTCGCCGCCCTGCGCCGCCTGCGCCGCCTGCCCGGCGACGGCCCCCAGGCCGCGTGGACGGGGACGGAGCTGCGCCTGTCGGACTTCGTCGCCGACCCGCCCGCGAGCCTGCGGCGGCACGTGCCCGGCACCGGCCTGCTCAGCGGGCGGCGCTACCGGCTGCCCGTCGAGGTGGTGTGGACGGGCGGGCACGAATGCCTGGTCGAGCCGGCCACGAGCGGCGTGGTGGACAGCGGCGTGCCGGAGGCGATCGCCGAGGTGGTCGCCCACGACGTGGTGGCGCGCTGGTGGGCCGAGCCGCGCGAGCCGCTGCTGCGGGTCTCCGGCTCGCTGGACCGCCTGCTGCCGCCCGGCGTGACGGCCGCGGCCTCGGGGCTGGGGCTGCGGATGTCGGCGTTCGTGTTGTCGGTGCCCGATCTCCGGGTCGCCCTGGTGACCGTCGGCGGCGAGGGCGCGACGCTGGCCGCGGCGGCCGGCCGTACCGTGAAGTCGGCGGTGTGCGAGGCGTTCCTGCGCGCGATGGCGGCCAGGGCGCAGCCGTGGAGCACGCTGGAGCTGCCCGACTGCCTGCGCCGGTTCGCCGTGTGGCAGCGGGAGGGCGACTACGCCGCCCATCTGGAGCGCCTGGCCGTCGACGCCGATCCGCGGCTGGTGGACGAGGTGAGCGGGCTGCGTCCGTCCGGCTGGCCGGAGATCGCGGCGCGCCGGTTCGGGCACGAGCCGGTCGCCGTGCGGGCCGGCGGCGAGGTCGTCAAGGTGTTGTGCCCGGGGGCCGCGTGCTACCGGGCCGCGCCCGGGGCCACCGTGCTGCCCTGTCCCGTGCCCTGACCTCTGCGGACACCGCAACCTGCGAGGAGCGCCGGCCGTCCGGATTCCGATAATGGAAGTGCAAGCTCCGGCCGCCGAACCCCCGGGAGGTGGGGCGTGGATCTGTCCGTCATTGGAGTCACCCCCGAAGCGGAGGCGGTCTACCGCTATTTCCTGCGCCATCGGGGCGAGAGCGTCGGCTCGGTGCCCGAGGCCCTGGACCTCGATCCCGAGACGGTGGAGTCGGCGGTGGAGACGCTCGACCGGCTCGCCATGCTCGACCTGAACGACCGCCACCGGGTCACCGCGACCGAGCCGAGGGTCGCCATCGAGCGCCTGGTCGAGCAGCGTCTGGAGGAGCTGAACGCGGAGATCCGCCGGGTGTTCGGCGCCCGCGACGCCATCTCCAGCTTCCTGGAGGACAAGCGGGAGGGCGACCGCTCCAACGCGGTGCTGGACATCGAGCGGGTGGAGAGCGGCGCGCGGGTCCGCCAGCGCCTGGACGACCTGGCCTTCTTCTCCTACAAGGAGACGCTCTGCCTGCACCCTGGCGGGCCGTTCAACGAGGTGATGATCGAGTCGGCGCTGCCGCTCGACACGCGCTCGCTGCGGCGCGGCCTGGCGTTGCGCGAGATCTTCCACCCCAAGGCGCTGGAGGACCAGCGCATGGTGTCGTACCTGCGCGAGCTGGCGCATCTGGGCGCCGAGATCCGCGTCACCGACCAGCCGATGGACCGCATGCTCATGTACGACCGCAGCGTGGCCGTCGTCCCGATCGACCCCAAGGCGCACTCCACGGGGGCGCTGCTGGTCCGCGAGCCGGGTCTGATCTCCCAGCTCGTCATCTACTTCGAGGGCCTGTGGAAGGCGGCCGTGCCGCTGGCCGACCACCTCGACCCGCCCGGCGAGGAGCCGACGCTGTCGAAGATGGAGCAGCGGGTGCTGGCGGTCATGGCCACGGCCGACAAGGACGAGATCGCCGCCCGCGAGCTGGACATCTCGGTGCGCACCTACCGCCGTTACGTCGCCGACCTGATGGCCAGGCTCGGCGCGGTCAACCGTTTCCAGGCCGCGCTGCGGGCCAAGGAGGAGAACTGGATCTGAGGCGTTTCCTCTGTTGTCTCGTGTCGCAGGACATGAAGAACCCCCGCGTCCCGGTCGCGGGGGTTCTCTCGTGTTCGGCCCGTGTTCTATAGGCAGACCTCCTCGGGGAAATTCACGGTCAATTCCTTTCCGGTGTCGGGGCTTTTTACGGCCAGGTGTTGCCCTGGGGGGAGGGCAGCGGGGTGGGCAGCGGCCAGGTGTTGCCCTCCGGGCCGGCCGGGGCGGGCCAGGTGTTGCCGTCCGCCTGCAGCACCGTGTCGGCGGCAGCGGCGGCGGCCTGCGCGGCGGTGGCGCCGACGGCCCAGACGAGCATCCCGGAGACAATCGCGATAGTCCACTGGGAAATCCTCTTGGCAACAATGCTGTTCGTCATTTCACTGCCTCTTTCTCGGCGGTTCGTGGCGCTGTTTCCTTGCACTTCCAACTTTGCGCCGCGGCGGGGGCGCGAACCAGGCTTCGGCGAGGCAGCAAGCTGCAGGGCGTTTCCGCTTCCTGCCACGTCCGGCGCGGTCAAGCACTGCAGGAGGTGACATGAAACGGCCATCGATCCTTAACTGGACGTACCGGGAAGAGTCCGAGGAGGAAACGATGACCATCTCCCCCGAGGTCCTCCAGGAAGCCCCGCCGTCGGCCATGGACCGGCTGCGCGAGGAGCTCGCCGGCGCGCGTGCGGACGTCGCGCGCGGCCGCCCGCAGGCCGTGGAGCGGCAGCACGCGCTGGGCAAGCGCACCGCCCGCGAGCGGCTCGACCTGCTGCTGGACGAGGGCTCGTTCCTGGAGATCGAGATGTTCCGGCGGCACCGGGCCCAGGGGCTCGGCATGGAGGCCCAGCGGCCGCACACCGACGGGGTCGTGGCCGGATCCGGAACCATCGACGGCCGCCGCGTCTTCGTCTACGCGCAGGACTTCACCGTCTTCGGCGGCTCGCTCGGCGAGGCGCACGCCCAGAAGATCCACAAGGTGATGGACCTGGCGCTGTCCAGCGGGTCGCCGTTCATCGGGCTCAACGACAGCGGCGGGGCCCGCATCCAGGAGGGCGTGCTGTCGCTCAACGGCTACGGCGGCATCTTCCAGCGCAACGTGCAGGCGTCGGGGGTGATCCCGCAGATCGCCGTCGTGCTCGGCCCGTGCGCGGGCGGGGCGGCGTACTCGACGGCGCTGGCCGACTTCACGTTCATGGTGCGCGACACCGCCCAGCTCTACCTGACCGGCCCGGACGTGGTCGAGGCGGTGACCGGCGAGCGCATCACGCACGCCGAGCTGGGCGGCGCGCAGGTGCACGCCAGCCGGTCCGGGCTGGCCACGTTCGTGCACGACGACGAGGAGAGCTGCCTGGCCGCCGTCCGCGACCTGGTGTCGATGCTGCCGAGCAACAACATGAGCCGGCCGCCGGCGCTGCCCGCGCGGGCAGCGGCCGGCGACGCCCGGCCCCGGCTGGCCGAGATCGTGCCGGTGGAGCCGAACAAGCCGTACGACATGCGGCTGGTCGTCGCCGAGGTGGTGGACGACGGCGACTTCCTCGAACTGCACCAGAGCTGGGCGCCCAACGTGATCTGCGCGCTGGCCCGGATCGACGGCCAGGTGGTCGGCGTGGTGGGCAACCAGCCGACCGTGCTGGCCGGCGTGCTGGACGTGTCGGCCGCGGAGAAGGCGGCCAGGTTCGTCCGGTTCTGCGACGCCTTCTCCATCCCCCTGGTCACGCTCGTGGACGTGCCCGGCTTCCTGCCCGGCAAGGAGCAGGAGCACGCGGGCGTCATCCGGCACGGCGCCAAGCTGCTGTACGCCTACTGCGAGGCGACCGTGCCGCGCGTCCAGGTCATCGTCAGGAAGGCCTACGGCGGGGCGTACATCGTGATGGACTCCCGGTCGATCGGCACCGACCTGTCGCTGGCCTGGCCGACCAACGAGATCGCGGTGATGGGCGCCGAGGGGGCGGTCAACATCATCCACCGCAAGGAGCTGGCCGCCGCGGCCGACCCCGCCGCCCGGCGGGCGGAGCTGCTGGAGCAGTACACCCGCGAGCTGGTCCATCCGGCGTACACGGCCGAGCGCGGCCTGGTCGACGCGGTGATCGACCCGGTGGAGACGAGGTCGGCGGTGGCGCGCGGGCTGGCCATGCTGCGCGACAAGCGCAAGCACGTGGCGCCGCGCAAACACGGCAACCTTCCCTTGTAGGGCTTCCCGTCAGTTCCCCCCGCCGACCGCAGGGCTTCCCGTCAGTTCCCCCCGCCGACCGCAGGGCTTCCCGTCAGTTCCCTTGGTCGGCGCAGGGGACGGGCGCGGGCACCGCCGCCGTCCCGGCGCGCTGTCCGGGGAGCCTGAGCGCGGCCAGGACGCCCGTCAGCATGACGGCGCCCAGGACGAGCACCGCCGCGCGCATCCCCTGGGCGGAGGCGTCACGCAGGGCCTGCCCGCCCAGCCCTTCGATGCCGTGGTTGGCCACGGCCACCAGGCCCGCCAGGCCCGCCGCGGTGCCCACCTGCAGCGCGGTGGAGGCCACGCCGGAGGCCAGGCCCTGCTCGTCCGCCGGGACGCCGGTGCCGGCCGCGATCCACATGGCCTCGTACGTGATGCCCATGCCCAGGCCGATGACCACGACCCCGGGCAGGACGGTGAGAAGCGACCCGTCCCCCTGCAGGCCGGGGGCCAGGAGCACGGCGCCCGCGGCGTTGACGAGGATGCCGGCGATCAGCGTGCCGCGGGTGCCGAGCCGGTGGACCAGCCGCTCGCTGAGGAAGTTGCCGGCCGTGATCGACAGGGTCGGGGCGAGGAAGGCCAGGCCGGTCTCCAGGGCGTCGAAGCCGAGGACGTCCTGGAGGTACAGGGTCAGGAAGTACGGCACGGCCTGCATGGTCAGGCCGAAGAGGAGGATGACCACGACCGCGCCGCTGACTGCGCGGTTGCGGAACAGCCGCAGCGGCATCAGCGGCGTCCGCCCCCGCGCCTGGAGGCGCAGGAACGCCGCCACCAGCACCACCGCGAGCACGGCCGACGCGACCACCTCGGCCCGCGCCCAGCCCGCCTCCGAGCCGTGCGCGACCGCGAAGATCAGCAGCGTGACGCCGGCGGTGCCGGTGAGCGTGCCTGGCACGTCCACGCTGCCCCGGGTGGCGCGGCCGTCGGGGGGCAGCAGGGCGAAGGCCGCGGCGACGCCCACGGCGGTCAGCGGCACGTTGACGTAGAACACGGCCTGCCAGCCCAGGGCCTGGGTGAGCACCCCGCCGGCCAGCGCGCCCGCCGTGAGCCCGCCGGCCCCGGCCATCGCCCAGACCGTCAGCGCGCGGTTGCGCTCCCTGCCCTCGGCGAAGGCGGTGTTGACCAGGGCCAGCACCGCGGGGAACAGCACCGCGCCGGCCAGGCCCTGCACGGCGCGGGCGGCGAGCAGCACCGCCGGCTCCGTGGCCAGGCCGCCCAGCACGGAGGCCGCGCCGTACAGCGCCATGCCGAGGACGAACATCCGCCGGCGTCCGGCCAGGTCGGACAGGCGCCCGCCGAGCAGCAGGAAGCCGCCGTAGAGGACGGCGTACGCGGTGACCACCCATTGCAGGGTGTGCGCCGAGAAGCCGACGTCGGACGCGATGTCCGGCAGGGCCACGTAGATGATGGTGAAGTCGAGACTGATGATCAGATGCCCCAGCGCGAGCAGCGCGAGGCTCCACCCCGGCCGCCGGATGCGGGCCGGGGAGCGGGTGCTGGACATGGATGTGCCTTTCGTCCGTACGGGGTCCGGTGGCCTGTCATGGCTGCACCGGAACCGGCGGACATCTGTTGGCACACCCCCTGAGCGCGCTGGGGTGGGCTGCGCCCGGGCTCGGGCGGTCCGGTCCGGTCATCGCCCCTCCCCGGGTGTTCCGCGCCGTCTCCGGGACGACTATGCCGTCCGCCGCGGTCCGGCGGGATCGGCCGTCCGGTCACCGGGACCCGGGACCTTGGACCTAGGACCAGGGGCGGGGCCGTTGACAGCATGCGGCGGCGGCCTGCAGCTTCCTGACGTCGCCATCCCTGGATCGCGCCCGTCCCGGATCCCACAGTGGAGGTACGAGAGACAGACCTCCGGCAGACGAGATGGAGATGAGACCCCATGTTCGCCCCTTCACGCCGCACGGCGACGAGGAAGCCATGCTGATCCAGGTGACGATGCGCCAGGTGCGCGGGATGCCGTTCCTCGGCTCCCCGATCGACGGGATCCGCATCATGGCGCTCCTGCCGGGCCACTGGCACAAGGACCTCACCCAGGCCGGCGGGGACATCGTCATCCGGATGCGCGTGGACGAGCCCCTGACCAGCGCGCAGGTGCGCGCCGAGGTGACGCAGACGCTCGCCAACCCCGAGGTGGACCGGTGGGAGCTGGTGGCCTGCCGCGTCCTGTCCCACAGCAGCACAGCCGCAAGGGAGGAAGACCAGTGATCGCATCTGTGGTGGCGCCAGGAGAGTGCCAGGTCTGGTGGGCCGGCCCGCGCGACCATCCGGAGGGGACCCTGCTGTCGGTGCTCAGCGAGCCCGAGCTCGAACGGGCCGCGCGGTTCCGCCGCGAGCCCGACCGCAGGCGCTTCCTGACCGGCTCGTGGCTGCTGCGCACCGCGAGCGCCGTGCAGCTCGGCGTGCGCCCCGAGGACGTCGTGGTGGACCGGTCGTGCCCCGACTGCACCCGGTATCACGGCAAGCCGCAGGTCCGGGCGCCCGGCTTCCCGCTGCACGTGTCGGTCTCGCACTCCGAGGACCGGGTCGCGGTGGCCGTGACGACCGAGGGGCCGCTCGGCGTGGACGTGGAGGCCGTGCCCGCCGACCCGGTGGACGACCTGGCCCGCTGCGCGCTCACCGAGGCCGAGCTGGCCGTCCTGGAGGCGTTCCCCCAGCAGGACAGGTACGAGGCGTTCGCGAAGGTCTGGGTGCGCAAGGAGGCGGCGCTCAAGGCCACCGGGCACGGCCTGCGGGTGCCTCCGACGGAGGTGGCGGTCAGCGGGCCGGCCGACGACCCGGCCCTGCTGAGCTGGCCGCTGGACATCCCGCCGGAGAGCCTGCGGTTCCGCGTCCTGTCGCCGGGCCGCGGCTACGTCGCCGCGGTAGCGGTGATCACCGGCCGTCCGGTCGAGGCGGTGGAGTTCCACCTGCCCGCCGCGCGGGCAGACTTCGCACGGGGCCCCCTGCCGGGGCCGCTGGCCGGCGTCGCGTGACGGGGAGGACGATCCAGATGCGAAGGACCTTCCTCCTCCTGCCGGGCTCCTGGTCGGGCGCGTGGATCTGGGAGCCCGTCGTCCGGCGGCTGCGCCTGCTCGGGCACGACGCCCGCGCCGTCACCCTGCGCGGCCTGTCCGGGCCGCGCGACGACGTCGCCGGCGTCGGCCTGCAGACGCACGTGGACGAGGTGCTGACCCTGCTGAAGAACGAGGGCCTGCGCGACGTCGTGCTCGTCGGGCACAGCTACTCGGGGCTGGTGGCCGGTCAGGTCGCCGACCGGGCGCCGGGCCGCGTCGCCCACACCGTCTACGTCGAGGCGTTCCTGCCGCACGACGGCCGTTCGATGCTGCACGCCTTCCCCGACCGGCAGCGGGAGCAGGAGCTGCGCCTGATCGAGTCGGGCGGGGGCCGCTGGCCCGCCCCCGACCACACCCTGGTGGCCGAGGGACAGGGCCTCACGGCGGCGCAGGCGCGCTGGCTGGCCGCCCGGTTCGTCGGCCACCCCGGCCGCGCCGTGGCCGAGGCCGCCGTGCTCAGCACGCCGCTGGAGCGCCAGCGGGCCAGCTACGTGGTGTGCGACCTGGACCACTTCCAGGGCAGTCTGTCGCCCGACGTGTCCGCGCTGCGCGCGGCGCCGTCCTGGGACTTCCACACCCTGGACACCGGCTGCTGGCCGATGGTCTCAGCGCCCGGCCCGCTCAGCGCTCTGCTGTCCGACGCCGTCGCCGGCCGCCGCTGAGCCGGCCGCCGCTGAGCCGGCGGCCTCGGGACCCGGTGCTAGCCCGGGCCGCGAGGACGCGGGAAGCAGCCGCCGCAGCGAGCCGGCGTGCAGGAACCACAGCAGGCCCAGCGCCACGGCCAGGAGCAGGGCGCTGAAGACCCACTCGTTCGACCCGTCCGGCCCGTAGACGCGGCCGCCGGAGCCGATGTCCACCGCGCGGACCGGCTGCCCTGCCCGGTGGGTGTAGCGGTCGCTGCCGTACAACTCGACGCCCGTCCGGCCGGTGGCGCCGTCGTCGGAGCGGAAGTCGCCCGTCCAGACGCAGGACTCGTGCCCCGGATGCGTGATGCACGCCAGCGTGCGCGGCACGAACACCCCGGGCACGCCGTCGGCGCGGGCGGCGCGGACGACCGTGCCGAGGTTCGGCACGGTCAGGAACAGCAGGAAGCCCGCCACCAGGCTGAGCGCGAAGGAGAAGGCCGGGGAGACCCCGCGGCGCCCGGAGCGCGCCATCACGCCGGCGCCACCGCGCAGGCGCAGCGCATCTCCGCCCGCTCGGACGGACGAGGGCTGCGGTGCAGGAGCATGGCCACCACCATGGGCACGAAGACCAGCCCGTTGTAGAACAGGTGCAGCTCCATGCGCGGGACGAGGAGCTGGATGATGCTCGTCGGCACCGGACGGCCCATCAGGTTGTTCCCGGTGAGCGCCTGGAGGAGCAGCAGCAGGTGCTCCAGGTGGTGCCAGACCTGGATGCCCAGGG
Organism: Nonomuraea sp. NPDC049646; assembly: GCF_044465525.1. NCBI lineage: Bacteria > Bacillati > Actinomycetota > Actinomycetes > Streptosporangiales > Streptosporangiaceae > Nonomuraea > Nonomuraea sp. NPDC049646. The sequence continues at coordinate 34,505 of NZ_JBITLU010000013.1, read as the reverse complement.
AGATGTTCCACCACGTGCGTGACCTGCCGGTGAAGCCGGAGCGCAGCATCAGCAGGCCGACGAGCATCAGCAGCGCGTAGCCGTAGTGCATCCACTCGGAGCTGACCAGCCAGGGGAAGGGCATGCCGAGGACGCCGCGCGCCTCCTTCAGCGGCCAGCCCAGCACGTAGACCTGGATGGCCTGGGCGACGTGCTCGGCCCAGTGGGCGAGCACGACGACGAGGTAGAGGGTGAGGGCGGGCTTGTGGTAGCGGGTGTTGAGCGCGCTCAACAGGCCGCCGGACGTCGACACCGTGTGGGTGGCCATGCGGGAACCTCGGCTTCCGGGATCGTCGGTCACGCGTCGTCCCGGCACGGCGAGGTCGCCGGCGAATGCTCTTCGGTCCCCTTCGGTTGCGCCTGCTCCGGGAGATCGCGAGTTCAGTGTCCGTTGTGACCCCGCGCCTGACAACTCACAAATTGCGCGGCAGGCCGGCGAGCAGTTGCTTGGTCGTCAGGGTGACGCCGCAGCGGCCGGCGACGTAGCCGAGCGCCTGCCGGTGGTCGGCGGCGCTGAGGTCGGCGACGGCGTCGGCCACCACGTACGGCTGGATGTCGTGGGTGAAGGCGTCCAGCGCGGTGGTCAGGACGCCGATGTGAGCGTAGACGCCGGCGATGAGGAGCTGGTCGCGTCCCGACTCGCGCAGCCACCACAGCAGGGTGGTCTCGTGGAAGGCGCTGTAGCGCCGCCGGGTGAAGATCCAGTCGCCCGGTCCGGGCGCCATCGGCTCGGGGAAGCCGCGCCGGGCGGGCTCCAGCCGGTCGCTGCGCCGCCAGAAGTCCCTGGCCAGCCCCTGCTGCTCACCTGTCAGCAGGCCCGGCTGGGCCGCGTAGGCGACGGGCACGCCGAGGCGCGCGCACAGCTCGCGCAGCGCCGTCACGTTGCGCACCAGGTCGGTGAGCGGCGCCTCGCCGGGCGGGAAGAGGTCGAGGCAGGCGTGCTGCAGATCGACCAGCAGCAGGACGGCACGGCGCGGGTCGGGCGTCCAGGTGACCGCGGCGGGCGGCAGCTCGGCGGCGTCCGGCATCGGGTAGGGCTCGATCTCTGAAACGACCGGCACGGCGACCTCCGAATTTCTCGCAGCTTTTTGAGGCTGTTTCCATGATGTGCCGCCACGGCGTCCCCCGAAATGCGGAACGGCGGCAGGAAGCTGACTTCCCGCCGCCGTTTCCAGCCATTTTCCTTTTTCCGGGCAGCGTGCCCGGCCCATGGTCAGAGCCCGGCCGCCGCCCGCAGTTCCTCCGTCCGGTTCACCCGCTCCCAGGTGAACTCGTCGCGGCCGAAATGCCCGTAGGCGGAGGTGCCCGCGTAGACGGGACGCAGCAGGTCCAGGTCCCGGATGATCGCGGCCGGCCGCAGGTCGAACACCTCGCGCACGGCGTCGTGGATGCGCTCCCTGGGCACCCGTTCGGTGCCGAAGCACTCCACGAACAGGCCCACCGGCCGCGCCTTGCCGATCGCGTACGCCACCTGCACCTCGCACCGCCCGGCCAGCCCCGCGGCCACCACGTTCTTGGCCACCCAGCGCATGGCGTAGGCGCCCGACCGGTCCACCTTGGAGGGGTCCTTGCCGGAGAACGCGCCGCCGCCGTGCCGGGCCATGCCGCCGTACGTGTCGATGATGATCTTGCGTCCGGTCAGGCCCGCGTCGCCCATCGGGCCGCCGACCTCGAACCGGCCCGTCGGGTTGACCAGCAGCCGGTGGCCGGCGGTGTCGATCCCCGCCTCGGCCAGCACCGGCTCGACGACCTCGCGCGTGACGTCGGGGGTCAGCATGTCGGCCAGGTCGACGTGCGCGGCGTGCTGGGTGGACAGCACGACGGTGTCCAGGCGGACCGGCCGGTCGCCCTCGTACTCGACGGTGACCTGCGTCTTGCCGTCCGGCCTCAGGTACGGCACCGTCCCGGACCTGCGGACCTCGGCCAGCCGCCGGGCCAGCCGGTGGGCCAGCATGATCGGCAGCGGCATCAGCTCGGGCGTCTCCTCGCACGCGTAGCCGAACATCAGGCCCTGGTCGCCGGCGCCCTGCCGGTCCAGCTCGTCGGCGGCGGCCTCGCCGCGGTGCTCGTAGGCGTCGTCCACGCCGCGGGCGATGTCGGGCGACTGGGTGCCGATCGACACCGACACGCCGCAGGAGGCGCCGTCGAAGCCCTTCTGGGAGGCGTCGTAGCCGATCTGCAGGATCGTCTCCCTGACCAGGCCGGGGATGTCCACGTACGTCTGCGTGGTGACCTCGCCCGCGACGTGCACCATGCCCGTGGTGATCAGCGTCTCGACCGCGACCCGGCTGCCGGGGTCCTTGGCCAGCAGGGCGTCCAGGATGCCGTCGCTGATCCGGTCGGCGATCTTGTCGGGGTGGCCTTCGGTGACCGATTCTGAGGTGAACAAACGACGTGACACCGATGCCTCCTAGTAGGGCAGCCGGCGCCCGGCGGGGGTGCGCAGGTCGAGTGCGGTCACGGGGGTACGCGGTTTCTTCGGCCTCGGCACCCGAATCACTTTGGGCATGGAACGGCTCCACATCTTGGCGGCGGGAAAACTACTCGAATTTCCCGGACACAGATCATCCAAGATTTCGCGTCGAGCATTCTTGTTCGATGACCTGCGCGACGAAGGTTCGCCTTCGACAATAACCACGGCCGGGCGCGGCGATTTCTTTCCCTGTGCGGCGTCGGGGCCGGTCGGGCAATCCAGGAGATGCCCCGGACGCGCCGGGAGGCCACGATGCTCCTGATGCCCGGACGGCTCTTCCCGCCGGGCGGATCACCTACGCCGGGTCCCGGCCGCACCGGCGACGAAAGGCTGATCATGAACGGAATCGGCGCGGAGATCGGGATCATCGGCGGGAGCGGGTTCTCCTCGGTCGCCGACGGGGCCCGGGAGGTCGCGCTCACCACCCCGTACGGCGAGCCGTCGGCGCCGATCTCGCTGGCCCGGGTGCGCGGCCGCACGGTCGCCTTCCTGCCCCGGCACGGGCCCGACCACCGCCGGCCGCCGCACCGGATCAACTACCGGGCCAACCTGTGGGCGCTGCACTCGGTCGGCGTGCGCCAGATCCTCGCGCCGTGCGCGGTCGGCTCGCTCCGGCCCGAGCTGGGGCCGGGCGTGATGGTGGTGCCCGACCAGCTCGTGGACCGGACCTGCGGACGCGTCCGGACGTACTTCGACGACGCGGCGGTGCACGTGCCGTTCGCCGACCCGTACTGCCCGGTGGGCCGCGAGACGGTGCTCGACGCCGCGGCGGCGACCGGCCAGGACTGCGTGGACGGCGGGACGACCGTGGCGGTCGAGGGCCCGCGCCTGTCCAGCCGGGCCGAGGCGCAGTGGTACGCCGCGCAGGGGTGGTCGCTGCTCGACATGACGGCCTGCCCGGAGGCGGCGCTCGCCCGCGAGCTGGCCCTGTGCTACGTGCCGGTCGCGCTGGTGACGGACCTGGACGCCGGGCTCGGCGTGGGCTCCGGCGCGCGGCGCGACGAGCTGTTCAGGATCTTCCACGAGGGGCTGGACCGGTTGCGGGCGCTGGTGCTGGCGGCCGTGTCCCGGCTGCCGCGCACCCGTACGTGCGGCTGCGCGCGGGCCCTGGAGGACGCCGCCCTGCCCGCCGACGCCGGCCACCTCGGCCCCCTGCCCGCCTGAAGCGCCCGCCTGAAGTCGCCCCGAGCCGCCTGAACCACCTGAAGCCGCCCCGAGCCCCGAGCCGCCCGAGCCGCCTGAACCGCTCGCGGCTCGTCGAGGCACGGGAAACCCGGGTCCCCTCGGGAACCCGGGTGTGATCGCGGGGCCTACACCGCCATCGGCACGTGCGCGTCCAGGGCGACGCGTTCGACCAGCGCCTCCAGGTTCGGGTCCGCGTCGAAGACGTCCCCGACGTCGATGGCGATGCCCAGCTCCTCCTTGATCCGCCCGACCAGCCGCGCCGCGGCCGCGAACTCCCCTTCCAGGTCGGAGAACGTCGCCGCCTCCAGTCCCTCGGGCACGTCGAGCACCTCGTTCCAGATGTCGCCGACCTTCTCGCGAAGCTCGGCGAGGCTGCGTCCGCCGGTCATGGGCCGTCCCTTCTCAAGGTCTGCTGGTGATTGTCGCAACGGCGCCGCGGCGGCTACATCTCCGAGGATGCCCTGGCCCTGACCTGGCCGAGCAGCGCGTCGAGCGTCCCGTCGCACAGCAGGACGGCCGGTTCGACGGCCACTCCGAGCCGGTCCTCGATCCTGGCGGCCATCCGCAGCGCGGCCAGCGCCGTGCCGCCGAGCTCGCCGAAGGTGGCGCCGGCCTCGTCCGGGCCGGCGCCGAGCACGGCGTTCCAGATGTCGGTGACGTGCCTGTCGACGTCCGCCGGGTCCACGTCGCGCGTCCTCCCGTGAGGCTCCCTTGGGGGGACCATAAGCCGCGGGGGCGGCGGGCGCTTGTCCTGACGTGCGCACTCGGGGCCGTTCGCCCGCGCGGGCCGTCCCGTCCGCGCCGCCAGGTCAGGACGCGGCCCGTTCCGCCTCCCGCGTGCGCGACAGCGCCCGGACAATGCGCGCGTGCCCCTCGTTCCCCCTGGCCAGCACCTCGGCCACCGGGCCGTCGTCGGCGGCGCGCAGGGCGGCGGCGACGCGGCTCAGGTCGCGGGTCAGCTCGTCCAGCAGGTCGGCCACCGGGGTCGCGTTGTGCGCCAGGATGTCCCGCCACATGCCCGCGGGGCTGCCGGCCACCCGCGTCACGTCCCGCAACGCCCCGGCGGCCAGCGACAGACCGCCCGCGTCCCCGTCCCCGTCCCCGCCCGCGTGCGCGTCCGTGTCCTGGGCCGGTCCGGCGGGGCCATCCTGGTCGGCGGTCGCGAACCGGGCGGCGAGCGCGGCCGACAGGACGAGCGGCAGGTGCGACACGGCCGCCGCGGCCCGGTCGTGGACGTCCGGCGCGAGCAGCCGCACCTCGGCCCCGCACGCGGTCGCCAGCGCCGCCACCGTGCCCAGCGCGCGCGGCGACAGCGCCGGGTGCGGGCACAACGCCCACGTCCTGCCCTCGAACAGGCCCGCCCGCGCGGCCCCCGGCCCCGACACCTCCCGCCCGGCCATCGGATGGCCGGGCACGTAGCAGGACAGGTCGCAACCGCCGCGCCCGGCCTCGGCGAGGATCCGCGTCTTGGCGCTGGCCACGTCCGTGTAGACCCGTCCCAGCCCGCGGGCCTGCGCCTCGCGCAGGACGGCGGCCACCGACGAGGGCGGCGTGGCGATCACGACGACGTCGGCCGGCCCGGCCCCGGCCCGCAGCGCGGTGCCCGCGCCCATCCGCGCGGCCTGCGCCAGCGCCCACGGGTCGTGGTCGGCCAGCTCGACCCGGACGCCCGCCCGCCGCAGCGCGCACGCCACGGACGTGCCGATCAACCCACAGCCGATCACCACGACACGGCGGATTGGGGACATGGCCGAACCTCGCTTCCCTCGGACGTCACTCCCCCATGGTCGCGGCGCGAGGCGCCCGGCGGCGGTACGCCGGCCGTCTTCTTGCTGCCGCCCCGCGGCACGTTCCTGCCAGCGCAACCCCAGGTCAAGCCCCTGGACGCGCTCCTACGATCACGACATGTCCTACCAAGACCTGCTGTCCCGCCCGGTACGCCCGCCCGACCGCGTGCTGCGCTACGGCGACCGCCACCCCGACCAGGTGATCGACGTCTACGACGGCGCCGGCCGCGCGCCCCTCGTCCTGCTGCACGGCGGCTACTGGATGGCCGAGTACGACCGGCGGCACGCCCGTCCGATGGCCGTCGCCCTGGCCGCGCTCGGCCATCCGGTCTGGCTGCCCGAGTACCGCAGGGTGGGCCAGGACGGCGGCGGCCACCCGGGCACGTTCGACGACGTGGCCGCCGCGCTCGACGTCGTCCGGGCGGAATGCCCGTCCGGGGTGCTGCTGGTGGGCCATTCGGCGGGCGGTCACCTCGCGCTCTGGTCGGCGCTGCGGCACCGGCTGCCGCCCGGCTCCCGCTGGCACGGCGAGCCGGCGGTCAGCGGCGTGGTGGGGCTGGCCGCCGTCTGCGACCTGGGCGAGGCGTTCACGGCCGGGCTCGGCGGCGGCGCGGCCCGCGCCCTGCTGCACGACCGCGCCGACCTGCTGGACGAGGTGGACCCGGCGCGCCTGCTGCCCTACGACCGGGGCCCGCTGGTGCTGGTGCACGGGGTCAAGGACCGCGTGCTGCCGGTGTCGATGAGCCGCCGCACGGCGGCGGCCGAGCCGTCGGCGGTGCTGATCGAGCCGTCGGACGCCGGCCACTTCAGCCTGATCGACCCCTTGTCGAGCACCTGGCCCCTGATCACCGCGGCCATCGAGGCCGCGGCGGGGCGCAGCGCTGTCAGGACGGCTCGGGCCTGAGCGCCCCGCCCGATCCGGACGCCCCAGCCGAGCGGGACGCCCCGGACGAGCAGGACGGCTCGGACGAGCAGGACGGCTCGGACGAGCAGGACGGTTCGGGCGTGAGGGCGCCGACGACGCGGGCGAGCAGGGCGGCCCACTCCTCGTCGCCGACGGCGTGCAGGTCGGGCGTGACCAGGGCGCTGCCCATGGACAGCAGCAGGCAGAAGTGGGCCAGCGCGGCGGGCGACAGCGCCGGGTCCAGCTCGCCCCGATCCTGGGCGAGGCGGGCCAGCGCGGCCATCGACCCGGCGCGCTCGCCGACGTAGTCGCGCATGGGCCGGGCGACGTCCTCGTCCCGGCGGGCGGCGACGAGGGCCTCGACGATGAGGTAGCCGCGCGCGTCGCGCCGCTGCGGCAGCCAGCGTCCGATCTCCAGCAGCAGGTCGGGGACGGGCCGGTCGGGGTCGGCGGCGAACAGGTCGGCCAGCCCCCGCCGCCCGTGCGCGCGCAGCGCCGCCACCAGCAGCTCGGCCTTGGAGCCGAAGTGCGCGTACAGCGCGCCGTTGCTCACCCCGGCCGCGGCGGCGATGTCGGCGACGCGGGTGCCGTCGTACCCGCGTTCGGCGAACGCCTCCGCGGCGGCGCGCAGCAACCGTTCACGAGTCTCGGCGGCGGTGACGCCGGCGATTCGGCCCATGGCAGCATTAAACAGCCCGCCCACCCGGGACGTGACCATCGACCGGATCCCCCGCCCGCGCCGATCAGTCGTCGAGGGCCTGGTAGAGCGTGGTCCAGAAGTCGTTGATGAGCCGCATCGAGTCCGGGGTGGACATCCCGACCTGAGTGAGCAGGATCCCGGTGAGCCGTCTGGCCGGGTCGGCGTAGGCGGTGGTGCCGGTCCCGCCGTCCCAGCCGAACTGGCCGGCGGAGGCGTAGTCGCCGCGGCGGGTGCGCACCGCCATCCCGAAGCCCCAGCCGCCCTGGAGCCCCTGGCCGCCGGACACGTGGACGATGTTCCCGTACATGGCGTCCCGGGCGGCCTGTTGCGCCGGGGTGAGGCGGTTGGTGGTCATCAGCTCGACCGCGGGCCTGGACAGGATCCGCTCGCCGTCGTGCACGCCGTGGTTCAGCAGCATCCGGAAGTAGGCGTGGTAGTCGTCCACGGTGGAGACCAGGCCGCCGCCTGCGCCCTGGAACGCCGGCGGCCGGGCGGTTCTGCCGCCCTCCGCCGCGTCCCACACCAGGAACTCGCCGGTCGCCGGGTCGGGCCCGTACAGGGGCGGCAGCCGGTCGATCTTCGCGGCGGGCACGTGGAAGGCTGTGTCCTTCATCCCCAGCGGGTCCAGGACGCGTTCGCGCAGGAACGCCTCCAGGGGCCGGCCGGTGACCCTGGCCACGAGCACGCCGACCACCTCGTTGCTGAGGTCGTACTGCCACCGCTCCCCCGGCTGGTACGACAGCGGCAGCTCGCCGAGGCGGCGCATCCACTCGTCCGGGTGCGGCGCCGGCCCGGAGGCCACGCTGTAGTCGGTCCGCTCGAAGGTGGCGGCCCTGATCGGGGAGTCCAGCAGCGTGAAGTCCACGCCGAGGCCGAACGTGGAGGTCAGCAGGTCCCGTACGGTGATCGGCCGGCGCGCCGGCACGGTGTCCTCCAGCGGGCCGTCGGGACGCCGCAGCACCCGCCGGTCGGCCAGTTCGGGCAGCCACGGATCGACCGGGTCGTCCAGCCGCAGCCGGCACTCGTCCAGCAGGACCATCGCCGCCGCCATCGTGACCGGCTTGGACGTGGACGCCATCCGGAAGATCGTGTCCCGGCTCATCGGCGCGCCGCCGTCGTGGCGCATGGTCCCGATCGCCTCGACGTGCGTCTCCTCACCCCGTCCGACCAGGGCGACCAGCCCGGGGATCCGCTTGGACTCCACGTGCCGGGTCAGCACCTCGCGCAGCCGGCGCAGCCCCGCTCCGGAGAAGCCGTTGTCGTTCTCGATCGTCATGGCGGGTCGTCCCTCTTTCGTGGTGGTCGTCGTCCGCACGGCTGAAAGGCGTGGTGGACGGGGCCACCGGGCTTCTTCGAGGTGGCCGTGCGACGAGCCTGGACCCTGCCCCAAGGTCAAGGTCAACCCCGCCGCGACCACGGGCGTCGGGCCCACGCCGTGCGCGCTACCCTCGGCCCTGTGAAGCCCCACACCCCGTACCCGGGCGCGCCGCTCGCCGACCGGCGAGCCGCGCGCGTCCGCCCGCCGTCCGCAACCGCGCCGAGCCGATGACGGACGGGCTCACGATCGGCCAGACGGCGGCCTTCGCCGGCGTCACCGTCAAGACCGTGCGGCACTACCATCGGCTGGGCTTGGTCGCCGAGCCCGAACGCGACGGCTCCGGCTACCGGCGTTACCGGTCGGCCGACCTGGTCCGGCTGGTCCGGGTCCGGACCCTCGCCGCGGCCGGCGTGCCGCTGGCCGAGATCGGCGACCTGCTCGACGCCGATCCCGAGCCGTTCGCCGCCGCCCTGGACGACGTCCGCCGCCGGCTGACCGAGCGCATCGAGGACCTGACCGCGCGCCGCGACACGCTGCACCGCCTGGCCCACGGCGACCGGGTCCTGCTGCCCGACCGGGCCTGCGCCGTCCTGGACCGGCTGGCCGCCCTCGGCTTCGGCCCTGACTACGTGTCCACCCAGCGCGAGGCCATGGTTCTGACCAGGGCGCTGATGCCGGCGATCTTCGACAGCTTCCTGACCCGGCTCGAACACTCACTGGACGACCCCGAGCACGTCGAGCTGACCAGGCGCGCCCTGGAGGCCAGGACCTGGCACCCGGACGACCCGCGCATCGAGGAGCTGGCCTCCGCCCTGGCCGCCAAGCTGCTGGCCGGCCCGGAGCTGCGGGCGATGCCCGACGCGTTCTGGAACCGTTCCGACGCCGCCGCCCGCTACGCGCTGGTCAACCAGCACGGCGAGGGCCGGGAACCGTCCATCGCCCGGCTGAACGCCCTGGTCGAGGCGGAGCTGCGAGCGTCCGGCATCGACCTCCCCCGCCGGTGACGCCGGCGGTCGGGGGCGGTCAGCCGATGCGCAGGGGCAGGGTGCGAGGACCCCGCACCTGACTGGCGGCCCAGGTGACGGCGCCCGGGTCGGCGAGGGTGAAGGCGGGGATGCGCTGGAGCCAGACGTCGAGGGCGGTGCGTAGTTCCATGCGGGCCAGGTGGGAGCCGACGCAGCGGTGGATGCCGAGTCCGAAGGCGGCGTGGCGGTTGACCTCGCGGTCGATGCGGATGTCGGCGGGGTGGTCGAAGTGGGCGGGGTCGCGGTTGGCGGCGGGGAAGGAGAGCAGGACCCAGTCGTCGGCTTTCATGTCGACGCCGTTCCAGTGCATGTCGTTCTTGACGAGGCGGGCCATGGTGACGGGGGCGTAGGCGCGCAGGAACTCCTCCATGGCGGTGGGCAGGAGGGCGGGTTCGGCGACCAGGCGTTCGCGGTCGGCGGGGGTCTTGGCCAGGTGCCACAGGGACGCCCCGATCGCGCTCCAGGTGGTGTCGATGCCCGCGATGAGCAGCAGCGTCATCGTCCCGACGACGTGGACGGGGTCCAGCTTCGCGCCGTTGAGCTCGGCGCCGAGCAGGTAGGTCGTGAGGTCGTCCCGCGGGTGGGCCAGGTGGTCGTGGATCTGCTCGACCAGATAGGACGACAGCTCGGCGATGTGCTCCATCCGTGTCTCGGTGGGCTCGTTCACGCTTTCCAGGGCGTTCTCCACGAACCGCTGGAACCGGCCGGCGTCCTCGGGCGGGAAGCCGAGCATGTCGGCGATCACCCGCATCGGGATGTACTGGGCGTACTCGCGGGCCGCGTCCACGACCTCCCGCCCTTCCAGGCCGTCGATCAGCTCGTGACACAACGCCCTGGTGCTCGCCTCCCGCCTGGCGACCGCCGTCTTGGTGAAGGCGGGCAGCAGTAACTTGCGGGCGTCGTGGTGGAAGGGCGGATCGGACGAGATCGGCGGGACCCCGCCCACCGGCGCGAGCTCCCGGGGCGGCTTGACGTTGCTGACGACGATGGCCCGGGAGGAGAAGCGCTCGGTGTCGTAGGCGATGGCGGCGACGTCCTCGTACCGGGTGGGCAGCCACACCCCGCCGAACCGCTCGGTGTGCGCGATCGGGCAACGCCGCCGCAGGTCGTCCTGGATGGGGTACGGATCCGCGGCCCACTGGGGGTCGACGTGGGAGAAGTCGGTGGCCCAGTCGGAGACCGGCTCAGTGACGATCTCGCTGACGCTGACGGTGCCGCGCAGCCGGTTCCTGCGCGCCTCTTCCAACTGGGGGCCGAAGCGGTCGTCCACGGTCATCTCGCAGCTCCATCCCTGACGTCGATGAACCGGTCGGAGTCGATCTGAGGTGAATCCCACCCTCCCCCGAATTAAAAAAGCATTCATTTGATACGTCAACCCACCACCAAGAACGTCACCGCCGTTGTCCGGCGCGCTCGCAGATGTCAGTACGACACAGGAGGTGTCAGCGGACCCGGCAGCAGGCCATCGGAGATGCCAGTAGGCGCGTACAGCGGGAGGTCCGGCCAGAGAATGATGACGTCCGACCCCGGCGGCCGTGCGCTGGTGGTGGCACCGGCGGACGGCGAGTCGTCCGCATCGGTCGGAAATGTCAGTACAAGATCATACTCTTGCCGACCGTGACCGCTACTCGCACCATCTCGTTCGGCCTCTGGGTTTCCTACGCGCAGGCATATCTCGTTGATGACACTGACGACAACCCTGGCTACGCCACCTTCGCCGATGACCATCCCGACCACCCCGTCGGAATCATTCGCGTGGAGGACGGCGCGGCTCTCCTGCTCACGAGCACACACACGGGCACCCTTGACTTCTCGGTGACCGTGGCCGACCAAGACCCGGGAGCCGACACCGACGGATATGAGGACATTGTGGAGATCAGCTTTCACTCGGAGGCCGGACGGCTCTCGCTGTGCGAGTGGGGAGGCGAAGGCGTTCACGAACTACCCGAACTGCCCTCGGGGCCAGGGTGGTATCGGTTGCGCTATCACGCCGTGAACATGGACGAGGAGTCGGAAGCGGAAGATCGTTATCTGCTGCAGATCCGGCCGGAGCCTGAGTCCGTTCCTCGGGTGGTCAAGAGCACGAGCGCGCACCTCGCCTACTGGCGCGGCGCGGGCTGACGTCCCGGCTTCAGGAGGTTTCCGGTCAGGCCCGATGCCGACATCAACCGCGCTTTCCCATTGACCGGCATGGCCCGGATCCCGACCGGCTGAATCGCCACCTCCGCGAACTGGGCATTGATCCGATCGCCGACGACCACATCGACAACCCCATACCAGCCGCCCTGGCGATCGCCGGCCGGCTCACCGGCGTCCTGATCACCCCAGAGCACCTTCGCGGCCCCATTCTCGGCGCCGCCATTCCGGCTTACTGATCACCTTGACCACCTTCCGTGATCTCGGCACCATGCCGACATGAGTGCCGGCCTGATCATCGCGATGCCTCTCCGGCAGTGGGGGCTGATCGACGCGTCCATGGACAACGACGCCAGCGTCGAGACGGTGAACGGCAATCGCCAGCGGGCCGACCTCGCGCGCAGCATCCGCAGGGCCGGTTGGGATCAGATCGCCCACTGGACACCCGGCATCCCAGGCTCCGGCTCGTGGCCGCCACCGGACGAGATCGTGAAACCCAAGCTCACGATCGCCCAATGGCTGCTCACCATCGACGTCCTCGAACGCTGGGCCGCAGCCGCCGATCGCACCGGACGTCACGAAGCCGCCGCCCGAGAACGCGAGCTCCGAGACCTGATTCTCTCCCGGCTGCAAGCGCACGGCGTCCGACTCCCTGAAGGGGCAGCCGACAGCCCTGGGCCATCACTCAAGGGAACGTGATCTTCGACCCGGTACTGCCGACTTCGATGACGCGAGCATCCGTAATTCAACGCCCATCGAAATGACAGTGCCCAGGTCGAGGGCAGGGTCCACCGCCACCTTCGCTGCGTCCGGACAGCCGTTGTCCGGCGACGGCCACCGGCACGCCGTCCGGTTCTGCGGCCGCGAACCGATCTTGATTCGGTACAGGTGACGCAAGGCATCGCTGCCTGACCCGGCTACGACCATGCCCCGCCCTGTGTGATGCTGAGCGCGTTTGCGCCTACCTCATGACCTCGGAGAACGCCTGTTCTCCTCCCTCGGGCCCGGCCCTGGTCGCCATCCCAGCTTCGCCGGAATCCGGGCTGACGGAGGCGGCTTGGACGAGCGCCGGGTGCCGTCATGGAAGGCGTCGTAGGACGCTATGCTCTCGCCCCAAGTGATCATCCTGTCCGTTTATGAAAGCGGTGCCACGAGTCGTCTATCACGCCGTCGTACGATGTTTGCAGCAATGGGATTGGCGATCGGAACGGTCGCATTGACCTCGGGCGCGAGTTATGCGTCGGGAGTGTCGCGAGCCCCACCGCCGCCACGGCGTCGGAACCCGTGGCGAACACCGTGCAGGTCCCCTTGGTCGCCCCCTACAACAGCGCCTTCCCATTCCCGCCGGGCCGGCAGTTGAGCGCGGCGCCGAACAGCTGGAAATACGGCACGGCGACGAATGCGCCCCTCGCCCAGCTCGGTCTCACACAGACCCGTGTCTGGTTGGCGTTCAATCAGGCGTACGACGTCACGACCGCGACGCCGCGGTATTCCAAGTGGTACGACTACCTGGAGGCGTACGCGTCACGGTCGGACGAGCTCGTGGTCAACTGGCGCTCCGACTACGACCTTTGATCACCAAGGGCACCTTCACCCGAGCCGAACTGTTCGCCGCAGAACCTCCGGCAGGTCACGCCACCGACTGCCGGGACGAACCCACCACTTCACCGCATTGAACAGCCGCCGCAGATCCGGGATCGGCCCCCGCTCGCCCAGCGGTGAATGGGGCTCGATCAAGGACCATTCTTCGTCGGTGAGGTCTCCACGCGCCATGTTCGATGGCCTACCGGCGCCACCGGCCATACCGCAGGCGATCCCTCTGATCTCAACTCCGTACAGGCCTTGGATCGGTGAGCGTGGCATCGATCCGCCCGAGGCTGGGGTGAACAGCCGTGAACGACATGCGCCCCCCTTCGTAGCTGACATGTGAGAGGGGAGAAACCGACAATTCCCGGCCCCGTCCGGCGGCCCGTTGCACGCCATGCCCATCAAGGAGCGGCCGGCACTACCGACCCCCGATGGCGCAGTACCAACGCACTGTCACGGCGGGGGACGTCAACGGCGGAACCCGGGACTGGCACGTCGTCCATCTGTCTCAAGTGGAAGGGAGAAGTCGTACGTGAGAACGAGTTGCGAGAGTGGATCGGCGGTTCGGGCAGTCCTCCACCGGAGGATTTGATCTTGCTCTGGGAATGGATCGTTCATGAGACCGCGGGCGCCTTTGTGCCGACCGGCCCTCTTGATCTACGACCGCCAGGAGTTCCAAGGCGCGGTTTCAAGATCCAGTAGGTGCCTTGAGCATCTTCCCATGCTGGTCCTACCGTCCTGGCCATGCGCCAGATCGACGACGTGGACGTGCTCAAGGTCATGACCAGCCGGTTCCGGATGAAGCTCTTCAGCCTCCTGTTCCGGATCGGCCCGGTCACGGTGAGCGAGCTCGCCAGACGGATGGACGCCGATCCCGGCCAGGTGAGCTATCACCTGCGGCAAATGCAGCCACATGGGTTGATCGAGGACGTCCCGGAGCTCGCCCGGGACAGCCGGGAACGCTGGGTGCGGGCAGCTTTGACCGGGTGGGCCTTGGTGCGGGACTTCGAAGCCCCGGAGGCCAGAGCCGCGCTTCAGGCGTGGACTTCACAGTGGGTGATCGACCAGTTCGAGCGGCTGCGGGACTTCGAACGCACTCATATGACACTTCCCGAGGACTGGCGCCACGCGTCCTTCGGAAGCAGCCGCCACCTTCGCCTCACCAAAGATGAGCTCGCACAGCTCGCCGAGCAGCTCAATGCCGTACTGAAGCCGTGGCGGGAACTGACCCAGGCGCGCGTCGAGTCGAGCGAGCCTCCGCCGGACACCCGCCCGATCTTCATCTTCTACCACGCATTCCCGGAAGAGCCCTGAGGAGCCTTCCGTGTATTTCATGCATGAGGAGTGGGGTCGCGCCTACCTCGCTGAACAGCGAGCCGATGCCGCACGCTTACGCACCATCCCGCCACGCTCGCGCCGGCGTCTTCTTCCGCGCCTACGCGGTCGGTTCGCGGTCACCCTCCGCCGCCTCGCCGATCACCTCGAACCTTCCTGATGCTCCTGAGGTCGCCGGCCCATTGACGCCGAGACGCTCCGGTCTGCCCGGCTCTGAGACATCTGAGCATCGCATGGTCCTTACGCGGGCCAAGAAAGACCGATCCCCTGCTGGCTACGGTCTATGTCGATACGCGAGCGCCGCAGAGACTGCTGGGCCAAAATGGCCCGCATGTCCACCATGCCCGAAGATCACGTTGAGACCGCGACCCCCTCCCCACTCAACGACTACGACAGGATGGCTGAGGGTTACACGGCCGAGAACGAAACCAGTCTGCTCAACGCGTACTACGAGCGGCCCGCGATGCTGGAGCTTGCCGGGGACGTGGCCGGAAGGCGCATCCTCGACGCCGGTTGCGGCTCGGGTCCCCTGTTCGCCGAGCTGCGCGATCGGGGCGCCGTCGTGACCGGCATCGACGCGAGCGCCGGGATGCTGGAACAGGCCCGGCGGCGGCTGGGCGACGACGCGGACCTGCGGGTCGCCGACCTGACCGAGCCGCTGCCCTTTCCCGACGAGGCGTTCGACGACGTCGTCGCGTCGCTGGTGCTGCACTACCTGGAGGACTGGGGGCCGACACTGGCCGAGCTTCGACGCGTGCTGAGGCCTGGTGGCAGGCTCCTCGTCTCGGTCGACCATCCTTTCAGCGTCGCTCTCTTTCAGCACATGGCCGGGGAAAGGCCCAAGTACTTCGAGACCCGCAGCCGGACCGAAGAATGGGTCATGGGCGGGCAGACCGTCCAGATGAGGTTCTGGAACCGGCCGCTGCATGCGATGACCGAGGCCTTCGCCGCGGCGGGGTTCCGCATCAGCGTCATCAGCGAACCGCCGTTCGTGCCGGAGGCCCGCGAAGTGTTCGCCGAGGAGCTCCGCGAGTTCGAGCCGACCCGCACGAGGTTCCTGTGCTTCTTGTTCTTCGTTCTCGAAGCCGGCTGACTTCAGGCAGAGGTTGGCCTTCGGTTCTGTACGGTCATCTTCGCTGACACTCTCGGTTCTGCCGGTTTGCGATCATTGGAAGCTGCTGTCCGGGACGATCAGAAGGAGGTCGCGTGTCGGTCAGCGGTTCGCGTTCGAGAGTCTTGGCGTTCTTCGGCGTCCTCACGGCTGCGGTCATCGTGGTTGCGGCGATCGTGGCCTTCCGCGACACCGATGACCAGCGATTCATCCGCTCGGCGGCCGAGGTGGAGGCGTTCGCCCGCACGGTGAGGGAGGGGGACCGGCTCGGCCCCCGCGCCGTCGGCGGGATGGACTTCGAGGAGGTCCGCCGCGAGCACGGTGTGGTCGTCTTCCAGCAGGGCGAGGCCCTGCAGAGCCCCTACGGTTACGCCTGGAGCCCCCAGGGCGATCCGGCTCCGATCCTTGAGGACGTGGAGTGGTCGGAGGACCACGTCGATCACCATTTCGAGCATCTGGAGGGCGACTTCTACTCCTGGCAGGGAAGGCGCTGACACGCGACCGCCGGTGGCGAGGGGACGGCGCGCAATGCCGGGAACAACTACGGGTCAGCCGGTCAGGCGGGTTCTGACTTCGGCGGCGGAGGGGTGGGCGAGGGCTTCCAGGAGGGTGAGTGCCTGGCGCCAGGTGTCGGCGGCGGCGTCCGGGAGGGCGGCCGCGTGCAGGGTGTCGCCGAGGCGGGTGAGCGTGTCGGCCTGGTGGTAGCGGTCGCCGGCCTCGCGGAACAGCTCGACGGCGCGCTCGTACCAGGAGACGGCCTCCTCGTGGCGGCCGAGGAGATGGCAGGCGTAGCCGAGGCTGTCGCAGGAGTTGGCCTGGCCGAGGACGTCGCCGAGCCGCCGGTGCAGGTCGAGCGCCTGGCGGCAGTGGGCGAGCGCCTGTTCCTGGTCGCCGAGCTGGGCGTGGAACCAGCCGACGGCGTTCAGCGCGCGGGCCTGGCCGGTCAGGTGGCCGGCCGCGCGGTACAGGGTGAGGGCCTGGGTGACGTGGTGCAGGGCGTCCTGGTGGCGGCCCTGGATGCTGTACATCGTGGACAGGTTGCCGTGGACGCGGGCCTGGCCGGTCGGGTCGCCGAGCTCGCCGTACAGGTCGAGGGCGAGCCGGAAGTGGGCGCGGGCGTCGTCGAAGCGGTCGATCGCGGTGTTGGCCCAGCCGAGGTTGCCGTGGACGCACGCCTGCCCGAGCCGGTCGCCGGCGTGCCGCGCGGCGGCCAGCGCGGTGGTCTGGACGGCCAGGTGCTCGTGGCGCATGCCGCGCCGGTCCAGGAAGTCGGCCAGGGTCCAGGCGAGCTGCCAGGCATGGGCGTCGAAGCCCAGGGCGGCCGCCCGCGCGACCGCGGCGACGAGCACGGCGCACTCGGCGGTGAACCAGGCCAGCGCCCCGCCCGCCGACTCCTCGAACACGGCCCCGCCGCCGGAGGGCGGCTCATGGTAGGTGGTCCCGCCGCCGGAGGGCGGCTTCTCGTGGGTGGTTTGCGGGGTGGGGGGTGGGGCGGGGAGTGGGTCGCGGTGGGGGTTGAGGAGGGTTGCCGCGGTGCGGGCGGTGTGCAGGTAGTGGTCGAGGAGCCGGCGCGTCGCGGCCCGGCGTTCGGCCTCGGGGGTGAGCTCCTGGACGAGCTCCACGGCGTGGGCCCGCAGCAGGTCGTGGAAGGTGTAGCGGCCGGGGACGTGCTGGCTGAGGAGATGGGCGCGGCACAGCTCGCCCAGCAACGCCCGCGCCCGCGCCGCCGGCAGGCCCGCCAGTCCGGCCGCGGCCGGCAGGCTGAGGTCGGGCCCCGGATGCAGCCCGAGCAGCCGGAACAGACGCCCGGCCCCGCCGCTGAGCCCCTGATGGGACCAGGAGAAGACGAGGCGGAGCTGCGTGCCGGGGCCGTCGGCGTCGAAGGCGTCCAGGTTGGCGTACAGACCGGCGGCCGGGCCGCCGTACTGGCCGGCGTGTTCGGCGTGGCCCGCATGGCCCGCGTGCGGGGCGTGGTCGCAGTGGACGGGGGGTAGCTCGTCGGCGATGACGGCCAGGGGGAAGCCCGGGTGGGTGGCTGCGCGGGCCGCGATGACGGCCAGTGCCAGCGGCAGCCGCGCGCACCGCTCGATGATCTCCGCCGCCGCGCCCGGCTCGGCGGCCACCCGTTCGCCGCCCAGCCGCCGGGCCAGCAGCTCCCGCGCCTCGGGCACGGACAGCAGGTCCAGCCGGAGCGGGTGCGCGCCCTCCGCGGCGACCAGGCCGGAGAGCTGGTCGCGGCTGGTCACCAGCACCAGGCAGCCGGGCGCGCCGGGCAGCAGTGGCCGTACCTGCTCGGCGTCGCGCGCGTTGTCCAGCACGATCAGCATCCTGCGTCCGGCCAGCAGGCTGCGGTAGAGCCCGGTCCACGCCTCAGGACTGGCCGGGACGCGGTTGGCCGGAGCGCCCAGCGCGTCGCCGAAGACGCGCATCGCCTCGACCGGCGTCATCGGCCGCCCGCTCTGGTCGAAGCCGCGCAGGTTCACGTAGAGCTGACCGTCGGGGAACCGGTCGCGGACGCGGTGGGCCCAGTGGACGGCGAGCGCCGTCTTGCCCACGCCCGCGGTGCCCGTCACCGCCGCCACGACCACGGCGGCCGGCTGCTCACCCGCCGCGGCGAGCAGGGCGTCCAGGCGGGCGAGCTCGGCGGCGCGGCCGACGAACCCATACACACCGGGCGGCAGCATCGCCGCGACGTGCCCGGACGCGGGCTCGGACGCAGACCCGGACGCAGACCCGGACGCGGACGCAGGCGCAGACGCGGGCCCCGACGCGACGGTCTGGGAACGCAGCAGTGTGTCGTGCAGGCGTCGCAGCCCTGCCCCGGGGTCGAGCCCCAGTTCGTCGGCCAGCCGCCGCCGCAGCGCCCGGTAGGCGTCGAGGGCGTCGGCCAGCCTGCCCGCGCCGTGCAGCGCCCGCATCAGCAGCTCGACCAGGGACTCCCGGACCGGATGCTGCTCCACCAGCGTCAGCGCCTCGGCGGTGACCTCGTGGTGGCGGCCCAGCGACAGCTCCAGCGCCAGGCACTCCTCCACGGCCGCGAGCCGGCGCTCCTGCCAGATCCGGGCCGCGCCCTCGAAGGCCCGGCCGCGGACGCCGGCCAGGAAGGGCCCGCGCCACAACGACAGCGCCTCGCGGTACCCGGCCACGGCCCCCGCCGGATCGGTGCGGGCGGTCTGCCGCGCCGCCGCGGTCAGGCTCTCGAAGGCACGGGCGTCCAGGCCGCGCTCGCCGGGGCGCAGCAGGTAGCCCGCGCGCTGGGTGGTGATCACGCCGGGGGCGGCGCCGGCGTCGGCCAGGGTGCGCCGCAGCCGGGTGACCAGGTCCTGGATCTGCCGGCGGGCGGAGGCGGGCGGCTCCTCCCAGACGACGTCCACGAGCCGGTCGACGGTGACGACGCGGTCGGCGTCGAGCAGCAGCGCGGCGAGCGTCCTCTCCTGGCGTGGGCCGTGCAGCGCGAGGGGGCGTCCGGCCACCCTGACGTCCATCGGTCCCAGCATGCCGAACCAGGCTGCGGCCATCGCGTTCCCCCTTGTTCCCGGCCCCGCCGGCGTGCGGATCGCCGCCGTCCGACGGCGAGGACGCGGCGAGGATGCGGCGAGGGTGGATCAAGGATCGGCCGTCCTAGCGTGATGCGCGTGACCATGCCGTGAACCTGCGGCCAACTGACGACGGCCGCGCCGGACCCGAACCCGTCCGGCGCGGCCGAGCCGTGTGACGACCCCACTCCCGACGACCTCCCCGCGGCGGTACGGCCGTGCCCTCGAAGGGCGCGTGGCCCCCGGTGAAAGGAAACCACAAGTGATCGACAAGCTGAGGGCCGTGGCGCGGACGGGCGGGCCCCCGCCGTCCGGGCGCCGGACCGGGAGGCTCGTCCTGGCCACGACACTGACGACGGCGCTGCTGCTGACGCCGGTCCCCACGGCGCTGGCCGACGACACCCCCGCAGCCACCCCGGAGGCGGCGGCGCTGGCCAAGGCCGGCGCGTCCGGCGAACCGGTCGAGGTGGACGCCGCCCGCACCGAGACCGGCGAGCTGCTGGCGAACCCGGACGGCACCCTGACCCGGCGCGAGCACCTGCGCCCGGTGCGTGCCAGGATCGGCGGCTCCTGGCGTCCGGTGGACGACACCCTGCGCCGCAACCCCGACGGCACGATCTCCCCCCGGGTCACCACCTTCGCGATGACGTTCTCCGGCGGCGGCGCCGGCCCGCTGGCCACCCTGGTCAAGGACGGCAGGAAGCTGGAGCTGAGCTGGCCGTCCCGGCTGCCCGCCCCCGTCCTGGACGGCGACACCGCCACGTACGCCGACGTGCTGCCCGGCGTGGACCTCAAGGTGATCGCCGAGCCCGACAACTTCGTGCACCACCTGATCGTCAAGGACCGGTCGGCCGCGGCCGACCCCCGGGTGCGCACGTTGAGGCTGGGCGTGCGCGGCGAGGGCCTGGACGTGACCGCGACCGCCGAGGGCGGGATCACCGCCGCAGACGGCGGCGGCAGGCCGGTCTTCTCCGCCCCGGTGCCGCGCATGTGGGACTCCTCCCACACCGCCGCCGCCAAGGGCCTGGCCGCGGCCGAGCCGCACGAGGACGGCCCGGTCCGCAACGCGCCCATGAAGGCCACCGTGGAGCCGGGCGCGGGCGGCGGCACGCTGCGGATCGTGCCCGACCAGGCCCTGCTGGACGACCCGGCCACCGTCTACCCGGTGGTCATCGACCCGATCTTCGGCGGCGGCTACCGGAACCACTGGGCCAACGCGGTGAAGAAGGCGAGCAACTCCGGCGTCGCCAACACCGTCTACTACGACGGCGGCAACAAGGTGGGCAGCGAGAACCCGCCGGTCGCCCGGGTCGGCCACGAGAACGACACCGGCCTGACCGCCCGCGCCTACTTCGAGATGAACATCAACGGCCTGCAGGGGGCCCGGATCCTCGCGGCCACCTTCAACGTCTTCAACGTCTCCTCCTGGAGCTGCTCGGCCCGTCCGGTGGATTTGGGCTGGACCGGCGGCATCGGCAACTGGGTGACCTGGAACAACCAGCCCGGCTGGATCCGCACCCTGCAGATCAAGTCCTTCGCCCACGGCTGGGGCTCGTGCGGGTCGGCCGGCGAGGACTTCGCCGGCGGGGCGGTGGCCGGCGCGGTGCAGGAGGCGGCGAACAACGGCCAGAGCAACATCACCTTCGGGCTGCGCGCCGCCGACGAGAGCGACACCTACGGGTGGAAGAAGTTCAAGGTGGACGGCACCAACCCGGTGCTCCAGGTCACCTACAACCGCGCTCCGCGCCTGGTCTCCAAGACCGCCTACCAGGGGCCGTGGAACAACAACTCCTCCGACCGGCCGATCCCGTGCAGCGCCACGAACCCCGCCTGGGAGGTGGTCGGCAACACCGACGTCACGCTGACCGCGACCGGCACCGACCCCGACGGCGGCAACCTTGACGTGGGCTTCGGCCTGTGGTTCCACGACGGCCCGGCCGTGCGGTCGGACACCCGCACGGTGGCCGGCGGCTCGACCGCGACCGTGACCGTGCCCGCCGACCAGCTCCAGGACGGCGGCCACTACTGGTGGCACGCCAGCGTCTCCGACGGCGTGGACGGCGACTGGTCCACCAACTCCTGCCCGTTCAAGGTGGACAAGACCGCTCCGGCCAAGCCGGTCGTCACCTCCGCCGACGGCCGCCGCATCGACGTGGGCGAGGTGCCCGCCCGCTACACCCGCAAGGTCAGGCTGACCTCCAGCGACGCCAACCTGGACGGCTTCTGCTACCGGCTCAACCGCCCGCTGTCGGTCGGCGGGGGCAAGTGTGCGGCCGGCACCTGGGTCAAGGCCGGTCCCGACGGCTCGGCGACCGTCGAGATCTACCCGCACCGCTGGCCGAACAACCGGCTGCACGTCGCGGCCATCGACGTGGCCGGCAACGTCTCGCCGTACGACGGGTCGCCCGAGCAGGCGGCGACCAACACGACGCTGATCGTCACCGCGCCGCCGGTGTTCGTGGCCGAGCCCGACGGTACGGTGTCCGGCGACCGCGACGGCGACCTGACCGGCGACGGCCGGCCCGACATCCTGGCCACCGACAACAGCGGCACGCTGCGCCTGTACGCCGGCCGCGGCGACGGCGCCACCGACGGCGGCACCGACGTGGGCGCCTCGGGCTTCGGCGGCGCGCTGCTGGCCCACCGCGGCGACTTCGTCGGCCCCGAGGACGGCATGGGCAAGGACGGCTACGAGGACATCTTCGTCCGCTCGGCCTCGGGCAAGCTGTCGCTGTACCCCAACGAGGGCACCGGCTGGCCGAACTTCGAGGGCAGGCGGGAGCTGCGGCATCCCGGCGGCGGCGACTGGTCGGCGGCCACCCGGATCATCGCGCCGGGCAACCTCGACGGGCGGCCGGGCGCCGACCTGATCGTGGTCGAGGGCGGCCGGCTCGACCTCTACACCGGCACCGCGGCCGGGATGCTCGCCCTGGCGGCCGACGGGGAGCTGGCCGCGCCGCGCGTCCTCGACGTCCCGTCGGGGGCGGCCGGGTCGGCGCCGCTCGGGCTGGACGGCTACGACGCCTTCGTGCCGGGCGACGTGCTCTCCGACGCCGACGGCGACGGCGTCCCCGACCCTGGCAACGCCGCCGACCTGGTGCTGCGCCGGCGCGACAGCGGCGCGGTGACCCTCTACCCGGGCTCGTTCGACGACGCCGGCACGTACGTGCTCGGCGCGCCGCGCCCCTACGGCGACGAGCCGTGGCCGGCCGGCAGCCACCCGTGGATCGCCGCGCCCGGCGACCTCCAGGGCCAGGTCGTGGACGTCGAGGGGGTCAGGACCTTCCAGCCGGCCCCTGGCAAGGAGGGCCCCGACTTCTGGGTGGCCGCCCAGACGGCGGCGCTGTCCGACGGCCTGTACCTCTATGCCGGCTCGCCCGCGGGCCGGGAGCCGGCCGTCAACGTCGGCGGTCCTGGCTGGACCGGCTGGATCACCGGAATCTCCTGAAACGGGGCCTGACGATGATGCGAACGACAGTCCTGGCCGTCGTGGCCGCGCTGGCGGCGGGGATGTTGCACCCGTCGCCGGCGCCGGCCGCCCGGCCGGCATTCAAGATCCGTCCGGTGCAGCGCGAGCACTCCGTCACCGGCGGCAAGGTGCGCGGGGACGTCCCGGCGCGGCCGTCGGACTCCCAGACCCGCGCGTGGCGGGCCCCGGCCGCCGTGGCCTGGCCCGCGGCGGGCAAGGCGCGGGTGGACCTGCGCGCCGCCGGGCGGCAGACCGCGCGGGCGGGCGCGGGCGCGCCGGGCTGGAAGGGCGTCCGGGCGGGCGGCCTGCCGGTCACCGTGGCCGCCTCCGCCGCCGACGGGCCGGCCGGCGCCGAGGTCGAGCTGTCCTCCCGCGAGGACGCGGCCAGGGCGGGGGTGGACGGCCTGCTGCTGGCCGTCCGGCCGGACACGCCGGGCGCGCTGTCGGTCAAGGTGGGGTACGCGGCCGTCCGGGGCGCCTTCGGCGGCGACTGGGCCGCGCGCCTGTCCCTGGTGACGCTGCCCGGGTGCGCGCTGACGACGCCCGACCTGCCGCGGTGCCGTACCAGGACGCCGGTCGCGGCGGTCAACGACACCGGGACCGGCACGCTCACCGCCGACCTGTCCGAGCCCGGCGGGGCGGTGCTCGCGGCGGTCGCCGCGCCGAAGGGGGCGAGCGGCAGCTACGCCGCCACCTCGCTCGCGCCGTCCGGCACGTGGTCGGACGGCGGCAGCTCGGGCGGGTTCGGCTACACCTACGGCATCGAGGTGCCGCAGGTGCCCGGCGGGCTCGTCCCGCCCGTCGAGCTGTCCTACTCCTCCTCCGCGGTGGACGGCCGGGTCGCCTCGACCAACAACCAGCCGTCCTGGCTGGGCGAGGGCTGGGAGTACGAGCCGGGCTTCATCGAGCGCAGCTACCAGGGGTGCGCCGACGACCAGGGCGACGGCGCGAACAACAGCACCAGGACGGGCGACCTGTGCTGGAAGTCGGCCAACGCCACCCTGTCGCTGAACGGCACCACCACCGCGCTCGTCCGCGACGACGCCTCGGGCGTCTGGCGGCCGGCCCGCGACGACGGCTCCAAAGTCGAGCACCTCAACGGCACCGCCGCCGACACCGCCAACGGCGACGACGACAACGAGTACTGGCGGATCACCAGGCCCGACGGCACGCAGTACTGGTTCGGCAGGAACCGGCTGCCCGGCTGGACCGCCGGGAAGCCGGAGACCGGGTCGGCCTACACCGTGCCGGTCTTCGGCAACCACGCCGGCGAGCCCTGCCACGCGGCCGCCTTCGCCGACTCCTCCTGCGCGCAGGGCTGGCGCTGGCAGCTCGACTACGTCGTGGACCCGCACGGCAACGCCATGGCCTACTACTACGACCGGCAGGCCAACTCCTACGCCAAGGCCGGCTCCCCCACCGCGAACGCCGACTACGTCCGCGCCGGCCACCTCTCCCGCATCGAGTACGGCCTGCGCGCCTCCGACGTCTACGCGACGCCCGCGGCGAAGGTGAGCTTCGGCGTGGCCGAGCGCTGCCTGTCCGGCTGCGACGTCTTCGACGCGGCGCACGCCGCCAACTGGCCGGACACGCCGGTCGACCAGAACTGCGCGCGCGGCGCCAAGTGCGCGACGGCCGGGCCGACGTTCTGGACCCGCAAGCGGCTGACGTCCATCAGCACGCAGGCGGGCGGCAGGGTCGTCGACTCCTGGGCGCTGACGCAGGACTTCCCCGGCACGGGCGACAACACCGCGGCGGGGTTGTGGCTGGCGAAGATCGTCCGGACCGGGTCGGGCGCCGGGGACCCGATCACCCTGCCCGCGACCACGTTCGCCGGGACGCTCATGGAGAACCGGGTGGACTCCGACGAGGGACGCCCGCCGCTGTACAAGTACCGCATCACCCGGATCGGCACCGACACCGGCGCCGACACCCTGGTCGCCTACTCGGCCAAGGACTGCGCGGCCGGCGCCACGCCGGACCCGGCGGCCAACACCCGGCGCTGCTACCCGTCGTGGTGGACGCCCGAGGGCTACGCCGAGCCGGTCCAGGACTGGTTCCACAAGTACGTGGTGACCCAGGTGGTCGAGGACGACAAGGTCGCCGGCTCCGGCTCGGAGTCCGTCGTCACGTCCTACGACTACCTGGACGGCGCGGCCTGGGTGCGGGACGAGAGCGAGTTCACCCTGGACAGGCACCGCACGTACAACCAGTTCCGCGGCTACCGGACCGTCCGCACGCGGGTCGGCGCGACCGCGCGCAGCCAGAGCGACACCGTCTACCTGCGCGGCCTGGGCGGGACGGTGACCGACTCCGAGGGCAACCAGGTGAGCGACGACCCGGCGCTGGCCGGGACCACGCTGGAGACCCTCACCTACACCGGTGAGGGCGGCGCGCTCGCCTCGGCGGCCGTCTCCGAGCCGTGGACGTCGCCGGTCACCGCGACCAGGGCGGTGAAGGGCCGGGCGGCGCTCACCGCCCGGCGGACCGGGACGTCCGTGAAGCGCAGCCGCACGTTGATCAGCACGGCGACGGGCACCGCCTGGCGGCGCACCCGCGCCGACTACACCCATGACGACCTGGGCCAGGTGCTGTCGTCGGCGGACCAGGGCGACACGGCGGTCACCGGCGACGAGGAGTGCGTCACCACCGCCTACACCGCCCGGGACACCGCCGCCTGGCTGGTGTCGTACCCGTCGGTGGTCAGGACCACGGGCGGCACCTGCGCCGCGCCCGGCGCGGTGCTCTCCGAGACCCGCACCTTCTACGACGGCCAGGCGCTCGGGGCCGCGCCGAAGCCGGGCCAGGCGCACGCCACCAGGACCGAGACGCTCGACCATCTCGACGGCGCCACCCCCGTGCACGTGGCCACCACGGCGACCTACGACGCCTACGGCCGGACCACCGGCACGACCGACGAGCTGGGCCGCCTGACCACCACCGCCTACAGCCCGGCCACCGGCCTGCCGACGGCGACGACCGTCACCGACCCCAAGGGCTTCAGCACCACCACGACCCTGGACGGCGTGCGCGGGCTGACGCTCTCGTCGGCCGACGCCAACGGCCGCACCACCTTCACCGACCACGACGCGCTGGGCCGGCTGGTCAAGGTGTGGCTGCCGGGCCACGACCGCGGCGCCGCCGCCGACATCGTCTACGGCTACGCCATCTCCGGCGCCGCGCCGACGGCGGTGACGAAGAAGGAGCTGCTCGACGACGGCTCCTACAAGGCGACGACCACCCTGTACGACGGCCTGCTGCGCGAGCGGCAGACCCAGCAGGACGCCCACGGCGGCGGCCGCCTGATCACCGACACGTTCCTGGACTCCCACGGCCGGCCCTGGAAGACCAACGCCACCTACTGGAACGCCTCCGCGCCGGACACGTCGCTGTTCGGCGCCCCGGACAACGTGGTTCCCGCGCAGACCGTCACCGAGTACGACGGCCAGAGCCGCCAGACGGCCGAGATCTTCAAGTCGCTGAACGTCGAGAAGTGGCGCGGGACCACCTCCTACGGCGGCAACTACACCGCGACCGTCCCGCCGGAGGGCGCCGCCGCGACGCTGACGGTGACCGACGTCCGGGGCCGGACGACCGAGCTGCGGCAGTACCCGGGCCGCGTGGCGGACTTCGCCGACTCCCGGGCCGACGTCACGACCTACGCCTACGACCAGGCGGGACGGGTGACCAAGGTGGTCGACCCGGCAGGCAACACCTGGACCTACACCTACGACCTGCGCGGGCGCCGGACGTCGCTGTCCGACCCGGACGTCGGCCTGACCCGCTGGACCTACGACGCGGCCGGCCGCCGCACCGGCACCACCGACGCCCGCGGCGTCACGCTCACGTACGCCTACGACGAGCTCGGCCGCAAGACGTCGGTCGCGCAGGGGGCCGACAGGCTCGCCGAGTGGGCCTACGACACGCTGCCCGGCGGCAAGGGCCTGCCGGCCTCCGCCACCCGGTACGACGAGGGCGGCGCGTACGTCACCGCGGTCAGGGGCTACGACGCCGCGGGCCGCCAGACCGGCACGACGGTGACGATCCCGCCGTCGGAGGGGCTGCTGGCCGGGACGTACACCGTCGGCACGACGTACCGGCCGGTCAGCGGGCTGCTCGCCTCGACCTCCTACCAGGCGGCCGGCGGGCTGCCCGCCGAGACCGTCCGGCCCGGCTACACCCGTCTGGGCGCGCTCGCCTCCCTCGACAACGGCTCGCGCGTGTACGTCGGCGGCACGCAGTACTCGCCCTACGGCGAGGTCCTGCAGACCGTGCTCGGCGACGTGGGCGCCCGGGTCGTGCGCACCCTGGAGTACCAGGACGCCACCCGCCGCCTGGCCCGGTCGGTCGACGACCGGGAGAGGAGCGGGCCGCAGACCATGGACGACGCGGTGTTCACCTACAACCCGGCGGGCGACGTCACCAGCGTCCGGGACGACCGGGACGACCGGTCCGCGACCGACACCCAGTGCTACGCCTACGACCACCGGCGCCGGCTGACCGAGGCGTGGACCGCCACGGACGACTGCGCGGCGGCCCCGTCGGCCTCGACCGTCGGCGGGCCGGCCCCCTACTGGCAGTCGTTCGCCTTCGACGTGGTCGGCAACCGGACCAAGGAGGTCCAGCACGGCGGGGCGGGCGACGTGACCCGGGTCTACACCTATCCCGCCGCCGGCCGGCCGCAGCCGCACACGCTGCAGAAGGTGGAGACGACCGGCCCCGGCGCGCGTACCGACACCTACGAGTACGACGCGACCGGCAACACCAGGCGGCGCGTCACCGCGCTCGGCGACCAGACCCTGACCTGGAACGCCGAGGGCGACCTGAGCGCCTCCACCGTCGGGGACCGGACGAGCACCTTCGTCCACGACGCCGACGGCAACCGGATCATCCGCCGCGACCCCGGCTCGGTCACCCTCTACCTCGACGGCCAGGAGCTGACGCTGGCCGGGGGCAAGGTGAGCGGCACCCGCTACTACGAGGGCCCGCGGGCCACGGTGGTGCGCACCGGCGACGGGAAGGTCAACTACCTGCTCGGCGACCGGCACGACACCGAGGAGCTGGTGGTCAACGCCACCACGCTGGCCTACGGCCGCAGGTCCACCACTCCCTACGGCGGGTCCCGGGGCGCCGCGCCGGCGTCCTGGCCGAGCCAGAAGGGGTTCGTCGGCGGCACCGTGGACGACTCGACGGGCCTGACCCACCTGGGCGCGCGCGAGTACGACGTGGCCACCGGCCGGTTCGTCTCGGCCGACCCGGTCATGGACCTGACGGACCCGCAGCAGATCAACGGCTACGCCTACGCCAGCAACAACCCCGTCGCCTGGTCCGACCCGACCGGCCTGCGCGTCTGCGACGGCCAGGAGTGCAAGGACATGGGCATCCGTCCCGACGGCCGGCCCATCCAGCCGCCGCCTCCGCCCGCGCCGGCGCAGGTGCAGCTGACCTCCGTCGGCGCGGCGCCGTCCCCCGCTCCTTCCAGGGGCGGCGGCACCGGGCGCAGCAGCGGCGGCACCAGCAACCCCGGCGCGTGCACGAGCCAGTCGTGCATGCTGCGGTACACCGATCCGGCCGCGGCCCAGCGCATCGCGGAGCTGATGGCCGAGAACAAGCGCATCAGCGACGCGCTGGCCGAGGAGCAGGCCAAGCTCAGGCAGGCGCAGGAGGCGCTGCAGAAGGAGAAGCAGAAGAAGAAGCGCGGCTGGTGGGACCGCTGGGGCCGGACGGTGGCGGCGGTGGCCGTCGGCGTCGTCGGCGCGGTCGCGGTGGCCGCGTGCGGCGTGACCGTGGTGTGCGGCGTGGCGCTGGGGGCCGCGGTCGGCATGGCGAGCTACTCGGTGCAGAACGCGGGCTCCGACCGGTTCAGCGTGACCGGCCTGGCCTTCGCCGGGCTCACCGGGGCGGCGCTGGGCGGCGCCGGCCGCTATCTGAAGGCGGGCCAGGAACTGGCCAAGGCCCAGGCGGGGGTGAAACTGCCGATGGGCACCGAAGTGCTGAGAGGTGCGAAGAACATGACCACACAACCCAGGGCGACCTGGTCGTTCACCAACTGGTTCAAGTTCCACAAGCCATGAGCCGGCTGACGGAGATCCTGCGCAGGCCGCGCACGTGGGCGGTCGTCGGAATGCTGGCCGTGGTGGACGTGCTGGCGGTCCTCCTGCTGCCCGAGGAGGTGTCGGTGTACGCGGTGACCGCGCTCACGGTGGCCGCCGCGACCTTCCTCGACTAGGCCCTGCGGCCCCTGGACGCCCGGACGGGCGGCCGGGGGCCGTACGGCGTTCGCGGGGGGTGAGCGGACATGTGTTTAGTTGTGCGAATATAATCGTTATATGCCTATAACGAGTAGAGCGCCCCTCTCCCCCGCCCCCGCGCTCAGCCCTCGCCGGCGGCTGCTCGTGCTGGCCATCTGCTGCATGAGCCTGTTCATCGTCGGGCTGGACAACACGATCGTGAACATCGCGCTGCCGGCCATCCGCCGCGACCTGAACGCCTCCATGTCCGGCCTGCAGTGGATCATCGACGCCTACACGGTGGTGCTGGCGAGCCTGCTCATGCTGGCCGGCTCGACCGGCGACCGGGTCGGCCGCCGGCGCACGTTCCAGACGGGGCTGGCGCTGTTCACGCTCGGCTCGCTCATGTGCTCGCTCGCGCCCGGCCTCGGCTGGCTGATCGCGGCGCGGGCGCTGCAGGCCGTCGGCGGGTCGATGCTCAACCCGGTCGCCATGTCGATCATCACGAACACCTTCACCGAGCCGCGCGAGCGGGCGCGGGCGATCGGCGTGTGGGGCGGCGTGGTGGGCATCAGCATGGCGCTCGGCCCGCTGGTCGGCGGCACGCTGGTGGACTCGGTCGGCTGGCAGGCGATCTTCTGGATCAACATCCCGGTGGGCCTGGCCGCGTTCGCGCTGTGCGCGCTGTTCGTCCCCGAGTCGCGCGCGCCGCGCCCGCGCCGGGTGGACCCGGTCGGGCAGGCGCTGGTCATCGTGCTGCTGGCCACCCTGACGTACGGCTTCATCGAGGCGCCGTCGGCCGGCTGGGCGTCCCCGCGCACGCTGGGCTGCTTCGCGGTCGCGGCGCTGGCGCTGGCCGTCCTCGCGCCGTACGAGCTGCGCCGCACCGACCCGCTGATCGACCTGCGCTTCTTCCGCAGCGCGCCGTTCACCGGGGCCACCGTCATCGCGGTGTGCGGCTTCGCCGCGCTGGCCGGGTTCCTGTTCGTCAACACCCTCTACCTCCAGGACGTGCTGGGCCTGTCCGCCCTGCACGCCGGCCTCTACACGCTGCCCATGGCCGGGCTCACCGTGCTCTGCGCGCCGCTGTCGGGCCGGATCGTCGGGAACGCCGGGCCGCGCGTCCCGCTGGTGGTGGCCGGGGTCACCATGGCGGCCAGCGGCCTGATCATGACGGGGCTGGCGGCGGACACGCCGACCTGGCGGCTCATGGCCGCGTACGTGCTGTTCGGGGTGGGGTTCGGCATGCTGAACGCGCCGATCACCAACACCGCCGTGTCCGGCATGCCGCGCGCCCAGGCCGGCGTGGCCGCGGCGGTGGCCTCCACCAGCCGCCAGATCGGCCAGTCGCTCGGCGTCGCGGTCATCGGCTCGCTGGTCACCTCGGCGGTGGCCGGCCCGTTCGCCGCCGGGTTCCCGCGGGCCAGCCACATCGGCTGGTGGATCGTCGCCGGGTGCGGGCTGGCCATCCTGCTGCTCGGTATCCTGACCACGACCGGCTGGGCCCGCCGCAGCGCCACCCGTACCGCCGAACGGCTCGCCCACGCTCCCGACAGAACGGCGGACGCTGTATGACCGACACCTCCGGCAGTCCCGGCAGTTCCGGCAGTTCCGGGCACGACGCCGTGGCCCGCGTCTGGGCGGCGATGTACGACCTCGTCCTGCGGCAGGAGGACCGCCGCAAGGAGGTGGCCGAGACGCTCGGCATGAGCTTCTTCCGGGTCAAGGCGCTGCGCCGCCTGCTGGCCGGGCCGATGACCATGCGGGAGCTGACCGCCGAGCTGTCCACCGACAAGCCGTACACCACCCTGATGGTCGACGACCTGGAGCGGCGCGGCCACGTGACCCGCAGCGTCTCCCCCGACGACCGCCGCAGCAAGATCGTCACGCTGACCCCGGCGGGGACGGCCGCCGCCGAGGAGGCCGAGCGCATCCTGGCCCGCCCGCCGCGTTCCCTGCTCGCCCTGGACCCCGCCGACCTGGCCGCGCTCGACCGGATCATGGCCCTCCTGCTCACCCCGGAGGAGCCGGCCCGCCGGCGGTGAGGTCAGCCCTTGAAGCAGGCCAGGCGGGTGGCGCAGAGCGTCTGCTCGGCGCCGAACTCCTCGAAGGCGGCGACCGGCCGGAAGCCCAGGCGGGCGGCCAGTCTCAGCGACCGTCCGTGCGCCGTCCGGGTGACGATCACCACCGGCTGGTCGGGCAGCTCGCCCGCCGCGGCGCGCAGCGCGGCCGTCGCCGCCTCGTGGGCGAGCCCGTTCCCCCACGCCGGGCGGCGCAGCACGTAGGACAGCTCCAGCTCCTCGCCGTCGCCGGTGACGTGCCCGGGACGACCGGCCGCGCGGCGGTCGAGCGCCAGCGTCCCGAGCAGCCGGTCGGTGACGAGGTCGGCGATGACGTAGGCGCCCGGCGCGGCCGTCGCGGCGGCGGTTCCGGCCGTGTCGAGGAAACGCTCGACCTCGTCCCGCGGCCGCGGGCCGCCCAGGTGCTCGCGCACCTCGGGGTCGGTCATCAGCTCGACGAGACCGTCCCGGTCGCCGTCGTGTGCCTTGCGCAGCAGCAGGCGTTCGGCGCGGATCTCCGTGGCGGACAGCGTGGGCAACCGGCTCATGGGTCCTTGATCCTAGGCCCCCTCGCCGGCTCTAGGACGAAGGCGGCGGGGCCGGTGACCAGACCCCGGCCGCGGTGCCGTCCTCGACGTGCCGGCGGTAGGCGACGACCTTGCCGTGGATGATCTCCAGGCTCGCCGTCAGGCCGGCGATCCGCTCGCGGACGGCCCGCTCGTGCTCCTCCAGCAGCGCGAGCCGCTCCGGCTCGTTGCCCGGTCCCGAGCGTACGAGCCGGGCGAACCTGCGCAGGGTGGCGATCGGCATGCCGGACTCGCGCAGCCGGTTGCACAGCAGCAGCCACTCCACGTCGGCCCGGTCGTAGGCCCGCTGGCCGCCGGCCGTACGCGGGATCGGGCGCAGGAACAGCTCCTCGCGCTCGAAGAAGCGCAGCGCGTGGACGCCGAGGCCGGTGGCCTGCGCGACGTCCCCGATGGACAGGCGGTCCGCGTCCCCGCTCATGGCACCTCGCCATAGTTTGACCTAGATTGCAGTCTAGATTCTACGGTCGGGGACATGGCACCCACACAACGCAGAATCGGCTCGGGTTTCGGCGCGCACAGCACGGCCGACGACGTCCTGGCCGGCATCGACCTGTCCGGCAGGAACGTCCTGATCACCGGCGGCTACTCGGGCCTCGGCCTGGCGGCCACCCGCGCGCTGGTACGGGCCGGAGCGCACGTCGTCGTGCCCGCCCGCCGTCCCGGCGTGGCGAGGGACGCGCTGCGCGACCTCCCCCGCACGGAGGTGGCCGAGCTGGACCTGGCCGACCTCGGCAGCGTCCGCGCCTTCGGCGACCGGTTCCTGGAGAGCGGCCGCGGCCTCGACATCGTCATCGGCAACGCGGGCGTCATGGCCTACCCCCACCGGCCGGTCGGCCCCGGCTGGGAGGCGCATCTCGCCGTCAACCACCTCGGCCACTTCGCCCTGGTCAACCGGCTGCGCCCGGCGCTCGCCGGGGCCCGGGTGGTGTCGGTCTCCTCCTCGGGGCACTTCCTGTCCGACATCCGCTGGGACGACCCGCACTTCCGCCACGGCTACGACCACTGGGCGGCCTACGGGCAGTCCAAGACGGCCAACGCCCTGTTCGCCGTCCATCTCGACGCCCTCGGCGCGGCCGACGGACTGCATGCCTTCGCCGTGCACCCGGGCAGCATCCTCACCCCGCTGCAACGCCGCATCCCCCACGAGGAACAGCTCGCCCAGGGCTGGATCACCGCCGACGGACGCCCGGCCGACGGCTTCAAGACCCCCGAACAGGGCGCGGCGACCGCGGTGTGGGCGGCCACGTCCCCCCTGCTGGACGCGTACGGCGGCGCCTACTGCCAGGACTGCGACCTGGCCGAGCCGGCGACGGGCGACGACATGCTGATCGGCGGCGTCAAGCCCTGGGCCCTCGACCCCGGATCCGCCGCCCGCCTGTGGAGACTCTCCGCCGACCTGACCCGCGAGGCCGCCTTCTCCTGACGGCCAGGCTCACCGGCGACGGCCGGGCCTGACCAGCAGCGCGACCGCCGCCGCGAGCACGGGGACCGCGACGGCCGACAGGGCGATCGAGCTCCACGGCGTCTCGAACGGCACCCGCGGCGCCGGGTCCCAGTCCGCGGAGGCCGTGAAGGGCCAGGCCAGCAGCACCCCGGCGGCACATCCGGCGGCGGCGCCCGGCACCGCGCCGCAGGCCGCCGCCAGGGCCGCCCGGCAGGCGGTGAGACCGCGCGCCGCGGCCGGAGAGCCGCCGACCCGGAGCAGGAGGCGGTCCGGCCGGCGCGACCTGACCGTGGCCGCCAGCGCCCCGGCGACGGCGGCCGGCCCGGCCGCCCCCACGAACAACAGCCAGTAGGGCGAGGACCGGAAGCCCTCCTCCAGGTACGCCTGCGCGCTCTCGCCCAGCCGCTCCTGGACGCGGTCCCGGTCGGCCGCCGTGACCCGGTGCAGGGAGGGATCGACGATCAGCGCCTCCAGCTCCAGCTTGACGCCCATGCCGAGCACGAGCTCGGCGGGCAGGAAGACCGCCTCGACGCCTCCGGCGGTCGGGGCGACGACGGTCGCGGGAACCGTCCTGGAGATCCTCGGATCGCCCGGCGGGTCCTCGGGGGCGCGGTACTCGATCCGGGCGGTGTCGTGCCGGCCCTTCTCGGACGTGACCGCCACGGCCCTGCCCTTGTCGTACGGGAACGACGGGTCCCCCGTGAGGTAGCGCAGCAGCGCCTGGTCGCCGATGTAGGGGCTGGAGGACGACACGGTGTCGGCCGTCCACACGGTGAGGCTGTAGGGATTGACCGGCGACAGGCCCCGGGCGACGTCCGTTCCGGGCAGTTCCTGCCGGACGGCGGCGATCCCGGGCGCCGGCCTGCCGGAATCGAGCCGCACGACGAGCGCCCCCGGCCGCGCCTGCGGGACGTACTGCGCCCTGGACTGCGCGGTCCCGGCCGCCGCCACGGTCGCCACCGCGACGGCGAAGGCCGTGGCGATCATGGTCGCGGCCACCGCGGGGGCCGTCCGCGCGCGCCGGTCGGCCAGGTGCCGGGCCGAGAGCCGCAGGGCCGCCGGAACCCGGGCGCCACCCCGCCCGAGCACGCCCAGCAGCCAGGGGACGAAGGGGCCGAGCCCGAGCGCGAACGTCGTGGCGCCCACCACGGCCAGCAGCAGGGTGACGCTGGAGCCGAAGTCGTCGTAGTGCACGTCCTCGCCCGTCCACCAGGCCGTCAGCGCCGTCAGCGCGAGCCCGGCCGCCGCCACGCACCCGCCGGCGACCAGATGGCCGGAGCGCATCAGGCCGTGCCGCCCGCGCGGGGCGGTCTCCGCGGCGAAGACGGTCGCGCCGCAGGCCAGCAGCACGGGCACGCCCAGCAACGCCAGGAGGAAGAGCAGTAAGAGGAGGTCCGGCATGCAGGGAGCGTACGGGCGCGACGATCATCGCGACACCCCTCACGGGCCGGGAACGGCGACGGCCGGCCCCCCGGGGGGGGCGGGGGGGGGCGGCGGGGGGGCCGGCCCCCCCGGGGGGGGGGGGGGGGGGGCGCGGCTGTTTGGCAGCGCGTCAACCCCCCTGGGGGCGGGGGGGGCG